>JAYOMZ010000018.1:20737-43272 GCA_038121125.1 Alphaproteobacteria bacterium
ATACCGGCCAGCGACAATCCCATTTCCACGCCGCTTAGCGTGCCCAGCAGCATCAGGTCATTGAAATCGCCCAAATGGCCTATTCTGAACACTTTACCTGCTACTTTGGACAGCCCATTGCCCAGTGACATATCAAAATTATCCAGAATAACTTTACGCAAGGCATCGGCATTCTGGCCGTCCGGTACCATCACGGCTGTCAGGACACTGGAATAATATTTTGGATCGGCACATAAAATTTCCAGCCCCCAGGCCTGTACCGCTTTGCGGGTAGCCTCTGCATGGCGGTCATGGCGGGCAAAAACATTATCCAGCCCTTCTTCATGCAGCATATCTATTGCTTCTTTCAGACCATAGAGCAGATTGGTCGCCGGGGTATAGGGAAAGGCGCCTGATTTATTGGCTTCAATCTGTTCCTGCCAGTCCCAGTAAGAGCGGCGCATACCGCCTTTTTCCGCTGTCCTGATTGCCCGCTCGGACGCGGCATTAAAGGACAGGCCAGGCGGCAGCATCAGCCCTTTTTGCGAGCCTGAAACCGTAACATCCACCCCCCATTCATCATGGCGATAATCTATCGAGGCAAGCGAGGAAATCGTATCGACCATCAATAGCCCGTCATGCCCTGCGGCATTCATGGCGGCGCGCACTTCATCTATGCGGCTGGTCGAACCGGTAGAGGTTTCATTATGGACAACACAAACAGCCTTGATTTTATTTTCGCTATCTTTGCGCAGGCGATCTTCAATTGCCTGAGCATCTGCCCCGCGCCGCCAGTCTGTGGCTAAAAATTCTGTTTCCAGGCCCAGACGGCTGGCCATTTTGCGCCAAAGCGTGGCAAAATGGCCTGTTTCGACCATCAGCACCAAATCGCCTTCCTGCAAGACATTCACCAGGGCGGCTTCCCATGCCCCTGTGCCGGAAGCAGGATAGATCACCACATGGCTGTCAGTTTTGAAAATGGTTTTGATGCCAGCCAGGCATTCTGCGCCAATTTTGGCAAAATCAGGGCCGCGATGGTCAATGGTTGGGTAATCCATTGCCCGCAGGATTCTGTCCGGGACATTGCTGGGGCCGGGAATCTGAAGAAAATGTTTACCCGCCTTATATCCGTTCTTAGCCATGTCTGTTACATCCTTGTTTTGTCTAAATGGCAACTTGTTCTGCACGCAGAATAACTTATCTGATAGGTGAAAAACTTATTGAAGAGAGGTCGGTTTTGCAATTAAATATTGGCATACCAAATGCCGCATTCCAAGTAGGGAAGAAAGCGTCCCGGTCGATTATTTTAAACATATTCCGTTCTGTGGAATCATTTTTCATGGAAACTTGACGATTTTTCCCAAACGTCCTCTAAGGTTCAATATGCCAGATGATGTAAAAAACCAGATGAACCCTGCCCACTCTTATCAGCAACCGGATTTGGCGGGCTTGAAAAAACAGCTTGGCAAGCGGGTGCTGGATGATCGTTTTTCGCGCGGCCGTTATGCAACCGATGCCTCTATCTATCAGATGGTGCCCTATGCGGTGGTGATCCCTGAGACGGTTGAGGATGTGCGGATAACGCTGGATTTCGCGCGGGAAAACGGTCTGGCGGTCTTGCCGCGCGGGGGCGGAACATCGCAATGCGGGCAAACCGTCAATCACGCAATTGTGCTGGATCAAACCAGGCACCTTAACAAGATAGTTTCGCTGGATGTCGAAAATCGCAGATGCGTGGTTCAGCCAGGTATTGTTCTCGATGATCTGAACCGCCAGCTAAAGCCGCATGGCTTGTGGTTTCCGGTAGATGTCTCCACCTCTAGCCGGGCGACCATTGGCGGCATGGCCGGGAATAATTCTTGCGGGGGACGATCGCTTCGCTATGGAATTATGCGCGATAATGTTCATGCGATTAAAGCCATATTAAGTGATGGCAGCGAAGCCTGGTTCGGGGATTTGGACAAGCGGCAACCAACCGGCAAGCTGGCAGAAATATGGCCGTATCTGGAAGCGCTGGGGCGCGAGAATGCCACATTAATAGCCGAGAAATTCCCGAAGGTTTTGCGCCGGGTGGGGGGGTATAATATCGATGCGCTTATGCCGGATGCGATGGCCGCGCGCCCGCAAGGCAAGACAGGTGACGGCATTAATCTCAGCCATCTTCTGGTCGGCTCGGAAGGCACGCTTGCCTGCTCCACTGAAATTGAATTAAAGCTCTGGCCACTACCGGCACAAAAAATCATGGGCATTTGCCATTTTCCCACCTTTTACAAGGCGATGGATGCTGCCCAGCATTTGGTCAAACTGGATCCGGTCGCAGTAGAGCTTATTGATGACACGATGCTGGAGCTGGCGCGTTCTATCGCTATTTTCAAGCCAATTGTCGAGGAGGTGGTGCGCGGCGAGCCGGCCGCCTTGCTGGTGGTGGAATTTGCCGAAGATGATATGGATGAAAATCTGCGCCGTTTGGAAAAACTGCATGGGGTAATGGCAGAGCTGGGTTTTGGCTGGGACAAGGATAGGGAATGGGCAGGCGGGGTTGTCGAGGCGATTGATGCAGGCTTGCAAGGGCGCGTGGCAGAAATGCGTAAATCCGGCCTGAATATTATGATGAGCATGAAAAATGCAGCCAAGCCTGTTTCCTTTGTTGAGGATTGCGCGGTTGGCCTGGAACATCTGGCAGAATATACCGCTGGCCTTACCGATATTTTTACCCGCTACGGGACAAAGGGTACATGGTATGCCCATGCATCTGTGGGCTGTTTGCATGTGCGCCCTGTGCTGGATATGAAAAAGGCGGATGATGTGCAAACCATGCGCAACATTGCCGAAGAAGCGTTTGAGCTGGTTAAACGCTATGGCGGTTCGCATTCAGGCGAGCATGGGGACGGGATTGTTCGTTCAGAATTTAACGAGGTGATGTTTGGGTCTGAAATGACGGCTCTGTTCCGACAGGTCAAACAGCTCTTTGACCCGCACGCCATGTTTAACCCGGGTAAAATTATCGATGCCCCGAAAATGGATGACCGTTCCCTGTTTCGTTTTGCCCCCGGCTATCAGATAAATGATTTTCCGACCCAGCTGGACTGGTCTGCCTGGCCTGGCAAGGCAGGCGGCCTGCAAGGGGCGGTGGAAATGTGCAATAATAACGGGGCGTGCCGTAAACAAACTGGCGGGGTGATGTGTCCGTCCTTTCGGGCAACCGGCGAGGAAAAAGACAGCACACGCGGGCGTGCCAACACCCTTCGTCTGGCATTATCCGGCCAATTGGGCGCAGAGGCAATGGCCAGCGATGAAATGGCAGAGACAATGAAGCTGTGCGTCTCTTGCAAGGCCTGCAAGCGCGAATGCCCGACAGGGGTTGATATGGCGCGCATGAAAATCGAGGTAACAGCGCTGCAAACCGCTAAAAACGGGCTATCCCTGCATGACAGGCTGGTCGGATTTTTGCCAGCCTATGCCCCTATCCTCAGCCGGTTTGCCCCGCTTGCCAATTTTGCTCAAGCCTTGCGGCGTCATCTGCCGATTATTGCCCCGATATTGGCACGGATAACCGGCTTTACCGCAAAACGCGATTTGCCGCGCTGGTCTGGCCAGCCATTTCACGATAGCGAGGTCGCTTCTTCTGCGACAGGAGCAGATGCGGTGATATTATTTGCCGACAGCTTTAACCGCTATTTTGAACCTGAAAATTTGCGTGCCGCTCAAAAGGTGTTAACCCATACAGGCAAACAGGTCTTTATTCCGGCTAGTTTGCGCAGCCGGCCGGTATGTTGCGGGCGCACCTATCTTTCGGTTGGGCTGGTCGATAAAGCAAGAGAAGAGGCCCGCCATCTGGTAGAGGTGTTTTATCCCTTTGCCAAACAGGGCATCGCGATTGTCGGGCTGGAGCCTTCCTGTACATTGGCCTTGCGCGATGAAGTCCCGGCTCTGCTGGCAGATGAAAAATCCCGTATTGTCGCAGAACAGGTGCAAACTTTTGAAGAATTTCTGCTGGCAAGTGATGCCAGATTAATCCTGAAAAAAAGCGGCGAGAAGGTTTATGTGCATGGCCATTGCCATCAAAAAGCCTTTGATGTGCTAAGTCCTGTCCATCGGCTGTTACAGGAAAAGGCGGGTATGGAAATAGAGCCGGTAGAAACCAGCTGCTGCGGGATGGCCGGGGCTTTTGGCTATGGCACTGAAACCTATGATATCTCGATAAAAATGGCAGAGGTCAGCCTGTTGCCCAAACTGCGTTCAGCAGAGGCCGATGCGGTAATTGTGGCAGATGGAACTTCTTGCAGATGCCAGATATCAGACGGGACAGGCAGAACCGCAGAGCATGTCGCAAAATTGCTGGCAGACAGGCTATAGGCTGTTATCTGCGCCTGTCTTGCAAAATCATATCGGCTGCTTTTTCTGCTATCATCAGGGTTGGCGAATTGGTATTGCCAGAGGTGATGGTCGGCATCACCGAAGCATCGGCAATACGCAAGCCCTTCAGGCCATGAACTGCCAGGCGTTTATCCACCACTGCCTGTTTGTCTGTGCCCATTTTGGCCGTGCCAACAGGATGGAAAATGGTGGTACTGATATCGCCGGCTTTTTGGGCAAGATCGGTATCTGTTTCAAATTCAGCACCAGGCAGAAATTCCTGTGTTACATAGGGGCTGAGGGCTTTCTGGCCGACAATCTTTCGGGTCAGGCGAATGGATTGGGCTGCAATTTTCCTGTCATGGGCATCTGACAGGTAATTTGGCGCGATATCCGGACTGTCAAACGGGTTGGCTGAACGAATTTTCACTTCACCGCGCGAATAGGGGCGCAAATTGCAGACCGAAGCGGTAAAGGCGGAAAAAGGATGCAGGGGCTGACCAAAGGCATCCAGCGAAAGCGGCTGAACATGATATTGTAAATCCGGCGTTTCAAGGCCGGCATCAGATTTTACAAATGCGCCCAGCTGGCTGGGCGCCATCGACATTGGCCCGGAACGTTTGAGCAGATATTCCAGCCCGATGCGCATCTTGCCGCTGAGGGTTTCGGCATAATCATTGAGGGTTTTAATATTTTTAACCTTGAAGATGGTACGGATTTGCAAATGATCCTGTAAATTTTTGCCGACACCGGGCAGGGCATGATGCATCTCTATCCCATGCGATTTGATATCGGATTCTGCGCCAATGCCGGAGAGTTGCAACAGATGCGGTGTACCGATGGCTCCGCTGCATAAAATCACCTCACGCCTGGCACGCACATTACAGCGCTGATTGTGATGAAAAAAGTCAATTCCGGTGACCTGTTGGCCAGAAAAAGTGAGGGCTTCTGCCTGTGCCCCGCTCAATATATGCAGATTTTTTCTGGATTTTGCCGGTTTTAAGAATGCGGTTGCACTGCTCCAGCGCCAGCCCTTGCGCTGATTGACATGAAAATAGCCTACCCCCTCATTATTGCCGCGATTAAAATCGCTTGTCTCGGGGATGCCTGCCTGAATACAGGCCTGTTTGAAATGATCCAGGATTTCCCATGACAGGCGCTGTTCTTCCACGCGCCATTCGCCGCCACTGCCATGCATCTCGTCGCCGCCGGCATAATAATCTTCTGACTTTTTGAAATAGGGCAATACCTCGTCCCAGCTCCAGCCCTGATTGCCCATTTGTGCCCAGTGATCATAATCGCGAGCCTGGCCGCGCATATAAATCATGCCATTAATGGAAGAGCATCCCCCCATCACCCGTCCGCGCGGATAATTCAACGAACGGCCATTCAGCCCGTCTGCAGGCGCGGTTTTAAAGCCCCAATCGGTGCGCGGATTGCCCATGCAATACAGATAACCGACCGGAATTTTTGTCCAGATATAATTGTCAGAGCCCCCGGCCTCCAGCAACAGAACCTGATTGCGCGGGTCTGCAGATAAACGGTTTGCCAGTGCACATCCCGCTGTACCTGCCCCGACAATCACATAATCAAATTGGCCGTAATCTTCGCGTTGCTGCATTTGCTATCTTCTCTATTTATGTCTTTTTACGCAAGGTTAGGGGCGTTTCTGGCCGCTGGCCAGCCATTCCAGATGACGATAAATCTCGGTATGGTCGGGATCGTCCCCCAGCTGCTGGCAAGCTTCTTTCAGATAGTCAGCCAAATCGCCTGTCAGAGGCAAGGTAAAGCCATTCTGGGTAATGATATCGCTGGCGATAGACACATCCTTTGCCATCAAATTCAATGCAAAGCCCGAATTATAGGCCTCGGTTAGCACAAATTTGTCAATTTTCACCTCGGTTGTGTTGTTGCGGCCGGTAGAGGCATTGATCACTTTTTGAAAATCGCCTGGGGCAATGCCGAATTTTTTCGCCGTCGCCAGCGCCTGAAAGCTGGTCACAAGACCGGCAGCCGACACATAATTATTCAGCGCTTTCATTGCATAGCCTGCCCCGGCAGGGCCAATATGAACCGGTTTGCCCATCGCCGCAAGGAAGGGGGCGGCGCGCTCAAAATCTGCGGCATTGCCGCCGGTCATGATCATCAGCTCGCCTGTGCGGGCTTTGGCCACACCGCCTGATACCGGGGCATCCAGCACGCGCTGTCCAGTCTTTGCCAGCAAGGATGCCAGCTGGTCGCTGGTATCGGGATGGCAGGAAGACATATCCACAAACAGCGCATCTGTACCGGCATCCAAAAGCGTTTCAATAATTTTCACCACAACACTGCCATCAGGCACCATTGTGAAGATAATCTCGCAATCGGCCAACGCCGCGATAGAGGGGGCGGGCTGAACCGGGCTATCGGCTGGCAAGTGCCAATTCGGGTCAAAGCCGTGTAACCGGGTGGCCTGTTCTGCCAGGCGCGGTGCCATCACACTGCCCATTTTGCCAAGCCCGATAAATCCTGTTTTCATTGCGCCCACCTGTCATTATGCGGTTTAAAACTTTGTTATTTATCGCTGTCCGGGGATAAGATGCTGACCTGATGGTCGCCCGGAAAAGATATCGTCACCTTGCTATATTGACGGCTAGGGACAGGGGCTGTCACCATAATTTTAAAAAAAACACCTTAAAAAAGCTGTCTTAACGCTTGCTTCATCCGCAGGAGTTATGCTACATAGCCGAACAGTTTTCCGCGCTTTAGTGCTAATCTTTACCAGATGGCAGGCGAAGCGCGGCGTTATCGTATGGTCTGCGCCCGTTTTTACAGTTGAAAAGGTAAGGCATTTATGGCTAAAGTGTCGCCCGCACAGTTTGTCCGGCAGGTAAGGCAGGAGATTTCGCGCATTTCGTGGGCGAATCGCCGCGAAACCGGTCTAGCGACATTGACTGTTTTTATTATGGCAACAATTGCGGCGGTATTTTTCCTGCTGGTGGATCTGGTGCTTTCTAACGTGGTTCAGCTTGTTCTTGGCCTTGGGGCATAAGAGAGCGGGTCTGGGCTTTTGGTTTTTTTTGAGGATGGCTTAAGTTATGGCGAAGCGCTGGTATGTAGTCCATGTCTTTTCAGGGTCTGAAAAGAAAATGGCGCAGTCTATACTTGAACAGGCTGCTAGTCATGGCCTTGAGGATCAAATCGAAGAGGTAATGGTGCCCACCGAAGAGGTGGTCGAAGTGCGCCGCGGTGCAAAGGTGCAGTCCGAGCGCAAATTCTTTCCCGGCTATATTCTTGTTAAAATGGAATTGTCTGATGCGGCATGGTCGCTGGTACAAAACCAGCCCCGCGTCACGGGCTTTCTGGGCGGCAAGGGCAAGCCTGTTCCCATCACCGAAGCCGAAGCCGAGCGTCTGATTAAACAGATGGATGAAGGGGTCGAGCGTCCGCGCAGCACACTCTCCTTTGATATTGGTGAAGAGGTTCGCGTTGTCGAAGGGCCGTTTGAGAGCTTCAATGGCGTGGTCGAGGAAGCTGATGATGAAAAAGAACGCCTGAAAGTGGCGGTCTCTATCTTTGGACGGGCAACACCTGTTGAGCTGGAGTATAGTCAGGTCGAAAAGACAGGGTAAGTTTTTAGCAAGATCGCGCTGAATTTATGGTCGTAACTATAAAGGCGCAAGAAAAAAGCAATTAGTCAGAAATGACGCGCAAGAAGGGTTGAAGAAAATGGCAAAGAAAATCCAGGGCTATCTAAAGCTGAATATTCCGGCAGGCAGTGCAAACCCGTCTCCACCCGTTGGGCCAGCCCTTGGTCAGCGCGGTGTGAACATCATGGAATTCTGTAAGGCATTCAATGCAGCAACAGAAAGCCTGGAAAAGAATATGCCTGTGCCGGTTGTGATCACCATTTATCAGGATAAGTCCTTTACCTTTACCACCAAAACAGCCCCTGTCAGCTATTTCCTGAAAAAGGCAGCCGGTTTGTCCAAAGGGGGGCAGGAGCCAGGCCGTTCTGTTGCTGGCAAGGTGACCATCTCGCAGGTAAAGGAAATCGCAGAACAGAAAATGAAAGACCTGAACGCGGTAGATATGGATGGCGCAGTTGCCATGATTAGCGGTTCAGCCCGGGCGATGGGCCTGGAAGTCGTGGAGGGATAAGATGGCCAAAATGAATAAAAGAATGCAGGCGGCAACCGCCAACCTTGACCGCACTATTAATTACAGCGTTGCCGATGCAGCAAAGCTGGTAAAGGACGGGGCAACTTCAAAATTTGATGAAACCATCGAGCTGGCGATCAATCTGGGGGTAGACCCGCGCCATGCAGACCAGATGGTGCGCGGTTCTGTTGCCATGCCAAATGGAACCGGCAAAGACATCCGCGTAGCTGTATTTGCCCGTGATGCCAAAGCTGAAGAAGCCAAGGCTGCCGGTGCAGAAATTGTTGGCGCAGAAGAATTGGCCGAAGCTATTCAAAATGGTGAAGACGGCTTTGACCGGGTGATTGCCAGCCCTGATATGATGGGGGTTGTCGGGCGTCTGGGCAAGGTACTGGGGCCGCGTGGCCTGATGCCAAACCCAAAGCTGGGGACAGTGACCCCTGATGTGGCAGCTGCGGTTACAGCTGCCAAGGCAGGCGAAGTGCAATTCCGTGTGGAAAAGGCCGGTGTGGTTCATGCCGGTATCGCAAAGGCCAGCTTTGATGCCGATAAAATTGCTGAAAATGCCAATGCCTTTATCGAAGCTATTCGCAAGGCACGGCCATCCGGGGCAAAAGGCCAGTTTATCAAGAAAATTACCATGAGCTCAACCATGGGCCCTGGCGTATTTGTTGAAGATAGCGCTGCCTAAAGTCAGCGCCGGGTTTTTTTTAAAGGAAAAACCCCAAACGAATTTTGCCCGATATCCATTTTTTTAAGGATATCAGGCGAATGCCGGGAATAACCGCTGGAAACAAAAATATAATTTTGTTTCGTGAAGTTATTCCCACCCTGTCCAAGACTGCAGGAGGCCGCAATCGCAGCCTTAATCCCCTGCATAGACGGTAGCAATAAGCATTTATGCTTAAGCTTTCTGTGGGCAGGCCAATGACAGGCAAATCAGCATCGCTGATAGGTTTGTTGAGGTGAAACCGAACAGAAAGGCTGATATTCAGCCCCTGTTCAAAACTGAAGTGGAGATGATCAGGTGAACCGGAACGAAAAAGCCGAACTGATCGAAACACTGCAATCAACTCTGTCTGAGGCAGCAGCGGTTGTTGTTACCCACCAGACTGGTCTGACGGTGGCCGAAAGCAGTGATCTGCGCGGCCGTATGCGTGAGGCGGGTGCTGGTTTCAAGGTAACCAAGAACAGGCTGACCAAGATTGCTTTGCAAGGCACAAAATATGAGGACATTTCTGATTTGTTCACAGGGCCAACAGCGATGGGAACATCTGCTGACCCGGTCGCTGCGGCAAAAGTCCTTGTTAATTTTGCAAAGGAAAATGACAAGTTAACCGTAATTGGCGGGTCTTTGGACGGCAAAGTGCTGGACAAGGCCGGCGTGGAAGCTCTGGCGAAATTGCCATCGCTGGACGAATTGCGGGCAAAGCTTGTTGGTTTGTTGAACGCACCAGCCACACAAGTAGCACGGGTCACACAGGCACCGGCTGCGAAACTGGCACGCGTGATACAGGCACGGGCAGATCAATTGCAGTAGGCATATTGCCATACTGATCAGAAAGTTTAAGCCAAAAGGAGTTAACAATGGCTGATATTGAAAAAATTGCAGAAGACCTATCTAACCTGACCGTACTTGAGGCAGCCGAGCTGGCCAAGTTACTGGAAGAAAAGTGGGGCGTATCTGCAGCTGCTGCACCTGTTGCAGTTGCTGCGGTTTCTGGCGGTAATGCCGGCGATGCTGCTGCAGAAGAAAAGTCAGAATTCGATGTAGTTCTGGCCGCAGCAGGCGCTTCTAAAATCAACGTGATTAAGGAAGTTCGCACCATTACTGGTCTGGGTCTGAAAGAAGCAAAAGACCTGGTTGAAGGCGCACCAAAGCCTGTTAAAGAGGGTGTAGCCAAAGCTGAAGCTGAGGAAATCAAGGCGAAGCTTGAAGAAGCTGGCGCGACAGTTGAACTCAAGTAATTGAGTTTGGCTGGACCAAAAAACAGATAAAGTTTTGCACCGGACTCCTTGTTTTTAAGGAGCCCGGTGCAGGGCGTTTAAACACCCCCTGTATTTTTATACAGGATTTTTGAACATAAAGACCGATGCGAGCAGTGAAAAACACAGCTAGCAAGGTCAAAAGAAAATAACGAGGTATAGCAGATGGCAAAGCGTGTGAGCAGTCTCAATAGTCGGAAACGCGTAAGACGGTTTTTTGGTCATCTATCAGAAGTGGCGCAAATGCCAAATCTGATCGAGGTGCAACGGTCAAGCTATGATCAGTTTCTGCAGCTGGGCGTTGCCAAGCAAGACCGCCAGAATACCGGCCTGCAAGAAAGTTTTGCTTCTGTTTTCCCTATCCATGATTTTGCCGGACGCGCTATTCTGGAATTTCACTCCTATGAGCTGGAAGCCCCGAAATATGATGTCGAAGAATGTCAGCAGCGCGGCCTGACCTTCGCCTCTCCTTTGAAAGTGACCTTGCGTCTGGTTGTTTGGGAAATTGACGAGGATACCGGCGCGAAATCTATCCGCGATATCAAAGAACAAGATGTATATATGGGCGATATGCCGCTGATGACCAGCAATGGTACATTTATCATCAACGGCACAGAGCGGGTAATTGTCTCGCAAATGCATCGTTCGCCCGGTGTGTTTTTCGACCATGATAAGGGCAAGACCCACTCTTCTGGCAAATTCCTGTTTGCTGCACGCATTATTCCTTATCGCGGCTCCTGGCTGGATTTTGAATATGATGCCAAGGATATTTTGAATGTGCGGATTGACCGCAAGCGTAAATTGCCGGCCACTACCTTTTTGATGGCTCTGCCGGATGCAGAAAGCCTGGAGCGTATCGAGGCGGCTGCCAAGGCAGAAACCGAGCTTGATCCTTCTGAAATATACGGGATGAGCCGTGAAGAAATCCTGAATGTCTTTTATGACACTGTTCCTTATGCCCGTGACGGGGATAACTGGCGCTGCGGATTTGTGGCGGAAAGCTATCGCGGCACCACCCTTGCCCGTGATTTGGTAAATGCCGAGACAGGCGAAGTTGCCGCAGAAGCCGGAACAAAGCTGACCCCGCGCACCCTGCGCAAGCTGGAAGAAGCCGGCCTGTCCTTCATTGTTGCCGAAGATAGCGATGTTATTGGCCGCTTTGTGGCAAATGATATTGTGGATATGAGCTCTGGTGTGGTGCTGGCAGAAGCAGGGGACGAGATTTCAGAAGAAATGCTGAACCTGTTTGCCTCAAACGACATTACCAGCTTTGATGTGCTGGGCATTGATAATGTAAATGTTGGCCCGCATCTGCGCAACACACTGGCGTCTGACCGCAATAATAGCCGGGCAGAAGCGCTGGTCGATATTTATCGCGTTATGCGCCCGGGCGAGCCGCCAACACTGGAAAGCGCGCATGAGCTATTTACCAGCCTGTTCTTTGATGCCGAGAAATATGACCTCTCTGCGGTTGGCCGGGTAAAGATGAACGGGCGTCTGGATCTGGATACACCGGATGATATGCGTATCCTGCGCAAAGAAGATATCCTGTCTGTTCTAAAGGTTCTGGTGGACTTAAAAGACGGGCATGGCGAGGTAGATGATATTGACCATCTGGGCAATCGGCGTGTGCGTTCGGTTGGCGAATTGATGGAAAATCAATATCGTGTTGGTCTGTTGCGTATGGAACGGGCTATTCGCGAACGGATGGGTTCGGTTGAGATTGACACGGTGATGCCGGCTGATTTAATTAATGCCAAGCCGGCAGCGGCAGCGGTGCGTGAATTTTTCGGCTCTTCCCAGCTGTCACAATTTATGGATCAGACCAATCCCTTGTCCGAGATTACCCATAAAAGACGGGTATCTGCCCTTGGGCCAGGCGGTTTGACGCGCGAACGTGCCGGGTTTGAAGTGCGCGATGTGCATCCAACCCATTATGGCCGTATCTGTCCGATTGAAACCCCTGAAGGGCCAAATATTGGTCTGATTAACTCGCTGGCAACCTATGCCCAGATTAACCGTTACGGCTTTATCGAAACCCCGTATCGCAAGGTGGTTGATGGCAAGGTAACAGATGAATATCGCTATATTTCAGCGATGGAAGAAGGGCGTTATACCATTGCCCAGGCCAATGCTGAACTGGATGATAAGGGCGCATTTGTGGGCGAGCTTATTCCGGTACGCCGGGCTGGCGAAATTGGTCTGGCACGTCCGACAGATATTGAATATGTCGATGTGTCGCCAAAACAGCTGGTTTCTGTGGCAGCGGCGCTTATTCCGTTTCTGGAAAATGACGATGCGAACCGCGCTCTGATGGGCTCTAATATGCAACGCCAGGCTGTGCCTTTGTTAAAGGCAGAAGCCCCGATTGTGGGAACGGGCATGGAATCACGTGTGGCACGCGATTCAGGGGTGACGATTGTGGCCAGCCGCGATGGGGTGGTTGATCAGGTGGATGCAACCCGTATTGTGGTGCGCGCTGATGATGTTGGCGATGGTGCAGATAGCCCTGTAGATATCTACACATTGCTGAAATTCCAGCGCTCAAACCAGAACACAACTGTCAATCAGCGTCCGCTGGTGAAGGTGGGTGACCATGTTACCAAGGGCGAGATTATTGCCGATGGCCCGTCTACCGAAGATGGCGAACTGGCACTGGGCAGAAATGTTCTGGTCGCCTTCATGCCATGGAATGGCTATAACTTTGAAGATTCTATCCTGATCAATGAGCGCATTGTGCGTGATGATGTATTCACCTCTATTCACATTGAAGAATATGAGGTGATGGCACGCGATACCAAGCTTGGCCAGGAAGAGATTTCACGCGATATCCCGAATGTTGGCGAAGAAGCGCTGAAAAATCTGGACGAAGCCGGCATTGTATATGTCGGGGCAGAGGTGAATGCCGGCGATATTCTGGTCGGCAAGGTCACACCAAAGGGTGAAAGCCCGATGACCCCGGAAGAAAAGCTGTTGCGGGCAATCTTTGGTGAAAAGGCTTCTGATGTGCGCGATACTTCTTTGCGTGTGCCGCCAGGCGGGGCAGGGACAGTGGTGGAAGTGCGTGTCTTCTCGCGTCGTGGTCTGGAAAAAGATGAACGTGCACGGGCCATTGAACGGGCAGAAATTGAACGTCTGGCCAAAGACAGGGATGATGAGCAAAATATCCTGGAAGGCGGCTATATGGGACGTATGTTGTCTCTGCTTAATGGCCAGGATGTTGCCTCGGGGCCAAAAGATGTGCCAACCGATACACGTCTGACCCCAGAATTGCTGAATAGTTTGTCCCGTCATCAGATTAGCCAGATTGCGGTGAAAGATGATGATGTACAAAAGAAAATCGAAGCCCAGAATGCAAATTTCGAGCAAGCGATTAAATCTCTGGATGGGCGGTTTAGCGATAAGGTAGACAAGCTGCAGCGCGGTGACGAGCTGATGCCGGGCGTTATGAAGATGGTAAAGGTCTTTGTGGCGGTGAAGCGTAAATTACAGCCAGGTGACAAGATGGCCGGCCGTCATGGTAACAAGGGGGTTATCTCTCGCATCATGCCAGCCGAAGATATGCCTTATCTGGATGATGGAACACCTGTTGATATCGTGCTGAACCCGCTTGGTGTGCCATCACGAATGAATGTGGGACAGATTCTGGAAACCCATTTGGGATGGGCGGCACGCGGTCTGGGCGTAAAGGTCGGGGCAGCAGCAGAAGCGGCTCAGGCACGCGGGGATGTTAAAGAGTTGCACAAGCAGCTGAAAGAAGTATTTCCGGCTGACCAGTATAAGGACAATCTGGCCGCCATGGATGACGAGCAGGTTATCGAACAGGCAAAATTGCTGGCACGCGGTGTGCCAATGGCCACCCCTGTCTTTGATGGTGCGCGTGAAGCAGATGTAACCGAATTGCTGGAAATGGCCGGTCTGTCGCAAACCGGTCAGGAAATTCTGGTAGATGGGCGGACAGGCGAAGCGTTCGACCGTCCGGTTACGGTTGGCTATATCTATATGCTGAAACTGCATCACCTGGTGGATGAAAAAATCCATGCCCGTTCTATCGGGCCATATAGTCTGGTTACCCAGCAGCCACTGGGCGGTAAAGCCCAGTTTGGTGGCCAGCGCTTTGGCGAGATGGAAGTCTGGGCACTGGAAGCCTATGGGGCTGCTTATACCTTGCAAGAAATGCTGACGGTAAAGTCGGATGATGTTTCAGGTCGTACAAAGGTATATGAAGCGATTGTGCGAGGCGATGATGATTTCGAAGCCGGTATACCGGAAAGCTTTAATGTTCTGATTAAAGAGCTGAGATCGCTTGGCCTGAATGTCGAGTTACATGACAAAGAAAACTAGGTCTGTGTAAAAAAATAAAAAGCTGTGCCAGCGATAGTGCCTTTGTCGCTGGCAGCCATTAAAAGTTGCAAAATTTAAAATGCAGGGAGCCGTATGCTATGAATGATCTGATGAATCCATTTGGCCAGCCTAAATCTGCCCAAAGCTTTGACAAAATTCAGATTTCTATTGCTTCACCTGAACGGATCAGGTCGTGGTCTTTTGGCGAGATTAAAAAGCCGGAAACCATCAATTATCGGACATTCAAGCCGGAAAAGGACGGGCTGTTCTGTGCCCGTATTTTTGGCCCTGTGCGCGATTATGAATGTTTGTGCGGCAAATATAAGCGGATGAAATATCGCGGCATTATCTGCGAGAAATGCGGCGTGGAAGTAACCTTGTCAAAGGTGCGGCGCGAACGTATGGGGCATATTGAACTGGCTGCACCTGTCGCGCATATCTGGTTTTTGAAGTCGCTGCCAAGCCGTATTGGCCTGTTGGTGGATATGACGCTAAAGGATCTGGAACGGGTTCTGTATTTTGAAAATTTTGTTGTGATCGAGCCGGGTCTGACCACTCTGGACAAAGGCCAGCTTTTGTCCGAAGAAGATTATTATGATGCGGTCGATGAATTTGGTGATGATGCGTTTGAAGCTGCTATTGGCGCTGAAGCGATTAAAACCATTCTAAGCGGTCTGGATCTGGATGCCGAGCGGGAAAAAATCCGCGAAGATTTGCGCGAAACAGGCTCGGAAGCCAAGCGCAAGAAGCTGGTAAAGCGTTTGAAGCTGGTAGATGCTTTCCGCGAATCCGGCTGTCGTCCTGAATGGATGATTTTGGATGTTGTGCCGGTTATTCCGCCGGAATTGCGCCCATTGGTACCGCTGGATGGTGGCCGATTTGCGACTTCGGATCTGAATGATCTGTATCGCCGGGTGATTAACCGTAATAACCGCTTAAAGCGCCTGATTGAATTGCGCGCGCCTGATATTATCGTGCGTAATGAAAAGCGGATGCTACAGGAATCTGTGGATGCGCTATTTGATAATGGCCGTCGCGGGCGGATTATTTCCGGGGTGAACAAGCGCCCGTTGAAATCGCTGTCTGATATGCTGAAAGGCAAGCAGGGGCGTTTCCGTCAAAACCTGCTGGGCAAGCGGGTGGATTATTCCGGCCGTTCTGTGATTGTGGTAGGGCCCGAGCTGAAGCTGCATCAATGCGGTCTGCCAAAGAAAATGGCATTGGAACTGTTCAAGCCCTTTATCTATTCCAAGCTGGAATTATACGGGTTGGCCAGCACCATCAAGGCGGCCAAGCGGATGGTTGAAAAAGAGCGGCCAGAGGTTTGGGATATTCTGGAACAGGTTATCCGTGAACATCCGGTCATGCTGAACCGTGCGCCGACCCTGCACCGTCTGGGTATTCAGGCGTTTGAACCTGTCCTGGTCGAAGGCAAGGCTATTCAGCTGCATCCGCTGGTCTGTACCGCCTTTAACGCAGACTTTGACGGGGATCAGATGGCCGTGCACGTGCCGCTATCGCTGGAAGCCCAGCTGGAAGCCCGGGTATTGATGATGTCGACCAATAACATCCTTAGCCCGGCCAATGGCAAGCCTATCATTGTGCCGTCTCAGGATATTATTCTGGGTCTGTATTATCTGTCGATTGAACGCGAAGGCGAAGTAGGCGAAGGTATGGCCTTTACTGGTGTTCAGGAAATTTTGATGGCCCTCGATAGCGGTGCGGTTAGCCTGCACGCCAGGGTCAAAGCCCGTATCAGCACCTATGATGAAGAAGGCCAGCCCGTTACCAAAGTGGTGGAAACAACCCCTGGCCGGGCGCGTCTGGCAGATTTGCTGCCCCGCAATTCACATATCAATTTTGAACTTGTGAACAAGCTGATGACGAAAAAGGAAGTCTCGAATGTCATCGACTTCATCTATCGTCATTGTGGCCAGAAAGACACGGTTATCTTTTGTGACCGTTTGATGAATCTGGGCTTCACCCAAGCGTGTAAATCCGGCATTTCCTTTGGTATTGCCGATTTGACCACACCTGAGCTGAAATCAAAATTCGTTAATGAAGCCGAAGCACAGGTCAAGGAGTTTGAACAGCAATATCTGGATGGTTTCATCACGCAAGGCGAAAAATATAACAAGGTGGTCGATGTATGGTCACGTTGTTCTGACCTGGTTGCGGATGAAATGATGAAGGGCATCTCTACCGAAAAAGAAGGGGAGCCGGTTAATTCAGTCTGGATGATGGCCCATTCAGGGGCGCGTGGCTCGGCTGCACAGATTAAACAGCTGGCCGGTATGCGCGGACTGATGGCCAAGCCATCTGGCGAGATTATCGAAACACCGATTAAATCTTCGTTTAAAGAAGGTTTGGATGTGCTGGAATATTTCAACTCTACCCACGGTGCGCGTAAAGGTCTGGCCGATACCGCGCTAAAGACAGCCAACTCCGGCTATCTGACACGCCGTCTGGTGGATGTGGCACAAGATTGTATCATCACCCGCCATGATTGCGGTACCAGCAATGGTATCACTATCCGTCATGCGATGAACGGTTCAGAGATTGTCGATAGTCTGGCAGAACGTATTTTAGGACGTTTCCTTGCCAGCGATCTGGAAAATCCAAAGACTGGCAATATCATTGCCAAAGCCGGTGAAATGGTGACCGAAGATCATCTGGACGAGATTGAGGATTCAGGTCTCGATCAGGCACGTATCCGCTCGGTTCTGGTCTGTGAAGCAGCTACCGGTATTTGCGGAACCTGCTATGGCCGTGATCTGGCACGCGGGACAACTGTAAATATTGGCGAGGCTGTCGGGGTTATCGCTGCCCAGTCTATCGGTGAGCCCGGTACACAATTGACCATGCGTACCTTCCATGTGGGCGGGGCTGCCCAGCGCGGGGCAGAAGCCAATAATATTGAAACCACTGTGGCCGGTACAGTACAGCTGGATGATGTTAGCCTAGTGCGCGGGGCAGATGGCAAGGCAATTGTCATGAGCCGTTCCGCTGAACTGATTATCGCTAATGAACAGGGGGCAGAACGTGCCCGTTATCGCCTGCCTTATGGCGGCAAGCTGTTCTTTGAAAATGGCGATGCGGTTAATCCGGGTGATGTGCTGGTGGAATGGGATCCCTATACTATTCCGATTATCACTGAAATGGAGGGGATCGCCAATTATGTTGACTTAACAGATGGCGTAACCGTTCGTGAAGTGGCCGATGAAGCGACAGGCATTATCAGCCGCGAGGTGATTGAAACCAAGCAATCCGGCCGTTCAGCCAATCTGCGTCCACGTATTACCATGCGCGATGACAAGGGCGAGGTATTGACCCTTTCCAATGGTATGGAAGCACGTTACTTCCTGCCGGCAGGGGCGATTTTGTCTGTGGAAAATGGCGCAAAGGTCAATGCAGGGGATGTATTGGCACGTATTCCGCGCGAATCATCCAAGACCCGCGATATTACAGGGGGTCTGCCACGCGTGGCTGAATTGTTCGAAGCGCGCCGTCCAAAGGATTTTGCCGTTATCAGCGAAATAGATGGCCGGGTAGAATTCGGGACAGACTATAAAGCCAAGCGTCGTATCCGCGTTGTGCCTGTTGATGACAGCCTGGAGCCGGTTGAATATCTGCTGCCAAAGGGCCGGTCACTGGCGGTCAATGAAGGTGATATAATCCGCAAAGGCGATCTGTTGCTGGATGGCTCGCCTGTTCCGCATGATATACTGAATATTCTGGGCGTAGAGGCTCTGGCAGAATATCTGGTAAAGGAAATTCAGGATGTTTACCGTCTGCAAGGCGTAAAAATCAACGACAAGCATATTGAAACCATTGTGCGGCAAATGCTGCAAAAGGTAGAGATTGAAGATGGCGGTGAGACCACGATGCTGGCAGGTGAACAGGTGGAACGCGAAGAGTTTGCCCGTGTAAACGCTCAGGCAGAAGAAGAAGGCTTGCAGCCGGCAAAGGCACGCCCTGTTCTGCTGGGGATCACAAAGGCATCCTTGCAGACACGCTCATTTGTTTCGGCTGCCTCTTTCCAGGAAACCACAAGAGTATTGACCGAAGCGTCTGTTTCCGGGCGCGAGGACAGGCTCGAAGGTCTAAAAGAAAATGTGATTGTCGGACGCCTTATCCCTGCCGGTACAGGTTCGGTGATGAATCGCCTGCGTCAGGTAGCTTCACAGCGGGATAAAGAGATTACAGCCCGCCGTGCAACAGCCGAATCAGAGCAGGCCGCCCTGGGCGATACAGGCTTTGAAGATGCAAATGCAGAGGCAATCGCAGCAGATACAGAGTAAATACCGCGTTTTTAACGCAAAAACACCTTTCTGGCGTTAAAGCTGGAAAAGTCGGGCCGGCTGGAAAAATAAGACTTGACCATACGGCCCGACTAAACGTATATTCCGCGCAACTTGCTGGCACAGGTAGTAGTTTTTAGCCGGGTTCAAATGCCCGAACGGCCAAAAACTAGACGCTGGGTTAGATATGCAAGGGTAAAGACCCCTTCTTTTTTGTGAAAGATTAGGAAGGCAAGTTCAGAAAAGTCGGTTATCCGAACCGATTGCTCTGTTTTTTTTATTTTTTGGGATAGGCAATAAAAGGGCCAGTTATGCCAACTATTAACCAGTTGATCCGTCATGGGCGTACCCGTCCACTGACACGGAACAAAGTGCCAGCAATGGAAGCATGCCCGCAAAAGCGCGGTGTGTGTACTCGTGTTTATACAACAACACCAAAAAAGCCGAACTCAGCCTTGCGTAAGGTTGCCCGTGTGCGCCTGACCAATGGCTTCGAGGTCACCAGCTATATCCCTGGTGAAGGTCACAATCTGCAGGAGCACTCTGTTGTGCTTATCCGCGGTGGCCGGGTAAAGGATTTGCCGGGTGTTCGTTATCATATCATCCGTGGTGCGCTCGATACACAAGGTGTATCCGACCGTCGCCAGCGCCGTTCAAAATATGGCGCCAAGCGGCCTAAATAAGAGAGGGTTTCAATGTCTCGTCGTCGTAAAGCTGAAAAACGCCCTGTTCTGCCCGATCCGAAATTTAAAGATCAGGTTGTGTCAAAATTCATGTCTTGCCTGATGTTTGATGGCAAGCGTTCTGTTGCCGAGAAAATAGTCTATGGCGCGTTTGACCAAATCGAAGCCAAAGTGGGCGTAGAGCCAACCAAAATCTTCCATGATGCGCTGGATAATGTGCGCCCTCATCTTGAGGTGCGCTCTCGTCGTGTCGGGGGTGCTACCTATCAGGTTCCTGTTGAGGTACGCACCGATCGTGGCCAGGCGCTGGCTATTCGCTGGATCATCGACAGCTCTCGTAAGCGCGGGGAGACAACCATGACAGCCCGTCTGTCTGGTGAGCTTCTTGATGCGGCAAATAATCGCGGCAATGCCGTCAAAAAGCGCGAAGATACGCACAAGATGGCCGAGGCCAACCGTGCATTCGCTCATTATCGTTGGTAGTTACTGTCCTTTTTTGCGGAGTTAAGTCATTATGGCACGTCAATATCCACTAGAACGCTATCGTAACTTTGGGATTATGGCCCATATCGATGCGGGCAAAACCACCACTACAGAGCGGGTTCTGTATTATACCGGCCGTTCGCACAAAATCGGCGAAGTGCATGATGGCAATGCCACCATGGACTGGATGGAACAAGAGCAAGAGCGCGGCATCACCATTACCTCTGCTGCGACAACCTGTTTCTGGTTCCGCACCGAAGATGGCGAAACCCCGTCAGGCGAATATGGCAGCGATGCTGAAGAAGCCAAATTCCGCTTTAATATCATTGATACACCCGGCCACGTGGATTTCACCATTGAGGTTGAGCGTTCACTGGCTGTTCTGGATGGTGCGGTATGTGTGCTGGATGCCAATGCCGGTGTTGAGCCGCAGACAGAAACCGTATGGCGCCAGGCTGACCGTTATAAAGTGCCGCGCGTTGTGTTCGTCAACAAGATGGATAAAATCGGCGCCGACTTCTTTAACTGTGTTGCGATGATTAAAGACCGTACAGGGGCAACCCCTCTGCCAATTCATATGCCAATCGGGGCAGAAAATGAATTTGCCGGCCTGGTTAATCTGATCACCATGCAGGAATGGGTGTGGACATCTGAAGATTTGGGTGCGAGCTGGGAATTGCGCGATATTCGTCCTGAATTAAAGGACAAGGCAGAAGAAATGCGTGCCCAGCTGGTCGAAATTGCGATTGAGCAAGATGATGACGCAATGGAAAAGTTTCTGGAAGGCGAAGAGCCGGATGTGGAAACATTGCAGCGCCTTATCCGTAAAGGTACATTGAATATGTCATTTGTGCCTGTTTTATGTGGTTCAGCGTTCAAGAACAAGGGCGTACAGCCAATGTTGAACGCGGTTATCGATTACCTGCCAGGCCCATTGGATGTGCCGGCCTATATGGGCTTTAAGCCAGGTGACGATTCAGAAACACGTAATATCGAGCGCAAGGCAGATGATGCCCAGCCATTTACCGGTCTGGCATTCAAGATTATGAATGACCCGTTTGTTGGTTCATTGACCTTCGTGCGTATCTATTCTGGCAAGCTTTCAAAGGGCGATAGCCTGATGAACTCTACCAAGGGCGAGCGCGAACGTGTTGGCCGTATGATGATGATGCATTCAAACAATCGTGAAGAGATTGATGAAGCACACGCAGGCGATATCGTGGCGCTGGCCGGTATGAAAGGCACAACCACAGGCGATACTTTATGTGACCCTGTCAATCAGGTGGTGATGGAAACCATGACCTTCCCGGATCCGGTTATCGAGATCGCGATTGAGCCAAAATCAAAGAATGACCAGGAAAAGATGAGCATCGGCCTGCAAAGGCTGGCAGCAGAAGACCCGTCATTCCGCGTATCCTCCGACATCGAATCCGGCCAGACGATTATGCGCGGTATGGGCGAATTGCATCTGGATATTCTGGTAGATCGCCTGAAGCGCGAGTTCAAGGTGGAAGCAAATATCGGTGCCCCGCAGGTGGCCTACCGCGAAACCATCACCAAGGAAGTTGAAATTGACTATACCCATAAAAAGCAGTCTGGCGGTTCAGGCCAGTTTGCCCGGGTGAAAATCAAGTTTGGTCCTCTTGCTGAGGGTGGTTATGAATTCACCAGCTCTATTGTTGGTGGTTCTGTGCCGCGCGAATTTATTCCAGGCGTGGAAAAAGGTATTATGCAGGCTAAGGACACAGGCGTGATTGCCGGCTTCCCTGTTATTGACTTCCAGGCCGAGCTAATCGACGGAGCAAGCCATGATGTTGACTCATCTGTTCTGGCCTTTGAGATTGCTGCCCGTGCAGCGTTCCGTGAAGCGATGAGCCAGGCCGCAGCCCGTTTGCTGGAGCCGGTGATGAAGGTCGAGGTGTTGTCCCCTGAAGAATATGTAGGCGATATCATTGGCGATTTGAACTCACGCCGTGGTCAGGTTGGCGGCATGGATCAGCGCGGCAATGCCCGTGCGATTGATGCGATGGTGCCTCTGGCTAATATGTTCGGCTATATCAATACCTTGCGTTCTATGAGCCAGGGTCGTGCACAATATTCCATGCAGTTCGATCATTATGAGCAAGTGCCACAGGCAGTTGCTGATGAAGTTCGCGCAAAAATGGCATAAACCAAATTTACACTTTTTGAGTAAGCAGGAGAGACAAGATGTCTAAAGAGAAGTTTGATCGTTCGAAGCCGCATGTAAATATCGGCACGATTG
>JAYOMZ010000019.1:0-43221 GCA_038121125.1 Alphaproteobacteria bacterium
TATCATATTCAATGGAAATTCCGCGATGAGGTGCGCCCGCGTTTCGGGGTGATGCGGGGGCGTGAATTTTATATGAAAGATGCCTATTCCTTTGACCTGACGGCCGAAGATGCGCGTATCGCCTATAATAAGATGTTTGTCGCCTATCTGAAAACCTTTGCACGGCTGGGGCTAACCGCTATTCCGATGGAAGCCGATACAGGGCCAATTGGCGGCGATTTAAGCCATGAATTTATCATTCTGGCCGATACAGGCGAAAGCGGCGTCTATTTTCATAAAGACTGGCAGGAAAAAGATATGGTTGCCGATATCTCTTATGAAAATGATTTGCAGCCTGTTGTGGATCAGTTTACCCGGCTTTATGCCCGCACAGATGAGACCCACGAGGCTGATAACTGCCCCGTACCAGAGGCTGATTTGATGATGCGGCGCGGGATAGAGGTCGGGCATATCTTTTATTTTGGAACAAAATATTCAGCTGCCATGGGCGCTTCTGTTTCCGGGCCCGATGGCGAGATGACCGATTTGCATATGGGCTCATACGGCATTGGTGTTTCCCGCCTGGTAGGGGCGATTATTGAAGCCAGCCATGATGACAAGGGCATTATCTGGCCGCAATCTGTCAGCCCGTTTGATGCCGGTATCGTCAATTTAAAACCCGGCCATGACGAAACGGACAAGGTAACCGGCATGATCTATCAGGCGGCTCAAAATGCCGACCATGATATCTTGCTGGATGACAGCCAGGATTCCGCCGGGGCAAAGCTGGCACGTATGGATTTAATCGGTCTGCCCTATCAAATTATCGCAGGGCCGCGCTCAACCGAAAGAGGGGTGGTAGAGCTAAAATGCAGAAAGACAGGGGCGGTTTCCGAACATAGCCCGCAAGAAGCCCTTGCCGCATTATTGACCCATTTAGGCGCGACAAAATAAAACAGAAAAGCGCGCATTAAAAAGAAAGGCAGATAGATGATATTTAAACCTGTTGAACGGTTGCTTGCGTTTCGCTATCTGCGCGCCCGCCGGGAAGAGGGGTTTATCTCTGTCATTGCGTGGTTTTCTTTTGCCGGTATCACGCTGGGTGTGGCAACCCTGATCATTGTGATGAGCGTGATGAACGGCTTTCGTACCGAGCTGATCAATCGCATTCTGGGTCTGAACGGCCATATCGGCGTGTTTTCTGCTACCTCCGAGCCTCTGACAGATTATAACCGTGTGGCCTTGAAGCTGGCTGAATTACCCAATGTCATTGCTGCCACGCCGCAAGTGCAAGGCCAGGTGATGGCCAGTTCAGCCCGCGCCCAGACAGGGGCAGTGGTGCGCGGGGTTTCCTGGTCTGATTTGGCCGCACGCAAGCCGCTCTGGGACAGTTTAAGCCAGCAAGCCATCGCTGCCTTTAGAGATGACAAACATATCCTGATTGGCGAGACGATGGCCTTTCGGCTTGGGCTGAAGATTGGCGATAAAATGACCCTGTTATCGGCATCCGGGCGCACAACTGCTTTTGGCTCTATCCCGTCCAAACGCACCTTTACCATTGGCGGTTTGTTCAAGGTCGGGATGCATGAATATGATAACAGCTTTATCTTTATGCCGCTTTCCGAGGCGCAGAGCTTTTTTCACTTGCCAGATGCGGTGTCGGGCATAGAGGTTTATTCAGATGCCCCACTAAAGATCGAACTGCTGCGCCGGGCAATAGCGATTAATCTGGGCGGCGAATATCGCCAGTTTGACTGGCAGGAACGCAATAAAAGCTTTTTGAATGCGCTGAATGTAGAGCGTAATGTGATGTTTATCATCCTGACGCTGATAATTTTGGTGGCGGCCTTTAATATCGTCTCTTCCATGATTATGCTGGTTCGGTCTAAAAATGCCGATATTGCTGTGTTGCGATCTATGGGCGCCAGCTCTGGGATGGTGATGCGTGTCTTTTTAATTACCGGCGCATCTATCGGGGTTATTGGCACATTTGTTGGCACGATTTTGGGGTTGTTATTTTGCTGGCAAATCGATGCTATCAAGCGCTTTATCGAAGGGTTGTCCGGGGCAGAATTATTTTCCGCTGAAATCTATTATCTTTCAAAACTTCCCGCGATTATTGACCCGTCCGAGGTGTTAACTGTTGTGGTGATGGCTTTTGTGCTGAGCCTTGTCGCCAGCCTATATCCGGCATGGCGGGCATCGCATATCGCCCCGGCAGAGGTGTTGCGTTATGAGTAATCCTGTCTTGCAACTTGATAATGTCTATCGCCGCTATCATCAGGCACAAAGGGTGATAGAGGTGTTAAGCGGGGCCAGCCTGTCGCTTTATCCAGGCCAGCTCACCGCCCTTGTTGGCCCCTCGGGGGCTGGCAAAACCACCTTGCTGAATATGGCAGGTATGCTGGAGCGCCCGGATGAGGGCGAGGTCTATATTCAGCAGGTTGCCACCTCCGATTTACCAGAGCGACGGCGCACCAGATTACGCGGCCTGCATATAGGATTTGTGTTTCAGTTTCACCGCCTGTTTCCCGAATTTAGTGCCTTGGAAAATATTGTTATCGCGCAAATGATTAATCAATTACCCCGCCATGAGGCGGAGGAGCGGGCAAAGGAATTGCTGGCAATGGTAGGCTTGCAAGACAGAGCCATGCACCGCCCTGCCCAGCTATCGGGGGGCGAGCAGCAGCGCGTGGCCATTGCAAGAGCGGTCGCAAATGCCCCGGAAATTTTGCTGGCAGACGAGCCAACCGGAAACCTCGACCCGGAAACAGCTGCGATTGTCTTTCAGGCCTTGCAAAAGCTGGTACATGGCACACAAACAGCCGCGCTGATTGTTACCCACAATGAAAAGCTGGCTAGCCAGATGGACAGGGTGCTGCGGATTGAAAAAGGCAAATTAATTGCCGAAGGATAAATATGGATGAGCTAAGACCCTTTGATGAGCAGAGCACAGATGGCCAGGCTGGCCATGCCGGCTTTGTGCATTTGCGGGTGCATTCTGCCTATTCTCTATCGGAAAGCACGCTGCAGATTGCCAAGCTGGCCGAGCTGGCCTCTATGGATAGACAGCCTGCTCTTGCCATCACCGACAGCTTTAATATGTTCGGGGCATTTGAATTTTCGGAAAAAATGCAGGCAAAGGGCATTCAGCCTATCATCGGGGCCGTTGTCCAGATAAAGGATCAGTATGGAGAGGGCGAAATTGCCCTTCTGGCACAAAATGAAACTGGCTATATCCATCTCAGCCATCTGATATCTGCTGCCTTGCTCGATAGTGAGGCAACGGCCGAGCCTGTCATTCCGGTCGATGCGCTGGAAAAGCGGGCAGAGGGGCTTATCCTGTTGTCAGGCGGATTGCGCGGGGGCTTTATTGGCGGGGCGGCCGCGAATGAGCAAACAAAGCATTTATCTGCGCGCATTGACTGGCTACAGCGCCATTTTGGCGGGCGTGCCTATATCGAAATTCAGCGTCATGGAAGGGCGATAGAAGCCGCAGCAGAAGCGTTGTTGCTGGCAGAGGCAGACAGGTCAGGCCTGCCCATCGTGGCGACAAATGACTGTCATTTTGACGAGCAGTCCATGTATATCTCGCAAAAGGTATTGCATTGTATTGCCTCATCCGAACGCCTAGCCAGCATGGAAGATTCCGGCATAACCGCCCATCATTTCTTTAAAAATGCCGCACAGATGCAAAAGCTGTTTGCCGATTTGCCAGAAGCGATAGAAAACAGCCTTGTTATTGCCCAGCGTTGCAGCTTTGTGGTGAGCCGGCGCAATCCCATCCTGCCCTCGACCGATGCCGAAGATGAAGCAGAGCAATTACGCATCCTTGCCCGGCAGGGCTTGCAAGACAGGCTGGCCTATCTCCAGACAATGGAAAAACCGTATTATCAGGGAGAGGAAGCTGCAAAAAAAGCCTATGAGGACAGGCTGGAGATGGAGCTGGATATCATCATCTCTATGGGATTTTCTGGCTATTTTCTGATTGTCTCGGACTTTATTCGCTGGTCAAAGGAAAACAGGATTGCTGTTGGCCCCGGCCGTGGTTCGGGGGCTGGCTCGGTAGTTGCCTGGGCGTTGCTGATTACAAATCTCGACCCGTTGCGCTGGGGCTTGCTGTTTGAGCGGTTTTTGAATCCCGAGCGTGTATCCATGCCGGATTTCGATATTGATTTCTGTCAGGAACGGCGCGAGGAAGTTATCCGCTATGTACAGAGCAAATATGGCCATGACCGCGTGGCTCAGATTATCACCTTTGGCACCTTGCAGGCGCGTGCCGCCTTGCGCGATGTGGGGCGGGTACTGGATATGCCCTATGGAATGGTGGACAAGGTCGCCAAGATGGTGCCCAGCAATCCTGCTGCTCCGGTAAGTATTGGGCAGGCCCTGAAGTCAGAAGCAGATTTGCGCCGCCTCAATGATGAAGATGAGCAGGTCGCCCATCTGATTGCCACCGCGCGCAAGCTGGAAGGGCTGTATCGTCATGTCTCTACCCATGCGGCCGGGCTGGTTATCGCAGATAGAGCCTTGCCAGAGCTGGTGCCGGTTTATCGCGATCCGCGCTCGGATATGCCGGTTACCCAGTTCAATATGAAATCGGTAGAGCAGGTCGGGCTGGTGAAGTTCGACTTTCTGGGGCTGAAGACACTGACAGTCATCGAAAAAGCCCTTGCCCTTTTGAAAAAGCGCGATATCCATATCGATATTGATTCAATCGCTCTGGATGATGCAAAAACCTATCAAATGCTATCCGAAGGCGATACAGTTGGCGTGTTCCAGCTGGAATCAAGCGGTATGCGCGATGTGTTACGCGGGCTAAAGCCGGACAGATTTGAAGATATTATCGCGGTGGTCGCCCTGTATCGCCCGGGCCCGATGGAAAATATCCCTACCTATATCAGCCGCAAGCATGAACGCGAGTCTGTTGCGTATATGCACCCGCTGCTTGAACCTATCCTGAGCGAAACCTACGGCATTATGATTTATCAGGAACAGGTACAGCAAGCGGCACGCGATTTGGCTGGCTATACGCTTGGCGGGGCAGATTTATTGCGCCGGGCGATGGGTAAAAAGATTAAAGAAGAGATGGATGAGCAGCGCGAGATTTTTATCAAGGGTGCGGCTGGCAATGATATTGATGCCAAACTTGCTTCTGATATTTTTGATCAAATTGCCTCATTCGCCGGCTATGGCTTTAATAAATCGCACGCCGCTGCCTATGCGCTGGTCTGTTATCAAACGGCCTGGCTAAAGGCTAATTATCCGGTGGAATTTATCGCTGCCTCTATGGCACTGGATGCCGGTAACACTGATAAACTGGCCGTGTTTTGCCAGGATTGCCTGTATAAGGGCATATCGGTTTTGCCGCCGGATCTTAACCGCTCGGAAAGCTCTTTTTCGGTTGAAAAGCAGGATAGCGGTAATTGGGCTATCCGCTATGCGCTGGGAGCGGTGCGTAATGTCGGGGCAGAGGCGATGGAAAAGCTGGTCGCTATCCGCACGGAAGGGGGCATGTTTACCTCTCTGGATGATCTGGCCAGACGCCTGCCGCGCGAGGGGGCAAATAAACGCCAGCTTGAGAACCTGGTAAAGGCCGGGGCATTTGACAGTTTGCATGAAAACAGGCGGGAAATATTTAAAGCGCTGGATCAGCTATTGGGGCAGTCCGATTTTTATCGCCGTGAAGCCCAATCCTCGCAATCCAGCCTGTTTGGTGCAGATAGCACGGATGCTGCACCGGCTTTTCGTTTTGCAGCCGGGCCGGACTGGACACAATCCAATCGCCTGAAACTGGAATTTGAAGCGCTGGGGCTTTATCTGTCCTCGCATCCGCTGGACAGCTATCATGCCCAGCTGGACAAGCTGAAAGTCACGCCTTCCAACCAGTTGGCAGAGGCCATGCATGGCCAGATGAGCGCACGGGTGCGCCTCGCCGGAAAAATCAGCTCTGTTCAGGAGCGGGTATCGGCAAAAGGCAATCGCTTTGCCTTTGTCCAGCTGACCGACAAGGCAGGAATGTATGAAGCGACCTTCTTTTCCGAAGCGCTGAACGCTGCACGGCCACTTTTGAACAGCGATGGCCCTGTATTGCTAAGTGCAGATGCCAAAACCGAAAATGACACAATCAGATTGCTGGCGGTTCGACTGCAATCCCTGGATGAAGCAATTGCCATGCATCATTCCGGGCTAGGGATAAAAATTACAGATGCTACCTGTCTTGAGCCGATAAAAGATGCGCTTCGCGAGGATGGCGGCGGCCTTGCGCCGTTGAAATTCTTTGTTATGGACGGGATGCGCGAGATTGAAATCACCCTGCCAAACAAATTTCGCCTAAGCGGAGAGTTACGGCAAAAATTGCACACCATCCCCGGCATTTTATCCATGTTTGAGATTTAAGCTGGAAAATCCGCCATTTTTGCGTATTTTTTACTTGCCTGATACCGGGTTTTTTTGCTAGAAGCCTCGGTAAATCACACATGAGGGTGGTGTTTCCAGCCAACTCTGGAACTGCCGTCCGGTGAGAGCGGTCGCTCTTTCTTCTACCCCTCATGGAGGCCTAACCGGAAAACAGGAGCTTAATTCGATGGCTATTCCTTCATTTAATATGCGCCAATTGCTGGAAGCAGGCGTTCATTTTGGTCACCACACACGTCGCTGGAATCCCCGCATGGAGCCATTTATTTTTGGCCAGCGCAACGGTATTCACATTCTTGATTTGCAGCAGACAGTCCCTTTGCTGGCACGCGCGCTTGAAGCAATGCGCGATACGGTTGCCAAAGGTGGCCGGGTATTATTTGTGGGTACAAAGCGCGTCGCTGCAGATAAAATTGCAGAAACCGCCCGTGATTGTGGCCAGTATTATGTAAATCACCGCTGGCTGGGCGGTATGCTGACAAACTGGGCAACGGTTTCCCAGTCTATCCGCCGGTTGCGCGATCTTGAAGCCCGTCTGGAAGGCGAAGATGTTGGCCAGCTTGGCAAGAAAGAGATTCTGCAATTGAACCGCGAGCTGGAAAAGCTGCAATTGACACTTGGCGGGATCAAGGAAATGGGCGGCCTGCCAGATATGATCTTTGTTCTGGATACTAATAAAGAGGACATCGCTGTTCTGGAAGCCAACAAGCTGGGCATTCCGGTGGTCGCTGTTATCGATAGTAATGCCAGCCCGGATGGCGTGGATTACCCTATTCCTGGCAATGACGATGCGATGCGGGCTATCACCTTGTATTGCGAATTGGCACAAGGGGCTATTCTGGATGGCTTGCAGGCGGAAATGGTCGCAAGTGGCGGCGATGCTGGCAGTGCAGCAGAAGCCCCGGTTGAGCCAGCACTGGTGGCAGAAGAAGACGCCCCGGCAGAAGAAGCCGCTGCAGAAGCTGTAGCAGAAGCCCCTGTTGAAGAAGTGGCAGCTGAAGAACAGCCTTCAGCCTAGTAAAACAGGGAATAGTTCTGCCAAAGCCTGCTTTGGATGGATACAGGAATATCAGGGGCAGGCAGCTTTCATGCAGTCTGCCCTGATATCATAACCTGACAGATATTTTAATATACATATAAGGAATTGAGAGAATGAGCGTTACAGCAGCAATGGTAAAGGAACTTCGCGAACAGTCTGGCGCGGGGATGATGGATTGTAAAAAGGCGCTGAATGAAACTAATGGCGATATGGAAGCGGCCGTTGACTGGCTGCGCACCAAGGGTCTGGCCGCCGCGGCCAAGAAATCCGGCCGGGTGGCATCAGAAGGTCTGGTGGCTATCGCGGTAGATGGCGTAAATGGCGCCCTGGTTGAGCTGAACTCCGAGACAGACTTTGTTTCCCGCAATGACGAGTTTCAGGGTTTTGCCGGCACATTGGCCAAGCTGGCACTGGATGCCGGTGACCTGGACGGGCTGAACGCTGTGGATTATCCTGGAACTGGCCGGAATGTTGCAGATGAGCTAACCCAGAAAATTGCCACCATTGGCGAGAATATGACCGTGCGCCGCATGGAAAAAGTTAGTGTGAGTGAAGGGGCAGTTGTTCCTTATATCCATAATGCAGCAGCAGACGGGCTTGGCCGGATCGGTGTTCTGGTTGGGTTGCAATCCTCTGCTTCAGCTGATGTTCTGACAGGGCTTGGCAAGCAGTTGGCGATGCATATTGCCGCAACCTCTCCTGCTTCTTTGTCTGTAGATGATTTGGAGCCTGCTTTGGTTGCACGCGAACGTGATGTGCTGATTGAACAGGCCAAAGCCTCTGGCAAGCCGCAGGAAATTGCAGAAAAGATGGTCGAAGGCCGGATGCGTAAATTCTATGAAGAAGTTGTATTGCTAGAGCAGACTTTTGTGATTGATGGCGAAAGCAAGGTTAAGGATGTAATCGCCAAAGCCGCAAAGGATGCCGGTGCAGATATCACCCTGACAAGCTTTAAGCAATTTGTCCTTGGTGATGGCGTTCAAAAAGAGGAAACAGATTTTGCGGCAGAGGTTGCTGCCCAGCTTGGCAACTAGAGAATAACGCAAAACAATATTGAAATCGGGGCTCTGCATCAGCTCGTCTTTTGCAGAGCCTTTTTTTATGTTTTTCTTTTATCTTTGTAGAATTAATGCCATTATATCGTAACTTTTTATCCGTCAGACATAAATTCGGGACTGACCGTCATGGCGCCTTCTTATCATTATAAACGTGTTTTACTGAAAATTTCAGGTGAGTTCCTGATGGGCAGCCAGGCCTATGGAATTGACACTGAAATGGTGGCACGGGTCGCCAGCGAGATTAAAGCGGTAAGCCAGCAAGGCATTGAAATCTGTCTGGTAATTGGCGGCGGGAATATCTTTCGCGGGGTGTCGGGGGCGGCTGCCGGGATGGAACGTGCCACAGGCGATTATATGGGTATGCTGGCAACGGTGATGAATGCGCTGGCCATGCAAAATGCGCTGGAACAAATTGATACAGAAGTGCGGGTAATGTCTGCTTTGCCTATCAGCGCGGTGTGCGAGCCATATATTCGCCGCCGGGCGATGCGGCATATGGAAAAAGGGCGGATTGTGATTTTTGCGGCCGGTACGGGCAATCCGTTTTTCACCACCGATACCGCTGCTGCCTTGCGGGCGTCTGAAATGGGCTGTGATGCGCTATTAAAGGGTACAAAGGTGGACGGCGTCTATGACGCTGATCCGGAAAAACAGGCAGGGGCAAAACGCTATGACCAGCTATCCTATATGGATGTGCTGGCCAAGGATTTGAAAGTGATGGACGCATCGGCTATCTCTCTCTCACGCGAAAACAGGATACCTATCCTGGTCTTTTCTATCGCGAATGAGGGGGGGTTTGATGATGTGTTGCAACATAAAGGGGCCTTTACCCTTGTTTGTGAGGCACCCGAAAGGTAGGGTTCAAAAAATTGCCATATTTAACCCTTAACAAGGCATAGGAAAAGGAATGAGATAATGCTGGATCTCGATGATGTAAAACGCCGGATGGAAGCCTCGGTTGCAAGCCTGAGCAATGAATTTGCCGGATTGCGCGCAGGCCGTGCCAATACAGCGATGATTGAACCGGTTATGGTGGATGCCTATGGCTCAAAAATGCCTATTAATCAGGTAAGTAATATTTCTGTGCCGGAATCGCGTATGCTGACGGTCACTGTCTGGGATGCCGGGCTTGTTCAGGCTACCGAAAAAGCCATTCGTGAATCAGGTCTGGGGCTGAATCCGCAAGCAGAAGGCAATGTGATTCGTGTGCCTGTGCCAGAGTTGAGCGAGGATAGACGCAAAGAAATGGTAAAGGTCGCTGGTAAATATGCAGAAGGCGGACGGGTTGCGGTACGCAATGTTCGCCGCGATGCAATGGAAACAGTGAAAAAGGACGAAAAAGAAGGCGGTATGTCTGAAGACGAAAGACGCGCTCTGGAGGGCCAGATTCAAAAGCTGACCGATCAGCATATTGAAAGTATTGACGATATGCTGGCCAAAAAGGAAAAAGATATCCTGAGCGTGTAGGATATCAAACCATGAAGGCATAAGTACGGGTACGCCAGATGAAGCTAAATCATTTAGCCATTATAATGGACGGGAACAGACGCTGGGCGCGGATGCGCACCCTTCAGGCGGTTGCTGGCCATGATAAGGGCGCGCAAACGCTGGAAGATATTGCGTCTGCCCTTGCCAGCTATGATGTCAGCTATCTAACCGTCTTTGCCTTTTCCACAGAAAACTGGCGGCGTTCCAGGCTGGAGGTCAATGCCCTTTTGGATATTATGCGCAGATTTTTGCGTACTAAAATCGACAGGCTGATAGAAGATAATGTGCGCTTGCATATTCTGGGCGACAGAACCGCCTTTGACGCAGATTTGCAAGTGATGTTTGCCGATGCAGAAGCCCGAACAGCACATTGTACCGGCCTGAATTTAAGTGTTGCCCTGAATTATGGCGGCCAGCAGGATATTGAACAGGCGGCCAGGCGGATGAGTGCAGATGCGCTTGCCTCTGGCGGCAAGACCCAGCCCTTTGTTTCCTATCTTGAAACTGCCTATCTGCCTCCTGTGGATATGTTGATCCGAACAGGTGGCGAGCAGCGTTTATCGAATTTCCTGCTTTGGGATCTCAGCTATGCAGAGCTGTATTTTACGGAAACTTTCTGGCCGGATTTTGATGCAGATGAGCTGGGCAAGGCAATTAACAGCTTTTATCTGCGTCGGCGCCGTTTTGGCGGTGATTCAACAGGCCATATCTCTGATAAAAATGATGCTAGCGAAGAAAAGTTGGCCTAGCACATGGCACTTGATCGTTCAGATTTATGGGCGCGTCTGCTAGGGTTTTTGTTTTTTCTTCCTATCCTGATACCTGTTCTGGCAGGCTATCCCTATATCCTTATTGGCACGGGCTTTGCCGCTATCTGGGTAGTCTATGAAGCCTGTACATTGCTGGGCAGGGGGGTATCTGTTGTCCGGCGTATACTGGCAATCTGCCTGATGATGGGGGTGTTTTTACTGCCCATCCTGTCTGAAAGCGATGTGATCTCTATCCCTCTTGCCATAGCGATAATAGCCGGTCTGGCACTGGGGGCATATGTGTTACTGGGCAGGGGGGAGGCGCTATTTATGCTGTTGCTGGCAGCAACGATTTATTGTTTGTCCTATTTTTCTGCCCGGCCAGAAGGGGCATTTATGCTGATATCCCTGGCGATAATTATTTCGGCCAGTGATATCGGGGCATATTTTTCCGGGCGGATTATAGGCGGGCCCAAACTTGCCCCTGCCTTTAGCCCCTCCAAAACATGGGCGGGCTCTATAGGCGGTATTTTGTTTGCTCTCATCGCAGCAGAGGCAGCACTCTATGGTTTCTGGCAAATGCATTTGAGCGTTGCTCTTGGCGCGCTGGTTGCGGGGCTGGCCATTTTATCGCAAATGGGCGATTTGTATGAAAGCGCCATGAAGCGCCGTTTGGGCATTAAAGATAGTGGCCAGCTGGTACCTGGCCATGGCGGGGCATTGGACAGATTTGACGGCTATATGACGACCCTGCCTGTGGCGGCATGGGCACTGGCAAGCGATATAGCCCTGCTTGGCAATCTGCAGCCCCAGTAATTTTGGGGATGGATGGATATAGATGACAGGAAAAAAACGATTAACTGTTTTCGGGGCTACCGGTTCGGTTGGCAGCAGTACCCTGTCGCTGGTAAGAGAGCATCCGGATAAATTTTCCCTTCATGCCCTTAGTGCCAATAGCGATTATCACAGCCTTGCTCAGCTGGCACAGGAATTTCAGCCCTCTTATGTGGTGATAGCTGACAAGGCATTTTATACACCCCTGTGCGAGTTGCTGGCCGGGTCAGGAATTACAGTATTGGCAGGGCAAAAAGCCCTGGAGGATGTCGCCGCACAAAAGGTGGATTTGCTGGTTGCTGCCATAGTCGGGCTGGCCGGGCTTGCCCCTGTCTGGCGGGCGGTAGAGGCCGGGCAAAATATTGCACTGGCAAACAAGGAAACGCTGGTCGCAGCCGGGCATCTGATTATGCCGGCAGCCGAAAAGAACGGGGCAACCCTTTTGCCAATTGATTCAGAACATAACGCTATATTTCAATGCCTTAGATATGAAAATCAGGCAGATATTGAAAAGATTATTCTTACCGCTTCTGGCGGACCTTTTCGCGAAATGTCGGTGGCGGAGATGCAAAATGTGACCATCGGACAGGCCTTGTCGCATCCAAATTGGTCTATGGGGCCAAAGGTTACCATTGATAGCGCAACCATGATGAATAAGGGGCTGGAGCTGATAGAGGCAGCCTGGCTGTTTGACCGCGGGGCAGAAAAGCTGGATGCCATTATCCATCCGCAATCCTCAATTCACGGTCTGGTCGGGTTTAAAGATGGCAGCTGGCTTGCCCAATTGGGAATAGCTGATATGCGGGTGCCGATTTCCTATGCGCTTGGCTGGCCTGACCGGCTTGGCTGGCAGGGACAGGAATTTGACTTCACACAAGCCTTGCAGCTGGATTTTGCCCCGATAGACGGGAAAAAATTTCCCTGTTTTTCCCTTGCAAGACAGGTGCTGGGTCAGCCAGCAGAGCAAGCGATTATTTTAAATGCGGCAAATGAAATAGCGGTTGCAGAATTTCTGGCCGGAAAGATTGGTTTTGCCGATATTGCAGCTATCGTTGAGGGGGCATTGGCAAAAGGCGATAGCGGTATTAAGGCCGATTCCTATGAGGCGGTAATAGCACTGGATAGAGAAATTCGGCAAAGATAATTGCATCCCTTTCTTAGCTGGATTAAAAACAATCAGCCAGTCGGCATGAAAATTGCGATACTGACAGATGTTTTTTGGTGCAAGCAAGACCCGTACCCCCTTTGTTATAACAGGATAAAATAAAATGCCGGAACTGGGTGGTTTCAATCAAATTCTGTTTTTTCTGCTGGTGATAACGCCTATCGTTTTTATTCACGAGCTGGGTCATTACTGGGCTGCCAGACGTGCCGGGGTGGTCGTAGAGGTGTTTTCTATCGGCTTTGGCCCCGAGCTATATGCCTGGATGGACAGGCAAGGTACGCGCTGGCGTATTGCCGCACTTCCCCTTGGGGGCTATGTGAAAATGCGCGGCGATCAAAATGCTGCCAGTATTGCGTCTGCTTCGGCGCGCCGGATTGAGGGCAGTTTTGCCGGGGCAGGTGTGTTTCAGCGTATCGGTATTGTCGCGGCGGGGCCGATAGCCAATTTCCTGTTGGGGATATTGCTATTTGCCGGCATTTATATGGGGGCTGGCAAAGCCTTTATCCCGCCTGTCATTGGCGAGGTTATGGAAGAAGGCGCAGCCATAGAGGCCGGGCTGAAAGAAGGCGATAAAATCCTCGCTATCGATGGCGTAAATATTGATGATTTCAATGAGATGCGCGCGATCATCTTTGAAAACCCGAACCGGGAATTATTGTTTGAGATAGACAGGCGCGGGGATAAATTTACCCTGCCGGTAACGCTTAAATCTGCCTATTCCGAGGAATATGATCTGCATTACGGGGTGCTGGGGGTTCGCTCTTCGGCTGCAGGGGAGTTTCGTAAGTTAGGCGTTGCAGAAGCACTATATACTGCCACTATTGATACCGTTAATTTGTGTGCGGTCATGTTGCGCGGGATTGGCCGGCTTGTCACCGGTCAGGCCAGTAGCGGTGAAATAGGCGGGCCGGTGCGAATTGCTGAATTATCTGCTGATGCTGCGCAACAGGGACTGGCTGCCTTTATAATTTTCACCGCCCTGATTTCGATTAATTTGGGGCTTATCAATTTATTTCCGATACCTGCTCTGGATGGCGGTCATCTGGTGTTTTTTCTGATAGAGGCGGTTATTGGCAAGCCTTTGCCAGACGGGGTTCAGGATAAATTAAATCGGGTGGGGGTAAGCCTGTTATTATCCCTGATGGTAGTCGTTATTTCGTTAGATATTGTTAGAAAGTTCACAAACTGGGGCTAGGCGCTATTCTCTGGTAAAGTTTTTTGCAAAAATAGCCGTTTACAGCTTATACTCAGCGCGGTGAATCAGATAAAACAGTTTCGTTTTATAAAAATGAGGTTTCAGATGCTTCTGCTTAGGAAGATTCTATTTTCAACAGCCCTGCTTTTTGCCGTCGGGCTGTCTTCTGTTTCTCTGGCGCAGTCAGCAGCAGACCGCTTTAGAGTGGAAGCTATTCTGGTTGAGGGCAATGAGCGGGTAACCGATGCCACTATCCTGGCCTATTTGCCGATAAAGACAGGCGACGAGATTGACCTTCAGGCACTGGATCACGCGATAGGCAGCTTGTTCGCTACCAATCTGTTTGAAAATGTCAGCATTTCACGTTCCGGCAATCAGGTGATTATCGAGATTGTAGAGAACCCCATCATCAGCCGCATAAATATTGAAGGTAATGATGTGCTGACCGATGAGCGGTTGCTTGCCGAGCTGGATGTACAGCCGCGCCGGGTCTATACAGCAGAGGTAGCCCGCACAGCAACCCAGCGTTTGCTGGAGATTTATCGTTTGTCAGGGCGTTTTGCTGCCAGTGTCGTGCCAAAAATCATCCGTCAGGACAATAACCGTGTCGACCTTGTCTTTGAGGTGGATGAAGGCCCGCTGATTAAAATTCAGTCTATTCGGTTTCTGGGCAATTCTGCCTTTTCTGATTATGCCTTGCGCCAGATTATTTCCAGCCGTGTAGAGCGGTGGTGGGCGCTTTTTAGCTCAACAGATAAATATGATCCCGGCCGGCTGGATTATGATGTGCGGCTGTTGCGCCAGTTTTACCTGAGCCGCGGATATGCCGATATTGATGTGGTGCGCGCACAAGGCGGGCTGTTATCGGATCGTTCCGGCTTTGCGGTAACCTTTTCTTTGAAGGAAGGCCCGCGTTACCGTCTAAAGGATATCAGCTTTACCTCGGAGATTGAATCGGTTGATGTCAGCCAGTTGCGCGATCTTATTCAGCTGGAAGAAGGGGACTGGTATGATGTGCGCGCTATTGAAGAGGGGCTGCTAAATATCACCAATGAGCTGGGTAATTTTGGCTATGCTTTTGTCAATGTAACCCCGGAAGTATTTACCGACCCGGAAACGCAAACATTGAATGTGCAGATTAATATCGGTGCGGCGACCAAGAATTTCGTTGAGCGGATTGAGGTGATTAATAATTCGCGCACTCTGGATAATGTGGTGCGCCGCGAATTGGAACTGGTAGAGGGCGATGCCTATAACCAGCTAAAGATAGACAGATCGCTGCGCAAGGTACGCGGGCTGGGCTTTTTCCGTAAAGTGGATGTGCAAACACTTCCCGGCTCAACCGAGGTTCAATCTGTTGTCCAATTTGATGTAGAAGAACAACCCACAGGCGATTTTTCTGTCGGGCTTGGCTATTCCTCTATTGATAAGACCACGCTGACCCTGGGAATTAAGGAGCGGAATTTTCTGGGTTCGGGCCGGGCCACAAATTTTGCCATTTCAAGCTCGGATACACGTGCCGATTACCGCGTTGGGCTGACAGAGCCATATCTATTTGATCGCAATCTGCGCGGCAGTATCGAGCTGTTCAAGGAACAGGTCAAAGAAACCACTGTAGAGGTCGAAACACAGGGCTTGCAAACCTCTGCCTCTTTTAATGCTGCCAGGGATTATTATCACCGTTTTGGATACGGGTTTGTAACCAAAGACACGGTGCAGAAAAGCACAACCGCCACTTCGGTTACCGGTGATGAAGGCAGAAGCGCCACAGAATCCACTATTTCCTATACGCTTGGCCGCGATACCCTGAATAACCGTTTTGACCCGAGCGAGGGCTATTTGCTGGAAGCCAGTCAGGATTATGCCGGAATTGGCGGGGATGTAAATTATCTGCGTACCAATTTACGGGCGGCCTATTACCAGCCTTATTTCTTTAATTCTCTGGTGCTGGGGGTTCGTGGCCGGGCAGGCTTTGTTGAAGGGCTGGATGAAAAAGTATCCCAGTCCGGGCGTTTCTTCCTTGGGGGGCGCCAGGTAAGGGGCTTTGATGGCAGCGGTATTGGCCCGCGCGATACCGGCACAGATTCAGCTGTTGGCGGCAATTATATGTATTCCGGCTCGGTAGAGCTGATATCCAGCCTTGGGCTGAGCGATGATTTGGGTATTCGCTGGACACTCTTTTCCGATTTTGGCTCTGTCTGGGATACGGATTATCCAACCGGGGTAACAGGGGCAGATGATGATAAGCTGCGTCAATCTATCGGCTTTGGTTTTTTATGGGATACCGCTATCGGGCCTTTGACCTTTTACTGGGCAGATGCGATTTCAAAATCCTCGCATGATCAACTAAAACGCTTTCAGTTCAACATCGGCACACGCTTTTAAGACGCGCAAAAAGGTATAAAATGCATTTTTATCCGGATAAATCTAGAGCACATAATCCCTTGCGTTATCTTGTCATGGCATCGGCAATGTTCTGGATGGCGGTATTTTTCATGCCCTTGCCAGCTATGGCTCAGGATGCCAGCGAGCGTTTTGCGGTACAGCGGGTCGCGGTGATTGATCTGGCACGTATAATCCGGGAATCCGAAGCCACAGAGCGGGTGCGTGCATTGCTGGACACCAAGAGCGAAGAGTTCCAAAAAGAATTTGCAGAAAAAGAAGTACAGCTTCTGGCAAAGGAAAAAGAGCTTAAAGCGCGTCAGAGCCTGATTTCAGAAGAAGCCTATCAAGAAGAAGTTCGCGCCTTTCAGCGCGAAGTGGCTGCTGTTCAACAGGATATTCAAAATAAAAGACAATCCCTGGATAGAGCCTTGCAGCAAGCCCAGGACAAAATCAGACAATTGGCCACCACCATTGTTGCAGAACGGGCATCTGCGCTGAATATCGATCTGGTGTTTAAAGAAGAGCAGCTTTTGATTTTTCGCAATCAGCTGAATATCACCGATGATGTGCTGGAGCGGCTGAATATCCGTACAAAGGACGCTCAGCTGGAAATAAGCGAGCCAACCAAGACAAAAAGCGAGTAGGGGATGGGGCGCACATCTGGCAGAGTTCACAAAGCCGCTAAAAGCTGGCCGATATCCGAATTATGCACGGATTGTGAAATTCAGCTGATAACAGGCCGCCCGGAACAGCAGATAGACAGTGTGACCAGCATAGCTGCCCCTGTTTCAGGTGCGCTGGTTCTTCTCACGCATAAAAAATATATTGCCGAGGTTAAGGCGATTTCCGGGCTGGTATGCCTGACCTCTGCCGAGCTGGCAGAAGAGCTGCAAAAAGAGCTGATAGAGCCGGTTATTCTGGTTGCATCGCGCCCGCGAGCAGCCTTTGGCCGCGTTCTGGCATTAATGTTTCCGCCATCCTTGCAACAGCCTGGCATTTCCGCGCTGGCCGATATTCACCGCGATGCCAAAATTGACCCCACGGCCAGGGTTGAGGCTTTTGCGGTTATTGGCGCTGATTGTATCGTTGGGCCAGGATGTCAGATTGGCGCGCATACGGTTTTAACTGGAAATGTATCTCTTGGCGCAGATTGCCAGATTGGCGCACATAATGTGCTTTCAAATCTGGTATGTGGCGAGGGTGTAAAAACAGAAGCCCATTGTGTTATTGGCAAGCGCGGTTTTAGCTTTGACGGGCAGGGGGGGGATCTGCAAGTCCTGCCGCATTTGGGGCAGGTGATTATCGGCAAGGGGTGCGATATTGGTGCAGGCGTGACAATTGACAGGGGCGCGCTGGATGACACCATCATTGGCGAGTATGTCATGATAGATAATCAATGTCATATCGCCCATAATGTGGTGATTGCCGATAATGTGATTATTCTTGGCCAGGCCGGTATCGCTGGCAGTGTCGAGATAGGTAAAAACAGTATCATTGGCGGGCAGGTCGGCATTGGCGATCATATCCATATAGCCGATAATGTGGTGATTGCCTCTAAATCAGGTGTGACAAAGGATATTGAAAAGGCAGGCACCTATGCCGGCTTTCCAGCGATGCCGGCACGCGAGTTCTGGCTTCAAATGGCCAATGCCCGGCGCAAAAACACCTCATCTAAATCCTAGCGAAACCCGGCGGCTATCTATAGGATAAAACAGCGTTAAAAAGGGGAAGAATAACATGAGTGACGATACAATATTGGGATATGCGGATATTGAAAAATTATTGCCGCACCGTGCGCCTTTTTTGCTGATAGATAAAATCAGGGATATAAAGCTGGGGCAATCTGCGGTGGGGATAAAGGCGGTTAGCGGAAATGAGCCATATTTTGTCGGGCATTTTCCAGGCAACCCTGTTATGCCGGGCGTTTTGATTGTCGAGGCTATGGCACAAACAGCCGGCGCACTGGCCGCGCTTAGCCTTGGCGCGGAAGCCGAAGACAAGCTGGTTTTTCTGGCATCTGTCAATAACACCAAATTCAAAACCCCTGTACGCCCGGGCGATCTGCTGGAAATGCACGTCGAGAAAATAGCAGGCCGCAACTTGCTATGGAAATTTTCCGGTACCGGAATAGTTGATGGAAAAGTGGTTAATCAGGCAGAATTTTCTGCCATGATCGTAGATAAGGATAGCTGATTAAATGAGCGTTACCCAACATCCAACAGCTATCATCTCGCCGAAAGCCCGGCTTGGCCAAAATATTGAAATCGGCCCCTATTCGGTTATTGGTGATAATGTCCAGCTGGGCGATAATATCAAAATTCACAGCCATGTTGTGATAGATGGCCATACACGTATTGGTGCAGGGTGCGAGGTTTTTCCTTTTGCTGCCATTGGTCTTGCCCCGCAGCATACCCGTTATGAGGGCGAGGCATCGGAGCTGATTATTGGCGAAAATAATCTGATGCGCGAATATGTGACCATGCATCCGGGCACAAAAGTCGGGGATATGAAAACCGTCATTGGCGATAACAACCTGTTTTATGTAGGCGCGCATATCGCCCATGATTGTGTGGTCGGCAATCATGTGATTTTGGCAAATCATGTCGGGGTAGGCGGCCATGTCACTATCGGGGATTATGCCTATTTGGGGGGCTATTCAGCCATCCACCAATTTGTGCGTATTGGCGAGCACGCCATTATTGGCGGCGGAACAGCGGTTACCGCAGATGTTATCCCCTATGGTCTTGCTTCCGGGCCAAGAGGGGCATTGCACGGGCTGAATATTGTTGGCTTGCGCCGGCGCGGATTTGAAAAAGAAGCGCTGACGGCTCTGAAAAAAGCCTATGCAGGCCTGTTCGCATCCGAAGGTTTGTTCAAGGAAAATCTGGCTAAAACCAAGGCAGAGCTGGGCGAGCATGATATGGTGGATAAGCTGGTGCAATTCATCGAAGAGGGGGCAGATCGCGCCCTCTGCCAGCCCCAAAAATAGGGATATCTTATGGGACGGCTTGGTATTATTGCAGCACGCGGCACGCTTCCGCTAGAGCTGGCACAAGCCGCCCAGTCAAAAGGAGAGCGCCCTTTTATCATCTGTCTGGAAGGCCAGTCAGATGCAGATTTTTCAGCCTTTGAGTATGCCCTCTTTGCCCCGGGTCAGTTAAAGGCGGTTACAAGGGCACTTGGCCAGTCTGGCTGTGACAGGTTATTGCTGGCAGGCAAATTCACCCGCCCTTCCTTGCGCCAATTAAAGCTAGATAGTGCAGGGGCGGCCTTGCTGGGGCGGCTGGCGTTAAAGGGTGATGACAAAGCCCTCAGGCTGCTATCGGAATATTTTGCCAGCCATCAGATGACCATTCTGCCCAATACAGTTTTTCTGCCAGAACGTTTATTGCCCAGGGGCTATCATTTTGGCCGCCCGCTTAATGAAGGCGAGGAAGCCGCCCTTCGCACAGGGGTACAGCTATTGTCAGATATAGGGCATCTGGATGTGGGACAGGCAGTAATAGCCCAGCAACACAGAATATTGGCCATAGAGGCGGCAGAAGGAACGGCTGCCATGATTGCCAGAACAGCAGAGCTGATAGATGACACAGCAGATGGCGCAGTTTTTGTCAAAATGGCCAAAAGTCGGCAGGATAAGGCACTGGATAGCCCGGTTATTGGCATCGAAACGATAGAAAGTCTGGCAAGGGCAGGGGTGCAGGTTTTAGCGGTAGAGGCATCCCACACCATGCTGGCAGATACTCTGGAAGCCGTTGAAGCCGTACTTGGCGACCACCGGATGATCCTGACAACCCGTCTGGAAAGTCCTGCCCTTTTTGAAAATAATCCAGAGGAAAAATAATGCCTGTTTCAGCCTTCATTCTGGCAGGAGAGGCCTCAGGCGACAGGCTGGCAGCCCAATTGATGGTAGCGGCAAAAGAGGTGTTTCCGGGCATTAGATGGTTCGGGATAGGCGGGGCAAAAATGCAAAAAGCCGGGCTTTTCCCCCTTGGGGATATGGATAGCCTGTCTATCATTGGCTTTGGTGAAGCCCTGGCCAGTTTTCGCACTCTTTCAAAGCTGGCAGACAGGCTTATCGCTGACATATTAGCGCGCGAGCCGGAATATGTGTTTACCATAGATAGCAAGGGATTTTCCCTGCGCTTTGCCAAACGGTTACGCACAGCTCTTGCGGGCAAGGCCTATCAGCCTAAACTTATCCATATGGTTGCCCCGACTGTCTGGGCCTGGGGGGCATGGCGGGCAAAAAAATTCGGGCAATATTTTGACCATATTTTCTGTTTATTCCCGTTTGAGCCAACCTATTTTTCTGACCTGCCTGTAGAGGCTGTCTTTGTGGGTCATCCTGATAGTGACGGGCAATGCCGCCCCTTTCCCAATAAGAAAGGGGGGGAGCATATTTTATTATTGCCGGGCAGCCGTGCCGCAGAAATAGCCCGGCATTTGCCAGTGATGCTGGAGGCGGCCTTCCAGCTGATGCAAAAGAACCCCTCGATTAGATTCTCGCTACCCCTTTTGCCGCATTTACATGATCAGGCTGCAGAAATACTGGAAAAATCTGAAACAGGTCAGGTGATCGTTCTAAATGCCCTGCCGGCCAGCCAGGCCTTTAAAGAGGCACATTTTATGATTGCCTGTTCGGGTACGGTAACGCTGGAGGCAGCGATTGCCGGCGTGCCGGGTCTGGTGATCTATCATTTATCGCTGGCCAACCGGATATTTGCGAAATGGTTCTACAAGCCAGCAACCCCTGTATTGCCGGATATTATTCTGGGCAGTCATTTTTATCCCTTTTTGCTGCCGCCGCATTTGAGGGCAGAAAATATCACCGCCCTTACAGAACAGGGATTAGGCGATATTGAAAATAGGAATAAAGAGGGGAAAAAAATGTCAGAACAGCTGAAATCTGTTCTCAGTCCGGACGGCAAAAAATTTGCAGAGCGATTAAAAACCGCTCTGCAAACTTTGTCATGAAAAATTATCGTCCAATATTTAACCGCGCTTGTCCAGAGGGGTAAAATCACGCTGGGCAGGCCCTACATAAAGCTGGCGTGGACGCCCGATACGCTGGGTATCATCCTCGATCATTTCTTTCCATTGTGAAATCCAGCCAACTGTACGGGCAACTGCAAACAGAACCGTAAACATGGAAGTTGGAAAATTCATCGCTTTCAGAATAATCCCGGAATAGAAATCCACATTTGGATAGAGTTTTTTCTCAATGAAATAGGGGTCTTTCAGCGCCAGCTCTTCCAGCTCCATCGCCAGTTCCAGCAACGGGTCTTCTACCCCCAGCTTGTTCAGCACTTCATGGCAGGATTCACGCAATACCTGTGCGCGCGGATCATAATTTTTATATACGCGGTGGCCAAAACCGAACAGGCGGAAGGGATCATCCTTGTCCTTTGCCTTGTCCACAAAGGTTTTGATATTTGATTTATCACCAATTTCATTCAGCATATTCAAAACCGCCTCATTCGCCCCGCCATGGGCAGGCCCCCATAAAGAGGCAATACCGGCTGCAATACAGGCAAAAGGGTTTGCCCCGGATGAGCCAGCCAGACGCACGGTTGAGGTAGAGGCATTTTGTTCATGGTCGGCATGCAGAATGAAAATCTTGTCCATCGCATCAGCTATAACAGGATCAATCTCATATTCCTCTGCCGGGACAGCAAAACACATATGCAGGAAGTTTTCGGCATAATTCAGATTGTTGCGCGGATAATTGAAAGGCTGGCCGATAGAATATTTATAGGCCATCGCTGCCAAAGTCGGCATTTTGGCGATCAAGCGATGCGAGGCGACCATCCGCTGCTGTTCATCATTAATATCGGTAGAATCATGATAAAAGGCAGAAAGCGCACCAGTTACCCCGCACAGGATAGCCATCGGGTGAGCGTCCCGGCGAAACCCTCTGAAAAAGGCTGAAAGCTGTTCATGCACCATTGTATGGTTGGTGATAGAGGTAACAAATTTATCGCGTTCTGTTTTGTTAGGCAGCTCGCCATTTAGCAATAAATAGGCAACTTCCAGAAAATCGGACTGGTCGGCCAGCTGCTCAATCGGATAGCCGCGATGCAATAATACGCCCTGATCCCCGTCAATATAGGTCAGGCTGGAAAGACAAGAGCCCGTAGCCCCGTATCCCGGGTCAAATGTGAATTGCCCTGTCTGTGCATAAAGCTTGCGAATATCAATAACATCCGGGCCAATGCTACCCCCCAGAAGCGGCAGGTCAACACTGCTTCCAGTCTGGTTATCGGTAAGAGTTACAGTTTTATTGCTAATTATATCAGACATTTATTTTTTCCCCGAAACGCACCTTGTCTTATGGAGCGTTAGTATAAGCTGTTTCTGCGATTATTTGCAAATATCTTGTATTCTTCTTTGTACTTCTTCCCGGCCTAAAATGACAATAATATCTATGATCGAGGGCGCGGTTTTTGTACCGGTAAGCGCGGCGCGTAACGGCAGGCCAATATCTTTCATTTTCAGCCCGTTATCGCCCATCCATTCCTTAAAGGCCGGCTCAAACGCCGCAAGGTTTTCTGGGGCATCTGCCATAAAGTCGCAAAAGGCCTGAAGGCGGCTTTTGGCCTCTTGTGTCAGCAAGGCCTGTGCTTCATCAGCTATCTCTGGTGCACCGGCACAAAACAGCCATTTGCTCATTTCTACCAGCTCTGGAATGGTTTGTGCGCGTTCGGTAAAGAGCGACATCATCGCCTCTAGCCAGCCCCTGGTTTGGGCAACCCCGGCCGGGCTTTGTTCCATGACCATCTCTGCCAGCCTGGCCGGGTCAGCCTGGCGCATCCAGTGATGATTGACCGATTTCAGTTTGTCAAAATCAAATCGGGCGGCGCTTTTGCCGATATGGCTGCCATCAAACCAGTCAATGGCCTGTTGCAGACTAAACAGCTCGTCATCGCCATGTGACCAGCCCAGCCGTGCCAGATAATTCAGCATCGCTTCTGGCAGATAGCCCATTTCCTGATAGGCATCCACACCCAGCGCGCCATGCCGTTTCGATAATTTTGCCCCATCCGGCCCGTGAATGAGCGGAATATGCCCGAAAACCGGCACGTCCCAGCCAAGCCCCTGATAGATATGATATTGGCGAAAGGCATTATTGAGATGGTCATCGCCGCGAATAACATGGGTAATGCCCATATCATGGTCATCCACCACCACCGCCAGCATATAGGTGGGGCTGCCATCACTGCGCAGCAGGATCATATCATCGAGCTGATCATGGCGAATAGTGACACGCCCCTGAACCATATCTTCTATCACTGTCTCGCCTGTTTCGGGCATTTTTAGCCGAATGGTAAAAGGGGCATCTTGCGGGGCATCTGTTTTGTCGCGCCAGGGCGAGCGTACCGGCACGCCGTCTTCCTTGGCCTTTATGCGGATGGCTTCCAGCTCTTCTGTGCCAAGATAGCATTTATAGGCGGTACCGCGCTCCAGCATCGCAAAGGCAGCCTTTTGATGCTGTTCCTGGCGGCTGGATTGCAATAGTGCTTCTTCTGCCCCTTGCAGGCCAAGCCAGCACAAACCGGCATGAATAGCCTCTACTGCTTCGGGGGTGGAGCGTTTTTTGTCAGTATCTTCAATGCGAAGCAGATATTTTCCGCCGTGATGGGCAGCAAATAAATAGTTAAATAGCGCGGTTCGTGCCCCGCCAATATGCAGATAGCCGGTAGGAGAAGGGGCAAATCGAGTGATAACGCTCATCTTTTATTAATACCTTGTCTCTATAATAGGGGGCTGAGAACAGCATTTTGTTTTTAGGGGGTATAACATGTCTGATCATAAAATGGCACTCTTGGCGTTAAAAATATCTGACAGATATCATCTGGTCTGGGGGCTGTTATGTCTAATTGCCAGGATTTTGATATTTGGTTTAAGGCCAATGGCAGAGCTGGCCTTTCTGCTATTATCTGGATAATGACGCCTGCGCCGGATGGTGGTTTTCTTATGGCCAATCAACAGCCTGTTATGGTGGTGCGTAGCGATAAAGGCCATCTGCTTGCAACCGGCAAATTATCCGATTTCTGGCAAAGCCATGTTGCGATTATGCTGGGGAAGCAGCGTTTGAAAAGCGCAGATTGCCCGGATAGTTCCTATTGCATATTGCCGCTTGCCTTTCATTTGGAAGGCCAGCATCACACCTGGCCAAAAACCCTTGCCTTTGCCCGCTATCGCCGCGCCCTTAGCCATCTGTGCGGGGCGGGGTTTGATTATATTATTAGCGCAGAAGAACCGCTATATCCCTGCCGGGACGGGCAGAAAATACACTATCTAGACGGAAAAAATAATATCAGGTATTTGTTTTATTTTCAGATAAATATTGTTTTATCTTTAAGCAATGTGCCAAAACCAGAATATAAATGCCATCCCCCTTTTAATAGCGGCGCACCAGCCCGGTAAGCCGCCCCTGAATCCGTACCTGATCGGTTTCGAAATAGCGGGTCTCGTAATTGGGGTTGGCCGCTTCCAGCCCAATTCGGCCAGGCTCCTTGCGCAGGGTTTTCAAAGTCGCTTCATGCTCTTCAACCAGTGCGACCACTATATCCCCGCTATTGGCCTGATCTGTGCGTTTGATAATAACCGTGTCCCCCTCATGGATGCCGGCATTGATCATGGAATCACCGACAATTTCGAGGGCGAAATGCTCGCCGCCGGAAACCAGTCCCTCTGGTACGCTCATATAGCTGGTCGGATCAGACAAGGCTTCGATAGGGGTGCCAGCGGCAATGCGCCCAAGCAAGGGCAGCTCTACCGTGCCTGAACCGCTTTGGCCTGTCCCAAAATCCGGGTGGATAATATTGCTTTCCGGTTTTGTGGCCGCCCCGGGGTGGCGCAAAATCTCGATGGCGCGGGCCCGGTTAGCCAATTTGCGAATATAGCCGCGCTCTTCCAGCCCGGATATCAGCCGATGAATACCTGATTTACTGGCCAGCCCGACCGCCTGGCGCATTTCATCAAAGGAAGGGGAAATATCATGTTCAGCCTGATGTTCAATCAGGAAAGTCAAAAGCTGATGCTGTTTTTCGGTAAGCATGAATATGCTCCTCTATTCCGGATGCTGCCAAAAATGCCCTGATATTATCGCGGCAATCAATCATGTTCTGTTTATGTTCTAGCTAAGACAAAAGAACAAATCAAGAATATTTCAAAAAATTTGAACTTCGGGGGATGGAGGGGCAGGGATTACAGGCTGGCAGGAATATCCATCACCGGCACATTTTCGCCAGCCAGTGCAGCCTTTGCATGGGGCGGGCGCACAATAAGCAGCTCGGCATGGCAAAAATTACGCAACATGGAGCTATCCTGCTTGCCAAAGGGTTTAACGCAAAGCTGGCCGTGCGAATTGGTAACATGTTGGGCGCGGATATAATCCTGGCGACGGTCATTTTCCGGCATATCCTCTGCCAGAGGCATGAGGCGTGTTTCGGGCAGGGCAGGGAGGCCAAGAAAAACCCGTATCGATGGCAAAACAAAGACAAGGCTGCATACGCCTGCGGAAACCGGATTGCCTGGCAGGCCTAAAAAGGGGATGTTTTGCCAGCTTGCCGCGATCAGCGGTTTGCCCGGTCGCATGGCGATACGCCAAAAATCTATTTCTGCTGCACTATCGGCCATTAAATCAGACGCGATATGGTCATGATTGCCAACCGAAGCCCCGCCTGTACAGATGATCAGGTCAAACTGGCCATATCTTGCCAGCCCGGCTTCCAGAGCAGAGATAAGCGCACCCGCCCTATCCCCGATAATGCCCAAATCAATGACTTCTGCGCCGGTTTGTTCCAGCGCATGGCGTAAAAAAACGCTGTTGGAATTGACAAGCTGGCCGATTTTCGGGGGCGTGCCGACCTCTACTAGCTCATCACCACTGGATAGGATAGCCACTACCGGCTTTTTTCGGACAGGCAGCTTTGTATGCCCTGCCAGCCCTGCCAGTGCCAGATGGCGCGCGCCAAGCGGTGTACCAGAGGATAAAATTACCTCGCCTTCATTGAAATCCAGCCCTTTTGGACGCACAAACTGCCCGGGCTTTACGCCTTCTTGCAAAATAATATCTTCGCCTTCTTTTCGGACATCTTCTTGCAAGGCGATAGCATCTGCCCCTTCCGGCAGATAGGCACCGGTAAAAATACGCATTGCCTGGCCGCGTTCCATCGCTGTTGCAGCGATATGCCCGGCGGCGGATTCACCTGTAATCTGAAATTTGTCACCGGCCGATAAGGCTGCCCCGCCAGATTGCACAGCATAGCCATCCATTGCCGAGATATCGGCCGCAGGATGGGGGATAAGAGCGCTGATATCTTCTGCCAATATACGGCCAGCTGCCGCTTGCAGGGCGAGTGTCTCGCCGGGCGCACGCCCCATCATCGAAAAAATGGCTTCCTGTGCCTCTGCAACGGGTTTTAGCTCAGTCATTTCTTATCAAAATCACCTGATTTGCCACCAGATTTATGGATTAATTCTATCTGGCCGATTTGCATATTCTTATCGATAGCCTTGCACATATCATAGACGGTCAGGGCGGCAATGCTGACAGCTGTCAGCGCCTCCATCTCTACCCCTGTCCGGCCTCTCAGGTGGCATTCCGCGCGGATATCAATGGCACAATCTGCCTCGTTCAGCGCCAGAGAGACATCAATATGGCTAAGGCTTAACGGGTGGCATAGGGGGATAAGCTCGCTGGTTTTTTTTGCCCCCATAATGCCGGCCAGCTGCGCCACCGATAGCACATCACCCTTTTTTAGCCCGCCCTCGCGCACCGCCAAAAGGGTGGATTTTTGGACAAAAACCTGTCCTGTGGCAATCGCTGTGCGGCTGGTCTCATCCTTCTCGCCCACATTTACCATTTGCGGACGGCCATCATGGGTGAAATGCGTAAAATCAGCCATCTCTTTATCTCCCTCCTTGTTTTTTTTTGATTATTTACCAGCTACGGGGTTGGCAAGGATATCTTTGGTTGCCTGGCAAACATCTTGTGCGCGCATCAAACTTTCGCCTATCAGAAAACATCTGGCACCGGCTGCGGCCATTTCTGCCAGATCGCTGGCATGAAACAGGCCGCTTTCAGCAACCGCGATACGGTCATCAGGCAATAGGGGCAGCATGGATTTGCCCACTTCCAGCGATATTTCCATTGTTTTCAAATTGCGGTTATTTATTCCCATCAGCGGTGAGCGCAGCTGGCAAGCGCTTTCCAGCTCGCCTGCATCATGTACCTCTATCAGCACATCCATTCCCCATTCATGGGCGGCCGCTTCCAGCTCTCGCGCCTGTGCCAGAGAGAGCGAGGCCATAATCAGCAAAATACAATCAGCCCCCAAAGCGCGGCTCTCGATGATCTGGATAGGGTCAATCATAAAATCCTTGCGAAGAACAGGCAGGGATACCGCCTCTCTTGCGGCCTGCAAATACAGGTTATCGCCCTGAAAATAGGTTTTATCTGTCAGAACCGAAAGACAGCTTGCTCCGCCTTCTTCATAAGCGCGCGCCAGGACGGGCGGGTCAAAATCCGGGCGTATCAGCCCCTTGGAGGGGGAGGTTTTTTTCAGCTCGGCTATCAGCCCGTATCCGGTTTCAGACGCGCGCTGCAGGGCAGAAATAAACCCCCTCGGGCCATCGGCCAGTTTGGCACGTGCCTCTAATTCTGCCTGGCTGAATTGTTGTTTCAGCGCAGATATCTCGGTGCGCTTTGTTTCATTTATTTTATTAAGAGTATCTGACATATATCTGAAATTATGTGTTTTTATTTGTTATATTTATCAAGGCATCCAGCGCATTCAGCGCCTTTTTGCTGTCAATAGCCTTTGCGGCGCGTGCCAGCGCATCTGATAATTCTGTCTCATGCCCGCCTGCGACCAGTGCCCCGGCAGCGTTCAGCAATACAATATCGCGATAAGGCCCTGCTTCTCCTTCCAGAAGGCGGCGCAAGGCAGCGGCATTAACTTCCGGATTGCCGCCCTTGATATCGTCTATTGCGGCGGTTTTCAGCCCCAGATCAGACGGGTGAAGGGTAAAGCTCTTAATCTGGCCATCACGCAATTGGGTAATCTGGTTTGTGCCGGTAGTGCTAAGCTCGTCCAGGCCATCTGCCCCATGCACGACCCAGGCATGGCGTGTTCCCAGACTGTCCAGCGCTTCGGCAAAGGGGCGCAGCCATACCGCATCAAAACTGCCGACCAATATCCGCGTCACCCCTGCCGGATTGGAAAGCGGGCCCAGCAAGTTAAAAATAGTACGCACGCCAAGCTCTGCACGGATAGGGCCGACATGGCGCATGGCGGCGTGATGGCGCGGTGCCATTAAAAACACCACACCTGCCGCTTCCAGCGCTTCTTCCAGCGCTTCAAACGGGCATTCCATATTGATCCCCAGCATGGACAGCACATCTGCTGCCCCGCTTTTGGAAGAAACCGCCTTGTTGCCATGTTTGGCAACCGGAATCCCTGCGCCTGCAACCACCATCGCTGTTGCGGTAGAGATATTATAGGTACCGATTTTATCGCCGCCTGTGCCAACAATATCCATTGCCTCATCCGGGGCATTAATATGCAAGGCTTTGCTGCGTAACACAGCTGCCCCGGCGGCGATATCCCCGGGCGTTTCGCCGCGCATCCGCAAAGATACCAGAAAACTGGCCAATTCCACCGGGGTGGCCTGACCTTCCATAATCTCGTCAAAGGCAGTGCGCATCACCGCTTCCGGCAGTTCTGTTCCATCAATGATTTGCTTGGTAATATTATGCAGTTTTTCAGACATGAACCTGATCCGGGAATTTTTTATCTAGGGCGAGGAGCTGGCTTTCCAGCCGTAGCATTTCTGCCTCATCTGGCAATTTATTTTGGCCGGTCAAGGCCAGAAAGGCACGCAATAACCGGTAGCCGCCAGCAGAAGCAATTGATTCAGGATGAAACTGCACCCCGTGAATAGGCCGGCTTTGATGTTGCAAGCCCATAATTTTACCATCGGCTGTGGTAGCGGTAATATTCAGGCAATCTGGCAAATAGGCCTCATCTGCCAGCAGGGAATGATAGCGGGTGACCACAAACTGGCTGTCGATGCCTTCAAATATCCCCTGATTTTGATGGGTGATATAGGAAAGCTTGCCATGCATGGGCGGCGAGAAATGTTTCAGCTTGCCCCCAAAGGCGGTGCAAATGGCCTGATGACCCAAACATACCCCCATAATTGGCAGGCTGGCGGGGGCGGCCTTTATCAAATCAACCAGAATGCCGGCATCCTCTGGCACGCCGGGGCCAGGCGAGAGGACAAGGCCGGAAGGCTGCATCGCCAATATCTCTTCCACCGATTTCGCATCATTGCGGATAGTGGTAACCTCTGCGCCCAAATCAGACAGAAAATGCCATAAATTCCAGGTGAAGCTATCATAATTGTCGATTAGAATGATCATAGCGCGTAAAAGTCAGTATCGGTTCTTATCAAGGGTCTATAAGTGAGGGCATATAATATAGCTCTGGCATCGAAAACGCCACCTCTAGTCTTACCTAAATAGCCGGACAAGGCAAAAGAACAATTCCGGCAGGGGTTAAAAAGCTGTTTTTTTATGCCTGAAACCATACGGTAAAATAATACCTTATTTTTAATATATTGTAATATAATGTTTTTTTAAATTTTGATAAAAATAAAGCGCTTGATCTTTTGTGTGTACTGCCTTAGAAGAAGGCCTCACCAGCCTGCCATAACGTCTCTGTTTAATTTTTTTGAGCGTTTTTTGGAAAAGCTGATTTTGTTTTTAGTTGGAGGTTTTTACCCATGCCCCTACCACGGACTTACGTGGCAACACCCAAAGATATCGTCAAGAAATGGATTCTTGTCGATGCAGAAGATGTTGTTCTTGGCCGTTTGGCCTCAATTCTGGCAATGCGCCTGCGCGGCAAGCACAAGCCGGATTATACCCCGAATATGGATTGCGGTGACCATGTGATTGTCATCAATGCAGAAAAAGTAAAGCTGACAGGCAATAAGCGCAATCAAAAGACCTATTACTGGCATACAGGCTATCCGGGCGGGATTAAATCACGCACCGCAGACAAGCTGCTGGATGGCCGTTTTCCCGAGCGGGTGATTTCCAAAGCGGTTGAACGGATGGTACCGCGCGGCCCATTGGGACGCAAAGTAATGTCCAACTTGCATATTTATGCCGGTGCAGAACATCCCCATGAAGCACAACAGCCAGAAATGCTGGATGTTGCCGGTATGAACCCAAAGAATAAGAGGTAGTCATGGCTGAAGAAATAACACAGACAGAAGAAACAGGCATGGCCGCACTTGAAACACTGGCAGAATCAACAGTTGTTGAAACCGCTACACCAGCCGAGCCAAAAATTGACGAGCATGGCCGCTCTTATGCAACAGGCCGCCGTAAAAACGCGATTGCCCGTGTATGGCTAAAGCGCGGCTCTGGCCGGATTACGGTTAATGGCCGTGATGTGACCGCCTATTTTGCGCGTCCGGTTCTGCAGATGATCCTGCAGCAGCCTTTTGAAGCAGCAGAGCGCAAGGATGAGTTTGATGTCATCGCAACCGTCGTAGGGGGCGGCCTGTCTGGTCAGGCAGGGGCGGTACGCCATGGTATCAGCCGCGCGCTCACCTATTTTGAGCCTGGCTTGCGGCCAGCGCTGAAAGCAGGCGGCTTTATGACCCGTGACCCGCGCGTTGTGGAACGGAAAAAATATGGCAAGGCAAAAGCCCGCCGGAGCTTCCAGTTCTCAAAGCGTTAAGAAACGTTTTGCAAAACAAAATATGGATATCAAAAGGCCCGAGAGAAATTTCGGGTCTTTTTTCTGTGGCAGTGTGTTTATCCTGGATATCTAGGAAAACAGCATCAGCTGTATTTCGGTTGCCGCCTGGCGCAATATATCGATTTTTTGGATCGCATCTTCCAGCTTGAAACGGGGGCTGGGGCCATGTACAGCAAGCGAGGCAAAATATTCCCCGTTTAAATCGGTGACCGGAACAGCGATGGCGACCATCTCATTATGAAATTCTTCATTATCCACCGCATAGCCTTGCCGCCTTATCCTGGCTAATTCCGCTAGCAGATTTTCTGCTGTGTAAATCGTCTGGGGGGTTTGCCTGGTCAAGAGCAGCGAGCGAGCCATTCTTTCGCGTTTTTGCTTGGGCAACAGCGCAAGATAGGTCTTGCCGCTGGCTGTACAGTGAAAAGGGACATGTGTTCCCACCGGAAGCAGGATACGAAACGCCCAGTTTGTTTCTACCCTGTCGATATATTTCATGCCGGATTTTTCCGGCCGGACAAAATTTACTGTCTCGCCAAACTGGTGCGAGACTTTACGCAATATTTGATGACAGGCTGTACTATTTACCCCCAGTGTGCCCAGCCCCGAAGCCATCTGCAATAAACGGGGGGAGGGGTATAATTTACGCCCGGTCTTGGAGAGATAGCCTTCCTCCAGCAACATATTGCATAGCCGGTGCAAGGATTGCTTGGGCATTTTCAGTTCATAATTCAGCTCGGTCGGCGAGAGGGGCTGATGATGTTTTGCCAAAACCTCGAAAATGCGGATTACCCGCAGATTTGGTGCCAGTTTTTCGCTATCAGTAATGCCGTCCATCATGCTTTTCACAAAATAATTGATTTTAAGCTTGCACCTGCCATTAAACCATGTACCGTTTTATATTTCAATAATAGAGACAAAAAGTCTCAAAAAATGATAAATTCATAAGGGATATGGGTTTGGAGTTTGATTTTATTGTCATTGGGGCTGGTTCTGCCGGCTGTGCGCTTGCTGCCCGACTATCTGAAGATAGCCGATATAGCGTTGCTGTGCTGGAGGCTGGCGGGCGCGATATCTATCCCTGGATACATATTCCCATTGGCTATTTTAAAACAATGGGCAATCCGACAACGGATTGGTGCTATCACACCGAACCTGATCCGGGGCTCAATGGCCGGTCTATTCCCTGGCCACGCGGGCGGGTGCTGGGGGGTAGTAGCTCTATTAACGGATTGCTATATGTTCGCGGCCAGAAACAGGATTTTGACCATTGGCGTCAATTGGGTAATAGCGGCTGGGGCTGGGATGATGTGTTGCCCTATTTTAAACGTGCCGAAAATTGGGAAGGGCCAGCTGATGAGGTACGCGGCAAGGGCGGCCCGTTAAATGTCTCGGAAAACCGCGTGACGCGCGATGTGATTGATGCCTGGTCAGAAGCGGCCATTGCCGCAGGGTACAAGCGCTATACAGATTATAATGGCGAAGATCAGGAAGGGGTGGGGATGTTTCAGATGACCATGAAAAATGGTCAACGCTGTTCTGCGGCACGTGCCTATCTAGCCCCTGCCAGAAAGCGGAAAAATCTGGAAATCATCACCCATGCCCATACACAAAGCGTTATTTTTGATAAGCGCCGAGCGGTGGCGATAAGAGCAAAAATAAACGGGATTGAAACAGTTATAAAGGCACGCCGCGAAATTATATTAAGCGCGGGGGCTATTGGCTCGCCCCAGATTTTGATGCTGTCCGGTATTGGCGAGGTGGATAAATTAACCTCGCATGGCATTACCCCTATCCATGAACTGGCCGGGGTGGGGATGAATTTGCAAGACCATCTGCAAGCACGGCCAGTCTTTAAATGTACTAGCTCTACTATCAATACAGAAGTGCGCAGCCTGTTTCAAAAGGTGGGCATTGCACTTGAATATGCCCTGAAACGCACAGGGCCCATGGCGATGGCGGCCTCGCTTGGGGCGGCCTTTTTAAAAACACGGCCTGAGCTGGAAACCCCGGATATTCAATTTCATCTCCAGCCCTTTAGTGCGACACGCCCAGCCGATGGGCCGCATCCTTTTTCTGCCTTTACCGCCTCTGTCTTGCAGCTTCGTCCGGAAAGTGCCGGTCATTTGGAGCTGGCCTCCGGCCATTATGGCGATCACCCAAGGATTTATCCAAATTATCTGGCTACCAAGACAGATTGCGATACGCTAGTAGAAGGGATTCGTATTGCTCGTAAAATATGCAAAACTTCACCGGTAAAAGAACAGATCACTTCTGAATTTTCACCCGGCGCGGAAGTAGGCGATGATTATGAGAATATTTTGCAATGGGCGCGCAACACCTCTACTACCATTTATCATCCAACCGGCACCTGCAAGATGGGCACGGACAAGATGGCAGTGGTGGATGCACGCCTGAAAGTACATGGCATTAGGGGCTTGCGCGTGGTAGATGCCTCTATCATGCCGACCATTACCTCTGGTAATACCAATGCCCCGGCAATTATGATTGGTGAAAAAGCGGCCGATATGATCCTGAAGGATGCGGTATGAACTGGGCGTGGATAGCAGATATCGGTCAAATAATCTTCGCGGATATAATTTTATCGGGTGATAATGCGCTCGTTATAGGGATGGCTGCTGCGGGGCTATCGCCACAATTGCGGAAACGCGCCATTTTTATTGGCATGGCAATGGCAGCGGGTATGCGTATCTGTTTTGCAATTGTGGCCTCGCAACTTATGGCTATTCAGGGCATATTAATTATTGGTGGGGCGTTGCTGGCATGGGTGTGCTGGCGGTTTTACAAAGATCTGAAAGAATTTAATGCCGATACTGTTGAAACCCTGCCACAAGGTTCTTTAGGTGAGGATGCAGGCATTGAAAATAGCGGTAAACAAACGCAGTTTTCGCGTGCGCTATTTACGATCTTACTGGCAGATGTGTCTATGTCTATTGACAATATTGTGGCGGTAGCTGCGATTGCACGTGATGACACACAATTATTGATTTTTGGTCTGGCACTTGCGATTGCCTTTATGGCGTTTTTTGCCTCTATGATCATGAGAGTAATGCTTAAATACAGATGGTTATCGTATTTGGGATTGTTCTTCTTAATCTATTTAACAGTGATGATGTTATATGACGGAATTAGGGATATAGGTGTGATTTAAAGTCAAGCAACACCATACTCTGATAGGTTCAAGGGCGTAATTTTTAAGTCTTGAACGGAACATGCCGGAGCATTTTGGACAATCAGCCGCCTTCGCTGTTGTCTTTCCGGCAAGTAAGCGGAAGGCGCAAAGTAGAACAGACAAGGGAGGAAATCATGTCTCGTTTAACTTCACTTAAAAAGGGTATCGCCGCAGCAGGCGTCGGTGCCGCGGTATTGCTAGCTCCAGCAGCTGTGCAAGCAAAAGAAGTGCATATCAAGGTGCAAGCCGTTATTGGTACACAAACAACAGAAGTAAGAATGCTGAAAGACTTTATGTCTGATGTTACTGCCCTAACCGGTGGTGAGGTAACATTTGAAGTCCTGCCAGCAGGCGCTGTTGTTGGTGTTAAAGAAACACTGGATGCTGTTGATTCAGGTCTTGTGGATGGCGGTTTTGCATGGACACATTACTGGTCAGGTAAGCATCCGGCAGCTATGCTGTTTGGTTCACCAGTTGCCGGTGCAGGGGTTGGCATCGATAACATTGCCTTTCTTTCATGGTTCCAGTTTGGCGGCGGTAAAGAGCTGTATGATCGTCTTTGGGATGAAATGGGTATGAATGTTAAAGGCTTTATGCTTCAGCCTGTGGGTCCAGAAGCCCTTGGTTGGTTTAAAGAGCCTATCAAATCCATGGATGACTTCCGTAAGTACAGATTCCGCACCCCTCCAGGTCTGCCAGGTCAGACATACAAGGATATTGGTGTAGCATCTGTGGCCATGGGCGGCGGGGATATCCTGCCAGCGTTGGAAAAAGGTACAATCGATGCAGCCGAATGGTGCTGTCCAAAGCCTGATATGGATTTTGGTTTTCACAAAGTCCTGAAGCATTACTATCTGCAGGGTCTGCACCAGGTTGTTGTGAATGCGGATTTGTATCTGAACAAAGATGTTTATAACTCTTTGACAGACCATCAGAAGAAAGCTTTTGAAGTGGCAGCGAACGCATCTCTCTCAAAAGGTATCTCTGCACGTATCTATGACAATGGTAAGGCATTACATGAGCTTACCACGAAGCATGGTGTTATTCTGCAAGACACACCAGCAGATTACTTCCCTGCATATATGAATGCAGCGAATGCTCTGTTGGAAAAGAACTCAAAAGAAAATGCGTTCTTTGCTGAAGTATGGCAGTCACAAAAAGATTTTGCACTTGTTGCGGTTCCATTCTGGGCCGGTGCACAATCTTCAAATGCACAGCTAGGCATGGCCTATGCTAACAGCTTGAAGTAGGCTTTCAATATTTGGTCTTTCCATGCTGCTTTATTGCGGGGTGGAAAGACCATCAGCATTCTGATTTCTTAAAATATTTGAAATAAAAAAAATAAAAATCTAACCAGAGCCAGTCTGATGCCACGAACCTTAGGCTGGTTGGCATACCGGATGCAAGAAAAAAGAGGCGGGAAATGGCACAAGACCCAGAAATGGAAAAGTTGGACATCACGGATGAATTGATTGCAGAGCGACGGTCAGAAGCCCCTGGTGAGACACCAGAGGATATGCATCCCCTATCACGTAAAATCGTTGGCAATATCGATATTTTCAGCAATTGGGTAGGGAAAATCACCTGTTTTATGCTTCTGCCGGTGATGCTCTCCATGGTCTATGAGGTGGTAGCCAGGAAACTATTTATCGCACCTACTGACTGGGCCTATGATACCAGCCGTATGTTCGCTGGGGCGATGTTTATGATGGGGGCCGGTTATGCGCTGATGCGCGGTGTGCATATCCGTGCAGATTTTCTGTTCAGAACATGGAAGCCAGTTAATCAGGCACGTGTCGATACTGTTTTATATCTATTATTCTATTTCCCGGCGATGCTTTTCTTTTTCTGGTTGTCTGCCGAATACACCTACAAAAGCTGGATCACCTGGGAACGCTCTATGGATACAGCGTTGATGGCACCGCTTGCTCCAGCCAGAACAGCAATGCCTCTTGGCGCCTTATTCCTGATTTTGCAGGGGATAGCAGAATTGCTGAGATGTCGTTATCAATTGGACGTTCAATGGCGTCGGTGGCTGGATAGATTCCTACCTCTTTATATCATTGTTCTATGCGCTATTTTCATGGAGACCTTTTTTCCAAATATTTTGCCGTTAGGAGATGGTCTAGAAGGCGGCATTAAAGGTGCCTTTGGCATGTCTGCTACCATGATTGGAGCGCTGATGATCGCGGTCATGCTGGCAGCTATTTTTGTTGGCTTTCCGATTTCCTTTACCCTGATCTTCCTGGGGTTTGTCTTTGGCGCGTGGGGATTTGGTGGCAAGCTAGTGTTCTATCTTCAGACATTACAGTTTAATTCAGTGATGCTGGAGCAAACGCTGGCGGCAGTCCCCTTGTTTGTCTTTATGGGCATTTTGATGGAACAGGCAGGGTTGATGGAAAGGCTGTTTAACTCTGTTCAACTGATGCTGTCTCGTACCCGCGGCGCGTTATACCTGGCGGTATTATTTGTGTCTACAATTTTTGCTGCGGCGACGGGGATTGTCGGGGCATCGGTTACCATATTGGGGATCATGGCGGCAAAAACAATGAACCGCTCTGGCTATAATGTTCGCCTAGCGGCCGGAACCATTACCGCAGGTGGTACCCTGGGGATTTTGATCCCGCCATCAATTATGCTGGTGGTTATGGGGCCAGTCCTAGAAGTGCCAGTCATTGATTTGTTTGCTGCCGCGATTATTCCAGGCATCATGCTGGCAACCTTATACGCTGGTTATGCGATGGTGCGATGCTGGCTAGATCCATCTCTTGGACCGATTTTAAGTCCAGAAGAACAGCCGGAAACTTCAAAATATTACTGGCTGGAAGCGTTGTTAGTAATTGGCTCTATTGTGATGTTCTTCACGCTAATGGTCATGGGTGTTTCAGGTAGTCTGCAAGGGCTATTCCCGCTATCTTCGTTAATTATTCCAGCTGGCTGGGCAGCGTTGATGCTGGGAACATCCAAATGGGTGGAAAAAAACCGTCCAGCCGGATTTTTCTTTTCTGACCTCTGGTATGAATTTTTTATGGGTCTGGTGCCGCCTGCGGCGCTGGTTGCGTTTGCGCTTGGGTCAATTTTATTCGGCTGGGCCACCCCTACAGAAGGGGCGGCTTGCGGGGCGTTTGGCGCGTTATTGCTGACTATTCTATATGGCCGCTTTACTATAGATGGCTTGTATCAGGCATTGTTAAAGACGCTGGAAATTTCCGTATTAATTCTTTTCCTAGTGGCGGCTTCCAACTTCTTTGGTGCGGTATTCTCACGGCTGGGTACACCAACTTTGCTGACCGAGTTTTTACTGTCCTGGGATATGTCTACAACGATGGTGCTGATCATTATTATGGCGATGGTCTTTTTGCTAGGATGGCCTTTGGAATGGGTGCCTATCGTATTGATTATTATGCCGATTTTGATACCTGTTTTGATTGAGTTAAATGTGAATCTGACCTGGTTTGGCATCCTGGTGGCGGTAAATTTGCAAACCGCCTGGCTTAGTCCGCCTGTTGCCCTCTCGGCTTATTTTTTAAAGGGGGTTGTCCCGCAATGGGATCTGAAAGATATCTATATCGGCATGATGCAGTTTATGGTTATTCAATTGATTGGCCTTATTCTGATATTTGTGTTCCCTCAAATCGCCCTTTGGCTACCAACTGTTCTGTATGGAAATTAATCAATGACTGTAGAATATTTAAAAAAAGCATCTAAAACGCCGGCAACTGGTACTGATGAAACTCGTAAAATCGTAAACAAGATGCTGGCTAATATTGAACAGGGCGGCGAAGCAGAAGCCTTGCGTTATGGCCGGGAACTGGATGGGTATGAAGGTAAGGCCATCATTGGGGCTGATCAGATTGCTGATGCTGGCAAAATGGTATCTGAAACGCTGAAAGAGGATATTCAGTTTGCCTTTGACCGGGTAACCCGTTTTGCCCATGCCCAGCGCGAGTCCATCTCTTCTTTTGAAACCGAGCTGTCACCGGGGCTATGGGCAGGTCAAAAGCTTATCCCGATTGAAACAGCTGGCTGTTATGTGCCAGGCGGGCGTTATGCGCATGTAGCGTCTGCGGTCATGTCTGTCGCCACAGCAAAGGTGGCGGGTGTTGAAAATATTGTGGCCTGTTCAGCCCCGCACGGGAATGAGGGGCCTAATCCAGCTATTTTATATGCGATGAATTTATGTGGCGCGGATACTATTTTATCCCTTGGCGGGGTGCAGGGTATTGCGGCTATGGCCTTTGGCCTGTTCACTGGCAAGCCTGCGCGTATTCTTGTTGGACCAGGTAACCGGTTTGTAGCAGAGGCAAAAAGAACGCTGTATGGCCGGGTTGGCATTGATATGTTTGCTGGACCAACGGAAATCGCCATTATCGCCGATGACAGCGCCGATGCGCAAATTGTTGCCGAAGATTTAGTCTCACAAGCTGAGCATGGTCCGGACTCACCTGCATGGTTAATTACGACCTCACGGAGTTTAGCTGATCAGGTGATGGCACAGATGGACAAGCATATCGCCGCTTTGCCCGAGACATCCCGCAAGGCAGCTGAAATAGCCTGGCGCGATTATGGCGAGGTGATTTTATGCGATACCGATGAAGAGGCGGTGCACATATCAGATGAATATGCTGCCGAACATCTGGAGATTCATACTGCCCGCGATGAGTGGTATACCGATAATTTGAAAAATTATGGCTCTTTATTTATTGGCGAGGAAACAACCGTAACCTATGGTGATAAATGTTCCGGCACGAACCATATTCTGCCAACCAAGGGGGCGGCCCATTATACAGGCGGATTGTCGGTGCATAAATTTATGAAAATTGTGACGACACAGCGGATGACCAAAGAAGCAAACCGCGAGGTAGGGCAAGCTGCCGCCAGAATTTCACGTCTTGAAGGAATGGAAGGACATGCAAGGTCAGCAGATGTGCGCTTGCGTAAATATTTTCCGGGAGAGAATTTTGGAAATTAACCCCTTTAAGGTTGCTGGCAAAACTGCACTTATAACAGGTGGTGGGTCTGGTATCGGCCAGTTTATGGCAGGTACGCTGGCACAGGCGGGGGCAGATATAATCGTGGTTGGTCGGCGCCGCGATCGCCTTGAAGAGACGATAGCCAAATATGGCGGCAAATTTGTTTGCCTGGATATAGCCGAAAAAGGGGCAGCTGGCAGGCTGGCACAAAAGGTAACTGAACTGCAGGCCGCGCCAAATATCATTGTAAATGCGGCCGGGATTAATCCGCGCAAACATGCAGATGAGGTAACCGAGCAGGAATGGACGGAATCGGTGCATCTGAATCTGAATGTGCCATTTTTGGTTGCTCAGGCTTTTATCGGTCAGATGAAGGCGCAAGGGTGGGGACGTATTATCAATATCGCATCATTGCAATCCAGCCGGGCATTTGAAAAAGGTATCGCTTATGGCGCGGCTAAAGGCGGGATATCTCAATTGACGCGGGCGATGGCCGAAGCCTGGTCTGTTGATGGTATTTGTGCCAATGCGATCGCGCCCGGTTTTTTTCCAACCGAGCTAACCCAGCCAGTTTTTGAAAATAGCGAACTGGCAGCACAACATGCAAAAAACACCGCCATTGGCCGAAACGGAAAGCTGGATGATTTAGTGGGGCCAGTGTTATTTCTGGCATCCGACGCCTCAATTTATGTAACAGGTCAGGTGCTGGCCGTAGATGGGGGATATACCGCAAAATGAAAGCGCTGGTTTATACAGGTACAATGCAGTCTGAAATTCTGGATATGCCGCTGGCTGACATACAACAGGGGCAGGTCTGTATTGATGTGCATCAATGCGGGATTTGCGGCTCTGATATGCATGCCTGGCATGGTCTGGATGAGCGCAGAATTCCCCCCCTTATTCTGGGGCATGAGGCGGTAGGTACAGCACGAACAGGCCGGTTCGCTGGCCAGCGGGTTGTATTAAACCCGCTTATGTCCTGCGGGAATTGCCAGGTTTGCAAGTCAGGTATGGAACATCTTTGTGCCAGCCGCGAGCTGTTGGGAATGCGCCTGTCTGGTGCGTTTGCCCAGCAGGTAATTATCAATGAAGGTAACCTGACGGCAGTATCTGATACCCTGCAGAATAGTGACGCGGCGTTGGCCGAACCGCTAGCCTGTGCGGTGAATGCAGTACAGTTAGCGGTTAATCATATCGCTGATACAGACGCATCTGTGCATGTGCTGGGTGGCGGGGCTATTGGCCTGTTAGCGGCGATGGTGTTTTCAGCAAAAGGGTTTACTAAAATACATATTGCCGAAACAAATGCGCTGCGCCGAAATATGCTGTCAAAAACAGGGGATTTTGTTGCCTATGACCCGCGTGAGGGTATCCCAAATTCTGGCCATATTGATATTGTACTGGATGCGGTGGGATCTGGTCTTACCCGTGCCGCCGCTAGTGCTATGGTGCGCCCGGGCGGGGTGATATCCCATATTGGTCTTCAGGATAATGAGCCAGGTCTGGATACACGGCGCCTTACCTTGCAGCAAATTGTATTTACTGGCTCTTACTGCTACAGCAAGCTGGATTTTGCCGAGGCGGTACAACTGCTTGAAGAGGGTAAAATAACTGGGGATGGCTGGACAGAGGTAAGAGGTCTGGAAGCAGGCGCACAGTCCTTTATTGATATCCATGAAGGCAAAGCCCCACCCAAAATTATTTTGAATATCTCGTAATTGCTGATTGATGCAGCTAATAAGCAAGGAAAAAAGAATGACCCCTATCTCTAGAGCAAAGCGCGTAATGATGGCGTCTGTTTTTAGTGTATCGGCTATGGTGGCCTTGCCAGCGCAGGCGGATTTTCTTACCGGCCATGATTTGAATAGCTATTGTACCTCTTCAGCCCCAAGTGATGATATGATTTGTATGGTATATATTACCGGGGCCTTTGATGCCTTTACCACAACCGATTTAATAAACCAGAAAGCTACGCAGGCTAACGCGACCTTGTGCCCGCGCGAGGATGTGTCTCCTGATGAGCTGAAACAGGTGACACAAGAGTGGCTGGCCCGCGATGAGAGCAATCTTGAATTTGCCGCTACGTTATTGGTGCTGGCTGCCCTGCAAGACAAATATGGGTGTGCAAACTAGGACGCGCAGTGCTTTTTGGCAGCATCCGTTTGCTTAGAGGGGGGCATTTGTAGCCTAGCGGATATCTGTTAAACAGGCGCAGGCTGGGCAACAGGGGCAGTATCAAGCATAAGGACAGCAAAAATGTATATACCAGAAATGTTCCATGAGAGTGATGCTGCCGAAATAGAGGCCCTGATGGACCGCTATAGCCTGGCTATTGTTGTTGCCTTTCCAGAGGATGGGCTTACCGCGCATCATTTGCCTCTTTTGAGAGATGGGGCGGACAGGCTGATAGGTCATGTTGCACGAGCAAACCCGCTACATAGCCAGCTTGAAGATGGCGCGGAAATATTGGCGATCTTCAGAGGGGAAGAGGCCTATATTTCACCAAACTGGTACCCTAGCAAGCTGGAACATCACCGTCATGTGCCAACCTGGAATTACCGGGCGGTGCATGTCACTGGTAATATCGTCTTCGAACATGATGAAAAAACAAAGAGGGCAATTGTTGGGCGTCTAACCAAAAAACATGAAACCGCTCTAAATGGCCAGCAAGTCTGGCGCATGGCAGATGCGCCGCCTGATTATATGGATGAAATGCTGGAGAATATCGTTGCGTTTCGAATAGAGATTACCAGCATCATCGCCAAATCGAAACTGAGTCAAAATCGGACTACTGGAGATTTCAAGGCGGTAGCAGAGCAGATGGATAAAGCTGGCAAGCCGGATTTGGCCCGCCGAATGAAGGCCATTCGTTATGATAGCGCCATTTGATATTCGCCGCGCGCTGGCTGGGGATGCACAGCAGATGCACGATATCGCAGCAGAAGCCTATCATCCCTACATAGCGGAAATTGGACAGCCGCCAGCGCCCATGCTGGCTAATTTTGCTGCCCATATTGCCGAGGATATATGTTTTATAATCCTGGAACAGGGCAGGGCTTGCGGCTATGCAGTTATCCTTGAAAAGCCGGATGGTTATTGGCTGGAAAATATTGCCATACACCCGGATCAGCAGGGTAATGGGTTTGGCAATGCGCTGTTACAGGCAGTCGAAGTGTTTCTGTCCCAGCATACCCACCGATATCAGCTTTATACCAATATTGTGATGCGCGAGAATATCAGCTGGTATCAGCGGCGCGGATTTACACAAACAAAGCAAGTGATGGAAGAAGGCTTTCACCGTCTATATTTTGAGAAGATGTTACGCTGATAATCACTGGCCCCAAAATAACAGATTTATGACCAGCATAACAAAAGGGGTTTTGTGAAAAAACCTGGCTGTATGCCCGCCTATTTGTGAGAGCCTCAAAGATGAAGATAGACTTATGTGCTCACTTCATCGTATGAGTAGGGAAGGTGTGGGTTCTTGCCACGAGCGATTATCATATTATCAATATTCTTCTGAAATCGAGTTGTTCATCATGCTGACCTTTGCTTTGGCTGTTCTGCTGTTAATCGCAACCCCGGGCCCGGGCGTGTTATCTACTGCCGGGGTGGGGTCTGCTTTTGGCTGGCAGCCAGGGCTGTCCTATGTTTCGGGCTTATGGGCGGGGACTAATCTGGTATCTTTGGCGATTATCACTGGGCTTGCGGCGATTATCTTTTCGGTGCCGGTGGTTCGGACTGTTTTGCTTTTCGCATCATCTGCCTATTTGGGATATCTGGCGCTGCGCATTGCGCTGGCAGGCAGCAAGATAAGCTTTATTACCGCCACAAAGCCGCCTGGTTTTCTGTCCGGTCTGTTTTTGCAATTTATCAATCCAAAAGCCTATGCTGTAAATACCGCCTTATTTACCAGCTTTGCCTTTTATCCGCAAAATCTGGCTTTTGAGCTGGCGGCCAAAC
>JAYOMZ010000020.1:0-40952 GCA_038121125.1 Alphaproteobacteria bacterium
TTGGCCGATATCGTGGCAAAGGAAGGCGATACGGTCGGGGTGGATGCGCTATTGGCATTGGTCGAGGAAGGAGCTGCCCCTACCGCCAAGCCAGCGGCAAAAACCGCCCCTGCACCAGCCCCGACAGCTGCGCCTGCGCCGGCTGCCCCTGCACCGGCTGCTGTGCCTGCACCGGCTGCTACTGCTTCAGCCGCGGCGTCGGTATTATCGCCTGCGGTACGCAAACTGGTTGAAGAAAATAATCTTAACCCGGCAGCGATTTCCGGGACAGGCAAGGATGGCCGCCTGACCAAGGCAGATGTACAAAAAGCGATTGCCAGCGGTTCAGCTAAAATGGCTGCCCCTGCTGCCAGTACGGCACCGGCACCGGCCGGCCCGCGTACCAGCGATGCCCGTGAAGAGCGTGTACCTATGTCACGCTTGCGCCGGATGATCGCCAGCCGCCTGAAAGAGGCACAAAATACCGCTGCAATGCTGACCACCTTTAACGAGGTCGATATGAGCGCGGTTATGGCGTTGCGGGCAGAATATAAGGATGATTTTGAAAAACAGCATGGCGCGCGCCTGGGCTTTATGGGCTTTTTCGTGCGGGCAGTGATTAATGGTTTGCAGGAATTTCCAGCCGTTAATGCCGAAATTCATGGTGAGGATATCATCTATAAGAATTTCTATAATATCGGTGTCGCCGTGGGCACACCGCAAGGGCTGGTCGTGCCGGTCTTGCGCGATGCACAGGATTTGTCTCTGGCCGATATTGAAAAATCGGTTACCGATTTTGGTCTGCGTGCCCGTGATGGAAAATTAACCCCGGCCGATATGGCAGGCGGCAGCTTTACCATTTCAAATGGCGGTGTCTATGGCTCTTTGATGTCCACCCCGATTTTAAACCCGCCACAAAGCGGTATTCTGGGGATGCACAAGATTCAAAAGCGCCCGATTGCTGTTGGTGACAAGGTTGAAATTCGGCCAATGATGTATCTGGCTCTTTCCTATGATCACCGGATTATTGACGGCCGCGAAGCGGTATCTTTCCTGGTACGGGTAAAAGAATCTATCGAGGATCCGCGCCGCTTGTTACTGGGCGTCTAGGCCAGCGTGCATAGCTTTTTATAAAGGGATTTCCGCAAGGGAGAAAAAAATATGTCTGAAGCGTCTTTTGATCTGATCGTCATTGGCGGCGGGCCTGCTGGCTATGTGGCGTCTATCCGTGCTGCCCAGCTGGGTATGAATGTGGCCTGTGTTGACAAGCGCGAAACCCTGGGCGGTACCTGTTTAAATGTTGGCTGTATCCCTTCCAAGGCACTGTTAAATGCCTCAGAAAAATATCAAGATGCCGCGTCTGGCAAACTGGGCGATCTGGGGGTGTCTGTTGGTGCGGTAAAGCTGGATTTAAAAGCGATGATGGCGTCAAAGGAAAAGATTGTTTCCGGCCTGACAGGCGGTATCGACCATCTGTTCAAGAAGAATAAAATCACCCGCCTGACAGGCTCGGCCAAATTAAAGGGCGATGGCGTGGTAGAGGTAATTTCTGGCAAAAAGGTCACCAGCTATAGCGCGGAAAAAATCCTGATCGCTACCGGCTCCGAGCCAACCTCTCTTCCCAATATCGAGATTGATGAAAAACAGATAGTCTCGTCCACCGGGGCACTGGATCTTAAAAAAGTGCCAAAATCCCTTGTGGTTATCGGGGCAGGCTATATCGGCCTTGAAATGGGTACAGTATGGGCGCGTCTGGGCAGCAAGGTAGAGGTGATAGAATATCTGCCGCGCATTTTGCCTGGCATGGATTTGGAAGTGGCCAATAAATTCAAGGCCATGATGACCAAGCAAGGCCTCGCCTTTCATTTGGGCATGGCGGTGAAATCGGCAAAGGCGGATAAATCAGGCGTTGTACTGACCATCGCAGATGCCAAGACAAATGAAGAAAAGACGCTGAAATGTGATGTCGCGCTGGTTGCGGTAGGCAGACGGCCAAACACCGATGGGCTGGGTCTGGAAGCGCTTGGCGTGGAGATGAGCGAACGTGGCCAGATAAAAGTCGATGAAGATTTCGAAACCAATATTGAAGGCATTTTTGCAGTAGGGGATGTTATTCCAGGGCCGATGCTGGCCCATAAGGCAGAAGAAGATGCGGTGGCCGCGGTTGAAATTATGGCTGGCCAGTCCGGTCATGTTGATTATGATCTGGTGCCAGGCATTGTTTATACCGCCCCTGAAATTGCCACCATCGGCGCATCAGAAGAAGTATTAAAGGAAAAGAATATCGCCTATAATAAGGGGGTGTTTCCTTTCCTTGCCAATAGCCGTGCCAAAGCTACCGGCCATACAGACGGGTTTGTAAAAATTCTGGCAGATGCCGAAACAGACAGGGTATTGGGCTGTCATATTATCGCCCATGAAGCTGGCACACTTATTCATGAAATCGCTGCTGTGATGGCTTTTGGGGGAAGTGCAGAAGATATTGCGCGTACCTGTCATGGCCACCCAACCATGAATGAAGCGGTTAAAGAAGCCGCCCTGGCGGTTGATGGCCGGGCTATTCATATCTAGCCTGCTCCCGGCTTTTTCCCTCTAGTGCTATCGAGCGCTGCGGGGGTGGATTTCCTTATGGATATCAATCAGCCTTTGTTCATCCACATCTGTATAACGCTGGGTGGTAGACAGGCTGGTATGCCCCAGTAATTGCTGAATAGCACGTAAATCGCCGCCCCCGGCGAGCAGGTGCGTGGCAAAGGCATGGCGCAGCGCGTGCGGGGTGGTATGGGCAGGCAAGCCCAGCGCCAGCCGCAATTTTTCGACCAGCCTTTGTACGGCCCGTGCATTCATTGGTGCATTTCTGGCAGAGCGAAATAATGGCTGGTGACCATGGGGCTGAAACGGGCAGCTTTCTGCTGCCTGATGGACGGCCTCTCGCACCGCTTCCAATATTGGAATATCGCGCACCTTGCCGCCCTTGCCGGTTATGTGCAGCCACTCGCCCAGCGGCAGATGACCCGCCTCCAGACTAAGGGCTTCTGATATCCGCAAACCGCACCCATATAACAGCATCAGCAGGGCATAATTGCGTTGCTGTTGCCAGCTGGGCTGATCATCCGGTTTGACCGCTTTCAATACCCTGTCCATATCTGTAACCGAGACCGATTTTGGCAAGGCGCGCGGTGTTTTCGGGGCTTTCATCCAGCTGATATCGGCCAGGCTGAAAAATTCCCTTTTATCACAAAAACGATAAAAACTCCGGATAGAGGAAACACGTCTTGCCAGGGTGGTGCGTGCCAGCCCTTTGGCCTGTTCAGCGGCCAGAAAGGCACGAAAATCCTGCCGGCTGAGTGCCGGGGCAGCAAGGTTTTCACCGGCCAGAAATTCACAAAATATCTCTATATCACGGGCATAGGCCGACAGGGTATTATCGCCATAGCCACGTTCCGCGCGCAGCCAGTCATACCATTGTGACAGCCATTTTTTATCCATTTCCGCCTCAGGCCTGTTTTTTAACTGGCCTCTATTCGTGCCAGCAAGCATACCCCTGTTATTTCCGCCAGATTGGTTAGCAAGGTCTGACCCTGTTCCGGGGTAAAGCTGGTTTCATCGCGCCCGGCCAGTATTAATGCCGAGCCAGCGATAGGAACAGGTAATTGATCTGGCAGGGCAATCGCGGCCATGCTGGCAATGGGGGTAGAAAAAAGCCCGCTGCCTTTGGCTGGCCCCAGATAAATAGAGCCTGCTGATAATAATTCGCCAATTTGCGCGCCCGGCAAAACCAGAAATCCCAATTCTTCTGCCTGTGCGATAGCGCTTTCCTGCGGCATTAGTAATCGCGCACCGGACAGGCCAAAAATAACCGGTAATTCCTCATCCAGCATCTGGGCAAAGCTGGTAAGATCATTACAGGCCAGAAACCCCAGCGTGGCATGATGCAAGGCTTGCCAATGCAGCATATTGGTCGCTGCTGCATCCAGAAGATACTGATTCGCTTTTGAAAGCCGTCTGGCTTCCTCGCGGGCATTTGCCGCGATTTTTCCAGTAACATCTATCAGATTGGCAGGCTGGTTCTTTGCAGTCAGGCCAAAATGGGTTTCCAGAAAATCCGGCCGCGACTGAATAAAGTTCAACACATCTTTTTCATTCAACTCAGCGCTCATTACCTTGTCACCCCTATCCGGATAAATTTTGTATCAGAGTATGGATTGCCCGGTTTTCTTCCAATCCTCTAAAAAGGCAGACAGCCCCTTATCAGTAAGGGGGTGCTTGTAAAGCTGGTCAATGATAGCAGGCGGAAGAGTGATGACATCTGCCCCCAATAATGCGGCATCGACAACGTGCTGCGGGTTACGGGCAGAAGCGACCAGTATTTGGGTATCAAAATCATAATGGTCATAAATGGTACAAATATCGGCGATCAGATTCATGCCATCTGCGCCCAAATCATCCAGCCGTCCAACAAAGGGCGAGATAAAGCTTGCCCCTGCCTTGGCTGCCAGCAAGGCTTGCCCAGCCGAAAAGCACAAGGTGACATTTACCATAATATCGCGCTCGGACAGGCGGCGACAGACAATCAGCCCTTCTTTAGTTAGCGGCACTTTTACCGCAACTTGTGGGGCAATCGCACTCAGCACGTCTGCTTCTGCCATCATGGTATCAACATCTGTTGCGGTAACCTCTGCACTGACCGGCCCATCAACCAAATCACAGATTTTTGCGATGGTTTGCTTGATATCGCCGCCCGATTTCGCGATCAGGGACGGGTTCGTGGTTACCCCGTCTATCATGCCGGTGTCCAGCAAGGCTTCTATCTGCGCTATATCAGCTGTATCCAGGAATATTTTCATCGCGTTTTATCTTTCATTTTTAGATATATATTTTTAATCACTTTTGTTAACAGCTTGCATCCGACGCGGCTCTGCGGTCAGATAATTTCTGGTCAGATGTATAACAGATTGGTAAAAAACTGTCTTCTGTTCCGGGACTGGCTGACCATTCGCGAATTACTCTACTGGTTGCAGATTAGCTATGGCAATAAAAAAGCGGGAAAGCGCTGTGCAAATCATATCCTTTTTTATGATAGTTTTATCTGGCAGGAGGCCATAAGAGATGCCAGCAGATTTTCAATCAGATGACCACGCACCCGCTGCCCGGCTGGTGCAGGTGGCCGTACCCGTGCCGCAAAAGCGGGGCGCGTTGCTGTTTTATGATTATCTGCCAGGCCCGGCTATTCATGCCCCTGTCGGTACGATCGTGCAAATTCCGCTGGGAACGCGCCATGTCTGGGGCATTATCATGGGGGTCTCTGCGAGCAGTAAAGTTGATATATCAAAATTAAAGGCTGTTACGATGCTGGCAGATGTCCCGCCCCTAAGCCAGCCGAATTTACAGTTTCTAGAGCAGGTTTGCCGCTGGACATTAGCCCCGTTTGGCTCTGTCATGCGGCTGATGCTGAATACGCCGGACGCCCTTGTCCCGCCGCCGGAACAGCCGGTTTTCACCCTGCCGGATACCCCTTTATCTGATGTGGTAAAGCTGACCCCCCAACGCGCCCGTATTCTGGCCTTTCTGGAAACCGCCCCCGCCCTTGGCGCCAGTGAAATTGCCCGCGAAACAGGGGTGTCAACCGGCGTGATATCGGCGATGGAAAAAGCAGGGTTGCTGGCAAAATATATGGCCGCTCGCAGCCCCATGGCCGAGGGGTTTTCCGCAGATCAGCTGCAGCGCGCGCGGAAAAATTTTAGCTTGAGTGCCGACCAGCAAGCGATAGCCGGTGCGCTGGCCAGCTATCCGGCAGAAGAATTTTCAGCCCATCTTCTGGACGGGGTTACCGGCTCTGGTAAAACAGAGGTGTATTTTGACCGGGTCGCCGATATGGCGGCCTCTGGCAAACAGGTGCTTATCCTGTTGCCTGAAATTGCCCTGACCAGTGCCTGGCAAGATCGCTTTGAAAAGAGATTCGGCTTTAAGCCCGGTTTATGGCATTCCTCTGTTACCAATGCCCGCCGTCGCCATGTGTGGCGCCAGGCGGCCTCTGGCCAGCCAATGATTGTGGCAGGCGCGCGCTCGGCATTATTTCTGCCCTTTGCCAATCTGGGGCTTATCATTGTCGATGAAGAACATGATGCCAGCTACAAGCAGGAAGACCAAACCGCCTATCAGGCACGCGATATGGCTCTATTGCGGGCTAAAATTACCCAAATTCCCATTATTCTGGCCAGTGCGACCCCGTCGATGGAAAGCTGGGTAAATGCCGGAGCGGCCAGACAGGCAAATTCCGGCCACAAGGATTGGCACCAGCATTTGCTGACCAGCCGATTTGGCGCGGCCAGCCTGCCGGAAATACAGCTGGTGGATATGCGCCTGTCGCGCCCGCCGCGCGGCCATTGGCTGTCTGCAGAGTTGCAAGAGGCGCTGAAACAGACATTATCGGCAGGCGAGCAATCCTTGCTTTTTTTAAATCGGCGCGGCTATGCCCCGGTAACCTTATGTTCATCTTGCGGTCATCGCCTGGCCTGTCATCAATGTGATTCTCTGCTGGTCACGCACCGGCTGGCCGGGCGGGTTCAGTGCCATTTTTGCGGCATCAGCCAGCCCTTGTCCCGGCAATGTCCTGCCTGTGAAGAGCCTGATAGCCTGCGTGCCGTAGGGCCGGGCGTAGAGCGCCTGGAAGAAGAAATAAGAATGCTGTTTCCCGATGCCGGCATTGCGATTCTCTCCAGCGATACGGTGCGTTCTGCTGCCGAGGCAGAAGCTTTTTTCAAGGGCGTCGAATCAGGGGAAATCGATATAATCATCGGCACACAAATGGCCGCAAAAGGCCATGATTTTCCACGTTTGACACTGGTAGGGGTGATAGATGCCGATTTAGGCATTGCCGGCGGGGATTTGCGGGCAGCCGAGCGCACCTATCAGCTGTTATGGCAGGTAGCAGGGCGCAGTGGGCGGGCCGAGCATAAAGGGCGGGCACTGGTTCAAACCTTTCAGCCCTCTCATCCAGTCCTAAGCGCCCTGTCGCACATGCAGCCCGATAATCCAGTGGCGGCACGTGACAGTTTTATGCAAGCCGAAGCCGATGCCAGAGAGGCCGCTGCCATGCCGCCTTTTGGCCGGTTAGCGGCGCTTATCCTCAGCGGCCGCGACCTTGCCCTTGTGGAACAGGCGGCGCAAAAGCTGGCACTAGCCTGTCCAAATTATCAGGGGGTGGATATTTATGGCCCTGCGCCTGCCCCGTTAAGCCGGATAAGGGGCGCACATCGTATTCGCTTTCTGATACGCGCTCAAAAAAATGTTGCGATACAGAAAATCATTCTGGAATGGCTGGACAGGGTGGCCGTGCCCGGACAGGTGCGGGTGGTCTGTGACATAGACCCCTATAGTTTCCTGTAACGCGTCTGTTCCTGGCAAAAAAACCCATAGACAGGCCGGTCTTTCCAAATTATGTGAATTATTGCCGCAGGGCGTTTTTTTGCCGTCCCCAGACTTGCCTTTCTGGTAGCGGTGTGATAACTCCCATCGTGAATAATTCAATGCTGGAAAGACAGACAGGCAACGCTGGGAATGGCAACGCTTTTGCCGTTGTCCGATAACAGCAGGTAAACAGCGCTGATTTGCAAGAGGCGCGTTTTTAAGATGAGGGTAAGCAAACGTGAGTTCTAGTGAAAAAGGTCTTGCTGGGCGTTATGCCGGCGCTCTCTATGATTTAGCGGTAGAAGCCAAAGCAACAGATGCCGTTCTGGCCGATTTGACCGCGCTAAAATCATTAATCGCTGAAAATAAAGAACTGGCAAGCGTAGTCTCTTCTCCTGTCTATTCCAGAACAGATCAAATGAAGGCAATGATTGCGGTGCTGGAAAAAGCCGGCGCAAATAGTCTGACAGTGAAATTTGTGGGCGCGGTTGCTGAAAATGGTCGCCTGTTCGCCTTGACGCAAATTATCGCCGCATTCATTCGTGAAGTGGCGCGCCGCAACGGCCAGATTTCGGCAGAAGTGGTTTCTGCTGTTGCTTTGGATGCAAAGCGCCAGAAAGCGGTCGAAGTAACTGTATCTGCTTTGGCTGGCTCCAAGAATATATCGCTTGAAATGCGGGTTGACCCGGCATTGATGGGCGGTCTCATCGTGCGTATCGGATCCCGTTTATTTGATACGTCAGTAAAAACTAAACTCAACCGGCTAGAAGCCGCAATGAAGGGTGTAGCGTGATGGATATTCGTGCTGCTGAAATTTCAGCAATCCTCAAGGATCAGATCGCCAATTTTGGAAGCGAGGCAGAAGTTGCAGAGGTAGGGCGTGTGCTCTCTGTTGGTGACGGTATTGCCCGTGTGCATGGTCTGGATCAGGTACAGGCTGGCGAGCTTGTAGAATTTGACGGCGGCATCAAGGGGATGGCGCTTAACCTTGAGACAGATAATGTCGGTATCGTTATTTTCGGCAGTGACCGCGGGATTAAGGAAGGCGACACCGTGCGCCGGACCTCCTCGATTGTGGATGCGCCATCTGGCATGGGTCTGCTGGGACGTGTGGTGGATGCACTGGGTAATCCTATTGATGGCAAGGGCCCTATCAAGGACGCCAAGCGTTCACGCGTGGAAGTAAAAGCCCCTGGCATCATGCCGCGTAAATCTGTGCATGAGCCAATGCAAACCGGTCTGAAGGCGATTGACAGCCTTATCCCTATTGGTCGTGGCCAGCGTGAATTGATCATTGGTGACCGCCAGACAGGCAAGACAGCGATAGCCGTAGATACTTTCATCAACCAGAAGGCGGTGAACGAGGCTGCCGGGGATGATAATTCGAAAAAACTGTTCTGTATTTATGTTGCTGTTGGCCAGAAGCGGTCAACCGTTGCACAGATTGTGCGCTCTCTGGAAGAAAATGGCGCGATGGAATATTCCATCATTGTTGCGGCAACAGCCTCTGACCCTGCACCAATGCAGTTCCTGGCACCTTATACCGCAGCGGCTATGGGCGAATATTTCCGCGATAACGGGATGCACGCGCTGGTCGTATTTGATGATTTGTCCAAGCAGGCTGTGGCCTATCGCCAGATGAGCCTGTTGCTGCGTCGCCCGCCAGGCCGTGAGGCCTATCCGGGGGATGTGTTCTATTTGCACTCACGTCTGCTGGAACGTGCGGCAAAGATGAATGACACTAATGGCGCTGGTTCGCTGACCGCTCTGCCGGTGATTGAAACACAAGGCGGCGATGTGTCTGCCTTTATTCCAACCAACGTGATTTCCATTACCGATGGCCAGATATTCCTGGAAACAGATCTGTTCTATAAAGGTATTCGCCCTGCGGTGAATGTGGGTCTGTCTGTGTCACGGGTGGGATCAGCTGCCCAGATCAAGGCGATGAAACAGGTGGCCGGTACAATCAAGCTGGAATTGGCACAATATCGCGAGATGGCTGCCTTTGCCCAGTTTGCCTCGGATATGGATGCTTCCACCCGGCAATTGCTGGAACGCGGCGCACGTCTGACAGAATTGCTGAAACAGCCACAATATGCCCCGATGCTTGTTGAAGAACAGGTGGCGGTGATTTTCTCTGGTGTGAAAGGCTATCTGGATAATATCGCCATTGCCGATATTGGCCGGTTTGAGGCTGGATTGCTGGATACGCTACGTGGTTCGGGCAAGGATATTCTGGCCGCTATTCGTGATGAAAAAGCTATTTCAGATAAAACTGAAGAAAAGCTGCACGCGGCGATTGGCGCATATGCCAAGAGCTTTGCATAGGATGGACAGGCAAGGGATGGGCAGAAGATATTCTGCCATCCCCTGTTAAAGAGGAGCCCCGCAGATGCCAAATCTGAAGGATCTGAAAACCAGAATTAACAGTGTGTCTTCCACGCAGAAGATTACTTCGGCTATGAAGATGGTCGCTGCAGCAAAATTGCGCCGGGCTCAGGAAGCAGCCGAAAGCGGGCGTCCTTATGCTGCGCGTATGCGCTCGGTTATCGCCTCGCTTGCTGCCAAGGCAGATAAAGCCTCTGCCTCGCCTCTGCTGGTTGGCCGGGAAGATGTAAAAACACATCTTCTGGTCATTATTTCGGCCGATAAGGGCTTGTGCGGCGGCTTTAACGGCTCTGTTGCCCGACTGGCACGCCAGCAAATGACCCGCCTGCAAGGCGAAGGCAAAAAGGTGCAGGTTTATGTGGTTGGCCGCAAGGCAGCCGATAATCTGGGCTCGGAAATTGCGGACAAGACCTTTGCCCGTATCGAAGGGGTACAGGGCGGGGTCATCCAATATGCAAGTGCCGCAGATATTTCTGCCAAGATCATTGCCGGTTTTGAAGAAGGCAGCTTTGATTCGGTTTCGATGATCTATAATCAGTTTGTGAATGCGATTACCCAAAAGGTGACCCATAGCTCGCTTATCCCTGCAGAGGTGGATGCAAGCGATGACGCATCAGATGCCCAGGCCAGCTTTTATGATTATGAGCCGGAAGAGGCCGAGATTTTAGGCGCGTTACTGCCGCAAAATCTCTCCACCCAGATATTTAGCGCCTTGCTGGAATCTTCTGCTGCAGAATTGGCAGCCCGGATGACCGCAATGGATAACGCAACCCGAAATGCTGGCGATATGATCGATCGCCTCACCCTTGTTTATAACCGAACTCGTCAGGCAAATATTACCAAAGAGCTTATCGAGATCATCTCTGGTGCTGAAGCACTGTAAACAAACCGTTAAAAACACAAAAAGACGCTGGAGTAGCGAGCTATGGCAAAAAATGCAGTTGGAAAAATCAGCCAGGTTATCGGGGCTGTTGTGGATGTGGAATTTGATGGCGCAATCCCGGACATTCTGAACGCTTTGGAAGTGGATAATAACGGCCAGCGTCTGGTGCTGGAAGTTGCCCAGCATCTGGGTGAAAACACTGTGCGTACCATCGCGATGGACGCAACAGAAGGTCTGGTTCGCGGTGCAGAAGCCACCGATACAGGCGCACCTATTACCGTGCCGGTTGGCCCTGAAACATTAGGGCGTATCATCAATGTGATTGGCGATGTGGTGGATGAAGGCAAGGCGATTAACGCCAAAGTGAATTATCCAATTCACCGCGCTGCCCCTGAATATGTTGACCAGTCTACCGAATCAGAAATTCTGGTCACCGGGATTAAGGTGATTGACCTGCTTGCCCCTTACGCAAAGGGCGGTAAAATCGGCCTGTTTGGCGGCGCTGGTGTGGGCAAGACTGTGACCATTATGGAATTGATTAACAATGTGGCGAAAGCGCATGGTGGCTATTCTGTTTTTGCCGGTGTGGGCGAGCGTACACGTGAAGGCAATGATTTGTACCATGAAATGGTCGAATCAGGCGTTATCAAGACAGATGGGCCTGGCTCCAAAGCTGCGCTGGTTTATGGCCAGATGAACGAGCCTCCTGGTGCGCGTGCCCGTGTGGCCCTGACCGGTCTGACATTGGCCGAATATTTCCGTGACGAAGAAGGCCAGGATGTGCTGTTCTTTGTGGATAACATCTTCCGCTTTACACAAGCTGGCTCGGAAGTGTCTGCGCTATTGGGTCGTATTCCTTCTGCGGTGGGATATCAGCCAACATTGGCAACGGATATGGGCGCGTTGCAGGAACGTATTACATCTACCAATAAAGGGTCTATTACCTCGGTTCAGGCGATTTATGTGCCAGCCGATGACTTGACTGACCCTGCACCTGCCACTTCATTTGCCCACCTGGATGCGACAACCGTTCTGTCGCGCCAGATTGCCGAATTGGGGATTTATCCTGCGGTTGATCCGCTGGATTCAACCTCGCGTGTGCTTGACCCGCGCGTTGTCGGTGACGAGCATTACAATACTGCACGTCAGGTACAAGAGGTATTGCAGCAATATAAATCCCTGCAGGATATTATCGCGATTTTGGGTATGGATGAATTATCTGAAGAAGATAAGCTTACGGTTGCCCGCGCACGTAAAATCCAGCGTTTCTTGTCTCAGCCTTTCCATGTTGCCGAAGTCTTTACTGGCACACCAGGCGTATTTGTTAGCCTGGAAGACAACATCAAGGGCTTTAAGGGCATTGTTGCCGGCGATTATGACCATCTGCCAGAAGCCGCTTTTTACATGGTAGGCACCATTGAAGAAGCGATTGAAAAAGGCAAAAAACTGACAGCAGAAGCTGCGTAACGCAAAAAGCTTTCAAAAGCTGTATATTCAGATAGGGAAAGACAATCATGGCAGAAACCACACAACTTGAACTGGTGACACCGGCACGGGTTATGGTCAGCAAGGCTGCTGAAATGGTTGTCGTTCCGGGCAGTGAAGGGCTGTTTGGCGTATTACCGCGTCATTCTGCCCTGCTGGCCAGTCTGCAGCGCGGTGTTGTAGAGGTCTATGAAGGCGGCAAGGTAATTGACCGGATCATGATAGATGGCGGTCTGGCAGATGTTACCCCTGAAGGTGTAACCATTCTGGCAGAACGGGCGGTTGACCTGTCTGCTACCTCTTCACAAGAGCTGAAAGAACGGGCAACAAAGGCCAGCGAAGCAGAAGCCGATTTTCTGAACTCTGCGTCCGAAGCGCTTTAAAACGCTAGCAAATTTTCAAAAAAGATTAAAGTAAAAGCCGGCTTTTTAGCCGGCTTTTATATATTGGGCAAACTGGGTCATGATATCTTCATATACTGGCCGTTTAAACGGGACGGCCAGCTGAATTAAATCTGCCGGGCTCATCCATTGCCAGCTGAAAAATTCAGGCTCTTCGGTCGCGATATTGATATCGCTATCCTGGCCGGTATAGCGCAAGGCCACCCATTTTTGGCTTTGCCCGCGATAGCTGCCTCCCCATAGCCTGTCAGCAAGCGGCAGCGGGATATCATAATTCAGCCATTCCGGATGAATAGATAAAATATCTGCTTTATCTGTGCCGATTTCCTCACGCATTTCACGAAAACATGCGGTTTCAACGTCCTCGCCCGCATCAATGCCGCCTTGCGGCATTTGCCAGGCTTCTGCCCGATTATCAATACGCTGGCCGCCGAAAATATGCCCATTATCATTGATCAGCATAATGCCAACACAAGGACGATAGGGACGTTTTGAATATTCCAGGGGGCGCACACTCTCAGCCATCAATACACAGTCTTTCAGCTATTTAAATTCAGATTATTGAAAATGGTCAGCCCGCGCAGCAAATCAAGGGCGCGCGCCAGCTGGTAATCTATTTTGGAAGGGTCTGTTTCGGCCGCTTTTTCAGGGGCATCTTCTTTTTCATCTACCTGTTTTGCATCTGCATTATCATTTCTGCCATCTAGTGCGCCGCGTAAATCTTCCTCACGCAGTGGGCCTTGATCCAGCTCTTCAATACGGGCAAGGGCAACCTCGATATCCGGCTCGATACCTTTTGCCTGAATAGACACACCAGAGGGGGTGTAATAGCGGGCAGTAGTCAGGCGAATTGCGCCATGCCCTGGCATCGGCATAATGGTCTGAACCGAGCCTTTGCCAAAAGAGCGTGTTCCCATCAAAATGGCGCGGCGATGATCTTTCAGCGCACCGGCTACAATTTCAGATGCCGAAGCAGAGCCGGAATTGATCAGCACCACAACCGGCAAGCCGCCGGTAATATCGCCTGGCCGGGCATAGGCGTGCTGGATATCACTGTTTTCGCGCCCGCGTGTAGAGACGATCTCGCCCCGTTCCAGAAACGCATCCGATACCTTGATAGCCTCTGACAGCAGGCCGCCCGGATTATTACGTAAATCCAGAATGATGCCTGTCAGCTTGTCCCCTGATTCCTCTGTTAAATCCTTAATCGCCTTATTCAGGCCGGGCGTGGTCTGTTCGGAAAAAGTGGTTATCCGCACATAGCCGATATTCTCATACAGGCGCGAGCGTACCGAACGGATTTTAATCTCGTCACGAATGATGCTTACCTCAAAAGGCTCATCTTCTGCTCTCTGTACCGAAATACGTACTTGCGAGCCAACCGGCCCGCGTAATTTTTCTACCGCTTCGGAAAGGGTGATGCCAACAATGCTCTCATCATCAACAGACAGGATGACATCTTCGGGTTGCAGGCCGGCCGCAAAAGCCGGGGTGTCATCAATCGGAGAGACAACTTTTAAAAACCCGTTCTCCATTGTAACTTCAATGCCCAGCCCGCCAAATTTACCGGAGGTTTGCTGCTGGACTTTTTTGAAATTATCATCTGGCAGATAGGTGGAGTGCGGGTCAAGAGAGGTCAGCATCCCGTTAATCGCGGCCTCTATCAAATCCTTGTCTGTCACGCTTTCCACATAATCGGCGCGCACACGCTGGAACACATCCCCGAACAGGGTGAGCTGGCGATAGGTTTCATCACTGTCACCGGGTCTGGCAGTGGTTGTTCTGATATCCCCAAAAGTGGCAATACCCACAATCACGGTAATCAGTGCCAGGCTGGCGATAGCCCCGTTTTTAACAGATTTGAACAACATCATTGCGCCTCACAGATTTGCCCTGTCTGATATAGGTAACAAACAGGCTATTTTCCAGTCTGTCAGTGTCATGGAACGAGATCAAGCTTTCTTATCCCCATTGGAATCAGCAGATGGATGGATAAGAGACTGGCCTGTCATCACTTTCGGTTTTTCAATATTCATTAAATCTAGCAAGGTCGGTGCCAGATCAGCCAAACTGCCATCGGCCAGCGAAACTTCTGCCGGCATAGGGCTGCCATCTACCAGAATACAGGGCACTAAATTGGTGGTATGGGCGGTATGGGCGCATCCGACTTTTATATCCCACATCACCTCGCAATTGCCGTGATCAGCGGTAACCAGCATAGTGCCGCCTGCCTGTTTAACAGCCTTTTCCAGAACCCCCACTGCCCTGTCAACTGTCTCAACTGCCTGGATAGCGGCAGCTAAATCACCTGTATGGCCGACCATATCGGGGTTGGCAAAATTGATAATGATCAGATCATGGCTGGCCGTCCTGATGGCGGTTTCTGCCTTGTCACATACATCCCCGGCCGACATTTCAGGTTGCAGGTCATAGGTCGCGACCTTTGGCGAATCAACCAGTTGCCGCTCTTCACAGCTAAAGGGTGCATCGCGTCCGCCATTAAAAAAGAACGTAACATGAGGATATTTTTCTGTCTCGGCAAGGCGAAGCTGTTTCAGGCCATGGCCGGCTACCACCTCTCCCAACCCCTGGCTGAGGTCAGGCGGGGCCAGTAATGCCGGGATAGTGTTTTGCAGGTCTGCCGCGATGGGAGTAAGCGATAATAATGGCCCGTCAAAGGGCAGGGTTATTTTTGCCGATGGCGGCAGCTCATAACCTGCCTGTTGCGGTGTGGCAAGACCATAGGCAATTTGGCGTACCCTGTCCACACGGAAATTGGCAAATAAAATTCCGTCCCCTTTTTGCATACCGTCATATCCGGCAAGGCAGGCAGGCTCGATAAATTCATCTGTCTTGCCGCGCTGATATCCTGCCTCTAATGCTGTAAGCGCATCCGGGGCGTGATATTCTGCCTGCCCTGCCGTCAGCACATCCAAAAAGGCGTTTGTCCGCTCGCGGCGATTATCCCTGTCCATGGCAAAATAGCGGCCGGTAAGGCTGGAAATTTGGCAACCTGTTGGCAAACTGTCCAAAAATTCCGGCAAGCTGGTTTTGGCATCCTTTGGTAATGTATCGCGCCCATCTGTCAGAATATGGATGGTTACAGGCACTTTGTGGGCGTGCAATGCAATGGCTAATGCCCGGATATGGTCACTATGGCTATGTACCCCCCCTTTGGAGGTCAGCCCAATTAAATGGGCGCGCCCGCCTGCCTGTGTCATCTGCCGGGCAAATTTTTCCAATGCCGGCATTTCGGCCAGTTCGCCCGATGCACAGGCCTGAGAGAGGCGCGGTAAATCTTGCAGGATAACGCGGCCCGCCCCGATGGTCATATGCCCGACCTCGGAATTGCCAGGCTGCCCCTCTGGCAGGCCGACCGCCATTTCCGATGCGGCCAAACGGCTATGGGGACATTCTGTCATCAGCCGGTCAAAGACAGGGCTATGTGCCTTTTTCACCGCGTTATATTCGCTATCATCTGATAATCCCCAGCCATCCATAATGCATAGGACAACAGGTTTACGATTTGCCATTTATCTTGCTGCCTTTAATTTTTTTCCCAATAGGAAAAGGGGGGTAAACACCCTATCGTTATAGCTTTGCCCGTGTCAGGCGGCAAGCAGGCCAGCTTTTTTAAAAGCGCCCCTTTAATTGCCGCGATGATAGGGGTGGTTTTTTAAAATCATCTCGGCGCGATAAAGCTGTTCTGCCAGCATGGCACGGCACAGCATATGCGGCCATGTTGCCTGGCCAAAGGCAACAAGCCTGTCGGCCCGATTGCGCAGATCGCGGTGATGGCCATCTGCCCCGCCAATCGCGAAAAAACATTGCATCACCCCGTCATCGCGCCATTGGCCGATTAGCTCGGCCAGCGCTTCGGATGAGGTATCCTTGCCTTGCGGGTCAAGACAGACCAGCCGATGATGTGACGGGGCGTGTTTATCCAGCCATTCTGCAATTTTGCCTGATTCGTCCGCCTGGCGTTTTTGCCCTGATGGCAGGTTTGATTCAAACGCATGAAGCGTGCCGCCATAGGGCAGGCGCGAGAGCCAGCTTTTGACCAGATCGCTTTCAGGAGAGGGTTTTGCCCGACCTATCGCCAGTATTTCAAGTTTCATAGCAGGAAGGCTGATCGGCCGGCAACGCTAGCTGACATGTACAACTTCATCCTGGGAAGAAGATTGTGTCCACATTCGTTCCAGTGCGTAAAACTCTCTTACCTCCGGACGGAAAATATGAACAATTACTTCTGCGGTATCCAGCAATACCCAGTCTGCTTGTTGTGTGCCTTCCTTGCCCATAATGGCAATACCAGCCTGTTTCAGTTTGAACTCAATATGATCGGCCATCGCGGCGACCTGGCGATTAGACGCGCCGGTCGCAATGACCATATAATCTGCAATGGTGGATTTTCCGGCAAGGGGGATTGTCACAATATCCATCCCTTTATCATCGTCAAGCGATTGCCGCACGAGATCTCTGACCTGTTCAGGGGTCAATCCTGCTAACGCGTCGCTGATGGTCTGTCTCCTTATATGCTGCCGGTCAAAAACGGTCATGTCTTCCACTTATGCCCTTAGATTAGCGCGATTCGCGCCTATGGGCAAGTCAGATGCCGTTTAGCCCCTTACCGCTATGGCGCAAGATGGTCGCGGAAAGCGGATTTCGGGTCTGATGATAAAAACTCCATTGTTTTTTCTTCTTCCTTTTCCCGGATTTTTCATCGCGCCTTGCCAGAGAGGCAGGCTGGCAGCGATTATGCCGGCCCAGCATCGCTGCCCCTTTGCCGGCCAGTGCAGGCCAGCCATAGCCCGGCCGGTTCATCACCAGGACAGGCAGCAATCTGGCGATATCGCCCGCGCGATACCAATGCGGAAATTGGGCAAGATTATCTGCGCCCATTATCCAGATTAAGCTGGCCTTTGGACAGATTTTTATGAGCCGGTTAAGGCTGGCATAGCTTGTCCCCAATTTCAGCCTTTCTTCTATATCCAGGCATCTTAGCCAGATAAAGGGTGCTGCCATTTGCCGTGCCGACAAAAGGCGGCTTTCAAAATCAGCCATATCATCAGCAGATTTAAGTGGGTTTTGCGGACTAACCAGCCACCAGATTTCATCCAGTCTGGCAATTTTTCGTGCCTCTTTGGCAATATGCAGATGCCCGTGATGGGCAGGGTTGAACGAGCCGCCCATCACCCCTATTCGGCGGGGATAGCGATAGGCTGGAAGGGCTGCCATCTGATGGCGCCTGTCGGATTTAGGGGCGGGTCTGTCCATGTCCGCGCACAATATATTTAAAACTGGTCAGCTGGTTTGCCCCGACCGGGCCCCTGGCATGCAGCCGGCCTGTGGCAATACCAATTTCTGCTCCCATGCCAAATTCCCCGCCATCGGCAAACTGGGTAGAGGCATTGGCCATCACAATCGCACTGTCTATGGCAGCGAAAAAGGCTTCCTGTTCGGCTATATCTTCAGAAAGGATGCTTTCTGTATGGCCAGAACCATATTTTTGAATATGGCGACAGGCTTCCGGCAGGTCTGCCACGGTCTTTATCGCAATAATGGGTGCCAGAAACTCGCATCCCCAATCTTTTGCTGTCGCAGCTATCACGCCCGGATGCAGGGCGGCAATCTCCTTGCTGCCGCGCACCTCGCACCCTGCATCTATCAGGGCGGTCACCACCTCGCGCCCGATTGTCTCTGTGGCCTGTTTTTCAATTAAAATTGTTTCCGCCGACCCGCAAATCCCTACCCGCCGCATTTTGGCATTGACCGCGATATCCACCGCTTTTTTGATATCTGCCCTTGCAGAGATAAACAGATGGCAGATCCCTTCCAAATGGGCAAAAACAGGCACACGAGCATATTCCTGTACCCGTTGTACCAGCCCCTTGCCGCCGCGCGGAACGATTACATCTATCTTGCCGCTGGCGCCCAGCATGGCATCTACTGCCAGCCGATCAGAGGTCGGGATCATCTGTACCGCATCTTCTGGCAAGCCGGCCTTTTTCAGCCCGTCCCGCATCAGCCCGGCCAGCAAATAGCTGGTTTCTTGCGAATCACTACCGCCGCGCAAGATACAGGCATTGCCTGATTTAATGCATAAAGCAGCCGCATCAATAGTCACATTCGGGCGCGATTCATAAATAATGCCGATCACCCCCAATGCGGTAGAAAGGCGGGTAATATCCAGCCCGTTTGGCTGGGTCCATCTGGCCAACTCTACCCCCAGAGGGTCTGTCAGCCCGGCAATATCTTCTGCCCCTTTGGCCATCGCCTCGATACGGTCTTCTGTCAGGGTCAGCCGGTCGATAAAGGCATCGCTTAGCCCGGCTTTTATACCGCGCTGCACATCGCGCTGATTAGCATTTAATATCTGTTGACCGGAACGGCGAATCAAATTGGCTGCATGGCGCAGAGCGGCATTGCGGCTATCAGCATCTGTCTGGCCGATTTCCAGCTGGCTTGCCCGTGCGGCATCTGCCAGCTTTTCCACCAGCGCCTGGGCATCTTTTTTGCTTGTCACGGTCATGGGGTTTCCTTATATCTGCCGCCTAATTATCGGTAAGATCGCCGCGCAGGACAAGGTCATCTGCATGAATGAGCTCTGCCCGCCCTTCATAGCCCAGCAATGTTTCGATAACCTGGCTTTTCTGGCCCTTGATTTTTTCGGCTTCTGCGGTGGCATAGCCGGCCAGCCCATGGCCAAGCTCTATCCCTTCTGCATTGATGATCTGTACCAAATCGCCCCGGTCAAATTGTCCCGACAGGCGCAAAATACCTACAGGCAACAACGATTTTCCCTTTAAAAGGGCGCTTTGTGCGCCCTTATCCACAACAATCTGGCCTTTGGGATCAAGCGCGCCTGCAATCCAGTTTTTACGTGCTTTTTTCGGCGAGGTGCGGCGATGAAACAGGCTATAGCGCGCCCCGTCCAGCAAGGCGGTTACGGGGCGGGAGGCGCTGCCCTTGCAAATCACCATATCTGCCCCGGCCTCGGTTGCGATACGGGCGGCAGCTAATTTGGTGGCCATGCCGCCTGAAGCAAATTCGGCATTTGCCCCGCCGCCAAGAGCCATAATATCCTCATCTATCTGGGTGATTTCGGGGATATGCTCGGCATCTTCGGACTGATGGGGGTTTTTGGTATAAAGCCCGTCCACATCCGAGAGCAAAATCAGCAAATCGGCCGAAATCATCCCTGCCACTCTTGCGGCCAGACGGTCATTATCCCCGAATCGGATTTCATAGGTGGTCACTGTGTCATTTTCATTTACCACCGGCACAAATCCCAATTCCAGCAGAGTTTGAATGGTGGTGCGTGCATTGATATGGCGGCGGCGGGTTTCGGTATCTTCCGGGGCTAGCAGGATTTGTGCGGTGCGCATATCATGGGCTTGCAGGGCATTTGACCAGAGCTGGGCCAGCTCTACCTGTCCGATAGCGGCAGCGGCCTGTTTTTCCGGCAATTTGATGGCACCGGCTGGCAAGGATAGATGCTGGCGCCCCAACGCAATAGAGCCCGAAGAAATCAGCACAACTTGTGTACCTGCCGCGCGCAAGCTGGCAACATCGGCTGCCAGATCGCGCATCCAGTCAGCGCGCGCCTTGCCAGTAGCGGGATCAACAATCAGCGCCGAGCCGATTTTGATCACCACTAATCTGGTTGATTTTATCAGATCCCTTATTCCACGCATCAGCCTAGCGGGCTCCATTCTGGCAGATCGCCACCTTGTGGCTCACCGGCTTTTTCTTCTTCTGCCTTGCCTGTCTCAATCTTTCCATAGATATGGCGCAATACCGATTTTACATTCAGACCCGTCACTGAAGAGATAAAATGAATATCGCTGCCAGCACCGGCATCGATAAAGGCCTGTTTTAGCTCGGCAATATAATCTTCCGGGGCGGCATCAGCCTTGGTCAGAACAATCACTTCTGGTTTATCGGCTAGAATTTGGGCATAGGCTTCCAGTTCCGAGCGGACAATTTTCCAATCCTTTATCGGGTCATTGGCAGTAGCATCGACCAGATGCAATAAAACACGGCACCGCTCAACATGGCCTAGAAACCGATGACCAATGCCAGCGCCATGATGCGCCCCTTCTATAAGGCCGGGAATATCGGCCATCACAAATTCATGATTATCAATGCCCACCACGCCCAGATTGGGATGCAAGGTGGTAAAAGGATAATCTGCGATTTTCGGCTTGGCTGCTGATACCACAGATAACAGGGTGGATTTGCCGGCATTGGGCAGGCCAACCAGCCCGACATCGGCTATCAGTTTCAGGCGCAACCATACCCACATTTCCGTCCCTGCCTCGCCGCGCTGCGCCTTGCGCGGTGCACGATTGGTCGAGGATTTGAAAAAGGCATTGCCCTTGCCGCCAATCCCGCCAGAGACCAGAATAACTTCCTGTCCCTCTTTGGTAAGATCGGCCAGTACGGCCTCGCCATCATCAGAGATAACTTGCGTGCCAACCGGCAATTTCAGGATGGTGTCTTTTCCTCTTGCACCTGACCGGTCGCGCCCGGCACCCGGAATACCTGATTCGGCCTTGAAATGCTGCTGATAGCGATAATCAATCAGGGTGTTTAGCCCGCCAACGCAGCGAACAATAACATCGCCGCCGCGTCCGCCATCCCCGCCATCAGGCCCGCCCATCGGCACATTGGCTTCGCGGCGAAAACTGACCGACCCTGGCCCGCCATTGCCAGAACGCACAAATATTTTTGCCTGATCCAGAAATTTCATCTATCGCGTGCCTATCTTGTACCAACACCGCCTGCCAGTGATACAGGCGATAAAAATAAGAAGGGGATGAAACCGCAAAAAAAGCGGGTCATCCCCTGAAAAAACATCATTTGCGCTGTTCGATAGCCAGCGGCAATGTTATCGCCGCCATGCCAGCCGAATCAGGTTATTCTGCAGCTTTGGCCTGCTCGACAACAGAAACAAACATTCTGCCACCGGCTTTTTCGCGAAAGGCCACATTGCCAGGACGCAACGCAAATAGGGTATGATCCTTGCCAATCCCTACATTGTCGCCCGGGTGAAATTTGGTGCCGCGCTGGCGAACAATGATATTCCCGGCTAAAACATTTTCGCCGCCGAATTTTTTTACGCCGAGGCGACGACCAGCTGAGTCGCGACCATTTCTGGAACTACCACCTGCTTTTTTATGTGCCATCGGGTTCTCTCCTTATGCTTTTTTTGCCGCAGATTTTGTTGCGGCTTTCTTTGGGGCAGCCTTTTTTGCTGCCGGCGCTTTTTTCGCCGCAGGGGCTTTTTTCGCGGCTGGCTTTTCATCTGCTGCTGCTTTGGCCGGTGCGGCCTTCTTTGCAGCAGGGGCTTTGGCAGATGTCAGGATATCGGTAACTTTCAGCAAGGTCAGATCTTGTCTATGCCCTTGCGTCCGGCGATGATTTTTTCTCCTCTTTCTGCGGAAAATAATAATTTTTGGCCCTCTGGTCTGGCTAACCACTTTGGCTTCTACCGCTGCATTTGCAACTTTTGGCTTGCCGATTGTGATATTGGCGCCATCGCCGAGCATAATCACATCAGACAGGGTGACAACCTCGCCTTCCTTTGCGTCCAGCTTTTCAACCAGAATGGTGTCATCTTTTGAAACGCGGTATTGTTTTCCGCCTGTTTTCACCACAGCATACATGGCGATATCCTAACTACATCGTTTAAACTTTATTTGAATAATCAGCTTTCATACTGCAAACATCAGGCAAACGCCCAAATGCACAGCACAAGCTATGAGCGCTCGGAATATACTGATTAGCCTAAAAATGTCAAGCCATTATCCGCTTTTTGCCTAGCCTCCGGCAAATTCTCCGCTATGAGCGTTATCATAAGGCATGGCGTCCATTTCCAAATGCAGCTTATCGCCTTTATAGGGATGGGCACGCGCCACATCCTCTTTTAGTGCAACCCCCAATCCCGGCTCGGTCGGAATGGTCACATGGCCGTCTTCTATCTGAATGGGGTTATCCAGCAATTCTGCATGAAAACCTGTCATATTATCGATCATTTCCAGAATCAAAAAATTGGGAATGGCGGCAGCAAGCTGGATATTGGCCGCTGCAACAATTGGCCCGCAATACAAATGCGGGGCAATCTGAACCTGTTTTACAGCTGCCATTGCAGCAATTTTTGCCCCTTCGCGGATACCGCCTGCCCGGCCCAAATCAGGTTGCAGAATAGCTGCCGCCCCGTGATCCAGAATGGCCGAAAATTCTGCTGCCATACATAGACGCTCGCCAGTCGCTATCGCAATAGGTGTTGCGCGTGCCACTTTTGCCATTTCAGCCGGACTGTCCGGAGGGACAGGTTCTTCAAACCACAAGGGATCATAAGGGGCAATGGCTTGTGCCAAGCGAATAGCCCCGGCAGCGGTAAATTGACCATGTGTGCCAAAGAGCAAATCGCATTCTCTGCCAACCGCCTCTCTGATTTTATGACAGAATGCGCGCGATCTTTCGATATCTGCTCCGGCGGGCATATGTCCGTCAAAGCTGGTATAGGCTCCGGCCGGGTCAAATTTTATTGCTGTAAAGCCTTCTGCCTTTTTCTCGGCCGCCCGCCGGGCAGAGGCATCGGGGTCATTATAAAAATCGGCAGCGGTTTCATCGGCTGCAGGATAAAGATAGGTATAACAGCGCAATCTGTCCTGAACGCGCCCGCCTATCAAATCATAGCAGGGGATATTATGGGCTTTGCCCAGAATATCCATCATCGCGATTTCCAGTCCGCTGATAACCCCGCTGACAGTGGGGTCGGGGCGCTGGGTAAAACCGCTGCTATAGGCACGGCGAACAAAGCGCTCAATTTCATGGGGATCACTATCCAGCAGATAACGGGCAAAGACATCTTCTGCCAGTTTGGCAGTAAGGTGTGGGGAAAAGCTGGCCGCATAAATCTCGCCATAGCCAATAATGCCGCAAGCGGTGACCAGCTTGACAAAGATAAAATACCGCCCGCCAAATCCGGGTGGCGGATTGCCAACAACAAAGGTTTCACATTCTGTCAGGCGCATTTTACAGCCTCGCTTGTTTGGCGCATCCAGCGCGATATAGCCGTCCTTTCAACTCTGCGTGAGCCGGGCTTTCCTTGTCAATTTGAAAGCAGTTTGACCCTTGCAAGATGACCTGCTGGCCAGATGAGCTGTTGGCCTTGAGCCTATTGCGCTATTCGGGTGGGGCGCATTTTGCGAAAATTGTTAACCGCGATAGGCTGATGGTTTGAAAATGGGAAAAAACAGGCAAGGCCATCTGTGAAAACACAGAAAAAAAAGGAGGATAATATGCAACGTCTGCTGCAATTTGCCAGAGATCATATCATTTTGTTTGGCAGTGCAAAATTTATCGCAGGTCTGGTTATCGGGTTTGGTTTGGGGGTATATTTTTTGCCGATTCTGACAGCCGAAAAAGGTCTGTCTGAAACCGAGCTGGCAGAGTTAACCAGCAGCGCCCAGGCGAAAACCCAGCTTCGCATGGGCGAGTTTGCGTGCGATCTGAAAGGCTCGGATGCCTTTCACTGGGGCGAGGGGACAATTTATGTCCGCGATGATCGTATCTGGCTGGATGGGTCTATCGCCCCTGGCCCTGATTATCGGCTCTATTTAACCAAAGGGCAATTTACCACCCGGGACAGTTTTTTGGCCGCGAAATCGCAAGCCCTGCAAATTGCGCAGATAAAGGCTTATAAAAACTTCTCGATAGAGGTGCCGGACGGGTTGGATATCACAGAATATGATGCGGTGATCATCTGGTGCGAGGCGTTTTCTGCCTTTATGACTTCTGCCTCACTTCGCTAGTCCGGAGAGGATTTCAAAGGCAGCGCGATGACCCGATAAGAGCGCTTCTTCGGCGCGGGCGCCGCTTGCCAGCTTGTCCGGAGTAGCAGAAACAGGATGCCAGTCACCAGCCAGTGCCACCATATTTGCTGAAAAACTTTCCATAAAGGGCGCATCCGGCGGCACCGGTTTTATAACTTTGGCATAACGCCATCTATGGGCGCGCTGATATCCCCATTTCAGGGTCTGGATATTCTGGGCTTGCTGATAGGCAGTGGTGACATCTTTTATTACCTGTTCAGGCGGTGATTCCAGAAAGCGTTCTGAATAGTCGGCATTTGCCTGCAATGTTACCGCCCCGGACGGGGTTGCCCCTGGCCGGCTAGCCTCCAGGCTTGCCCAGCCCAATATCCCTTCCTCTGTAATCACAGGCCGTAGCCCCTCTGGCAGATGAAGCAATTCTGCCATCACCGTCCAGCAGGGTGCATAGCGGGCAAGGCTTGCCACCCCGGCTAGTTTGGGTGCCAGCTCGCGCAACAGAATTTCGGTTTGCGGGGCAGGGGCACTCAGCAACAGATGCTGGCAGTGATACGCCTCGCCTGATGTGCTCTGCAGGATAAAGCTGTTTTGGCTATGGGTGATATGAACGATTTCCACCTCTTGCTGAACAGACAAATTTGCCCCTAAAAAGCTGGCAATATCGCGCATTGAAGGCCGGCCAGTAAATCCATTATCGCGCCCCGATAGCGGCCATTTTTCCATAATCTCGCTATCGCTTGCCCCCTCACAGAGGGCTGAAAAAACCGGGCTATGGGCAGTGACAAACTGGGCGCCATGATTAAATAGCAAGCCGGAATCCCTGCGGCTGGCCATGCGCCCGCCAATGCGTCGGCCTTTATCCAAAATCAGCACCTCGCGGCCAGCTTGCGACAATATCCTGCCAGCCATAAGCCCGGCCATGCCTGCCCCTATGATAATTATTTCTGCCTTCATATTCCTGATATATTCCCAACCAGTAAAAGATAGCTTTTCAGATAGATATTTTCTGGCAATTGGCAAGCCATCTGTTTATCTTCTGCTCTATGACAGAGTTGCCCGCCCTTAAAAATTTGCGCTTGCCAGATGCAGATAATATCACCGCTGATAGCGCGCTTGCCATCTATGAGGCCTTGCGACCGCTTCTGCCAGCAGCGCCATCCGGGGCGCATAAAACGGCTGCCAGGCTGGTAGATTTGCTGGATGAATTTGATGCGCTGATTCTGGACGGGTTCGGGGTCATCAATGTTGGATTTCAGACTATCCCGGGCATTGACACCTTGCTGGAAGAGGCGGGAAAAAAACAGGTAGATGTGCTGGTGCTCAGCAATGGGGCAAGCCATCCTTCTGCTGTTTCTGCCCGCAAATATCAGGGCTGGAATTTGCCGCTTTCACAAGCTGATGTTATTTCCAGCCGCGATGCGCTTGTCGCCCATCTGGACGGCATGACAGATATTTCCGGCTGGGCAGCTCTGGATAGCCTGGTCACCCCGCCAGAGGGGGTGGGGGGATTAAAAACTATTACGCCGGAAAATTTGGCGCAAATGCGCGGCTTTGCCCTGTTGGGCAGCTCTGGCTGGACAGAGCAGGATCAGGCTGTACTGGAAAAAAGCCTGAAAGAGAATATGCGCCCTGTACTGGTTGGCAATCCCGATGTTACCGCCCCGCATCCGGACGGATTTACCGCCGAGCCGGCTTACTGGATGGCACGGGCGATGCAGCAACTTCCCCTTCGGCCAATCTGGTTTGGCAAGCCGCATCCGCTGGCCTTTACACTGGCCTATCAGCGTTTGTGTGAACGCGCCAACCGGCAGCTGGATAAATCGCGTATCGCGATGGTAGGCGATAGTCTGCATACCGATATTCTGGGCGGTTTGGCCTTTGGGCTGCGCACTGTTCTGGTGACCAGCTATGGATTGCTGCGCGATCATGATGCCGATAAGGTAATCGCCCAAACAGGCATCGCCCCTCACTGGAGTGTTCCGAGATTATAAAGGGTCAGGGTGTTTTCTGGCCAATAAAATCCATTTTTCATGCCCCGATAGTATAAGAGGCAGGAAGAGCGGTATAAAAACCCGTACAGAAATTAAGGTATGGACAGGCTATGCAGGATAGGCAAGCGAGCAAAAAAATCATCGTAACCGGTGCGGCAAGGCGCATTGGGGCGGCATTGGTATCTGCCCTTGCACAAGATGGCTGGCAGGTGGTGCTGCATTATCATCAACGCCGGCCGGAAGCAGAAGCCTTGTGCAGAACACTAGGCGATAAAGGCTATGCCATAGAGGCTGTTTCGGCTGACCTCAGCATGGCGGAAGCCCCGCAAGCGCTCATAGAGGCGGCCAGCCAAACAGGGCCTGTAACCGCTCTTATCAATAATGCGTCCCTGTTTTCCTATGATTGCGCTGCCAGCGTATCGGCCGAGCAGATTGCCCGGCATATGGCTGTTAATCTAACCGCCCCTGCCTTGCTGACCAGAGCTGTGTATGAACAATTGCCAGCTGGCCAGACAGGCTGTGTCATAAATATGCTGGATGCAAAATTATTTGGCATTAACCCGGATTATTTCAGCTACACCCTTTCCAAGGCGGCCGCACAGTCTCTTACCCAGATTTCTGCCCAGGCCTATGCCCCGAAATTGCGGGTGAACGCCATAGCCCCCGGCATTGTCCTGCCCTCGGGCGGGCAAAGTCAGGCAGAGTTTGAAAAATCCCACAAACGGAATTTATTGGGACAGGGCGCAACCATACCAGAAATTGTCGCTGCAATGCGCTTGTTACTTTCTGCTTCATCTATGACAGGAGAAGTAGTAATTCTGGATGGCGGCGCGCATTTACGCCCGCCCGCCCGTGATGTAGCGTTTCTTGAGGCTTAAAAGATGATCACTCCCCTATCAAGACGATTTATGCTCAATGGCATTGAAGTGACCTGCTCTATTGGCATTCATGATTTTGAACGCGAAACACCGCAGCGAATCACGGTGGATGTAGAAGTATTGCTGGATATTAACGCAGAGCCCAGCAAGGACAGGATTGATGAAGCGGTGAATTATGATGATATTCACCGTCATGTGATAGATATCGCGACCTCGCGGCATTTTGATTTGCAGGAAACCCTTGCGCGTACAATTTTTGACAGGCTGGCCGCCATGCCGGGGGTCTGCGGCTTGTCCGTTCGTACCGCCAAGCCGGATGTATATAAGGATGTTGGCGAAGCGGCCTATCAGCTTTCCTCGCTTCATGCGCCTGTTTCTTCGTAAATGACGGAATATTCGGGGCGGGCGCTATTTTTCCATCGATTTCAGACGATCTTTCAAATTTTCCATCTCATCACGCAATTTTTTAATTTCATCATGGTCAATCTGCGGTGGATGGGGATTTTTATCAGGTGCTTCGGAACGGAAATCACTATTTTGGCTAATCGCATCCAGCGAGTTTTCCAGAGCCTGACTGGCCAGAGGATGCAAACGGGTAAAAGAGGCCATAGTGCGTTCCAGATAGCGCGATAATAGCGGCTCTATCGGGCTTTTATAGGCCATGATAATCTGGCACAGCACATCAACAGGCAACATTTGATGGCCTTCTTGCTCGCACTCCAAAATCACCTGAACAAGGGTCGGACGGGTAAGATCCTGGCCGGTTTTTGCATCGCTTATATGTATTTTTTCCCCGCTTCGTACCATCTCTGCCAGCTCGCTCAAGGTGATATAGCTGGAGGTTGTCACATTATAAAGGCGGCGATTGGCATATTTTTTTATTGCAATCACGAACACGACTCCATTACGCGAATATGGTGCAATGCAATAAACCAAATAGCCGTTTTTGCAACGAAAAAATATAAAACTTTTGCAATGCAATAAAATTTTTTCTGCTGGCAGAACATTGGCGCAGACTGCCAGTCATGGTATTTTACCGTCAGAAAAGTCATATTTCCCGATAGCAAAACAGCCCCCGAGAGGCAGGTAAATGAGCATGGATGTCGCAGAAATTGAGAGCTTTTATCAGCGCGCCGAAGGGATGTTTGTTGCCGGCTTGCTGCATCAGGATCTGGAGCTGTTACAGACCATCTGGACAGAGAAGGATGCACACCAGCGCGCGCCGATCGACAAAATCGCGGTTGGCTTTCCCTTTTCATTGCTGGAAAGCCATCATTTGCCAGCGGTGCTGATGCCTGCTGAAACCGGGGCGCTGGCATGGGGTGGCACAGAGGGGATAGCGGTCGCCAGCATCGATAGTGCGGCCTGGCCCCTGGCCACTGAAATGTGTGACAGAATGATAATCTTGCATGCGCTGGAACTTGTGCGCGACCAGCAGGGCTTTCTGGATGAGGCATGGCGGTGCTTGCGCGGCAGTGGAGAGCTGGTGCTGATCGTACCGCATCGGCGCGGTTTTTGGGCACGGTCAGATAAAACCCCTTTTGGCCAGGGGCGTCCCTTTAGTCGCAGACAGATACGCCGCCAGCTTGACCAGGCCGGATTTGAGGTTGCAGAGCTAAAGCCATCTTTGTTTATTCCGGCTTTTGGGCTGGGTCTGCCAAATGGGGTGCGCCACAAGGTAAATCGGCTGGGGCGCTATATCTGGCCGATGTTTGGCGGGGTTTTAATCATCCGCGCCATAAAAAAGCTCTATTCCCCGCATCAACAAACTAACCCGGCATTGCGACACCGCGTCAGGCAGTTTATTGTAAGACAGCCTGCAGGGGCAGTTTCGCCCAAAAACCGGCATAAATAACCTATTTTAACAAACAAATTCAAAGTGATGAGTGAGAGCCGCGATGGATGAGAGTTTAGCTGATCTGCGGAAACAAATTGACGCGCTGGATAGTCAATTATCGGAAATGCTGGCCGCTCGGCTGGAAGTATCGCGCAAGGTAAGTGCCGCAAAAAAGGATAATAGCCAGGTTTTCAGACCGGCCAGAGAAGCCCAGCTTCTGGGCAAATTGCTGGCCGCTGCCCCGGCCAGTTTGCAGCAGCTGATACCGGTAGTATGGCGGGCGATTATTTCTTCCAGCATTGCTGAACAGTGTCCTGATTTTACCATTCTTGCCAGCCCGCAAATGGGCGTTGAGGCAACCGCTTTTGCTGCCGGACAGCTGGGCGTGAAAAATGTTGAAAACCTGGATACCGCCCTTGCAGAACTTATAGATAAACAGGCAGATATTTTGCTGGTTTCACCTGAAGAGCTGTGCCGGATAGCGGGCGATTTGGGGCCGGATAAGCCGGCAATGGTGATTGCCTGTTTGCCCCTGGTATTGCCAGAACAGGATAGCGCATTGCCTGGCGAGCTGTTCCATACGCGGATTACCGGCTGGATTATCGGGCGGCCACCTGCAGAACAGACAGATTGCGATAGGGGTGTTTTTTACCTGTCCGATGGAAATAAAATTGAGATTGCCGAACTTTCCCGTTATGAGAATATGTCCGGAGCAGAATTGCTGGGTGTTTGTCCTGTCCAGTATGCTGAACCATCAATAAAGGGATAGAGATATGATGACCGCACCCCAGCCAAAACAGGCCATAGCTTCCATGCTGTCCTATCGGCCGTCTTTCGGGACGCCTTCTTCGGGGCGGCTCATCCGCCTTTCTGCGAATGAAGGGGCGCTGGGATGCTCGCCTGATGCGCTGGCCGCACTGGATGGGGCGGCGATAGACCCCAGCCGTTATCCCGAAATTCAGGATCATCACCTTAATCAGGCGATTGCCGAACGTTACGGTCTAAGGGCTGAAAATATTCTGACCGCCAATGGCTCGGACGAGCTTATCAGCTTGCTGACCCTTGCCTATCTGGAGCCGGGCGATGAGGTGGTGATGAGCGAATATGCCTTTCTGGTTATTCCGCAAGCCACGCAAATTGCTGGCGGGATATCGGTAAAGGCGCCTGACAAGGATATGACAGTCAGTGTGGATAATTTACTGGCAGCAGTAACAGAGCGGACTAAAATCCTGTTTCTGGTTAATCCGAACAATCCGACCGGCACAATGATTTCCATGGAAGAGGTGGTGCGCCTGCATGAAAATTTGCCACCGCATATATTGCTGGTGCTGGACTGGGCCTATGCCGAATATCTGGAAGGTGGTTTTTCCGACAGAGCCGCGCGCATGGTCGAGGAACATAAAAATGTGGTGATGACCCGTACCTTTTCCAAATTGCACGGTATGGCGGGTTTGCGTTTGGGCTGGGGGTATTTTCCGGCCGATATCCTGACCACCCTTGCTTCTATCCGTGGCCCTTTTTCTGTTAATCAGGCAGCGGTGCGTGCCGGGATCGCAGCGGTAAGGGATACAGAATTTCAGGAAAAATCTGTTGCCCATAATAAAAAATGGATGTCTATGCTGCCCGCTTTTTTAACCCAGCTTGGTCTGGGTGTGTTGCCATCACAAACCAATTTTATCCTGATTCATTTTGATCCCGAAAAAGGGGTGAGTGCAGGCGAAGCAGAAGCCTTTTTTGCCAGTCGTAATATTTTATTGCGGTCTATGGGCGCTTACGGGCTGACAGATTATTTGCGTATGTCTGTTGGCACAGATGAAGAAATGGAAATCGTCAAGGATGCATTTATGGCATTGATGCAGCCAGATGGTTCAACCGCCTAGCCGGAGCCGATATTGTGCAACAAAAATTTATCTCGGATAAAATCGCCATTATTGGAATTGGGCTGATCGGTGCGTCTATCGCGCTGGCGATAAAACATAAAAAACTGCCCTATCGGGTGGGGCTATATGATCATAACGCTGATGTGCGGCAGGAAGCGCGCCAGCTTTCCATTGGTGATGAGGTTTGTGAAGATCTGGCAGAAGCGGTTGCCGGGGCTGGCCTTGTCATTCTGGCGGTGCCGGTCGGGGCGATGGCGTCCGTGATGCAGGCAATAGCCCCGCATATCGAAGACGGGGCGGTTATCACCGATACCGGATCGACCAAGCGATCTGTTATTCGCGATACCAAAGACCTTGTGCCCGAGCAGTGTCATTTTATTCCTGGCCACCCTCTGGCCGGGACAGAATTCTCAGGGCCGGCTGCGGGGTTTGCCTCTCTTTTTGAGGGGCGATACTGGCTGATTTTGCCAAATGGGGCAGATACAGAAAAAGTGGCGGCCTTGGAAGAATTATTGACCCGGTTAGGGGCAATGACCGAACAGATGACAGCAGATTATCATGACCGGGTATTGGCGATTACCTCGCATTTGCCGCATTTGATCGCCTATACGATTGTGGGGACAGCTGTTGATTTGGAACAGGATCTGAAAAATGATGTAATCCGTTTTTCGGCATCCGGCTTTCGTGATTTTACCCGCATTGCCGCTTCTGACCCAACCATGTGGCGCGATGTATTTTTGAATAATGATGAAGCGGTGCTGGAAATGATGCAGCGCTTTTCCGAAGATTTAACCTATCTGCAACGTGCCATACGCTGGCAGGAAGGCGACAAACTGTTTGACCTGTTTAGCCGCACCCGCGATATTCGCCGCTCTATTATTGATGCAGGCCAGGATTAATCCCCGGCTGACAGGCTAAATAACCGCACAAGGATATATTTGGCATATTCGCGCATCAGCAATTTTGCCGTTGGCCAATCTGCATACCATCTGACCGGTTGCAAATCTGGCGGGGTGACGGGCAGGGGGGTGATAGCGATATCCGGCATCATGCGCTGAAAATAGAGCAAGGCACGCGGCATATGATAATTGGCCGTGACCAGAGACAGGCTGGATAGCTGGTGAAATTCAGCCCATTTGCTGGCTGCTACCGCATTGCCTTTGGTATCTGCTGCGGTGGCATCCAGCTCGACACAACAGGTAAAAATCGCTTTCTGGCGCGGGGTTTTGGCAAATGTCATGGCCAGGCTGGCTTTGGAAATACCTTTGCCCACCCCGGTTATCAGCATCCGCACAGATGCCCCTTGCTCTATCAGGCGCAGCCCCTCATTTATCCGCTCCTGCCCGCCTGTAGCGACCACCAGCCCATCGGTAAAACTATCGGCCAAAGGCGGTTTTTGCGGCAGGGTGAGGGCAAAATGCTGCACACAGGCCAAAAATCCCAATAGCCCGAAAAACAACCCCATAGCTATATGCAGAATCTGGCGTTTAAGGGTGTCTCTGGTCATAAAACAGCATATGCCTCAAAACTGTGTGAAATCATGAAAGATGCCGCCTGTTTTGCGGCAAGCATGACAGAGACAATCGATAGCCCTGAAGCTGTTTGAAAATCTTCTGCCCTTCTCATCTTAGGCAAAAACGTCTGGTCACTCAACCAAACATCGGCTATGAAACATGAACAGTTAAGGAAGTAGGGCAAAAGATGTGTAAGGTGTGTAAATGCTTTTGACATGTGCACAATGCAAGACCATTTTTCGAATAGATAATGCCGCGATTGCCCCGGATGGCCAAAAGGTGCGCTGTTCGGTTTGCGCGCATATCTGGGATGTCAAAGCCCCCGCACAAGCCTATCATGCCCCTGCCAGCGGTTTTTTTGATATTCTTCAAAAATTATGCTTGCCATCCACTATACTTTTGCTGGTGATGCTGATCAGCGGGGTATTATTTTCTTTTCGTGGCCCTATCACAGCCCATTTTCCCGGTCTGATATCGTCTTTTAACGGGATTGGCCTGACGATTGAGCCTAATCTGGACGTGCTGGAAATCCGTAATTTACAGGCAAGCTATCAGGGTAATTTGCTGCGGGTGCGCGGCCAGATATATAACACAGACAGCTTTACCGCCCATGCCGCCCCGTTACAGCTACAGGTGTTGGGCACAGATAAAACCGTGCTGGCACACGAAAAATTAGTCCCGGACAATAAATTTATTGCGGCAGGCCAGACAACCGATTTCTTTATTCAAAAAGAAGTGGAAAAAGCGGTAAATGCAGAAGTGCGTGTTGATCTGCTGGCAGAATCCTTGCTTCTGGATATGTTCTAGCTGGCATCACCCAAAGGGGTTTTCTTCTGATTTTATCAGCTCTTCTATCGTGCGACGACGACGCAGAAGATGTGTTTTGCCTTCATAAATCATCACTTCGGCTGCTTCGGGACGGGTATTATAGGTAGACATCATCACCGCCCCATAGGCACCGGCTGAAAATACCGCCAGCAAATCGCCTTCACCGATATCGGGCATATCGCACCCCTGACCCAGATAATCCCCTGTCTCGCAAACCGGGCCAACAATATCGGCCATGCCGCAAGGTACGCCCTTGTCGGTGACAGGCTCGATACGATGATAAGCTTCATACAAGGTCGGGCGTATCAGATCATTCATTGCCCCATCAACAATGATAAACCGCTTATCCTCGCCTTGCTTGATATAGTGGGTGCGAGTCAAGAGCAGGCCATTATCTGCTGCGATAGACCGGCCAGGCTCAAACCCCAGCCGATAGCCGCGATTGCTGAAAATACGGGTGACCAATGCACCATAGGCGGCAAAATCCGGCAGGCTATCGCCCTGATAATCAATGCCCAGCCCGCCGCCCAAATCCAGAACAGGCACATCATACCCCTCAGCGCGCAGACCATCTGCCAGCTCCAGTAATTCCAGATAGGCCTTTTCAAACGGGGCAAGATTAGTCAGTTGCGAGCCAATATGCACCGCAAGGCCGGCAGGGCGTATGGTTGGGTCATTCGCGATTTGCCGATATAAAGAGGCGGCCTCGCCATCGGCAACCGGGATGCCGAATTTTGTAGAACGCTGGCCAGTGGAAATTTTGGCATGGCTGCCCGGATCGACATTCACATTAACGCGCAAGGCGACCGGGGCGATGACCCCCATCTCGGCTGCTATTGCGCTTATATGGCGTATTTCTGCAGCTGATTCAGCGTTAATCTGGCCGATACCGGCTGTCAGTGCTTGCCGGATTTCGGCATCAGATTTACCCACACCTGAAAAGACAATGCGGCCAGCCGGAATGCCGGCTGCCAGACATTTTTGCAACTCACCCCCGGATACAATATCTGCCCCGGCGCCATGTCTGGCCAGCAATCCCAGAATTCCCATTGAAGAATTGGCTTTCACCGCGTAATGCACCGCGACATCCAGCGCGCCCAATGCCGCACAAAAGGCGCGGTAATGGGCAACAAACCCGTCCCCTGAATAGACATAAAGCGGCGTGCCAAACTCCCGGGCAAGAGCAGATACAGATATATCTGATACCATCAGATCGCCAGCATGATTGCGGTGAATATAGCTCATGGAAGGGGGGTGCCTTAACCGGTTTGTTCTGTTGTTAGTTCAGAGGGGCGTTGCGGCTCACCGCGCTTGCCACATCCGCTCAGGCCAGCGGTTGCCAGGGCAAGGGCGGCCAGGATGCATAAAATCCGAATCATAAATGCTCCGTCTCTATCAAGGGGTTGTTAACTCTCTTTTGTCAGGCTGGCACGGGTGGCCTCGATATGGGCGGCAACCTGTTCCGGGGCCGTGCCACCAAAGCTGTTGCGTGCCTGCAAGGCAGAATCAATAGATAGCACCGCAAAAATAGATGCGTTCAGGCGCGGCTCAACAACCTGCATATCTGCAAGAGACAGCCTGTCCAGCGCACAGCCCTTTTGGTCGGCCAGCGCGACCAGCTTGCCGGTTACATGATGGGCATCGCGAAACGGCATATTCAGCTCGCGTACCAGATAATCTGCCAGATCGGTTGCGGTAGGATGGCCTTTTTCCAATGCCGCACGCATCGCGTCCGGATGGGCGGTCAGGTCTGCTATCATCCCTGTCATTGCGGCAAGGCTAAGCGAGAGAGAAGCTTCTGCATCAAAGACCGGCTCTTTATCTTCTTGCATATCCTTGCCATAGGCCAGCGGCAAGCCTTTGAGAACTGTCAATAAGGCCAGCAAATCCCCGATGATACGGCCAGGCTTTGCCCGTACCAGCTCTGCAGCATCCGGATTGCGCTTTTGCGGCATGATAGAAGAGCCGGTGGTAAAAGCATCCGATAGGCTGATAAAGCCAAATCTGTCGGTTGACCAGATAACAATTTCTTCGGCCAGGCGGGATAGATGGGTCGCACAAATCGCGGCAGCGGCCATAAATTCCACCGCAAAATCGCGTGCCGATACCGCATCCATGGCATTGGCCATCGGCCGATCAAAGCCCAGCAACCGGGCGGTTTGATGCCGGTCGATGGGATGGGGCGTGCCTGCCAGGGCGGCTGCGCCCAGGGGCGATTCATTCATGCGTTTGCGGCCATCAGACAGGCGCGCGCGATCCCGGCCAAACATTTCAACATAGGCCATCAGATGAAAGGCAAAGCTCACCGGCTGAGCCGTTTGCAAATGGGTATAGCCCGGCATGACAGTTTTGATATGGTTTTGGGCTTGCGTCATCAGCGCATCCTGCAATGCGGCCAGCTGTCCATCCAGCTGATCTATCGCATCCCTTAGCCAAAGCCGGATATCGGTTGCGACCTGATCATTTCTGGAACGCGCAGTATGCAAGCGGCGGGCAGGATCGCCAATTAAATCACCCAGACGGGATTCGATATTCATGTGAATATCTTCCAGCGCTTCGGAGAAGACAAAATCCCCGTCTGTGATTTCCTGCTCGATTTTTGCCAGGCCATCACAGATAGCGGTTAAATCTGCCTCGGAGATGATATTTTGGCTTGCCAGCATCGTTGCATGGGCAACAGAGCCTGCAATATCCTGTTTATACATCGCCCTGTCATAGCTGATAGAGGCGTTGATATCGGTCATTAATTGTGATGGCCCGCCGGCAAACCGTCCGCCCCAAATAGAAGAAGAGGTTGTTTTTTTCGGTGCATTTTTATTCGCTTTGGTCATAATGCCACCCTACCTTAAATTACGCTAACCGGTCTATATCCAGGACGCGGTTTTGGTATAATGCCTTTTGGTGTTACCCTTTTTGATGATCGCTCTGCTTTATAGGATAGAAATGAAAAAGAATCAGCCCCTAAATATTGCCCGTCGCTGCCTGATAGGGCGCCTGCCTTTGTTTTTATTCGCCAGCGGGGCGGTTTTTACCGGCACAGACAGGCTGTTTGGCGGCCTTTCGCCTGCATATGCCAGCCAGCAGCTGGATTTAAAACCCGGCAAAACAGCCCTGCCAGATATGGCATTGGCCAGTGACGGGGGCACAATTTCCCTTTCAAAATGGGCAGACAGACCATTATTAATCAATTTCTGGGCAACCTGGTGCGCTCCATGTGTGGTGGAATTGCCAATGCTGGAGGCGACGGCAAAAATTCTGGCAGAAGATAATATTATGCTGGTACTGATCTCGATGGACAGGGGCGGCCAGAAAATCGCCGCGCCTTTTTTACAGGAACGCGGGATTACCACACCTGTATCCTTGTATGATCCCAAAGCAGAGATGGGCAGAGCTATTGGTCTGCGCGGTCTGCCCACAACCTTGCTGGTGAAAAAAAACCGGGCCGAATATGCGATACATACCGGCCCGGCTGAATGGAATGACAAAGCGGTTATCGAACAGCTTCGTGCCTATTTGCTAGGCTAGGCCAGGATTAGGCTATAGCTCCTTGTCAAAAGCAGGTACCGCTTCAAACAGATCGGCCACCAGCCCGTAATCGGCTACCTGAAAAATGGGGGCTTCCTCATCCTTGTTGATGGCCACGATCACCTTGCTGTCTTTCATGCCGGCCAAATGCTGGATCGCCCCGGAAATACCAACCGCCATATACAGATCAGGCGCAACCACCTTGCCGGTCTGGCCGACCTGATAATCATTGGGCACAAATCCGGCATCCACAGCAGCCCGCGATGCACCAACGGCTGCACCCAGCTTGTCTGCCACGCTTTCCAGCATGGCAAAATTTGCACCATCCTGCATCCCGCGCCCGCCGGAAACCACGATGCTGGCAGAGGTTAATTCCGGCCGCTCGGAAGAGGAAAGTTCGGATTTGTCATAGGCAGAAAGCCCCTGATCGCCTGTCGCGGAAACCGCTTCAACCCCGGCAGAACCGCCGCTTGCGGCCGCCGCTTCAAAAGCGGTGCTGCGAACGGTGATGATTTTCAGCCCGTCATTGGATTTTACTGTTGCCAGCGCATTACCGGCATAGATGGGGCGCTTGAATGTATCGCCATCTATCACTTCAATAATGTCCGAGATTTGCGGCACATCACACAAAGCAGCAATTCGCGGCATCACATTTTTACCAAAGGTTGTTGCCGGCGCCAGAATATGGCTGTAATTGCCGGCCATACCCGCAACAAGCGGTGCCAGATTTTCTGCCAGGCTATGGCCATATTCTGCACTATCGGCGCACAAAACCTTGTCTGCCCCTTCAAGGGTAGCGGCTGCATTGGCGGCTTCTGCACAATTGGCGCCAGCGACCAGCAAATGAATATCCCCGCCAATTTGACGCGCAGCGGCAAGGGTGTTTAAGGTTGCGGCATTTACCGCCTGATTATCATGTTCAACTACGACTAGAATGCTCATCATATCACCTTTGCTTCGTTCTTTAATTTATCGACCAGCTCGGTTACCGAACCTACCTTGATGCCTGCTTTGCGTGCTTCCGGCTCTTCTACCTTTATTGTGGTCAGCCGCGGGGTGGTATCTACACCCAGCTCTGCTGCATCCAGCGAATCAATCGGCTTTTTCTTGGCCTTCATGATATTGGGTAGCGAGGCATAGCGCGGCTCGTTCAGGCGCAAATCCACTGTGATGACGCATGGCATATTCACAACGATATGTTCCAGCCCGCCATCTACCTCGCGGATAATTTTTGCCTTGTCGCCGGCAATTTCAATGCCGGAAGCAAAAGTGCCCTGTGACCAGCCAAGAAGGGCAGACAGCATTTGTCCGGTCTGATTGCAATCCCCGTCAATGGCTTGCTTGCCGCATAGCACCAGACCAGGAGCTTCTTTATCGATAACAGCCTTTAGCAATTTGGCTACCGCCAGCGGCTCAACATCCTGTCCTGCTTCGATATGGATGCCGCGATCCGCGCCCATCGCCAGCCCGGTACGGATGGTTTCCTGTGATTGTGCAGGCCCGATAGACACCAGAACAATTTCATCTGCTCCGCCGGCTTCCTTGATGCGCAATGCCTGTTCTACCGCAATTTCGTCAAAGGGGTTCATGGCCATTTTCACATTTGCCAGCTCAACGCCGCTCTGGTCAGCTTTGACCCGAACCTTGACATTATAGTCAATCACTCTTTTTACCGGAACTAAGACCTTCATTACTTTTTTCCTTCCTGATCTGTCCTTTGCTCTAACAGATGGCTGGTATGTTTTGGCATCCAGCCAGTTTTCGTGGTGGTGCCACCTCGCCCCTTAACTATCCTGTTTTTCGTCCTGGGTACCGCCTGGCACCCATAAAATATCTTTTTTGCCCCCATCATTAGCATGACGAGCCAGCACGAACAACAAATCTGATAGCCGGTTTATATAATGCATGGCGTGTTCATTTACCGACTCGACAGCGGCCAGCTCTGTCATTTGGCGTTCTGCACGTCTGGCAACGGTTCTGGCCAGATGCAGCCAGGCAGCAAGGGCTGTTCCACCAGGCAGAATAAAAGAATTGAGCGCAGCAAGATGCTCATTGATGGCATCAATTTCTTTTTCCAGGCGGGTGACCTGCTCTGCTGTAATGCGTAAGGCAGGTTTCATATCATCGATAGTGGCCAAATCTGCGCCCAAATCAAATAAATCATTCTGGATACGTGCAAGCTGGCTATCCATCTCCTCATCACATTCCAGGCGTGCCATCCCCAATACAGAGTTCAGCTCATCTACCTCGCCATAGGCGGCCGGGCGTTTGGCATGTTTGGATACACGTCCACCGCCAACCAGACTGGTTTTCCCATCATCGCCTGTGCGGGTATAAATTTTATTCAGCTTGACCATGATATTATTAGCAATTCCTGTGTGTTTTAGGCCGACAGCATTTCAGCCCGGTTTTTTCTAGGTGGACTGGCGAAACCATAGCAGTGAGATGAATATCAATAACACCACTGCCTGGGCAATAATACGATAGCGCATAATTTTATTAGATTTACTTTTATTATATGCCCCGCCACGTCCCATTGTAATGACGCCCCAAAATAAAATGGCAGCGACACCTATCAGCCCGATTATCATTATGGCTTCCGGCCAGCCGGATCCAGAAAGGATAGATGTTTGTGTGGCTGCTGAATTCATCAACGCGCTCCTCTGCCGCCCATAGACGGGCGATCACAATAAAATCTGTTACAGATTTTACATAGCCTAAAAATTGTCAATAGCAATGTCCCGGCGACGACATGCCGCAACCAGAGTGTTGCGCAGCAGACAGGCAATGGTCATCGGGCCTACCCCGCCTGGTACAGGGGTTATGGCGGCTGCCTTTTGCGAGGCGCTGTCAAAGGCCACATCCCCGGTCAGGCGAAATTTACCTTCCCCGCGTTCCGGGGCGGCAACACGGTTAATGCCCACATCAATGACCACCGTCCCTTTTTTAATCCAGTCGACTGTAATCATTTCCGGCCGGCCGACAGCGGCAACCAGAATATCGGCTTGCTGACAGGTTTTCTCCAGCTCTTTGGTGCGGGAATGGGCAATGGTTACGGTTGCATTGGCATTTAATAATAATTGGGCCATCGGTTTGCCAACAATATTGGAGCGGCCGACAATTACCGCATTCAGCCCGCTTAAATCGCCAAAATGATCCTGTAATAACAGCAAGCAGCCATAAGGGGTGCATGGCACGATGCCTGGCTGGCCAGTTGCCAGCAATCCGGCATTGACCACATGAAAGCCGTCTACATCCTTTTCCGGAGCAATAGCCTGAATAACCGCCTTGTCATCAATTTGTGCGGGCAGGGGCAATTGTACCAAAATGCCATCTATCGCCTCATCCCTGTTCATCTTGTCTATCAGGGCAAGCAACTCTTCCTGGCTGGTCTGTTCAGCCAGGCGATGTTCGATAGAACGCATCCCGCTTTTTTTGGTGCGCTCTGCCTTGTTGCGTACATAAACCTGGCTGGCAGGGTCTTCGCCAACCAGAATGACTGCAAGGCCGGGGGTGAAATGATGCGCCGATTGCAACAGGCTGACCTGGCGGGCAATTCTATCGACCAGCTGATTTGAAAAAGCCTTGCCATCAATAAGTTTTGCGCTCATTTTGCCTTTCCCCCAAATCCGTTTAAACCGCCTCTATGGCCAGCCCGAAGATATCTTTTCTCCTGGTTATAGCTGGCCAAGATATTCAAATAGCAGATTGCGGCCAAACTGAACGGCCAGCAATACAATGATAGGGCTGATATCAATTCCGCCCAGATCAGGTAAAACACTGCGAATCCGCCCCAGCAAAGGTTCATGCAATCGGCCCAGCCCTTGCAGGACAACCCGAACAAAGGGCTGCCATGGATTGACAATCCGAAACGCCACCAGCCAGCTGGCAATTACATAGGCCAGCAGGGTGAAAATATAGATATCAATAATATTATCGATTAATATCAATAAGGCGTTCATGTCAGCATTATCCCCCTTGCCTGTTTGACGGCAAAAAGCCGTTTATCATCCATGCGTGGCTGAGACTACCCTTCGCAAGCTTTATTGACAATATAGAACTATCGCCTTTGGCCAAAAAGGATAAGCCTGCCAAAAAGGATAAACTGGC
>JAYOMZ010000021.1:0-26082 GCA_038121125.1 Alphaproteobacteria bacterium
GAAATGCAGCAGATGCGGCGCAAGCGCAATTTCTGGGTGCTTGGCCTTATTTTCGGATTCTGCGTGCTGATTTATCTGGTCACAATTTTACGGATGGAAGGCTAGCCGGAAGATGACAGAGATAGCCTCTGACAAATTCTATCAAAGCACCAGAATGGGTCGCAATCAGCGCACCTTGATGGTCATTGCGCTGGTAGTCGCTGGCATGGTCGGGCTTTCCTTTGCCTCTGTGCCGCTATATCGGCTGTTTTGTCAGGTAACCGGCTTTGGCGGAACAACGCAAGTGGCCGAAACATTGCCAACGCAAATTGCCACAAACCTGCCGCCGGTATCGGTCAGGTTTGATGCCAATGTCAGTCCGAAATTAAAATGGGAATTTGTGCCGGTAAGCGCGCCTGTCAGCCTGCAACCAGGTGAGCAAACGACCATAATCTATCGGGCGACCAATATTGGCTCTGTCCCATCAACCGGGACAGCGACCTTTAATGTCACACCGCAAAAGGCCGGGCCCTATTTTATGAAAATCGAATGTTTTTGTTTTACCGAACAGACATTGCAGCCGGGCGAGTCAATGGATATGCCTGTATCCTTTTTTGTGGATAGCGAAATAGGAACAGATACAAACACAATGGATGTGGACGAAATCGTCCTGTCCTACACATTTTTTGAGGCAAGAACATAATTTTATGTTCTTATAAATTAATTTTGATCTGCCAGTCGGAGGGGACAGGCTTTTTCTGGAGGAGAAAAACATGAGTGGATCACATCAACATCCTTACCATCTGGTTGAACCCAGCCCATGGCCAGCTGTTGGCTCGGCTGCGGCTTTTACAACCGCTATTGGCGGGGTAATGTTTATGCATGAACGTGCCTATGGGCCGCATATCCTGGCACTGGGTCTGGGTCTGGTTCTGCTGACCATGTTTATGTGGTGGCGTGATATCGTGCGCGAAGCGGAATATCAGGGGCATCATACCCCGATTGTACAGGTCGGTATGCGCTATGGGATGATGCTGTTTATCGCGTCAGAAGTGATGTTTTTTGTCGCGTTCTTCTGGGCATTTTTTGACCGTTCTTTTTATCCGGCAGGCGGGGTATGGCCACCAGAGGGCATTGAAACCTTTAACCCGTTTGATTTGCCCCTGATCAACACACTTGTTCTGCTGCTCAGCGGCTGTACAGTGACTTGGTCGCATCATGCGCTGGTCAAGGATAATCGGCGTGACTTTATCACCGGACTGGTGTTGACCATTGCACTGGGCGCACTCTTTACCGCCCTGCAAGCCATTGAATATAGCCATGCACCCTTTGGGTTTACCGATGGTATCTATCCATCTGTCTTTTATATGGCAACCGGCTTTCACGGCTTTCATGTTCTGGTCGGGACATTATTCCTGACTGTTTGCCTGTTCCGTGGCCTGAAAGGGCATTTCACCAAGGATCAGCATTTCGGCTTTGAAGCTGCTGCCTGGTACTGGCATTTTGTGGATGTTGTCTGGCTGTTCCTGTTTGTCGCTGTTTACTGGTGGGGCGGTTGATAAAAAGGGCAAATGCCCTAGATAAATCAATATAACAAAATCGGCCTCAGCCCTTGCAGTTGCAGGCCGATTTTCTTATTCTGCGGCATCAAAGCCTGCGTTTGTTTCCAGCTTTTCAAGGTTAATCGCCATGTATTTTAGACCCTTTTTATGGCTGACAATATTTAGCCTTCCAGCGTTGCTGGTGTTGCTGGCTCTTGGTTTCTGGCAGCTGGATCGTCTGGCATGGAAAACCGCGCTGATTAATAATTTCAATGAACGGGCGCGTGCCGAGGCTATTCTGCCCCCCGCCAAAGATGCCGATTTAACCGAATTGGAGTTTCATAATCTGGCGCTGACGGGGCGGTTTTTACATGACAAGGAGCGGTTTTTGACCGGCCGCACCTATGAGGGCAATGCCGGTTTTCATGTGGTCACCCCGTTTGTGACAGAAAATGGTACAACCCTGTTTATTAATCGGGGCTGGGTATCGGAAGCCTATCGCGAACCTGAAAAGCGGCCTTTTTCGGTAGAGGATAAAGTCCAGTCTGTTCGCGCTGTTCTGCGCCTGCCCCAGAAAAAGGGATATTTTGTCCCGGAAAATGAACCGGATAGGGGCTTCTGGTTCACCCTGAAGCCGGATCAGCTGGCAGACCATTTGGGTCTGGAAAATGCGGTCGCCAGCTATTATGCCGATCAAATCCGGCAGGGCGAGGTTATCACCCTGCCTATCGCCGCGACCATGAATATCGATGTGCGTAACACGCATTTAAATTATGCGCTGACCTGGTTTGGTATAGCCCTATCGTTAATAGGGGTATATATCGCCTATCATGTAAATGCCGGGCGGCTGGGGTTTCGCAAAAGCTAGCAACAGGTAAGGCAAGGTAAGAGATGAAATATATCAGTACCAGAGGCCAGGATGGCCCGCTGAGCTTTGAAGAGGCATTGCTAAATGGCTTAGCCCGTGATGGCGGTTTGTATCTGCCGGTGGAATGGCCAGCCTTTAGCAAGGCAGAAATTAGCGCGATGCGGGGTAAAAGCTATATCGACATTGCCGGTCTTATCATGTCCCGCTTTACCGAAGGAGAGCTATCACAAGAACAGATCACACAAATGGCCGACGCTGCCTATCGCAGCTTTACCCACCCCGAAATCGCGCCATTAAAGGCCATGAAAGAGGATATCCATCTTCTGGAGCTGTTTTATGGCCCTACCATCGCCTTTAAAGATTATGCGATGCAATTTCTGTCCCGGGCGTTTGATAGCGCCCTTGGCCGCCAGAACCGCCATGCGGTTATTCTGGGCGCCACCAGCGGGGATACAGGCTCGGCCGCGCTGGAAGCCTTTAAAGGGCGGCAAGCGGTCGATGTATTTATCCTGTTCCCAAAGGGGCGCGTATCGCCTGTCCAGCAAAAACAGATGACCTCTGTTCGCGATGCAGGGGTACACGCCATTGCGGTAGAAGGCGATTTTGATGATTGCCAGGCGCTGGTAAAGGCCTGTTTTAATGACGGGTCTTTCCGCGACAAGGTAGGGCTGTCTGCGGTAAACTCGATTAACTGGGCACGTTTGATGCCGCAGATTGTCTATTATTTTACCTCTGCACTTGCACTTGGTGCACCGGACAAGCCTGTGGCCTTTTGCGTGCCAACAGGTAATTTTGGCAATGTTTTTGCCGGCTGGGTGGCGATGCAGATGGGTTTGCCCGTACAGCGTTTTATCGTCTCTTCCAACCGCAATGATATTCTGACCCGATTCTTTGTTGATGGCAAAATGCAGCGGCGGGATGTGCATCCCTCTCTCAGCCCGTCGATGGATATTCAGGTATCCTCCAATTTTGAGCGGCTATTATTTGAATTACTGGGCAGGGATGGGCAAAAGACAGCCAGCTATATGCAGGAATTTTCCCGGACAGGCCAGTTTACGGTTGCAGAAAATGTCCTTCAGGCCGCCTTGCAGGATTTTTCCGGCTTTTGCCTGGATGATGAGGGGACAAGCGAGGAGATCGCGCGCTGCTATCGCGATGAGGGATATTTAATTGACCCGCACAGTGCGGTGGGGCTGGCCGCTGCCCGCCATGCCCGCAGCACGCAGCTGATAGATACAGATACCCCTATCATCAGTCTTGCCTGTGCCCATCCGGCCAAATTTCCCGATGCGGTATTCAAGGCCAGCGGCCAGCATCCCGCATTGCCAGAATTACTATCCGATTTAATGGAGCGCGAAGAACATATGCTGACGGCTAAAAATGACATGGCCGCCATTCAGCAATTATTGCTGGAACGGCAGCGCGGATAATGGCGGTTATTCAGACTAGCCAGATGGCCAATGGGCTGACCATCGCATCGGTTGCGATGCCGGCCTCTCATTCTGTTTCGCTGGGGGTATGGGTAAAGGCCGGTGCACGTGATGAGCGTAGCGATGAAATCGGCATTGCCCATTTTCTGGAACATATGGCCTTTAAAGGGACAAAGAGCCGAACCGCCCTTTCCATTGCCAAGGATGTCGAGGATGTTGGCGGCTTTATCAACGCCCATACCGCCAGAGAGGAAACGGCCTATTATATACATCTGCTGCCGGAATATCTGGAAATGGGATTTGATATTTTAAGTGATATCCTGTTGCATTCAACCTTGCCAGCCGAAGAGATTGAGCGCGAGCGCGGCGTGATTATTCAGGAAATCGGCCAGAGTATTGATGCCCCGGATGATTATGTCTTTGAATGTTTTTCGCGAAGCTGTTATGGCCAGCATACGCTTGGCAATTCCATATTGGGAACAACTGAAAGCGTATCCTCTTTTACCGCCCCGGCTCTGTCAGGCTTTATGCAGCGCCATTACGGGGCAGAACAGATGGTTATCTGTGCCGCAGGGCCAGTTGATCATGCCGGGATATCGGCACTGGCAAACCGCTATTTTGACGGGTTGCAACAGGCAACCAGCCCTGTCCGCACTGCCCCTCAATTTTTATCCACGCGCCATATGGCCAGCCGCGATCTGGAACAATGCCATAGTGTATTTGGTTTCCAGGCGCCGGATGCCAGCTCTGAATGGCGCTATCCATTGATGGTATTATCCAATCTGTATGGCGGGGGTATGTCTTCACGCCTGTTCCAGCAGGTCAGGGAAGAGCGCGGCCTGTGCTATTCTATTTTCTCTTTTGCCCAGATGTTTACCGATACCGGTATGTTCGGGGTTTATGCAGGTACATCGGATAAAACAATTGATGAGATGCTGGAGGTTTCGCTGGCGGCTTTCAAAGCCTGTCAGAGCGATCTGGCACAAGAAGAGATAGACAGGGCAAAACAGCAATTGCGTGCCGGTTTGCTAATGCGGCGGGACTCGGTTTCCTCGATGATGGATATGACAGCACGTCATCTGGCTGTGTTCGGGCGCGTATTTGATGCAGAAGAAATGCTGGACGCTATTGACAGGGTCAGCCGTGATGATGTGGCCGCCCTGGCACAGCTTATCGCCTCGGGCCCTGCCCCGTCTTTATCGATTGTCGGGGCGGCAGATAGCCGGATATCTATTGATGATATGCAAAAAATGGTGGCGTGAGCCAGGCCAGCCTCAGGCAGAGCCACTTTGCGGTGAGAGCGATCCGGCATTTATCCCCATGGCCAGAAAGCTTTTATCCCAAATCAGGGCATCTTCTGTATTAAACAGCATTTCTTCGGTTGCAGGCAGATGAAACCACATACTTTGCTTCATTTCCTCTTCCAGCTGGCCAGCTGACCAGCCAGCATAGCCAAGCAGGATTTTTGCGTGTAAAGGGCCTAGCCCGCGCGAGATTTCGGTTATCATATCTATATGCATGGACAGGCAAATATTATCGCGTACCGGCACGGAATTGGGCATCATCTGGTCGTCAGTATGCAGGATATAGCCGCGTTGCGGTTCAACCGGCCCGCCAATATAGACAGGGGCGTCCGGGTCAAAGCGGGGCTGATCGATATCCAGCTGGTCGCTAATGGTAGAGATGGTAATCTCCTCACTTGGCTGATTGATGATAAAGCCCATAGCCGCGCTTTCATCATGCTGACAGATAAACAATGCGCGTTTTTGAAAGCGGGGATCGGTCATTTGCGGGGTGGCGACCAGCAATTGCCCTGCCAGTGTTTTTGTATAATCAACCGAATGGATCGCCATGAACTGCTCCTTTTGGGAGAGGTTTGTTTTGGTGCCGCCGCTTATACAGGCAGTATCAGTATACACCGATTAACAAACTTCCGCCCTAATGATAGGCTGGACAGGTTGATTTGCCAATCTTTGCCCCTATTTTGCCGCTATTTTGATGCAGTTTTTCATGAATTGGGCTACACCATAACAGCCATATCAAATAGAACAGGTCAGGAAATCCATCTTGAATAATGTGTCACAAACAGGCTGGTACATGGCAAGAGCCATCTTTTTTGCCCTGTTGGCAACGCTGTCTGTTGGCACGGCCAGTGCACAGGCACAAGACAGAGACAAAATAGTTAAAACCCCTGAATTGGAGATGCAGCTGATATCGGCTGTTACCGCCACCGGGGACAGAACAGATTTGCCGCTTGGCCTGAAAGTGCGCTTAACTGAAGGGTGGAAAATCTATTGGCGCAGTCCGGGTGATGCGGGCTTGCCGCCGGAATTATCCCTTGCGGATGAAAATACCAATAGCCTGCACAAACTAGAGATGGATTTTCCTATCCCCAGCCGGTTTTCCCTGCTTGGGCTGGATACTTATGGATATGGAAAAGAAGTTATTTTTCCTGTTTATTTGCGCGGACATGATGCCGGCCAGCCCTTGCGCCTTGAGGCTGAGGCAAGCGCCCTTGTCTGCGCCGATATCTGTATTCCGGTTGGCGGTTCACTCAGCCTTGATATTCCGGCTGGCCAGAGCCGGGCAAGCACCGATGCCCAGGATATTGCCCGCTATGCCGCCCTGGTGCCAAAAGATCAGACAGGCCCTGATATAGGGCTGGAAAAACTGGCCTTTATATCTGACCCGCCCCGCCTGATGCTGGAAATGAAATCAGGCACGCCGCCCGTGATAGATGTGTTTATCGAAACGCCTGTACGGGGGCTGGGCTTTGCACAGCCTGTCGCCCAAAGCCCCCAGCTCTATGCAATAGCGATTACAGGGCCAGGCGATGTCAGCGCCCTTGCCGGTCAACAGGCGGTGCTGACCATTAAAACAGATAGCCAGTTTCGCGAAATAGCCAGCATTATCCCCCGGCTTTCTTCTGCGCCATCGGGCAGCTGGATATCTGCCTCGCTGTTATTTATTTTGCTGGCTGCTTTCGCAGGCGGGGTGATTTTAAATATCATGCCGTGCGTCTTGCCGGTATTATCGCTCAAGCTGGCGTCTATCCTGTCTATGGGCGGTGCCAGCCCGGCACAAATACGTACCCGTCTGATGGCAGGGGCGGCCGGTATTCTGACCAGCTTTGCCCTGTTGGGGCTGGTTCTGGTGGGGCTGAAACTGGCAGGCGGGCGTCTTGGCTGGGGTATACAATTTCAGAATCCGTGGTTTTTGGGCGTCATGATGCTGATAATGGCGTTATTTACCCTTAGCTTGCTGGATATTGTGCGCTTTCCGATACCGGCTTTTGCCGGGCGGATAGGCGCGCATGGCTTGCTTGGCGACTTTGCTGCCGGATTTATGGCAACGATATTGGCAACGCCCTGTTCTGCCCCTCTGGTGGGAACAGCGGTCAGCTTTGCCCTTGCTGCCTCTGCCCCGCAGTTATTTTTGGTGATGCTGGTAATGGGGACAGGGCTGGCACTGCCCTGGTTGATATTGGCGGCCTTTCCGCACTGGATAGCAGCGATGCCTGCCCCGGGTGCCTGGATGAAATGGGTAAAGCCTCTATTGGCCTCAGGGCTGGTCGCAACCATCTTGTGGCTTGGCTGGCTTCTGGCAGGGGCAAGCGGTATTTTAGCATCGGATAATAAAATAGCTGGCGGTAATGGCACGTCCGCATGGCAGCCCTGGCAGTTGCACGCCATAGAAACCCATCTAGCCAAAGGCCAGCCTGTCTTTGTGGATGTAACAGCCGACTGGTGTATTACCTGCAAGGTGAATAAAGCGCTGGTGCTGAATTCCGGGGATATAAGAGCCGCTTTCAAGGCAAAAAATACTGTGATGCTGCAAGCAGACTGGACATTGCCAGACAGCGAAATTGCCGATTATCTGGCCAGCTTTGGCCGCTTTGGTATCCCGTTCAATATTCTATATTATCCAGATGGCCGACCACCTGTGATTTTTGATGAGCTGCTGACAAAAGAAAAGATAGTTTCAGCACTGGACAAGCTGAACTAGCAGGACTATTTCTTTTTGAAAAACCTTTATTTTTCAATAAACAGGCATAAAGCGAGATAAAGCCATGTTACCAGAAGCCGGAATGAAAATCCCAGCAATTACTATCCGTACCAAAACTGAAGAAGGCATTGAAGAGCTGGAAACAGCCAGCTATTTTGCGGGTCGGAAAATTGTGATGTTTGCGGTGCCAGGGGCATTTACCCCAACCTGTTCTGCCAAACATCTGCCAAATTATCTGGAAAATATGGACAGGCTAAAGGCATCCGGTTTTGATGCGGTCGCCTGTTTATCGGTCAATGATGCTCATGTAATGAAAGCCTGGAGCGATGCAACAAACGCCACTGGCCATATAGATATGCTGGCGGATATGCGGGCAGAATTTTCCCGTGCTCTGGGCATTGCTGCTGATTTTGGCGATGTCATGGCAGAGCGGGCCCAGCGTTGCGCCCTGGTCGTGGAAGACGGCACTATCACCCATGTCTTTATCGAAGAGCCGGGGATGTTTGAAGTATCCAGTGCTGACCATGTGCTGGCAGCTATCGCCTAATCTTCATCCCTGTTTGTGATATTTGCCGCCTCGCGGCTGGCCAATTCATCACAGCGTTCATTCATCGGATGGCCTGAATGGCCTTTTACCCATTCCCAGCTGGTTTGGTGGGTCTGACAGAGCGCGTCCAGCTCTAGCCATAATTCTTTATTGGCGACAGGTTTTTTTGCTGCTGTACGCCAATTATTCTGTTTCCAGCGTGGCATCCAGTCCTGAACGCCGTTCATCACATATTTGCTATCTGTTACAATATGCACTTTTACTGGTCGTTTCAGGGCAGCCAGACCGCGAATAACAGCTGTCAGCTCCATCTGGTTGTTGGTGGTATCTATCTGGCCACCTGACAGCTCTTTTATCTGTTCATGCCATTTCAGGATAGCTGCCCATCCGCCTGGTCCCGGATTGCCAAGACAGGCGCCGTCTGTATAGAGGAAAACATCTGCACCCGGGGCGTTCATCTTTTGCCTCTAATGCCACAATCCATAGGATTCAGGCCCTTTTGCACGCTGATGAAAGCGCAAGCGTGACCAGAATTCCAGCGGGTTTAACGGTTTTACCAGCGCATCTTTTGGCGTATTGATCCAGTCATAAAGGCGGGTGAGGAAAAACCGCATCGCTGCACCCTGGTTCAGGATGGGCAGGGCTTGTTTTTCAGCGTCCAGAAGCGGGCGCTGGCTTTCATAACCTTGCAATATCGCCCCGGATTTTGTGACATTAAAACTGCCATCAGCATCAAAGCACCAGCTATTCAGACAAACAGCAATGTCATAGGCATAGATATCCTGACAGGCAAAATAGAAATCGATAATGCCGGTCAGCCTGTCGCCCACAAATAGCACATTATTGGGAAACAAATCGGCATGAATATGCCCCGATGGCAGACCGGTTGGCCAGCTCTGTAAAATTTTTTCCAAGCTATCTCCGGCCTGATCCAGAATAGCGTCCGGCATATCGGGCAAATCACCCTCGATAGAGGCCAGCAAGGGCGTCCAGCCTTCCGGGCCAAGAGCGTTTTTACGCACGCCTGCAAAACCTTCTGACAGGCAATGGAAGCGGGCAAGATCCCGGCCAAGCGCGCGGCATTTCTCCACATTCGGGAAGCGTTGCGATGTACCATCCAGAAAGGTGACAATCGCTGCCGGCCGGCCGCATAAATTTTGTAAAATCCGGCCTTTTTTATCTGCTACCGGCACCGGACAGTCCAGCCCGGCTTTGGCCAGATGTTGCATCAGGCCGATAAAAAACGGTAAATCATCTGCCTTTACCCGCTTTTCATAAAGGGTAAGGATGTAATGTGCCTTGTCTGTTCGCAACAGGTAATTGGAATTTTCCACCCCTTCGGCAATGCCGGCAAAGCTCAATAAATTGCCAAGCGCATATTGTGCCAGAAAATCGGCCAGCGCTTCATCATCAATTTGTGTATAGACAGCTATGATATCACCTCTTATTCAGACAGGATGGCGGGCAGTTTGAAATGCATTGTTTCCTGAATAAAATTCTGATGGCTGATAGCCAGCTGATAGCGTGCTTGCAAGGCATCTATCACTTCCTCGACCAGAATTTCAGGTGCAGATGCCCCGGCAGACAGGCCAATGCGGCTTGCCTTGTCCAGCGCATCGAAATCCAGCGCAGCGGCATCGGCTGCCAGCATGGCTGCCCCCACCCCGGCATTCAGCCCTGTTTCGACCAGCCTTTTGGAATTAGAGGAATTTTGCGCCCCGATTACCAGCAGATAATCAATATCCGGGGCAAGTGCCTTTATCGCATTTTGCCGATTGGTTGTGGCATAGCAGATGTCCTCGCCCTGTGGCCCTGAAATTTCAGGAAAGCGATGCTGCAGAATAGTGATAATCTCGGCTGTTTCATCGGCTGACAGAGTGGTTTGTGTGGCAAAGGCAAGCGCGCAATCGCTAGGGGGGGTGAAGGCAAGGGCATCTTCGGCTGTTTCGATAAGGGTCATCTCGCCTTCGGCTACCTGTCCCATGGTACCGATCACTTCCGGATGACCTGCATGGCCTATAAGCAGGATATGCCGGCCTTTTTTTACGTGTTTTCCAGCTTCCAGATGCACCTTTGTGACCAGAGGGCAGGTGGCATCAATCGCAATCATCTTCAGCGCATCGGCGCGTTTATGTACCGCCTTTGCAACCCCATGGGCAGAGAAGATAACGTGACCGCCTTGTGGCACTTCATCCAGCTCTTTTACAAAAACCGCCCCTTTGGCAGCCAGATCATCGACCACCCGCTTATTATGGACAATCTCGTGGCGGACATATATGGGCGCACCAAATTTATCCAGCGCGCGTTCCACAATTTTAATCGCCCGTTCCACCCCGGCACAAAATCCGCGCGGTGAGGCCAGTATCAGCGTTTTAGGTTGCAGTTTATCCATTATCTGTCTGTTTGCCGCGCCTTTTACCCGTTGCTGTTCCAAGTCCGCATTGGCTTATCTGTCTGCTTGCTGCCTATATGAGTAGCAGAAGTTTGATAAGACTGCTATATAAGAGTTTCAGATAGATGGGGCGAGAGGTGGCCAGCAAAACAGCCAGCCGGTTCAGCTCGTACCCTAGCAAATGGATAGGAAGATGAAAAAGAAACGCTTTTTAACCGCTTTGATATCTGCCGGGGTGTTTGGCGCGCTTGGCGCTTGCGAGACGCTTCAGCCTGTTACCTATGCCTGTTCTGATCTGGTTTCTGCGCCGGCTGCCGGTTCTCGTATCTCTCTGGCGGCTGAAACCGGCCAGACAAGTATTGTGCGGCTGAACGGTGTGGAGGCTACCTGCCAGGATGATGGTGATGAGGTGGAAGTGGCTTTGGCAATAGGCCTGAAGCTGACCCGCTCTCTGGCCGATAATGCTGAACCTGCCTTACTGGAAGTCCCCTTTGTTGCCGCCAGAATAGATGCAGCAGAAAAGGTTGCCGGCCATAAGAGCTTTAGCTATCGCATGGCCTTTGCCAAGAATAACGATATTCTCTATCCATTGATGCGCGAGAAGATAAACATCCCCAAAGGCGGCCGGCTGGTCGTAACCCTGGTGCCTGAGCGGATTGAAATTAATTAGGGGTTTTGAAAAAAATCAGCTCTAAAAGAAAACCGCCTTTCAACGATGGAGAAGGCGGTTTTTAATTTTTCTATCTGAAATTTTTCAGAGCAGCTTGCAGCCAGTGATTATTTATGTGCGGCAATCTGTTCCACAGACTGGTCAATCAGCTGCAGGGCTGTTTTTTCATCCAGCTTGTCTGTGATAATCTGGCGAGCGGCCTGTGCGGCAAGATGGGCAGTTTTCGCCTTGATCTCGCCAACCATCGCAGCTTCAGAGGCTTTGATTTTTTCGGCTGCCTGTGCTTCGCGGCGCGCGATATTTTCCTCTGCCTTTGCCGCGGCATTTTCGCGGATACGCTTGGCAGCCAGATTAGCATTGGCAATGATGTTTTTTGCCTCTTCCTCGGCTTCTTTTTTCATGCCCTTAAAGCTGTCCAACTGGGCTTTGGCTTCCTTGCGCAGGGCTTCGGCTTCTTCCAGCTCGGTGCGAATTTTATCCGAACGGGCATCCAGCATTTCGCGCAAGGCTGCCCCGGCCTTTTTCCAGACAAGAATAACAAAAATGGCAAAGCCAAGTGCAACCCATGCACCTTCATCTAACTGCATTTAAGCCTCCTGTCCTGCGCCAGCTTTTGCCAGTTTTGCAACTGACTTGGTGGCTTCGGCCTTTGTGACGGTCATTCCGGTAACCGCTTTAACCGCATCTTGCGTAACCTCGCTGGCCACTTCATTGATATTTGCCAGCGCTTCGTCGCGAATTTTAGCCAATTTTGCTTCGGCTGCCTTTGTTTTCTTAGCCAGTTTTGCGCTCAGCTCGGCTTCTGATTCTTCAGCTTTTGCTTTGGCTTCTGACATGGCTTTTTGCGCGGCATCTGCAGCCTTTGTGCGGGCATCATCCAGTGAGGCTTCAAATTCTGCCTTCATGGTTTGTGCTTCGGCTTCGGCCTCTTTGGCACGGTTCAAATCATCCTGAATAGTCCGGCCACGCTGTTCCAGAACATTGCCAATGCGCGGGGTAATCATCCGCGACATGATGATATAGCCAATACCAAAAGTGACTACCAGCCAAAATAGCTGGTTCGGCCAGGTTGTGATATCAAGTTGTGGCAGGCCGGCAGCTTCACCGCCTGCTGCCAGAACAGATGTCGTGCCGCCTGTCATCAAGCCGACAAGCCCAAAGGCCAGATATTTTCTGAAAGTCATCATTGCCCGTACCAGCGTCATTCAGATTTAAAACTTGGTTAAACAGATATCAGCACGACCCCGTTATAGCCTGTTCGCTATCGCTGGCTATCTATGCTGATATCGGTAAGTTTGTCTCGCCTGTAAAAATTACAGTGCGAACAGCATCAGCAATGCAACAACCAGTGCGAACAGCGCAATAGCTTCTGTCAGGGCAAAGCCCAGAATGCCGATACCGAAAACAGTATCACGCGCAGCAGGGTTACGTGCAATAGAGCTAACCAGTGAAGAGAAGATACTTCCGATACCTACACCCACACCTGCCAGAGCAATCACAGCCAGACCGGCACCAATCATCTTTGCAGCTTCGACGTCCATCTTTTTTTCCTTCCATTTGATAAGAGAACTAAGTTGCTAACTTCTGACAGCCCAACCAATTAATCGGTCATTCTGCCGAAACGAAAATTATCGCGAAAAATCTAGTGCAGATGTAACGCGTCATTCAAATACATACAAGTCAAAATCGTGAATACATAAGCCTGAAGAACAGCCACCAGAATTTCCAGACCGGTCAGACCGATAATCGCCACCAGCGGCAGGATAGACCCGGCCACAAACAGCCCGCCTGCGCTGGCGATCATCACTGCCAGACCGCCAAACACTTTCAGCATTGTGTGTCCAGCCAGCATATTGGCAAATAAACGAACAGACAGGCTGACAGGCCGCACAAAATAGGAAATCACCTCAATCAGCACCAGAAAGGGGATCAACACCTTGGGGGCGCCGGCAGGCACAAAAAAGCTGAAGAAATGCAAGCCATGCTTAAACAGCGCAATCAGCGTTACCCCGATAAAGATAAACATCGCCATCGCAAAGGTCACAACGATTTGCGAAGTGGTGGTATAGCTGTAGGGAATCAGACCCAGAAGATTTGAAAACAGCACGAAAACAAACAGGGTAAAGACAAACGGAAAATAGGGGCGACCTTCCGAGCCAACATTGCTGCGCACCATGTCCGAGACAAATTCATACAGCATTTCTGCCAGACCCTGCATACGGCCCGGTACCGTTGCGGCAGGAGCCATCGCAAAATATAAAAAGGCCGCGCTGACAAGTACTGCAAGTACCATAAACAGGGCAGAATTGGTGAACTGGATATCAAATCCGAACAGGTTCAGCGCGAACAGCACTTTAATCGCAAATTGTTCAACAGGTGAATGCACCTAATCACTCCTGCTTTTCTCGTCAGGCGATGGGTCATCTTGCCCGGCCTGTCGCTTCTCATCAAAAAATCCAGCAGCCATACCGCGACCGGTAAGCGCCCTCCAGACATTCATCATTCCCGCAGCTGCTCCTAAAAAGAACATCACCACCATTAACACAGGCGATGTATCCAGCCATTGGTCTAATGCCCATCCAATCCCTGTTCCCACAACCAGACCGGCTACCAGTTCTGTCGTCACCCGGCCAGCCATAGCCAACCCGTTTGAAGACAGGGCGGCTCTGTTATGTGTGTGCCGCTCCGGCTTCCGGCTTTCTTCCAGCTGGCGGATTCGCATCGACAGGCTTGCAGTTTCTGCAGGGCTGTCTGATTTATCCTTTTTTGCCATGCTGGAATATTCCAGAAGTTCTGTTTGCTCGTGCCTGTGACAGACAGATAAAAAACCTGTGATTTTCCCAGACCCAAAGATCGCGCACAAACTAGGCTGGGAAGGGCGGTTTTGTCAAGTCAAAGATGTGTAAATTCCGCAATCTGCCCAAGGGGTGTGGCAGCGCGTCGCAGGCAGGAAAAACCAGCGACAAAATTGGGCTAGGCGATGAGGTTATCCTGCAGCTCTTCGGCAGTCTGCAAATCCACAGAAACCAGCCGGGAAATGCCCTTTTGTTCCATTGTTACCCCAAACAGCCTGTCCATGCGTGCCATGGTCATGCGGTGGTGGGTTACGACCAAAAAGCGGGTTTTTGTTTGCTCGGAAATCTGGCGTAACAGGTCGCAGAATCGCGCCACATTGGAATCATCCAGTGGGGCATCCACCTCATCGAGAATACAAATCGGGGCAGGATTCGTTAAAAATACCGCAAAAATGATGGCCAGCGCGGTCAACGCCTGTTCCCCGCCCGATAAAAGGGAAAGGGATTGCATTTTTTTGCCCGGCGGGCTGGCCAGAATATCCAGCCCGGCCTGAAGCGGGTCGTCCGATCCGGTAAGTTGCAATTCGGCATGGCCGCCGCCAAACAGGGTGGTAAATAATTCTGTGAAATGCCTGTTAACAGCGGCAAAGCTTTCCATCAGCCGGGCGCGCCCCTCGCGGTTCAGGGTCGCAATGGCACTTCTCAGCCTGGCAATGGCTTCGGCCAGATCATCATGCTCTGTTTGCAAATTGGTGACCCGCTCCTCCAGCTCGGTCATTTCCACTTCGGCACGCAAATTCACCGGGCCAATTTGATCGCGCTCATTTATCAGGCGATTAACCGCCATTTCCAGCTTTTCCAGCGGCTCTGCCAGCGGCGCATCTTCATCCTGGTGGGCCAGTTCATAAAGCCCGCCGGGTGCACAGCCCAGCTTTTCCGCAATACGTTCTGCTAGCGAGGCCTGTTCTGATTGCAATCTTTCTGACAAGGCTTCGGCGCGGATAAGCGTCTCACGATTTTGCATCAGCTGGCGTTCTGCCTCTCGCTGGTGGCTGTCGGCCTCGGACAGGGCAGCTTCTGCCTCTCTCAACGCATCGCTTTTTTCCTGGCGGGTTTGTTCTTCTGCCTCTAATTTTTCGGCCAGCTGATGTTTGCGCGCCTCCAGTGTTTTGGGGCGCTCTGCAAGGGCGGCGCGCTCTTCTTTTGCTTGCCGGGCACGGCTGGCCATCTCCTGTTTACGTTTATCGGTATCGGCCAGACGGGTCTGCCAGTCCGAAATTTGCGCCTCAATGGTTTGCTGTCGTTGCCGGGCAGCGCTTACATTCTGGCGAAGCTCGGTTTCTGTGCTAACCGCTTCATCAAATTTCAGCCGCGCCTGTAGTGCCATTTGTGCGGCCGCCTCTGCCTGTTCGGCCAAAGCATCGATATCTATTTCCAGCCATTCATTGTCTTTTAACGCATCCAGATCATTCTGGGCATTTTGTTTGGCTGCTTCCAGATCGCTCGCACGGGTACGGGCAGTCATTTGTGCCATCCGGGTGCTATCAAAACTGCGGCGGGCATTATCGGCAGCTGCATTGGCCTGGCGGCTTTGTTCTTGCAGGGCGCGATACTGGCTTAAATTTTCTGCATGGGCGGTGCCGGCCTCATCCAGGGCTTTTTGTTTGTCTGCAAAGCTGGCCTTGGCGCTTTCGGCTTCTATGCCAAGCTGGCCAAGGCGCTGGCGCTGGCGCATTCGTTCGGCCTCGCTGCTGGCCTCGCCTTTGCGAATCAGGCCATCCCACCGCCATAATTTTCCCGATTTGCTGACCAGCATTTGCCCGGGCAAGAGGCTGGTTTGGGCTGCCTCTGCTTCGGCCTCTTCCACCACCGATACCCCTTGCAAGGCACGCAGCAATGTGGGTGAGCCGGAAATCATCTGCGAAAGGGGCGTGCCGACCGGCGGGGCAGTAAGCGTGTCTATCTTTGGTAAATCCTGGCGCCAATATCCCTGCTCACCGCTATCAAAGGGCAGGGCTAAATCTGCGCCCAGCACAACAGACAGGGCAAGCTCCATACCGTCGGTAACCGTCAGGCTATCGGCTGCAGGTGTACCGCTATGCTGGGCATTTTCCAGCAACAGATAGCTCAGCGCATCCATTTCTGCGGTGATGCGGGCCAGGCTGGCATCTGCTTCATTGCGTGCCAGAGCCATTTCATCGCGCAGGGCGGTTTTTTCTGCCAGCGCATCTTCGCAAGCCTTCAGGCTTGTCTGGGCGCGGCTGGCTTCTTCTTCGGCCTTGTTTTTTTCTGTCTCTGCTGTGGCGGCCTCTTTGCCCAGATTCTCAAGGTTCAGCTTGTCCAGCTCATCTATTGCCATTTGCAGGCGGCGCTCCAGCTCTGCCTGTCGCCGGGTCAGCTGTTGCTTGGTTTGCTCTGCGGTCGCTTTTCTGGAGTGGGCTTCAGCTGCCTTTTGTTCGGCCTGCTGGCTGGTCAGGCGCATTTCCTCGCGCGCCCTGGCTGCTTCTTCCAGATGCGGGGTATCCCGAGCTGTTTTGGCTTCCAGCATATCGCGCTCTTCGTTCAGGCTCTTTAATGCGGCGGCGGCATCCTCATGCAGGCTGCCTTCGCGTTCTGCATCGCTGGTAATTTGGGTTATCTGGCGGTCAAGGCGTGCCAGCGCTTCGGCAATGCGTTCTGCCTCGCGGTCACATTCGCCCAGCTCTATGCGCAGATTTTGTACAATGGCGGCCTGTTCTGCTTCTGCATTCCGCAAAGGCGGCAGGCTTGCGGCCAGTTCTGCCTGACGGGTGGCAGCTTGCGCTGAAAGGGCGGTTGTGTGTTCAACTTTTTGCTGTTGCTCTGCCAGCTCAATGCCGGCTTTTTTGCTTTCTGCTTCCAGATGCTGCCATCTGGCAAGGGCGAGCCGTGCTTCTGCTTTGCGAATACGGTCAGCCACCGACCGATAACGGGCAGCCTGACGGGCCTGTTTGGCCAGTTGCTGGCGCTGTTCGGCCAGTTGGGCAATCATATCCTCAATGCGCTCCAGATTATTTTCGGTATTGCGCAAACGCAGCTCTGCCTCATGGCGGCGCTGATGCAAGCCCTTGATATTGGCGGCTTCCTCGATTAGCGATCGCCGATCTTCGGGTTTTGCCCCGACAATCGCCCCAATCCGCCCTTGCGAGACGATACCGGCAGAACGCGCCCCCGTAGCCGAATCAGCAAATAACAGCTGAATATCACGGGCTCTGGCCGGCTTGCCATTAATCTGAAAGCTGGATCCTTTGCCGCGTTCGACCTTGCGGGTGATTTCCAGCTCGTCATACTGATTATATTCAGCCGGGGCTTTTTTCATCTGATTGTCCAGATGAAGCGTGATTTCTGCCAGATTGCGAGACGGGCGCGCATCGGTTCCGGCAAAGATAATATCATCCAGCTCTGTGCCGCGCATTTGCCGGGCAGAGCTCTCGCCCATCACAAAGCGCAGCCCTTCAACAATATTGGATTTACCACATCCATTTGGCCCAACAATACCTGTCAGTCCGGTTTCAATCTCCATCTCTGCTTTTTCAGCAAAGGATTTGAAACCTGCCATGGAAAGGGTGCGGAAAATCATAAACAGCGCGGCCTTTAATAATCGCTATCAGATGCCAAAGGCATTGAGCTCGGCTAAAAACTCGTCAAAGGACATCGCACCGCTAAAGGATTTCTCCCCATTGATGACAAAGGTCGGCGTGGATTGGACTTTATGATCGCGCGTCGCATTCTGGCGCATTTCAACAATCGCTTCCAGATAGGCCCGGTCGCTCATAATCGCGTCATAATCCTGCGATGAAATACCGGCAAATTTTGCATATTGCTTCAGCTTGGCGACCGGATCGCTGCTGCGCACCCAATTTTCCTGTTGATCCAACAGAACATCGACCATTTTGAAATAGCTGGTATTTGGCAAAACACGGCAAAGCGCGTGGGCTTGCAAGGCCAGCTGGTCAAGCGGGAAGGGATGCAGCTCAAAGCGGATAATGCCGGTAGTGATCAGCTTTTCTTTTACCTCTGGAAAGGTGTTCCGATGAAAATTGCCGCAATGGCCACAAGTCATGGAAAAATATTCTGCCACGGTGACCGCTGCATTTTCATTGCCCAGAAAGCGAAACTCTCTTGCGCGCGCCGGCGAGATTTCGAATTTTGCCTGTGCGATGCGGGGCAGGGCTGCTCCAATAATAGCGCTGCCAGCTATCTGCATAAAAAACCGTCTGTCTGATTTCATCAAATGCTTCTTTCTGTTTTTCGCGGCGTTCTGATTTAACACTTTATTGTTTTTACACTGTTTGTTGTTCGCTATCCCAGCTAACAATGCAACAATGGCTGTAATATGGCAAAGGCAGGTAGGTCATATCAAGTAAAGAAATGCCGCGCCATATTTTTTATTCACTCTCAGGATAAGCTCTGGCCAAGCCGGATAAGTGCGGCACGCAGCTCGGGGCTTTGAATGGTTGCGGTGGCTTTTTCCAGTCTGGCCAGGGTCAGCCTGTCCGAACTATCCCCCTTATCGCCATGACGGGCGGCCTGATCGGCGGGTTGTTGCTGGCGTGATGGCATAAAATCCTGGCGAATCCTAATCCGGCTGACCACGCCGTAGCCACAATGGCTGTTGATACGCTTGCATATTTCATGGGCTATTTGCTGGATATGCGGGCCTCTGCCACTGGCAACCGACAGGGTCAGGGTTGCCTGAATACGGCTGTTTTGCGGAAAATGAATATCTGCTGGCAAGCACCATTCATGTACCTCTTTTGCGATGTCGGGCCAGGCGGCGACAATCTTTGCCAGCACTTGCCCGCGTTTGCGCATGGCAGGGGCTATCAGCCCTTCGGTCAGGCCGGATAGTCTGCGCAAATTTCGCGTGCGGCGCGGATGGCCTGAATGAGGTGGATATTTTGCCATGAATAGCAGTTTATCATAGCCTTCCTGTCTTTGCTATAAAGGCTTTGGCAAAGCTCTTGTGCGCATAGCTTGAACCCTTTGATTTACAGGATTATCTGGTACAACAGAGATATTGCTGAAAACCTGTTCGGAAAATTTTACGATTAAGTGCGATGAAACGCCTGCCAGAAGATGCCCATTTTGATGCTTTCCCGGCTTCGTTGCTGTTTGACTGGTATGATAAATATGCCCGCATCCTGCCCTGGCGTGCGTTTAGCCCGGCATTAGCCCCTGCCTATCATGTATTTTTATCTGAATTAATGTTACAGCAAACAGGGGTGACAACCGTTATTCCCTATTTCCAGTATTTTACCCGCACATGGCCAGATATTTTTGCCCTTGCAGCGGCAGATGAAGATGCGGTGCTGGCCGCCTGGGCTGGGCTTGGCTATTATGCCCGCGCCCGAAATATGATAAAGGCTGCCCGGCTGGTTGTATCAGAATATCAGGGACAGTTTCCACAAACCCCGCAAGCATTGGAAAAATTGCCAGGCATAGGGCCCTATACGGCCGGTGCCATCGCTGCCATTGCCTTTGACCAGCCAGCGATTGTTATTGATGGAAATATCGAGCGTATTTTAGTGCGCTATGGCGGCATTAAAAAAGAGGTACGAGAAATAAAGCCGCGCCTGAAAGCGATATATGCCCATATTCGCCCGGACAGGCGGCGTTCGGATTTTCCGCAAGCCCTGATGGATATCGGAGCGGGTATTTGCCTGCCGCGCCGCCCGAATTGTACGCAATGCCCGTTACGCGCCGGCTGCCGGGCAGCGGCTATGGATGACCCGGCCAGCCTGCCCTTGCGGCCGGATAAAAAGCCCAGGCCCGTTCGCGCCGGAACGCTGTATATCCTGCGTAATAAAGATGGCGCGTTTTTGCTTGGCAAGCGGCCGGAAAAAGGTTTGCTTGGCGGAATGCTGGCCTTTCCCTCTTATGGCTGGGACGGGTCTGACTGCCCGGATTGGCTGGCATCTCTCTATCTGGCTACCAGTAGCCAAAAGCTGGAGACAGAAATCCGCCATGTGTTTACCCATTTCACCGCAGAGATGACCATCTATTACGCAAGGATAGAAAAGGATATCTCCGTGCCAGAGGGCTATCGCTGGCAGGCCTGTTCACAAGAGGCATTGCCAAGCCTGATGGCAAAATGCTATCAGGCCTGTTTGCCCCGATTTACTTAAAACAGCTTTTGCGCTGTATCAATGATTGAAATGGCGCATACCGGTAAAGGCCATGGCAATTCCTGCTTCATTGGCAGCGGCGATTACCTCGCCATCGCGCATCGAGCCGCCTGGCTGAATAACCGCCTTTGCCCCGGCTTCTATTGCGGTAAGCAGCCCATCTGCAAAAGGGAAAAACGCATCAGAGGCGACCACAGAGCCATTTGTACGCGGGGCTGGCCAGCCATGTTTTTCGGCCATATCCCGGGCTTTTTGTGCAGCGATACGACAGCTATCTACCCGGCTCATCTGGCCGGCGCCAATGCCAGCCGAGATGCCATCCTTTACATAGACAATCGCATTGGATTTCACGTGTTTGGCGATTTTCCAGGCGATGAGCATATCCTTAATCTGTGCCGGGCTGGGCCTGATATCAGTGACAAATTCCAGATCGCTTTCGCCTATCTGCCCATTATCGCGATTCTGTACCAGATAGCCGCCCAAAACAGATTTCACCGCTATTTCACTTGCTGCCGGGTCTGGCAGGGTCTTTGTTAAAAGCATCCGCAAATTGCTTTTTCTTGCCAATGCCGCCTTTGCCGCTTCATCGGCATCGGGCGCGATGACCACTTCGGTAAAAATAGAGGAAATCTCTTCTGCCAGCTGGCCATCCAGCGGCCGGTTACAGGCAACAATACCGCCAAAGGCGCTGACCGGATCAGCGGCCAGTGCATTTTGCCAGGCGCTGAGAGGATCGCCCGATACTGCCACGCCGCACGGGTTGGCGTGTTTGATAATGGCAATAGCCGGATCATCAAATTCCGCGACCAGCCGCAAGGCAGCATCTGTGTCATTTACATTATTATAGGACAGGGCTTTGCCTTGTATCTGTGTTGCAGATAAAACAGATGGTGTATGCGCCTCCGTTTGATAAATGCCCGCTGCCTGATGCGGGTTCTCGCCATAGCGCAGGCTCAAGATACGCGGGGCAGAAATAGACAGGGTTTCCGGCATTTCTGCCTCTGGCTGGCTGGCCGCAGCGCCCTGGCCATATAGCCAGTCGGCTATCATCCGGTCATAGCTGGCCGTCATCGCAAAGGCTTTTTGTGCCAGCTTGCGGCGCATTTCGCCTGGCACATGACCGTCTTTTTCCAGCTGGCTGGCCACCGCATCATAATCATCAGGGTCACTTACAATGCTGACAAATGCGTGGTTTTTGGCCGAAGCGCGCACCATTGCAGGCCCGCCAATATCAATATTTTCAATACAGCGATCAAAATCCGCCCCCGAACGCAAGGTTTCGGCAAAGGGATAAAGATTGATTACCACCAAATCGATCATGGAAATATCATGGCTGGCAGCTGCGCTCATATGGGCGTCATTATCGCGCTTTGCCAGTAATCCACCATGTATTTTCGGATGCAGGGTTTTAACCCGGCCATCCATAATTTCCGGAAAGCCTGTCACATCCGAAACATCTGTCACATCCAGCCCGGCCTCGCGCAGGGCTTTGGCTGTTCCGCCGGTGGAAAGCAGGGTAATGCCAAGTCCGGCAAGCCGCGCGGCAAATTCTGTTAAACCGGTTTTATCAGAAACAGAAAGAAGGGCTGTTTTTGCTGTAACAGGCGATGGAGTGGCCATAATCTAGAACTTCCTTAAATTTGGTAATATAGGGGCAAAACAGGCTGGCACGCTGTCTTGCGATAGAATAGCGACGTTCTTATCGCCCAGCTTGCCGCAGAATACAAGTCAGCGTGTAGCTGTTCAGAGCCTATCTTGGCGAGGAATGGCGGCTAAATGCCCAGTTAATGGTTAAACTTCCTTTTGTTTGTATCTGGCTGGCCGGACAGCGCAGGATAATCTGCTGGCAGCTGCTGCGCCGTTGCCCATCCAGATAGACAGATCTGTCCAGCGATGTTTCTGCCCCGCGGCATTTAAACAGCCAGCCATTTTTCTGGCCATGTATTTTCAGCAATATCTGTCTGGATTTCACCCGTGCGGCACTGACAAGGGGGTGCAAGTGAAAGCGAATAATCACTTCGACCGGGATTTGCCCCGGTGCAGCTGAATAATCCAGCTGATCACTGCCGCGCAGATTATTGCCATCGCGCGATAGAAATAATTGCCGGCTATGCAAAATGCCGTGACTTTTAACATAGCCATCATGGCTGGCTTGCATTAAAACACCGCCATCAGCAGGGCCAATGTCGAAATGCACCGTGCGGGTATCGGGTTGCTGGTTATCCAGCCCATCCAGTGTCAATGCGCTATGGGCAGCGGTTTGACTAAAGGCACGGCGCAAGCGTGGCTCGGAAGTCGCCTGACCTGTATTCACAATAAAAGGGGCTGTGCCGACGCAAAATTCAAAGGCAAGCCGGCTGGCAGCGCTATGAAGGCTATCTTTATATCGCCCTTTGAAAGCCGGGATATCGCTTGTCTGGCCGGTATCGACAATCAGCGTATTGCGCGCCGCAGATAGCCGTGCAAAGCCGGTATCCGGGGCGTGCTGGGCAATGCGCCCCTTGGCATTGCAGCGGCTCAAGACTTGCTCGATTTGTTCGGCAGAAGACGCGCCGGCAAAATGAAAATGGGCAAATCGCCCGGAGCCATCGCGCCATAATTTTGTCATGGCGGCCATTTTTTCAATCATATCATCCATGACAGGCAAATCGGTGATGCCAAGCGGGCTGGTAACACTGCGACATTCAATCAGTAATTTTAGCAAATCAAGATGGATTTCAGCCTGGCGCGAACGATGGCCACCATCTGGATTAAGCTGGCCTTTGACTTTGGAAATTAGCAAATCAAACAGGGCGCTTACCTCGCGCTTGCGGCGGATATCCTCGCTGGCAGGCATCTGCACCAATTGGCTAAGGATAAGGCCTTTAAGAGCTGTTAACTGGTCAAGCGGGGCATAAAGGCGTTGCCAGTCCAGTGCCAGGCAGCGTTGCTGCAGGGCTATCATGCCAGCAATGCGTTGCTGAAAGGCCGCATCTGCAGATTCGCCAAACCAGCCAAAGGTGAATACTAAATTGGCCAGCCGCGCGCCCATAATATCGGGGCGCCAGGCCATCGCTGACCAGTGGCGGTGGCCTTGCATCCATCTATCTATCATATTACGGGCTGTTATACGCGCATCTGCCCCGCCATAATCGCGCAAGTCGCGTATCCAGTCGAACTTGGCAAATTGTTCTGAATCAGCGGCAAAAGGGGTCATATTCTGCATGATGGCCGCGCCAATTTTAGCCTCGCCGCGCCATAAATCAGGAATAACAGGCAAGGGTAATTGGGGCGGTGTGGCACGTAATTGCCAGCTAAATAGACGCGATTGCCGATAAAGGGTTTCCAGTCGGCTGATTTTCCAGATATCGGAAGAAGAAAGCGTGTCTTTGTCAGATTGCCCCGTTTTCTTTGCCTTCGCATCCATCAAAGCAGCTTCCTGTTAAGCCTGTGGCGAGTATGAAATGTTCAACGTTTATTTATGCCGTAAGCGGGGCTAATCTGGCAATGAAAAATCCGTCATTGCCCAGCGCTGCTGCAGCGCTATCCAGCCCGGATTCTGTCAGGCAGTCAGGCAGGATACGCGCCCATCCCTCAGCGGCTAGACTGCTGGCAAATATCCCTAGTTCATCCGGGGTAAAGGGGATAATTTTTGCCAGATTAAAATGCAGGATTGTGCGTATTACTTCCTCGCCCTCTTCTGGTTCAAGCGAGCAGGTAGCATAGTAAACCTGTCCATCCGGTTTGACCCAGCTCAGGGTTTTTTTCAGCATCTGGATTTGAATATCTTGCAGGCTGGCCAGATCCGGGCGCTCATCGCGCACCAAAATATCGGGGCGTCTGCGAATAGTGCCAGTTGCTGAACAGGGGGCATCCAGCAAAATCATATCCATATCCCCGGCTTTGGCTGTTTGTGCAAAGCTGTTATCCAGAATATCTGCCACTTTCAGATTTGCCGTCATATTTAAGCGGCGAAGATTGCTACGCAGCCTGTCCATCCGCACCGCTTCTTTATCGACCGCGGTTACATTTGCGCCCCTGGCGATCAGCTGGGCGGTCTTGCCACCCGGAGCGGCACATAAATCCCAGATATTTTTGCCGGAAACATCGCCCATCAGCTGCACCGGCAGGGCGGCTGCTGCATCTTGTACCCACCAGATGCCGCTGTCATATTCCGGCATATTTCGGATATCCCCGTCAAAGCGGCATCGGATGGTTGTAGTGCCCAGAGCCGAGCCTTCCAGCTTTTTAGCCAGCCCCTCAATATTGCCTGTAGCGGTGATATCCAGAGGCGGTGTTTGTGCCATCAAGGCTGCGAATTTGGCGGTTTTTTCTGCGCCCCAATTTTGCTGCCATCTCTGTTTTATTTCCGGGGGCAGATTATCGCAGCAGTCTGTTTTGGCCAGCAATATATCTTTTTCGCGGATAACCCGGCGCAACACGGCATTAACAAGGCCTGACTGGCGCTCAAAACCGATTTTTTTAACCAGCTCTACGGCTGTATCGGTGGCGGCATGCTGGCTGAGGTCTAAAAACAGCAATTGGGCCATGCCCATTTTCAATACCAGTTGAACAGGGGCGGCCGTTTGCTCGGAAATCATTGGCTTTAACAGGGCAGATAGCTGGCCATGCCGGCGCAGACAGCTTGCCACAATCAGCCTGACCAGGCCTTTGTCGCGCCCGTCTAATGTTTTAAATCCCTCGCTACTGGCAAAGGCAGCTTCCAGCATTTGCTGGCGTTTTAGGATGGCATCCAGAATATTAAAGGCGATAAGCCGGCTATCGGCCGAAGTGGCTGCCTTGCTGGAGCTGTGTTTTTTTTGTCCGGAAGCCGCTTTCATCGAACGGTTTTTCGACCGCTTTTTGGGTGCGGCTTTCTTCGGGTTTGCCTTCAGCGATAATTTAGGCCGATTTTGATTTTCCATGCCGGGCAATAGAGCAGAGCTATGATTTTTTGTCTATCCCAAACAGACCCCCTAATGCGTTTTTGCCTTAATATTTAAGGGGGATTGCTTCTAGCCGGATTGATTTTATGTCATATTAGGCAAGCTGGCTTTCAAAGCCGTGCTATAACCACAGGCCTGATGGCACAGGAAACGGGCAAATGACAGATAAAAAACATACCGCAGAAAAAACAAAAATGCCCGAAATAGAGGCCGAAAAAGATGCTGTCTTGCCCGAATCTGCCCCGGAGAGGGATGCCCGGGAAGATAATCACCTGATAGAGCGTGGCGGGCCAAAAGGGCCAGAGCCCACCCGTTTCGGGGATTGGGAAAATAATGGCAGATGCACCGATTTTTAAAAAGACCGGAATGGGCGGGCAGGCATAAATGGCGCGATTAACCACAGATGTGATTGTCAGTGCCGCCTTACGCCAGGCGGCCAGCTGCGGTATTTTTGCCGCTATTCTGCGCAAAGGCGATGAACGGGCAGGCACCATTTTTCTGGAGGTGGAAAAAAGCCCGTCTGAAATGCGCTTGCTGGCACGCCAGATGAATTATGAGAATGAATATGAATGGGTCTGTATCACAGGCGAGGGCTGGGTCAGCCATGCAGATATACAAGACAGGCTGAGCCGCGAGATTGAATATGACCCTGATTGCTGGATTATATCTGTTCAGGACAGAGAGGGGCGAAATATTTTTGCCCTGTAAGCCTGGCCTGGCGGGCAGATAAACAAAAAGATGTTCACCTTTGTCTTATATGCTATGGTGCGGCCAGCTATGATGC
>JAYOMZ010000021.1:26182-39236 GCA_038121125.1 Alphaproteobacteria bacterium
CAGCTATGATGCAGCCAAAGACAGCTTCAGATGCCTGTACCAATTGACTAAAAAACTTGTAATTTGATGACAAAATCTATCGCCCTTCACAAAATTGCCAGTTATAGCCCTGCCCGGATTGCCGAGCTGCAGCGCCGCACCGAAGATGACCTTGCCCCTTTTATGGCGGCCGTTGCCCCGGTCATCGAACAGGTAAAACAAAGAGGCGATGCCGCGCTGATAGATTATGCCAGACAATTTGATAAAGCCGATTTAAAAGGCAAATCCCTTTTGGCCAGCAAGGGCGAGATTGATGCGGCCTTTGACAAGCTCGACCCTGAGCTGGTCAATGCGCTGGAATATGCAGCAGATAATATTCGCCGCTTTCATGAAAAACAAAAGCCGCCCGCAGAATGGCGGATGGAAATTCGCCCGGGCATAGAGGTGGGCGAACGTGCCTTTCCCATTGACAAGGTTGCGCTATATTCCCCAAGGGGCAAGGGCAGTTTCCCCTCTGTTACCCTGATGACGGCTATCCCTGCGGTGGTGGCAGGTGTGCCAGAGCCGGTGATTTTAACCCCGCCTGGCCCGGACGGGGATATTGACCCTGCCACGCTGGTTGCCGCACGTCTGGCAGGGGTTGAAAAAATCGCCAAGGCAGGCGGGGCACAAGCAGTAGCCGCCGTTGCCTTTGGCACAGAATCCATCCCGAAATGCCGCAAGATAGAAGGGCCGGGCAGCCCCTATTTTGTTGCCGCAAAAAGGCTTTTGGCCGGGGATATCGGATCGCGCCTGCCGGCCGGGCCCAGCGAGGTTATTATCTTTGCCGATGATAGTGTGGATGCCAGATTAGCGGCCTTGGACATCCTGATAGAATGTGAACATGGGGCAGATTCCTCCGGCTTTCTGGTTACCTGTTCAGAAACACTGGCCAAAGGGGTGATAGATGCCTTGCCAGAATTTCTGGCGGATATGTCAGCGGAACGCCGCGCCTATGCGCTGGCGGTGCTGTCTGGCATGAATGGCGGTATTGTGCTGGCTGAAAATGAACAGCAAGCCTATGATTTTATCAATGAATATGCGCCGGAACATTGCCAGATACTCTCGCGCGAGGCGGACAGGCATCTGCCCTTTATCCAAACCGCATCGGAAATATTGCTGGGCGAATATGCAGCTGGATCGCTGGCAAATTATATGATGGGGCCAAATTGTGTATTGCCCACTTCGGGGGCGGCTCATGCCCATGCCCCGCTTGGCGTACATGATTTTATGCGCACCGCCTCTATCGGCCGGGTGGATGCAACCGGCTTTGCTGAAATGGGACCTAAAACCGAGATTTTTGCCCGGTATGAAGGCTTTGATGCCCATGCCAATGCAGTATCACCGCGCCGCCTGCCATTGATCAGGGGCGACAGGAAGGCCAAATAGGCCGCCAGCCTTTTTTCAAATGCCTAGTAAGGCATGGGGTGGGCTTTATGGGCGGCATCTATTTCTGCTATCACTTCCTCGCTCAGGCGTAGTGAAGCCCCTTTGATGATATGCTCCAGCTGATCCTGTCTGGTTGCCCCGAAAATAACCGACCCCGTAAAAGGGCGCATCATCGCCCAGGCTAAGGACATATGCACAGGATCCAGCCTGTATTTTTGCGCGATGGCCAGATAGGCATCAATCGCTGGCCAGACCCGGGCAGTTATGCGCCCGCCAAGGCCGGGGGTTGCATGAATGCGCGAGCCATCCGGGGCAGCATCATTTTGATATTTACCGGTCAGCAAGCCGGCTGCCAGAGGCGAAAAGGCCAGCAAATCCACCTGTTCATGGTGACAAAGCTCTGCCAAATCCAGATCAAATAATCGGCACAGCAGGCTATATTCATTCTGAATGGTCAGGACGCGCGGCAAATTTTTAGCCTTTGCTGTTTGCAGCCATACCGAACTGCCCCAGGCGCTTTCGTTTGACAGGCCAAAATAGCGGATTTTTCCGGCTGTCACCAGCTTGCCCATCTCTTCCAGTACATCCTCAACATGATCCAGAAAGGCTGTGCTATCCTGTCCGCTGGGGTCATAGTGCCAGTTTTTACGAAACATATAAGAGCCGCGATTGGGCCAGTGCAGCTGATAAATATCAATATAATCTGTGTTCATGGAACGCAGCGAATTTTCAACTGCCAGACGAATAGTGGCAGAGGAAATAGGCGCTCCATCGCGCACATAGCTATGGCCTTCACCAGTAATTTTGGTCGCGATAACCATCTCGTCGCGGCGTTTTTTAATGCCAGGCCAATTACCGATAACCCGCTCTGTATCGCCCGAGGTTTCTGCGCGCATCGGGTTGGTGGGATACATCTCTGCTGTATCAATAATATTAATGCCATGAGCAAGGGCGGTATCTAGTTGCCGCCAGCCTTCTTCCGGTGTGGTTTGCTCCCCCCATGTCATTGTCCCCAAACATAGCTTACTGACTTCCAGAGAAGACCATCCCAGTTTTTTTGTTTGCACATCAGCCTCTTTGATTTCCTGATTTTTGCCCATAGCGGTGCATTTTTTTTCGCCACCCTACTGTCTGAACGCGGACTTGCCAAGCCTGAAGCCCTTCTGGTTGCAGAATTTCAGCCATGCTGATATGGTGCGCGGTGTGATTTTTTTTCGCAATTTTCTGGCCGGGATTAAGGCAGTTAAAATATGTTCAAGCCGCCATCTTTTAAAAATGATGCGATAGACAGGCGTCTTTGCGTCGCGCCGATGATGGATTGGACAGATCGCCATTGCCGCTATTTTCACCGCCTCTTATCCCCCAATGCCCTGTTATTCACCGAAATGGTTACAGCCGAAGCAATTTTACACGCCGGAGCAGAACGGTTTTGCGCGCATGACCGCACAGAGCATCCTCTTGTATTGCAGCTTGGCGGATCGGAACCGGACAGGCTGGCAGCAGCGGTGCGGGCGGTACGCGATTTTCACTTTGAAGAAATTAATCTGAATGTGGGCTGTCCCTCACCGCGGGTAAAAGCGGGCTGTTTCGGGGCTAGCCTGATGGCCGAACCGGAACTGGTCGCAAAATGTGTGGCCGCCATGCAGGCGGAGACCGACCGGCCGGTTACGGTAAAATGCCGTATTGGCATTGATGATATGGATGAGGTGGCAGGGCTGAATAATTTTGTCGAAGCCCAGATAAAAGCAGGGGTCAGAATAATATATCTGCACGCCAGAAAGGCCTGGTTAAATGGCCTAAGCCCCAAGGAAAACAGAGAAATCCCGCCCCTGAATTATAGCCGCGCTGCCAGGCTGGCCGCAGATTATCCAGAGCTGGATATCATTTTAAATGGCGGGCTGGAAACAGCCGAAGATATTCGAGCTGCCAGCGAAAAAGGCGCATTTTGCGGGGTGATGATTGGCCGGGCGGCCTATAAAACCCCGCGTGAACTGGCGGCGATGTCAGCCGATATTTTTGGCTATGAACTGGCTGATTTGCAGCAAATAGCCGAAGAGATGAGCTGTTATGCCAAAACAGCCGCGCAAAAAGGGGTGCGCCTGCATAGTATTACCCGGCATATGCTGGGTCTGTTTACCGGCCTGAAAGGGGCGCGCTATTGGCGGCGTACCCTTGGCGAGCAGGCACGCCGGGATACCGCCCAGGCATCCCTGATTGCCGAAACAGCAAAAATTTGTTTAGCCCAACAGGGCGCTTCTTCGAATAGAAAGGTTGCTTAACAGCTATATCATGTCGACTGAAACTTCCCCGATGCCCGAGCAGAAAAAAAACCGTCCCATACTGGAATATGGCCCGTTAATCCTGTTTTTTATCACCAATTATTTTGCCGGCATTATGTGGGGAACAGGGGTGCTGGTTGTGGCGACAATTATCGCGCTTTCCCTGTCCTGGATATGGGATCGAACCATACCGATGATGGCGCTGTTTGGCGGGATTGCGGTAGCCTTTTTTGGCGGTTTGACCATCTTTTTCAATGACCCTGTCTTTATCAAGATCAAGCCAACGGTGATCAGTTTGCTGATAGCGGCGGTACTGGCAGGCGGACAGCTTGTCGGTCGCAATCCGCTAAGGGCCATGTTGTCTAACCAGCTACAGCTTTCGGCTATCGGTTGGCGGCAGGTGACCTGGATTTGGGTGATAATGTTTGTGGTCTCGGCCATGGCAAATGAAATTGCCTGGCGCAATCTCTCGGATGATGGCTGGGTGACCTTCAAGGCCTTTGGCCTGACCGGTATTTCCATGGGCTTTGCCCTGTTAACCATCCCGATTATGAAAAAACACGGCAATCTGGGCGGCTAGCCAGCAAATCTTCCTGCTTAGGCGGTAAGGTGCGAGAGGATATTTTTCGATAGAGATAAAAAGGTCTCTATATAGAGCTTGTCGCTATCGCGCCGCCGCACCGCCGCATAGAGCTTTCGTTTCACCCCGTCTTTGGTCAATTTTTTTTGTGTCAGATTTTCTGTCTCGCGCGAGCTGTGCAAAACCCAGTCCGGCAGAACACTCACCCCCTTATTTGCCCCGACAAGCAGCAGAATAACAGACGTCAGCTCTACCTGGCGCAGGGATAGGGGCTCTATGCCGGCTGGCAATAATATCTGGCTGAACAGATCTAGCCGTTCTTTTGGTACCGGATAGGTAATGACATTCTGATCCGCAAAATCTGCTGCCTCGATATAGGGGCGGGCAGATAGGGGATGGTTTTTTGCCGCAACAAAAGTCGGCTCATAGGTAAATAATTCGTGAAAATCCACATCTGGCAGATTTTCCGGGTCTGCGGATATCACCAAATCCACCTCTTCGGCTTGCAAGGCTTCGATTGCCTTGAAAGCCAGGCCAGGCTTGATATCCACATCCACATTGCTGTGATGATCGCGAAACTGATTTAACACCGGAAACAGCCATTCAAAACAGGCATGACATTCAATGGCGATAAAAAGTCGGCCTGTCTGGCCGGAACGCAAATCAATAAATCGGGATTTCAGCTTTTCCATTTCCGGCAGAATCCGTCTGGCTGCTTCTACCAGCTCCAGCCCTTCGGGGGATAATTTTAACGGGCGGGTCTCGGGAACAAAAATCTCAACGCCAATCTGCTCCTTGATATGGCGCAATTGATGCGAGAGGGCAGATTGCGTCAGATTCAGCTTTTCTGTGGCCTTTTGCAGCGATCCCGCCTCATGGATGGCCAGAATGGTACGCAGATGTTTCAGCTCGATGTTCATTAATATTTCTCATAAACTATATGTGAATTATGAATTAGCTTCATGTTACAGCTTTCCCTATTATCCTGAAAGGATTATTTTAAAGGAGAGCAAGATGCCTGCCCAGCCAAAGCCAAATGGCGCCTCGATAAATGGAATTTACCCGCTAAATGATGTGGGCGAAATGGGCGCATCTGCCTTGCCGGTGAAAGCTGGCAGACAGGCAAAGCTGTCTTTTGAAGTGTTCCCGGCCAAAACCGCTGCGGGGCAAAAGACCCTGCTGAGCGAACTGGAAGGGCTGGCCGCCTATAACCCTGAATTTATTTCGGTCACCTATGGGGCAGGAGGCAGCTCGCGCGATGGCACAGCCGCAACTGCCAAAGCCATCCAGAACAGATATCAGACACAGGTTATGGCCCATATCACCTATTCAGCCCAGAGCCGGGAAGATGTGATTGCCAGCCTGGAGCAGTTTAAGGATATCGGTATTCGCCAGATTTTGGCTCTGCGCGGGGATGAGACAGCTAATGCGGCTAAAACCGAAGGACAGGCCTTTGCCGATAGCGTTGAGTTTATATCTGGTGTCAAAGAGATGGGCTTTGATGTGATACGCACCACCGCCTATCCCGATATTCATAAAGATGCCAAGGACGCAGATGCAGATTTTGACTGGTTGCTGGCCAAATTTGATGCCGGGGCGTGCGAGGCCATCACCCAATTCTTTTTTGATGCTGATCATTTTCTGAAATTGCGTGACAGGCTGGATAAATTCGGCTTTGCAGACCGTCTAATTCCGGGCATTCTGGCCTTTCAGGACGCGCAGAAAATGCAAAATTTTGCCCGGCAATGCGGCGTCTATATCCCGCCCGCCCTGAAAAAGGAGCTGGATAAAACCGCCAATAGCGATCTTGCCGAGGCCCATGCCCTGTCGGTTTTGCTGGATTTATGGTTGCGCCTGAGTGCAGAAGGGATAGGCCGATATCATGTCTATACCCTGAATAAAGCCCGTCCGACCCAGACCTTGCTGGAATTGCTGGGCGTGGGCAAGCCGGCCTCCTGCCAGCTCTCTGCCCAGCCGGTAATGGCTAAAAAACACTCCTCTTCAGACTTTTCAAAAGGCGAAAAGGCACTAAATTTTAGCAAAATGTCGTACCTGTGATAGTAAAAGTCGGGGTTAAAAGCCGTTCTGATTAGGGTGCGCCCTAATGATGGGGGAGGGGCTGTAATTCAGGCCTGATGAACCTTTGGCAAGGTTTGGTTTATTTTATACAGGTTAAGGGGAGTCTGATATGTCCGATGATGATGATATTATCTTGTCCGAGCTAGATGATGATGAACTGGTTCAGCAGATGCATGATGACCTGTATGACGGGTTGCAAGAGGAAATCGTTGAAGGGGTAAATATCCTGCTAGAGCGGGGATGGACACCTTATGATGTATTGACCAAGGCACTGGTCGAGGGCATGACGATTGTCGGTATTGATTTCCGCGATGGTATTTTATTCGTCCCCGAAGTGTTAATGGCTGCCAATGCGATGAAGGCGGGTATGGGGGTTCTGCGCCCTCTGCTGGCAGAAACAGGCGCGCCGCGCGTGGGCAAGGTCGTCATTGGTACGGTGAAAGGCGATATTCATGATATCGGCAAAAATCTGGTTTCCATGATGCTGGAAGGGGCAGGGTTTGAAGTTATCGATCTGGGCATAAATAACCCGGTTGAAAATTACCTGGAAGCCCTGGAAGAACATCAACCCGATATTCTGGGTATGTCTGCTTTATTAACAACCACCATGCCCTATATGAAAGTTGTGGTGGATGCGATGATCGAAAAGGGCATACGCGATGACTATATCGTGCTGGTTGGCGGTGCGCCGTTGAATGAGGCGTTTGGCGAGTCGGTTGGGGCGGATGCCTATTGCCGTGATGCCGCTGTTGCGGTGGAAACAGCAAAAGCCCTGATTGCAAAAAGACGCGAGGCAGGCGCGGCCTAGAGAGCAGCGCAAGCCTTTTTTCTTCCTGAAATCTGCTGAATGAGGGGGTGCTATGGCCAGCCTTACTGTGATTTACTGGCGGGATATTCCAGCCCAGATTGTTGCCGAAACCGGACGTGGGCGCAATCGTCAACAGGCCAAAATTGAACTGCATCGCCGGTTTGCCCTTGCCATTGATGAAGCGGCCATGCGCGACGGGGCAGATAGCACAGATGATTATCTGGCCGACTGGCGGCGCGGCCAGCCCCGTGAATGTTCAGATGATCTGCAAGCCGAAGCCGAAGCTGCTGCCAGGCAGATAGAAGCAGAATGTGACGGCCCGGCCCTGGCCGCACTGGTGGCTGCGGGTGGACGGGCCAATCCGGCGAACTAAATCACCTATGTCGGGATTGGACAGATGAAAGGCGATAGCTGGCAATCTTGTTCCCATAGGACAGGTAACAGTTATCGCGGATAAAACAGATAGAAAAGCAAAATAGTGTAATGCCCGCCACCATTGAAGATATTGCTAAATCCGCGTCTGACTGGTCAATTGAAGTCACCCCCGCAGGGGCAACCAAAATTGAAAGCTTTGCCGGTATTCTGGAAGAAGGCACAACAGTGAATGTCACGTTTCTGCCCGGCTCTGACCCGCTTGATACCATTGCCACGGCAAAAAGGCTGGCAGATGACGGCATGAATGCCGTGCCTCATATCGCTGCCCGCTCCTTGCAAAATAAAGAGCAGCTGGATGATTTGTTAAAGCGTATGACAAGCCAGGCCAATGTTCGCGAAGTGCTGGTAATCGGCGGCGGGGTGGATAATCCGGTTGGCGAATTTGACTGCACCATGCAGATATTGCAAACCGGCCTTATCCAGAAATATGGTATTACCCATATTGGCGTTTCAGGCCATCCTGAAGGCAGCCCCGATATCAGTGCGGATCAGCTGGCACAGGCAATATCACAGAAAAATGAATTTGCCCGTAAAGAGGGGCTTTCATTATATATGGAAACCCAGTTTTGCTTTGATCCCGCAGCGGTTCTGGCATGGGAAAAAACCATTCGTCAGGCGGGTAATCAGCTGCCTATTCGTATTGGAATTCCAGGCCCTGCCACGATTAAAACCCTGTTCAGATTTGCCCAGATATCAGGCATTGGCCCTTCCATGCGCTTTATTGCCAAACAGGCGCGCAATGTGGCTAAATTGATGACTGTGCAATCGCCGCATGAATTGCTGGCCGGGCTGGCAGAGGGGATGGCAGCAGATAATAAATGCTTGCTGCAGCATTTTCATTATTATCCGTTTGGCGGTTTTGCCAAAACAGCTGCCTATGCAAAAGCGGTTGAGCAGGGCAATATTCGCCTGTTGCCAAAGGGCGGTTTTGAGGTACAGGACGCATAGTCTTTTGTTCAATTTTTTTCCAGATAGATAAAGGCCAGTATGATGACAAACACGATAATCTCTTCACATAACAAGGAAATAACCATTGGCTTTAACGCGCCTTTTTGCGTCATTGGCGAGCGTATCAATCCGACCGGGCGAAAATTACTGGCCGCAGAGATGGCCGCAGGCGATTATAGCCGGGTGATATCGGATGCGCTGGCACAGGTTGAAGCAGGGGCTACCATGCTGGATGTGAATGCCGGTATCCCGATGGCAGATGAACCGGCTATTCTGGCAGAATCCATAAAGCTGGTGCAATCGGTGGTGGATGTCCCTCTGGCGATTGACAGCTCTATTGTGGCGGCTCTGGAAGCCGGTTTGTCTGTTTATCAGGGCAAGGCACTGGTTAATTCGGTGACAGGCGAGGAAGACCGGCTGGAAGTTGTCTTGCCACTGGTAAAAAAATATGGCGCGGCTGTTGTCGCCATATCCAATGATGAAACCGGCATTTCAGAAGATGCCAATGTGCGCTTTGATGTGGCTAAAAAGATTGTTGAACGTGCCGCAGATTACGGTATCCCGCGTGAGGATGTGGTGGTTGATCCGCTGATTATGCCGGTAGGGGCGATTAATATGGCCGGGCGTACCGCTCTTGATCTGATTACGCGTTTGCGTACCGAGCTAAAGGTGAACACCACTTGCGGGGCGTCTAATATCTCTTTTGGTCTGCCAAACCGCCATGGTATGAATGCCGCCTTTTTATCTATGGCAGCAGGGGCGGGCATGACCTCTGCGATTATGAACCCGCTGCATAGCGAGGAAATGACCGCCATTATGGGCGCGAATGTGATGAATGGTGTTGACCCGGAATGCCGGAAATGGATCTCTAAATTCAGGGAGGCGCCAGCAGAAGGCAGTGGCCAGCGCGAGCGTCGCCAGACCAGAAGACGTGCCAGAGCCTGAACCCGCCAGAGACAGGAGCGGTTATTTTATGACAGATAAAAATGGCGCAGAATCCGATGGCAAAGGCGCAGTTAGCCCGAAAGAGGTGAAAATTGTTTTTACCCCTTCCGGCCGGCAGGGCAAGATAGCCACCGGAACAAATCTGTTGCAAGCGGCCCGTCAATTAGGGGTGGATATCGATTCTGTTTGTGGCGGCCGGGCCATGTGTGGCCGTTGCCAAATCGATGTGGGCGAAGGGCAATTTGCCAAACATGGGTTAACCTCTTCTGCGGCCTCTTTATCTGCACCTTCTGCTTCTGAGGCACGCTATGCAGAAAAACGCGGCCTGCCTGCCGGACGGCGCCTGGCCTGTCAGTGTGTTGTTCAGGATAATCTGGTGGTGGATGTCCCGGCAACCAGCCAGGTACATAACCAGCTGGTACGCAAAGCAGCCGATAATCGCGAGATAGCGCTTAATCCGCCTATACGCCTTTGCTTTATCGAGGTGCGCGAGCCGGATATGCATGAACCATCAGGTGATTTGCGCCGCGTCATAGAGGCGTTGCAAACACAATGGCCAGACAGGGTCAAAGGCGAGGTCGGCTGTGCGGTTCATGTATTGCATTCCTTGCAGGGCTGTCTGCGTAAAGGCAAATGGCAAATTACGGTTGGTTTGCGCGATGGCCAGCAAATCATCGCTATATGGCCAGGTCTTAAGACACAGATTTTGGGGGCGGCGATTGATGTCGGTTCTACCACCATCTCTGCCCAGCTTTGTGATATGAATACAGGCGAAGTGCTGGCCGCCATCGGCATTATGAATCCGCAAATCCGCTTTGGCGAGGATTTGATGAGCCGTGTATCCTACGGGCTGATGAATGAGGGCGGTGCGGCCGAAATGACCAAAGCGGTGCGCGATGGCTTGCAGCAATTGCTGGAAGGCGGAGCAAAACAGGCAGGCTGTGCGCCAGAAGATGTGCTGGAAATTGTGCTGGTTGGCAATCCTGTGATGCATCACCTGTTGCTGGGGATTGACCCGATTGAGCTGGGCGGTGCGCCTTTTGCCCTTGCCATTGATACAGCTATCGAAATGCGCGCTTCTGAAATTGATTTGCATCTTCATGCCGGCAGTATGGTCTATGTTCTGCCATGTATTGCCGGACATGTCGGGGCAGATGCTGCGGGGGTTGTGCTGGCAGAAGGCCCGCAAAACCGCGAGGATATAAGCCTGCTGATAGATGTTGGCACAAATGCTGAAATAGTACTGGGCAATAAGGACAGGTTGCTGGCTGCTTCCTCGCCAACCGGGCCGGCCTTTGAAGGGGCGCAAATCAGCGCAGGCCAGCGCGCTGCCCCCGGTGCGATCGAACGGATGCGTATTGACCCCGAAACATTGGAGCCACGCTTTTCAGTGATCGGCAGTGATATCTGGTCGGATGAGGAAGGCTTTGCCGAAGCAATAAAGGATACCGGCATTACCGGCATTTGCGGCTCTGGCATTATTGAGGCATTGGGCGAGATGTATCTGGCCGGCATAATTACCGCCGAAGGGGTGATAGATGGCAATCTTGCCAGCCGCACAGACAGAATTCGCGCAGATGGCCGAACCTTTAGCTATCATATCACCGATACTGTCAGCATCTTGCAAAATGATGTTCGTGCCATTCAACTGGCCAAGGCTGCCTTGCATGCCGGTTTTCGCTTGCTGATGGATAAGATGCAATTGGAAAGCGTGGACAGGGTTATTCTGGCAGGGGCGTTTGGCTCTTATATCGATCCCAAATATGCGATGGTTTTGGGGATGGTACCGGATTGCCCGCTGGACAAGGTCATTGCGGCAGGAAATTCGGCTGGTGCGGGCGCGCGTATGGCTCTGTTAAACACCGAAAAGCGCCGCGCGATTGAAGAAACAGTGCGCCATATTGAAAAGATTGAAACGGCTATCGAGGCAGATTTTCAAAACCATTTTGTGCGGGCAATGGCCTTTCCCCATAAAACAGATCCCTATCCTTTTTTAAGTGCAGCGGTTAGCCTGCCGCCACGCGATTTAAGCGATAATGTGGCATCAGAGGATAATCCCGGGCGGCGGCGCGGCGGAAGGCGCAACCGAAATACTGCCTAATCCTGGCGGCTTTTTGCCGCGATAATTTTGGCTTTTCGCCAGCTATGAAGGCCAGCGGCAAAAATAAAAATGGCTGTCAGGCTATAGCTGGCAAAAATATAGAACTCATAGCTTTGTGCGCTCATCTTGCTGTCTTTCTATCCTGTATCTTTCAGCCTGGCACGGGCATGGCTATTTTGCCGGGCTTCCAGCTTGCGCATCGCCAGCATCCAGGTCATGCGATGCAGCACAATCCAGATAAAAAAGGCCTGAAAACCGGCAAACATCATCATTAATGGCCATAACATACTGCTATCAATGGCTATGCCGCCTGAACGCAGGATACTGGCTGGCTGGTGCAGGGTATTCCACCAATCCACTGAAAATTTTACAATCGGCAAATTGATACAGCCGACCAGAGCCAGAATGGCAGCCATGCGCGCGCCGCGCTCGGGGCGTTCAAACCCGTTTGCCAGTGCGATATAGCCGATGAAAAAGAAAAATAGCACCAGCATGGAGGTTAGCCTGGCATCCCATACCCACCATGTCCCCCAAATCGGATAGCCCCACAGGCTGCCGGTTATCAGGGTCAGCCCGGCAAACCCCGCCCCGATAGGGGCAATGGCACGCGCAGCGATATCGCCCAGGGGATGACGCCACACCAGATAGAAAAGCGCGCAAATCCCCAGCCCCAAATAGCTGGATAACCCTATCCAGGCAGACGGAACATGGACATACATAATCCGTACCGCCTCGCCTTGCTGATAATCGGCTGGCGAGGCAAATAAGGACAGATACAGCCCATATAAAAAACAGATAACAGAGATAAAAAAGCAGAGGGCACGCATCGGCCGGGCAATGGCCTGAAAGCGTGTCGGATTTGCCATAAAGTCAAAAAAACCTGCCATTATGCTGTCTCTGATTTCCCTTTTTTTAGCGGCGATGTAAAGAGGCCATCTCTACCCCTCTTCCAGAGCAGAGCGCAATGCAGCCACACTTGCAACAGGGCTTACCACAAGAAGGAAAAGCACTAAAGCACTTAATAGGCTGAAATGGGCAGATGCTGCCTGACCCAGTAAGACAGATTGCGCGGCCATCACGCCAAAGACAATTATCGGAATAGCCAGCGGCAATATCAGCAAGGCCACCAGCATCGCGGTGCGCCGTGCCCCCAGCGTCAGCGCACTGGCAATCGCCCCTAGCAGCATCAAGGCCGCCAGCCCCAATGCCAGGCTGGTGATAAGCGGCCATGCCAGCATCCAGGGCAAACCGAAAAACAGCATCAATAAAGGGGATGCGATAATTAGCGGTACCAGCGAAAACAGATACCAGCTGGCAATTTTTGCCAGCACATAGGCAGAAAGCGATAAATGGCTGAGGCAGATTTGTTCCAGCCAGCCGCCACGATAATCATCGGCAAATAACCGGTCAAAAGAGGGCAATGCGCTCAGCAAGGCGGCAATCCAGATAATGGAAACCCCCAATTGGCGCAG
>JAYOMZ010000022.1:0-1483 GCA_038121125.1 Alphaproteobacteria bacterium
TGTCCAAAAGGCTGATTTCTGACGAATAGGCTATTTTCTGCCGGGGTGAGGGAGGGGCAGTGATACCAGCCTATTCACTTATAGAGCCGAGATATTTGAAAGATAGGCGCAATTGCACCTCGCTAACCTTTTTGATATCGCGGTCTGCATAGGGGTCGCGCTTATGTTCAAGCGATAGTCCGACACAATCCTGAAAACCGCCTGCCCAGCCCAGAGATAAAATAGACTGGTCTTTCTTGCTTTGCCCGTCGGAGAGGTTCCATACCTGTTCTGCGGTCACAGACAGGCCGCCCCCCAGGCTCTGGGTAAAATTGATGGTGGCTTCTTCTCTATCCTCGATACCGTTAACAAAATAGCTCTTTGCGATTTGTGTATGCGATAGCCCAAGCGAGGTATCAGCCGTGCTATAAATCGCATTGGTGCGCGATTCATTCAGCTCAAAAGTTTTGCGATCTGCCCGCCCGGACCAGGACAAAGTCAGATTAAAAGGCGTATAGACAGCCAGGCTGGTAACATAGTCAGAATAGGCTTCGCGGCTGTCACTGGTTATGCTGGTAGGCGAGGTGCCGGTCGTGCGATAGGACAGGCCGATAAAGCCGCTGACATCGCCGAAAAGCGGGTGTTCGGTTACGCCTGACAGGCCAGCCGCCAAATGGCTGCCAGGCAGGATAAAATCGCGCCCCTGAAAGCGGTTGGCGAGAAACATATTGGCTTCATCCAGGCGAAAATCCGCTGCGTCGCGATTGGGGATATGGGCGGTTCTGTCACTGCCCTCAATTGCGGTCAGCTTTACCTTTGGCGATAAAATAGCTGATGCTTTTTCCTCATCGCCATAGGTAACCCCAACCGGATACTGCCATTCACCTGTAACAATAACTTGTGCCTGGCCCAGCTCGTTTAAATCGCCATTGCCGCTGTTATTGGATTGAATATCGTGATAACTGCCCAGCAGGTCGCCTGTGGCTGTCAGGATATGGCCATTGGCCTTATGCTGATAGCGCGTGCCCAGCAAACCTGTCCAGCGCACCATATCATGGCCCTCATCATTATCCAGCTGCAGGGCTGATAATTCCTGGCGGATAGTCTGGTTTGCATAAGGCCCATCGGAAATTTTTTCATAATAGATATAAGGCAGAATGACCGGCTCTTTATCAGGCGTATCTGTTTCACGCAGGCCTTGCGTATCAGACGCCTTTACAAGGTAATATCTGTTATCGCTGATTTTTTCAGCCTGGACATAGCTATCCAGACGCTGTTCTGCTTCATAGCCATAGCGGCGCAAAAATGTATCCTGTGAGGTACGAAAGAGCCGCATCTGCATTTTCCAGCCATCTTCCATCACAGTAGAAAAACGTGTATCGGTCGCAGCGACCAGTTCGCGCCTTTTTTTAAAGGTTTCCAGATTTGCGGTATAGATGGTGGTGTCCAGCTCGGATGAATCCCATCTCTGGCGATAAATAGTCTTTAGCCCTTGCCCCCTGAA
>JAYOMZ010000022.1:1583-38342 GCA_038121125.1 Alphaproteobacteria bacterium
GGGCAAGCAGTTCTTGCAATTTCTGTGCAAATATATCGATTATTTTTTCCCGATCCGCATCAGAAGCGACATCCAGCTGGCCGATAGCCGCTATTTCTGCCCTGCCGAACGCGGTTTCAGGAATGCCGCCTTTATCGGTGGTAATCAGGGCGCAGCCGTACATAAGCGCCTCCATAACTGTCAAACCAGCTGGCTCTGACCAAAGAGAGGGTACGATAGCTATGCTGGCCTCGGCTTGCAAAATAGCCAGATCTGCCCCCTTCATAAAGCCATGTTGGGTAGATTGATTGCGGATAGGCAACAAGGCGTCTTGCACAGATTGCTCATAAGCTGATAAAGCCGATTTTTGAAAATGCCGGCCACCCACAATATGCAAATGCCAGTCCGGAAAATCGGGCAAGATACGCGCTGCCGCCTGACAGGCTTCCAAAATGCCTTTTTCAGCTACCATGCGCCCTGCCAGGATGATGGTTTTTTTCTTGCCAGGGCGTTTTTTTGCGACCCGGGTTAATTCATTACCGATCACATGACATTTTGCCGATATATCAGATGCCAGCCTGTCACCAGGCAAATCCTTGATAAAACCCTGCTTCAGATAATCAGACACGAATAGAATAGCGTCCAGATTTTCTATCAGCCAGACCCGCTCGCCGGCGGTTTTGCCGCCACGCATCATGCGCGCATCATTATGCATATACAGGCTGACCGCTAAATCCGGGCGGGCGATTTTCATCTCTCTTGCCAGATGACAGCGGCTGTGAATTTCCACCAGCTCAGGTGTCTGGCCGGGATTATTTTTCAGATGTGCCAGATAGGCTTTTAAAAACCCCCGATTTTTGCCATAAAGCCAGGGCATACGGATGGGCAGAGGGTGAAAATTTACATTATCCAGAGGGGCTTGTGTAATCGGCACACCAAAGACTGTCAGCGCGTCGCGGTGGGCAGAATATTTCCATAGATTTGCCACGACCCTGGAAACCGCCCCGGCATTTTCCTGTGTCATCACCTCTTTATAGGCAAGCAGGATATCTGTTTTCGGATAGGCAGGCGGCATATAAAGATTTTTCCGATAGCTTGGTTAAGGGCGCGTCTGTTTTTATTGCGTCTGCTTTACACTAGCCATAATCTAAAAACAAGTCTATGACGGGTAATACGGGCAAGCAGTTTAACCTGTGAAATGGTTTTGAAAAATACTCGCCCCGATAAAGGCACTGGATGGCAATGAAAAATATTCTGGTCATAAAACACGGCGCGCTTGGCGATATCATTCAGGCAGTAGATACGTTTGAAAGCCTGCGCCTTTCTTTTGCCCAATCTAGAATAACCTTGCTAACCGCTCCGGCTTTTGCCCCTCTTCTGGAGGCATCCGGCTGGTTTGACGAGGTGGTAACAGACCCGCGCAAACCGATATGGCATATCCAAAACAGCTGGCGCATGGCAAAATTATTCAAGCGCCCCTTTGATGGCATAATTGATCTGCAATGCTCTTCGCGCACCGCTGCCTATTTTAAATTGACGCGGCCAAAGACAAGGTGGTTTGGCACTGTATCTGGCTGTTCTGACCCGATGCCGGATTTTAGCGGTGTCAATAACCGCGACCGGATGTTGATAGCAGCACAGATGGCAGGGGCGGGCGCGCATATCGGCACTCTGGATTATCTGGCAGATGCCCCGATGGAACAGGCAATATCCCTGCCCGCACAATATTGCGTCTTTGTGGCAGGTTCATCAAGAGCTAAACCGTCTAAAAGATGGCCTTCTGCCAGCTTTGCCGAGATTGCCAGATATAGCCTGGCGCAATCCATCACCCCCCTTTTATGCGGTACAGCAGAGGATAAAGAGGCAAATGCCGCAATAATAGCAGAATGCCCAAAGGCCATAGATCTGACCGGCCAGACCAGTATTGCCTCTCTGGCCAGGCTGATGGCAGGGGCTGAATTTGTTCTGGGCAATGATACTGGCCCGGTATTTTTAGGGGCGCGGACAAACCGGCCTACCCTTATGGTGATGGGCGCAGATACCAATCCCGATATGTCTGCCCCGACAGGCAAATATGCCGATTATCTTTTCGAAGCAGAATTATCTGAATTGCCACCACAAAAAGTATGGCAAAAATTACAGGAAATACGCCAAAAAGCCGGCCAGTAAGATGGCCAAAAAATATAAAGGCTAAAGCACTAGAACGAAGAATTGGGTTCTGTCAGGAACGCTAATTCTTCTGCACTGGATGGCCGGCCTAAAATTGCGTTTCGATGCGGAAAATGGCCAAAACGGGCAACGATATCGCGGTGGCGAACAGCATAATCATAGGTGCGTGCGGATGTATGGCTATTGAAAAGCGGCAAGGATTTTTCCTGAATGGCAATATCTTCTGAATGCATCATGGGCATCAGGTAAAATTGCCGTTTTGCCTCAATTTCTTCTTGTTCCACCCATTTTTGTGCCACCGCCCGAAGCGAAAGCGCCAGGGCTATCTCGTCACCGGCAAAGGCTTTTGGCGTATCGCGATAGATGTTACGGGTCATCTGATCCAGCAACAGGATAAGGGCGAGGCATCCGTCTTTTTCTGCTGCCCATCTATCAAGCTGGCCATTCAGCCCCTGGATGACCAGCCCTTCGAACTGGTCACGCAAAAGCTGGTCAAAATCATCGCTCTTGGTAAACCAGTGTTCGGGGGTAATCTGTTCAAACCAGAAAGACAGAATTTGTGTGATGTGTTTTTTGTCACTTGCGGTTATGGTCACCTCAGCCTCCTGTTAAAAAGCTGGTGAGGTCAGAACATCACGTGCAAAAGGATGTTCCTTTTTAATCAATGACCTTACCAGGGTTGAGAATAGCTTTAGGGTCAAGCAGATTTTTTATCTGCGACATCAAGGACAGGGCAACAGGGTCTTTCACCTGTTTTAACTGGTCAAACTTCATCACCCCGATACCGTGCTCGGCACTAATTGATCCCTTTACCTTTGCCAGCGCGATATAGATAGCTGCTTTTAACGGCTCTTTTTTTGCCTGCCAGTCCGGGTCTCCGCCCTCTTTTTCAATGATATTGAAATGCAGATTGCCATCACCCAGATGGCCATAGCTTGAAATGCGGCTCTCGGAACAAACTTTCCGAACTTCTTCAACAGCAAAATCGTAAAAGCTCTGCAAATCAGCGCGGGTTACCGAAATATCCGAATTAACCGGGCTTGATTCCCGTTTGGTGGATTCCGGAGCATGTTCGCGTATATCCCATAATTGCTGGCGCTGGGTTTCATTGCGAGCCATGGTGGCATCGGTGATCAGGCCAGCTTCAAAACTGTCAGCCAGAAATTCTTCCAATGTTTCCAAAATCGGTATGCGTCCTGTTGCATCTTCTGCCCCGTCACGCGCATCCGAGCTGGCAATTTCCATCAGAATCATAAAATCGGGAATGGGATCGAGGGGGCGCGGAATATTCGGAAAATGTTTTAACACCACATCCAGCAAGGTTTTTGGCATAATTTCAAAAGCCTCTACCTGCTCGCCACTGGCAGTTTGCAACTTGCCTAGCAGTTCCACGCCTGTGGCAATATCCGGAATACCCGCCAGTGCAGTGGCCCGCGCCTTGGGCAGGGAGAATAATTTCATCGATGCGGCGGTGATAATCCCCAGCGTGCCTTCGCCGCCAATAAATAGCTGTTTTAAATCATAGCCGGTATTGTCCTTGCGCAGCGGAGAGAGCAAATCCATCACTCGCCCGTCACATAAAACCACTTCAATCCCCAGGCAGAGATCGCGCGTATTGCCATAGCGTACCACATTAACCCCGCCCGCATTGGTGGATAGATTACCGCCAATGGTACAGCTGCCCTTGGCCGCCAGATTTAACGGGAAATATAAATCATGCTCTTCGGCCAGTTTATGCAAATCCTGCAAAATACAGCCCGCCTCGACCACCATCGAGCGATTAGCCTCTGAAAAGGAGCGCACCTTGTTCATCCGCGAAAGGGACAGCACAAAGGCTCGGCCGGTATTATCGGGAATGCCGCCCCCCACAAGGCCGGTATTGCCGCCTTGCGGTACGATAATAATGCCCTGCTCATAGGCGCGGCGCATAATCGCGCTGACCTGTTCGGTGTTGCGCGGAAATAATACCGCTTCGGCATCGCCTGTGTAATTGCCGCGCCAGTCTTGCAGGAAGGGGGCTTTGTCATCTGCCAGGCTAAGGATATCTTTTTCATCCAGCAAATCATTAAAATGTTGTATATTATTCATTTTTGTCACTCATCATATAAGCGTTTAACCGCCTGTTTTCAGACGATAAACATTTTTGAAACAAAGCTATTCAGGCGCCCTTGGTGCAGCTGCCCGTGCGAGGCGATCATTTATCGCAAGACCTAATCCTGACATGGGGATGGGGGCAAAGGCAATAGATTTTGCGCCCTTTTTATCAGCTAGATGCATAATGGCAAAAAGCCGTGCCGCCGCTTCTTGCAAATCGCCTTCAGGAGAGAGGTTAAATTCCGAATTCACCCCTTTTGGCAAGGCGCCAAACCCGACAAATATTTCATCCTCTCCGATATCTGCCGCGTTTAGCCTGACCCTGGCAGACGGGGCATAATGGCTGGCTAATTGCCCGGGGGCGGCCAGCGGTGCGGTGTTTTTATCCGGCGTGCTGGCAGGGGCGGCAACTTTAAGGCCGGTTTCGGCATAAATCTGCTCTGCCGTAATGGGGCCTGGCCGCAGCAAAAGGGGGGTTTTTCCGCGACAATCAATAACGGTTGATTCCAGGCCGCGCTGGCACGTACCGCCATCCAGAATCATATCACATTTATTGCCCAGCCCCTCTGCGACATGACGGGCTTCAGACGGGCTGATACGCCCGCTTGGATTGGCAGAAGGCGCAACAACAGGCTGGCCAACAAGCCCTAGCAGGCGCAGAGCATTTGCATGGCCAGGCACGCGCACCGCCAGGCTGTCACTGCCAGCAGATGCCAAATGGCTAATCGGGCTATTTGCCGGGCGTTCAAGGATCAGGGTTAAGGGGCCAGGCCAGAAACGGGCGCCCAGTTTTTCGGCAATTTTATTTGGCAAACCGGCTTTTAGCGCACTGTCTTTATCGGCAAAATGGCTGATCAGCGGGTTGAATTGCGGCCGGTTCTTGGCCGCAAAAATTTTCACCACCGCGCTATCATCTGTGGCTATCGCCCCCAGCCCGTATACCGTTTCTGTCGGAAAGGCGACCAATCCCCCTTTTTCAAGACAGGCAGCGGCTTCTTTCAGACTGGTATCGGTAATAGCGGTGATAGGCATAATTTCTGTCTGTTGTTTTTATCAGGAAATTTAGGGCATCAACCCAGGGGCATTAACCCAAGGGCATTAACTCAAAGGCATTAACAAGGGCTGGCAGTGGCTGGCCAGAACAGTTACACTCCTTCAGTAAATATATCCTGTCATCAATCCTGGCACCTAACGCTGTTTAATTTACCCCCGAGATTTAAATAGAGCAAGAATCTGCAAATAGATAGCCAGGATGAGGGTAAGGTAATCCTGTTTTTTTTGTCATCAAGGAAAATAATAAAAATGTGTGGCCGTTTTAGCCTGACCGCAAATAATGACGAGCTTCATCAGCGTTTTGGTGTTTCTGTGCTGCAAAATCTTGTGCCGCGCTGGAACATCGCCCCCTCACAATCCAGCCTGGTTTTGCGCCAGCGCGGGCTGGAGCTGGGTGCTGAAATGGCCGAATTTGGCAAGCCGGCAGGCCCGCAGCATAAAAGGCTGATTAATGCGCGTTCTGAAACGGTAACACAAAAGCCGACCTTTAAAGAGGCCTTTATCTATCGCCGCTGTCTGGTGGTGGCCAGCGGCTGGTTTGAATGGTCTGCCCCGCGCCAGCCCTGGCATATTCAGCTTCAGGATGGGCGTGTGATGGCGATGGCTGGTCTTTATTTTGATGCCCCCAAAGGGCAATCAGCACAATTTGTGATTTTGACAACAGATGCTGATGGCAGCTTGCAGGACGTGCATCATCGCTGCCCGCTTGTTTTGCCGGCCAGCCACTGGTCTGTCTGGCTGTCCGGCAATGCTGAACAGGCAAAAAACTGTCTGGTTCCGCCCTCTGCCCGTTTTTTTAACGCCTACCGCGTACATCCGGATGTCGGCAATATTAAAAATGATAATGCCGCTTTGGTCGCCCCCTATAGCGGAACCGAACAGGCCAGCCAGCCGCAAGCAGATTTATTTGGCTAACCAGATTGCTGCCGAACTAGCCCATTGGCCGGCTATCGCGCACCAGACAGGCATAAAGATGCCACAGCATAAGGGCGGCTGCCCCGCGATAGGGCTGCCAGAGAAGAGCAAAATTATCCATTTCTGCATGGGAAGGGCGGCCAGGCAAATTTTTCAGCCGCTTGACAGCTTCCATCAGAGCCAGATCATTTCCCGGCCAGGCATCCAGATCCGCCAGACAAAATAGCCGGTAATTGCTGACCGTCCAGCCCCCTATCCCGCGATAGGCTATCAGGGTTTTGGTAAAGATATCTGCTGGCTGTTCGGCCAGTTGATTGAGACCCAGCCTGCCATCGGCTTCTGCACGGGCAAGATCGATGATATATTCCGATTTCCGGCGCGACAGGCCTAATGCTTGCAAATCCGGGTAATCCAGAGGGGCAAGTGCCTGTGCGGATTGCCATTGCTGTTCGGCCATACGCGCCCACAGGGTTTTGGCAACCGCTCTGGATATTTGCTGGCCAAGAATAATACGCACCAGAGCTGGAAATCCGGCTTTTTCAAACCTGTCAGGGGGATTGCCCCATTGCGCCCGGGCATCGCAAAAATCGGCATCAAGTCTGTCCAGTGCTTCCAGTGCTTCAGACAGGGCGCGCGGGGCTTTAGATGAATTGTTATCTATGGTATCTGACATAATGGACGTTAGCTTAAGCGAAATTGTCACAATCGACCAGTATAGAAAAGCGGATAAATAAACAGGAGATAACAGATATGTCCGATAGGCAAAAATCAGATACCCATCTGGTGTGGGATTTGCCCTTGCGCCTGTTTCACTGGTTGCTGGCGGTGTGTGTTATTGCCGGCATTATATCTGGCAAAATGGAAGCATTATCGGTGCATCAGCATACGGGCATGGCGGTAATGGGTCTGGTTCTGTTCCGCCTGATTTGGGGTTTTAGTGGCAGCCAGACTGCCCGCTTTGCCCGTTTTATTCGCCCCATTTCCGAAGTGATAGAGATAATACAGCAGATAAAACATGGAAAGGCAGATAAACGCGCTGGCCATTCCGCCCTTGGCGGTTATGCGGTGTTATATTTGCTGGGAATATGTCTGGTGATGAGCGTTTCAGGCGCATTTTCAACAGATGATGTGCTATTTGAAGGGCCGTTTGTGGTGCTGATGCCCGGCATATCCCCTATGGCTGAAACCGTGCATTCCATCGCTGAAAAATTTCTATTTTTAGGGATATTTTTGCATTTACTGGCGATGGTGATTTATTATTTCAGGCTGAAAAAAAACCTTGTGCCGGCGATGGTAACAGGACGGCATAAAGGCCTGACAGGCGATAGCGGATTTATTTCCTATCGTCAAAATATGCTGGGGGTGCTGGGGCTGGTAATTATTCTTATCGCCTCGCAATTGCCGATATTTTTACAACCCGGCCTGTATTAGTACTGTACTAACTGGCAAGGCCAGCCCCAACCCCGGCTGGCAATCGCCAGCTAGTCTGCCTTATAGCTGCTATGGCAAGATTTGCAGGTGCCGCCAACTGTGCGCACCGCGCCCATTACCGCATCGCTATCCTGGCTAAGGGCGGCATCTCTTAGCGCGAGGGCTGCCTGATGATTGGCGCTTGCCTTGCTTTTAAAATCATCAAAATTTTCCCAAATGGCAGGCAACGCCCCGCGGCTGGTGGCGCTGGCCGGGAAATAATCGGGCATTTCATTTGCCCAATCGGCAATTTTTTGTGCGCCATCGGCCAGTTCCTGCCATTCTTCCATGCTTATCTGGTCACGGACAGCCTTCAGGATGGCGGCATTTTGCTTGAAATTGGCCTTGCGGGTTTCAACCAGATCAGCTGCCATCAATGGCAGGGGAGTGGCCAGAAAAAGAAGCAGCAGAGCAGAGACAAGTTTTTTCATATTCATTTTCCCTCAATATGATAGATTAGCGATAACTTCATTTTAGTTCCCACAAGCTTTGTGTGATTTTATACGCATTGCACCAGCTATCCAGATTGGCTTTACAGGCTGTTTAACCATTATAGATGATATTATCTGTTCAAATTAAGGGGGTGTTGCTTACCCTCGCAGCGGTATGTTTCGGGGTCATTACAGGCGGTATTGTAAAAATGCTGTCAGGCGATCTTACCCTGCTTTCCACGCTGTTTTTTCGCTATCTGTTCTCGCTGCCGATATTGGGGCTGGTAGCCTGGCGTGCCCGTGGGCGCGATATGCTGCATATCACCCAGAGGCGGACAATGGTCATACGGGTGATGTTCGGGCTGGCAGGGATTACTTTCTGGTTCTTGTCGGTGCGCAATATTCCCCTGGGTCAGGCAACAGCGCTTTTTCAATCCTCTGTTTTGTTTATCACCCTTGCATCGCCTCTGTTGCTGGCAGAAAAAGTGGGGATTTATCGCACAATGGCGGTGATTACCGGCTTGCTGGGCATCCTGTTATTGACCGATCCCTTTTCGCAAGTGGTCACCCCTGCGGTTTTATTTGCGGTATGCGGGGCGATGGCCAGTGCGGGCTTGGCTATCACGCTGCGCAAGCTGGGCAAGGGCGATCAGCCTGTCACAGTGGCCTTTGTTTATAACAGTATCGGGTTTTTGGTGTTTTCCCTGATGGTTCTTATTCTGCCCGGGCAATTTGTTTTGCCGAGCCTGAAAGAGCTGTTCATGCTGGTCGCGCTGGGGATGTTCAGCTCGCTTTTGCAATTATGTTTTACCACTGCCTATCGATATAGCGAAGCGGTGGTGGTCGCCTCATTGCGCTATCTGCAAGTCCCGATGGCGGCTATTTTCGGCTTTCTGCTTTTCTCGGAAGTGCCAACCGCTATCCAATTATGCGGAATGGTGGTTGTGGTTTCTTCTTGTATGTTTATTATCTGGCGCGAATTCACCATTTCACGCCAGCGGGCGATAGATAAATAATTGCGGTCAGGAGAGGCAAAATGATTATCCGGGTTATGGGCGAGATTGAAATCCATTGTTTCGAGCAAAAAGGCGAAACCGCCTCGGCTGACAAGCTCTCTGCATTAACCTCTATTGATAGCCCGGGCGAGGGGGATATTGTTAACTGGCTCGGCAAGGCACTGGATGATGCGGGCGCGCCATCGCTGGAAGAGGATGCAAGCTGGCGCGAGCAGGTAGAAATAGCTGCCACTATTCTGGCCGCCCCGGCGCTGGCAAAGGCCGATGCAGATGATTTTGTCCTGTTGCTGGTGTTGCGCGAAAAATGGCCGGTTGGCAGTAAAGCCCGTTTTAAGGCTGTCGCGGACAGGGTAGGGGCAAGCCACACCTATCGCCTGTTGACCTGCCCCTTGCAAAAGGGGGCAGATTTCTCGGATGAAGAGAGTTTAAGCCAGGCAGAAGCAGCCTCGCTTCGTGCGATGGTGCCTGTTTTGAAAAAGGCGCGCAAACAATTTGCCAATAGCTCCGGCCTGCAACAATTTTTGCAGCAGCTAAATTAGACAATAACCTCAGCTAGACAGACAGTTCCGGCCGGTTTTTAAATTCTTCCAGCGCTTCTGGATTAGCCAGGGCTTCGGTATTTTTAACCGGCCGCCCCTGAATAATATCGCGCACTGCCAATTCGGTGATTTTGCCGGAACGGGTGCGCGGAATATCGCGCACTTCCAGAATAACAGCCGGGACATGGCGCGGGCTGGCCTCTTTTTTCAGACTGGCACGGATATGTGTCTGAATATCCTCATTCAGGGTATATCCCTCTGCCATTCGTACAAATAATACCACCCGCACATCATGGTTAATCATCTGGCCAATGACCAGGGATTCAGCCACCTCATCAAAGGCTTCAACAATCCGGTAAATCTCGGCTGTGCCAATGCGTACCCCGCCCGGATTAAGCGTGGCATCGGAACGACCATGAATAATAATGCCGGCCTGTTCGGTAAGGGTTGCCCAGTCACCATGTCGCCAGATATTTGGATAGACATCAAAATAGGCCTCGTGATAGCGGCTGCCATCGCTGTCATTCCAGAAACCGACAGGCATGGAGGGGAAGGGGGCAAGACAGCATAATTCGCCCTGCTCGCCCGATATTTGCTGGCCTTCATCATCCAGAATAGCGACTTCCATCCCAAGGGCGCGTACCTGAATCTCGCCCGCATAGACAGGCTTTACAGGGCACCCCAGAACAAAACATCCCATAATATCTGTCCCCCCTGAAATAGAGGCAAGCTGGATATCGCTTTTTATCCCGTCATAGACAAAGCCAAACCCTTCAGATGACAGAGGCGAGCCGGTAGAGCATAAAATACGTAAATGGCGGAGATCAAATTGTTCAGCAGGACGCAGGCCGGATTTTCGCACCGCATCGATATATTTTGCCGATGTTCCGAACAGGGTCATCTTCTCCTCTTCGGCAATTTGCCATAACCGTTCAGGGCCGGGATGGAACGGATTGCCTTCATAAACGATTACGCTTGCCTGCATCATCAGCCCGGAAACCAGCCAGTTCCACATCATCCAGCCGCAGGTGGTAAAATAAAAAATCCTGTCCCTGTCGGAAATATCACTATGCAGGCGATGTTCCTTGATATGCTGCATCAGCGTCCCGCCCGTAGAATGGACAATGCATTTTGGCGCGCCTGTTGTCCCGGAGCTATAGAGGATATAAAGCGGATCATTAAAGCCAACGCGGCAAAACGCCTTTATCGGGGCATGGGTCAGGCTATCGGCAAACAGCCCGCTGTTCGCTATGGCAGCGATATCCGGCCGGGCATCAAGATAGGCATCTATCAGCACATTTTCCACCGAGGGCAATTTTTGTGTGAGTTCTGCTATAATTTCCAGCCTGTCTATCGGCTTGCCATTATAGCGATAGCCATCTGCTGCAATAAGTAATTTAGGGGTGATCTGGCCAAAACGGTCAGCCACGCCATTTAACCCGAAATCAGGCGAACAGCTGGAAAAAATAGCGCCCAGGCTGGCGGTGGCCAGCATAGCGATAACCGCGGTTTCATTATTGGGTATATAGGTGGCCACACGGTCGCCTTTTTTAATGCCTTTTGCCTGCATCCAGCCAGCCAGTGCCAGCGCCTTTTCCCGCAATTCCTTGCGGCTCAGGCGGGTGCATCTGCCATCCTCGCCATAGGCGATAAAGGCCGGGCGGTCATCTGCATCTGCCAGCATATTTTCAGCATAATTCAGCCGGGCATCCGGGAAAAATTGCGCGCCAGGCATTTTATCCTTGTCAATTAACAGCCGCGTGCCTTTATCCCCGATAACCCCGTGCCAGTCCCATAAGGCTGACCAGAATATATCCGGTGCATCCACCGACCATTGCCAGAGCTGTTCATACTCTTCATGCCAGTCAAAGCCATGCCGGGTTTTGATATGGCTCGCAAATTGATAAATTTGTGTTTTTTCAGGGTTTTGAGGTTGCCATAATAGATCGCCTGCTTCGATAAAGGTCATGGCTGTCTCCAGAATTTGCCGATGCGTGTCAGGGCTATCATCTTAGCCAGAGCAGGCGCGATGTAAACTGCCTCAGCCGGGTTTTTTGTCAAAAACTAACCCTTTCGATCTAGTCTTTTGTATAACTGTTTTCTGCTGCGTTAATATGTTTTTAATCATTTTGCCTTTGTTTTCAGGAAAAATGACAAAACAGGATATGTAATGCTTATAGAAGAAATGCAAGCCTATCTCTCAGGGGAATTACGCGCGATGGAAGGGGGTAAATTTTTATATTATCCCGAAGCCTCGCCGGTAATTCTGCAACTCGAATGCATAGAAGATGGAAGATTGCTTGTTTATTGCAGTTTTGCCCGCGATGGCAGCGGGTTGTTTTTAGCCTCTTTTATGACCCTGCTCTTGACAGCAGATGTGGGCGTTATCAGCCCACCTGCCTTTGCTGTACCAGCCGGTATGGGATGTGTAACCGGTTCAGTCTCGCAGACCTATTTTTAGATATTGCCGCCATCAAAGGGCAGAAATAATGCTCTGCAGTGTCAGATATTTGCCGCTTCTTGTATGTTATTTGCCCGTGAAATGCAGGGGAAATCCGCAGATTTATATGACACAAATACGCTTTTGGAAGACAGATTGCCTGCCTGTAATCTGGCAGATTTCAGAATTGCCCATTTGATGGAAAATATCGACGAAGCCTAGTGGCTGGCTATTATCCCCTTTTGCCCTTATCGGCTGGCTGCCCTGTCTTTCTTCCCTTGGCAGGGCAGTGATTATTTCTGTCCCACTGGACAATTATTCCTAACTCAGGCAAGAGACTACTAACCGCCTGGCAAAAAGGCATGAGATAAGCGGAGAAGCAAGATGACCAGCCAGTTTGATTTTGATCTGATTGTGATTGGGGCAGGTTCAGGGGGCGTGCGTGCCGGGCGTATCGCAGCTGGCTACGGGGCGCGGGTAGCCGTAATCGAAGGCGACCGGCCAGGCGGGACTTGTGTCATTCGTGGCTGTGTGCCGAAAAAATTGCTGGTTTATGGGGCAAGTTTTGCCGGAGAGGCAGAAGATGCGGCCGGATTTGGCTGGCAGATGGAGGGGCTGAGCCATAGCTGGGCACAGCTTATCGCGGCCAAGGATAAGGAAATAGACAGGCTGGAAGGCATTTATCGCAATTTGCTGAAAAATGCCGGCGCAACCCTGATAGAGGGGTGGGGTAAAATTACCGGCCCCAACAGCGTTTCGGTCGGCACAGACAGCTATACAGCCCAGCGGATTTTAATCGCAACAGGCGGACGCCCTTCAGCCCCGCCTGTACCCGGGCTGGATGAATTTGCCATATCCTCGAATGAAGCGCTGGATCTGAAACAGCGCCCAAACCATATTCTGGTCTATGGCAGCGGCTATATCGCCCTGGAATTTGCCGGTATTTTTGCCGGATTTGGCAGCCGGGTTGATTTGGTTTACCGGGCGGATTTGCCGCTTCGCGGATTTGATGAAGATGTCCGCCAGCATATTGCAGAAGCCCTGACAGACAGAGGGATAAATCTGATATCCGGCCGCACCATCACAGAGGTTAAACAGACAGATGCAGCCTATGAAGTGGTACTGGATAATGGCCATATCCTGACCCCGGACAAGGTGATGGCTGCAACTGGCAGACGCCCGAATATCGAGGGGCTGGGTCTGCAAGAAGCAGGTATCAAAACAAATGAACGTGGCGCGGTCATGGTCGATGAATGGAGCCAGACTTCCATTGCGTCTATCTATGCGGTAGGTGATGTGACTGACAGGATTAATCTTACCCCCGTTGCGATTGCCGAGGGTCATGCCTTTGCCGATACCCATTATGGCGGCATCGCCCGTCATATAGGCTATGACAATGTCCCTTCTGCGGTGTTTAGCCAGCCCAATATTGCCTCTGTCGGGCTGACCGAGCAGCAGGCCCTGTCTGAATATGGTGAAATTGATGTCTTTGAAAGCCGCTTTCGGGCGATGAAAAACACCCTTTCAGGGCGGCCGGAAAAAACCTATATGAAGCTGATTGTTGCCAAAGATAGCCAAAAGGTCATTGGCGTGCATATGGTTGGCCCGGATGCGGCAGAGATAATGCAAGGCATGGCAATTGCGGTGAAAATGGGGGCAAGGAAATCGGATTTTGATGCAGTTATCGGCATCCATCCTTCTGCTGCAGAAGAGTTTGTCACCATGCGCGCACCGCGCCCCTAGAGCAGCTTTTGACCCCGGATAAAAAAAGCGTTCAGTTTCCTTTGCTTTTAGCGTCTGATCTCGCTATTTTAAGGCCATTCATTCTAACCAGGAGGCGGTGGGTTGCCGGAATAAGGGCATCACCGAAAATCATATGAGCTGGACACCTTCAAGCTGGCGCGACTTTCCCATTCTGCAAGTCCCGGAATATGCAGATGCCAATCAGGTCAAACAGGTCGAGCAAAATTTGGCCAAAAAGCCCCCGCTGGTCTTTGCCGGCGAGGTGCAAAATTTGCGTGGCCAACTCGCTTCTGTGGCAAATGGCGAGGGATTTTTGCTGCAAGGCGGAGATTGTGCCGAGAGTTTTGCTGAATTTTCTGCCGATATGATCAGGGACAGTTTCAAGGTCTTTTTGCAAATGGCGGTGGTGCTAACCTTTGGCGCTTCCATGCCAGTGGTAAAAATTGGCCGGGTAGCTGGCCAGTTTGCCAAGCCGCGCTCTTCACCTGTTGAAGTGATAGACGGGGTGGAGCTGCCTTCCTATCGCGGGGATATGATAAATGGCATCGGCTTTAACCCGGCAGAGAGGGAACCGGATCCGGAAAGGCTGTTACGGGTCTATGAGCAATCTGCCTCTACCCTGAACCTGTTGCGTGCCTTTTCACAAGGCGGCATGGCCGATTTGCACGCCGTGCATGACTGGACAACCGAATTTGTTTCGGACGGGGCGCATCGCTATGCCGAGCTGGCCGCGCGCATTGATGAATGTCTGGCCTTTATGAATGCCTGCGGGGTAAATGCGCGTACCAGCCGGGCATTGGCGGAAACAGATTTCTTTACCAGCCATGAAGCCTTGCTTTTGAATTATGAAGAGCCGCTGACCCGCCGCGATACCATTACCGATGAAAAGGGCTGGTATGCGACCTCTGCCCACATGATCTGGATTGGCGATCGCACCCGCCAGCTGGAAGGGGCGCATATTGAATATATGCGCGGCATTTCCAACCCTATCGGGCTGAAATGCGGGCCCAGCCTGGCACCTGATGACCTGCTTCGTCTTATTGACAGGCTTAATCCGGAAAACAGCCCTGGCCGCCTGACGCTAATAGCCCGCATGGGGGCAGATGATGTGCGCAGCAAATTGCCGCCTCTGCTAAAAGCGGTTAAGGGGCATGGCGCGTCTGTTGTCTGGTGTTGCGATCCGATGCATGGCAATACCATAAAGGCCTCCTCTGGCTATAAAACCCGGCGGGTGGAAGATGTGTTCAGGGAAGTTCAGGGCTTTTTCGATGCCCATGACGAAGAAGGCACTTATCCGGGCGGGGTGCATTTTGAAATGACCGGCCAGGATGTGACCGAATGTGTTGGCGGTGTGGTTGAGGTAACCGAAGAAGGGCTGGGCGACCGCTATCATACCCATTGCGATCCGCGTCTGAACGCCGGTCAATCTCTGGAGCTGGCCTTTTTGCTGGCAGATTTGATGAAAAAGCGGCGCGATGCCAGCGGCAAGCTAAAGCAAGCTGTCTGATAGTTCAGGTTATATCTCTTTATCGATAAAGAGCCAGGAGCTGGTAGTAAAGTGACGGTGAATAACGCAAAAGGGCCCAGCCCAGAGCAGCAGCCTGTTTATACAGACAGCTATTTTAATCTGGCACGTAAAATTGTGCGTGACCATGGTGATAAACAGGTAACCTATGCGGTATTTATGCGCCGTCCGGTTACCCTGGCACCAAAATTGGCAATAGACTGGCTAGAGGCGATGGCTGACAGCCGAAAGGCCGAGATTAAAATAGAATTACTGCATAAGGAAGGCGCATGGGTCGGGGCAGGCGAGCCGCTATTATATATCACGGGTCAGATGTCGCAATTGGTTGATTTGGAAACCATTTTCCTGCAACGTCTGGGCAGTGCCTGTGTGGCTGCCTATAATGCCTATCAGATGTGTGTTGAGCTGCCAGAGGTCGGGTTTCTGGCAATGGATGCCCGTCATTGTGCCGGGGCTGAAATGGCAGAATTGATGGCCTATGGCGCATCGGTCGGTTCAAAAAAAGCACAAGCAAAAGTGTCTGCCAAAGGCTTTTTGGGATGTGCAGCAGATGCGACTGCCAGTTATTTTGGCCAGGATGCCGGGATGGGCACAATGCCGCACGCGCTGATCGGCTATGCCGGCAATACGCTGGATGCGGCTAAAATGTTTCATAAGAGCTTTCCGGAAAAGCCCTTGACTGTTCTGGTCGATTATTTTGGATGCGAGCTGGATGATAGTCTGGGTGTTGCCCGCCATTTCAGCGATTTGGCACAGGCTGGCCAACTAAGCATAAGGCTGGATACGCATGGCGGCCGGTTCTTGCAAGGGCTGGATACACAAAGCTCCTATGCGGTTCTGGAACGCAATGTGCCTGAGGCTATTCGCGGCTATCGCTCAGAAAGCGAGCTGAAACATCTGATGGGAACAGGGGTGTCTGCAGCTGCTATCTGGTATATGCGCGAAGAGCTGGATAAAGCCGGATTTGACAAGGTAAAGCTGGTGGCCTCCAGCGGGTTTGGCCCGGATAAATGCCGTGTATTTTCGCTGGCAAAAGCCCCTGTAGATGTGATAGGCACAGGCTCGTTCCTGCCTGAAAAATGGTCTGAAACCTATGCCACTGCAGATATCATTGAATATGATGGCACGCCTTTGGTAAAGGCCGGGCGCGAGTTTTTGCACCGCCGGCCATCAGCCGGATAAGCAACAGGATTCAAAAAAGATGACAGGCTCAAAAACGGATCTGCAAATTGCGCTGGTGCAAGCAAACCCGCATCTTGGCAATGTGGATGCCAATATCGAAAAACTGTTGCAAATGCGCGCCCGTGCCGCAGAGCAGGGATGCGACATTATCCTGACGCCGGAGATGTATCTATCCGGCTATCCGGCAGATGATCTGGTCTTGCGTGCCGATTTTATGAACAAGATAGAAGCAGGCATTGATAAATTGGCCGCCGCAACAAAAGATGGCGGGCCTGCCATTATTTGCGGGGCACCTGTGCGCGATGCTGGCCGGTTATTTAATGCAGTATTTGTGCTAGATGACGGGGCAATAAAGGCTACGCGGCATAAGGTAAATCTGCCCAATTATGGCGTTTTTGATGATAAGCGGCATTTTACCGCTGGCAGCTTGCAAGGGCCTGTATCCTTGCGCGGATGGCGGCTGGGTCTGGCAATTTGCGAGGATATCTGGTCATCGGATGTGTGCGAGACCCTTTCTGAATCCGGGGCAGAAATTATTTTATCGCTAAATGCCTCACCTTTTGAATCTGGCAAAACCGATCAGCGTATGTCTCATGCGGTAGCCCGCATGACCGAAAGCGGGCTGCCCTTTATCTATGTAAATATGGTTGGCGGGCAAGATGAGCTGGTCTTTGATGGCGGGTCTTTTGCCCTGAATTTGGGGGGCAAGCTGGCCTGCCAGATGCCGCAATTTACCGAAAGCCTGTCTGTGGTCACCTTGCGAGAGGACGGGCAAAGCGTGCATCTTACCGGACAGGTATCTGCCCCTGACAGCGAAAATGAGGCGATGTGGCGCGCGCTGGTACTTGGCATCCGCGATTATTGCAGCAAAAACGGATTTCCGGGCGTTATTTTGGGGCTGTCCGGCGGGATAGATTCGGCCATTGTAACCGCGCTGGCGGTGGATGCGCTGGGCGCAGAGGCGGTGCGGGTGGTGATGATGCCATCTGACTATACAGCCGATATTTCTGTTCTGGATTCGCAGAGCCTTGCTGATAATCTGGGGCTGACGCTGGAAACCATTGCCATTAAACCTGCGATGGCGGCATTTTCGGATATGCTGGCCGATAGCTTTGCTGGCCAGCAAGCCGATATTACCGAAGAAAATATTCAGTCGCGTTTGCGCGGTATGTTGCTGATGGCGCTATCCAATAAATTTGACAATCTGGTATTGGCAACGGGCAATAAATCTGAATATGCGGCTGGCTATTCCACCTTGTATGGCGATATGTGTGGCGGCTTTGCCCCGATAAAGGATGTCTGGAAAACAAAGATTTTTGCGCTGGCAAACTGGCGCAATCACCATCAGCCCAAAGGTGCGCTGGGGCCAGCAGGCCAGGTGATACCAGAGCGTATTATTACCCGTCCGCCTTCTGCTGAATTGCGCCCTGATCAGGAAGATACAGATAGCTTGCCGCCCTATGATGTGCTTGACCCTATCCTGATCGCCCTGACCGAGGAAATGGCCGACATTCAGACCATCGTGGATAGAGGCTATGATGCACAAATAGTTGAACAGGCCAGCGCCTTGCTGTTTCGCGCAGAATATAAACGCTTTCAGGCCGCCCCTGGCCCAAAGGTTACGGCCAGAGCCTTTGGCCGCGACCGCCGCCTTCCCCTGACATCAGGTTTTAGACCTGCAAAATCGGAGACCTTATGAAATCTGTAAAAGTGCGTTTTGCACCCAGCCCGACCGGCAAGCTGCATGTTGGAAATCTTCGCACCGCTTTGGTGAATTATCTGTATGCACGACAGCAAAATGGCCAGTTTATGCTGCGCATTGATGATACAGATGAAGAGCGCTCGCGCCCGGAATTTGAAACCGCTATCCGCCAGGATTTGGAATGGATGGGAATGGGCTGGGATTGCGAAGACAGGCAATCTCTGCGTCTGGCGCGTTATGAAGAGGCATTGGCACAATTGCTGGCATCTGGCCGTGCTTATGCCTGTTATGAAACACAAGAAGAGCTTAGCCTGAAGCGCAAGGCCCAGTTAATGGCTGGCAGGCCGCCTGTCTATGACCGGGCAGCCCTCAGGCTGGGTGAGGCCGAAAAAGCAAAATTTGAAGAGATGGGACGGCGTCCGCATTATCGTTTCTTGCTCAAAGATGAAGAAGTGTCCTGGAATGATCTGGTGCGCGGGCCGGTCAGCTATCATATGTCCAGCCTGTCTGATCCGGTACTGATCCGCGAGGATGGACGGGTGATTTATACGCTGGCCTCTGTGGTGGATGATATTGACCATCAGATAACCACTATCCTGCGCGGTGAGGATCATGTCACCAATTCTGCTGCCCAGATACAGCTATTTGAAGCGCTGGGCGCAACCCCGCCTGAAATGGGGCATTTGGCCTTGCTGGCAGGGGCAGATGGCGAGGGGCTGTCCAAACGGCTGGGCAGTCTGGCAATAGAACAATTGCGTGCAGAAGGGGTACTGCCTGCTGCCCTGGCCAGCTTGCTGGCACGTATTGGCACATCTGATCCGGTTGTTGCCCAATCCACGCTGGAAGAGATTATTGCCGGGTTTAATATTGCCAGCTTTGGCCGCGCTACGGCTAAATTTTCTACCGGTGAATTACAACAGCTAAACGCAAAATTGATACAAAACCTGGATTTTGATAGCGCATCCCCGGCCCTTGGCACAGCAGGCTATGCCGCCATTACTGCCGATTTCTGGGAAGTGGTGAAAGGCAATCTGAATAATATTGCCGAGGCCGGAAAATGGTGGGATATCTGCTGCCAGCCCATTACCCCCGTTATAGAAGATGCCGGTTTTATGGAAATTGCCGCCAGCTTGCTGCCCCAAGCCGAGCTGGACGAGCAAAGCTGGTCTAGCTGGACAAAGGCGATATCCGAGCGGACAGGGGCAAAGGGCAAAGCCTTGTTTATGCCGCTAAGACTGGCTATTACCGGGCAAAATGCAGGGCCTGATATGGGCAGATTGCTGCCCTATATCGGGTATGGGCGGGTAATCATCCGGCTAAAAGGTCAGCAAGATTAAGCGCTGGACAGCTTTTTTACTGAAGATAGCAACAATATGGCACTGAAACTCTATAACACGCTGACACGCAAAAAAGAGGCATTTGTCCCGCTGGAGGCTGGCCATGTCCGTATTTATGCGTGCGGGCCAACAGTATATGACAAGATTCATATCGGTAATGCCCGGCCTTTGGTCGTGTTTGACGGGCTGGTGGCGTTATTACGCACGCTTTATCCAAAGGTTACCTATGTGCGCAATATTACCGATGTGGATGACAAGATAAATGCCCGTGCGAGCGAACGTGCCGTTTCCATTCAGGCCTTGTGTGACGAGACCATAGAGGATTTTCATAAAGATACAGCTGCCTTGCTGGTCGCCCCGCCAGATATAGAACCAAGGGCAACCGGGCATATCGCCCAGATGATCGCCATGACAAGCCAGCTTATCGATAAGGGCTTTGCCTATGAAGCAGAAGGCCATATCCTGTTTTCGGTGAAAAAAATGGCCGATTACGGCGCATTATCAGGGCGCAGCCTGGAAGAAATGATAGCCGGTGCGCGTGTCGAGGTCGCCCCCTATAAAAAAGATGCAGCAGATTTTGTGCTGTGGAAGCCGTCCGAGGCTGGCTTGCCAAGCTGGGACAGCCCCTGGGGGGCAGGGCGGCCAGGCTGGCATATTGAATGTTCAGCGATGGCCGCACAATATTTGGGGACAGAATTTGATATTCATGCAGGCGGGCTGGATCTGATTTTTCCCCATCATGAAAATGAAATCGCCCAATCGCGCTGTGCCCATAATAGCGCGCAAATGGCCAGATATTGGTTGCATAATGGCTATGTCACGGTCGAGGGCGAAAAAATGTCAAAATCGCTTGGCAATTTCACCACCGTTGCAGAAGCCCTTTCTGGCCATAGGGGCGAAGCTGTCAGGCTGGGATTATTATCGACCCATTACCGCGCTCCTTTTGATTATTCTGCCAGCCTGATAAAGAATGCCCAGACCATTTTGGACAAGCTGTATCGCGCAACGTCAGGCGTAAACCGCGCTGAATTGATAACACAAGCAGACAAGCTGGATAGCGCTTTTATGGCTGCCCTGATGGATGATTTTAACACGCCATTGGCATTAAGCCGGCTACAGGCATTGGCCAGTGAAGCCAATAAGGGGGCAGAGGATGCCGGTTTGCAACTTGCTTCCTGTGCAGACCTGCTGCATCTCTTGCGCGATGAAAACTGGTTTAAAACAGGCGATAGTGACGGGCTGGATACAGCAGAAATCGAAGCAGAGATTGCGGCGCGAAATGCTGCCCGTGCGGTACGCGATTTTGCCCTTGCAGATGAAATACGCGACCGCCTTGCCGCGCGGGGTATTCGCTTGCTGGATAGCGCTGACGGAACAAGCTGGGAAAAAAGCTAGGCCTGTCTTTTGGTGATTGCCGCGCCTTTGCGGATTTGCAACAGCCTGTTAAATAGTCTAAGAGAACAAGCGTTATAACAAAAAATAATAGCAAGAAATACGGGCAAGTCCGAAAATTGGGGCGTAGCGATAAATTTGGAAGTGACCATGACCGGCGAGAGAATCTGGCTTTTTGATACAACATTGCGCGATGGCGGCCAAACCCGCGGCATTGATTTTACGGTTGCGGACAAGCATTTTATTGCCCGGACGCTGGCCGATTTCGGTCTGGATTATGTCGAGGGGGGCTGGCCGGGTGCAAATCCCACTGATGACCAGTTCTTTAGCAAAAAACAGGATTTTGGTACTACGCGGCTTGTGGCTTTTGGCATGACGCGGCGCAGTGGCCGGTCAGCGGAAAATGACCCGGGCCTGAGTGCGATTTTAAATGCCCATTCGGATGCCAGCTGTCTGGTGGGCAAAAGCTGGGATTTTCATGTTACCACCGCCCTTAATGTCTCGCTGGAGGAAAATCTGGCGATGATCACGGAATCTGTTGCTGCTGCCAAAGCGGTAAAACAGGAATCGCTGTTTGATTGTGAACATTATTTTGATGGCTATAAGGCTAATCCGGACTATGCGCTGTCTTGTGTAAAGGCAGCGATGGCCGGCGGGGCAGACTGGGTGATTTTATGCGATACCAATGGCGGCTGCCTGCCAGAAGAAATATTCGATATTGTCGCAGCCACCAAACAGGCGGTACCGGAATGCCGGCTGGGTATTCATTGTCATAATGATACTGGTATGGCGGTTGCCAATACGCTGGCTGCTGTTCGGGCAGGCGCGCGCCATGTACAAGGCACAATTAACGGCCTGGGCGAGCGGTGCGGAAATGCCGATCTGATTACCCTTATTCCAAATCTGATGCTGAAAATGGGGTTTGTGACCAATATTTCGGCAGAAAAACTGGCACGCCTGACCAGCCTGTCCCATGCGATAGATGAACGCCTGAACCGTCTGCCAGATGCCCATGCCCCTTATGTGGGCGAGGCCGCCTTTGCCCATAAGGGCGGGCTTCATGCCTCTGCTGCCCAGAAAGACCCGCGCACCTATGAGCATATTCCGCCGGAAAGCGTGGGCAATCAGCGCACCTATCTGATTTCGGATCAGACAGGTAAATCAAATATTCTGGCTCGTTTTGCCGAAGTGGGTATTGAAATAGACCCCAAAGATAGCCGTCTGGATGGCCTGATTGGCGAGGTAAAGGAAAAGGAATTTCACGGCTGGGCCTTTGATAGCGCAGAAGCCAGCTTTGAGTTGCTGGCTCGTCGCCGTCTGGGCGGTATCCCCTCTTTTTTCGAGATTGGACGCTTTCGCGTAATGGATGAACGCCGCTTTAATGCCAGAGGCGAGATGGTGGTGGAATCAGAAGCAACCGCCTCTATCATCGTGAATGGCGATACCCATCACGAGGTGGCGGTCGGGAATGGCCCGGTGAATGCGGTTGATACCGCTATCCGCAAGGCATTGGTAAAAGTCTATCCCCAGCTGGCCGATGTAGAGCTGGTGGACTACAAGGTGCGGATTCTGCCGCCAAGCGAGCAGACCAGCGGAACAGCAGCGGTGACGCGTGTGCTGATTGAGTTTCAGGATGGTACAGGGCTTCGCTGGCGCACGGTCGGTGTTTCGGCCAATATCATTGATGCATCTGTAAATGCGCTGGCGGACGGTATATGCTGGAAGCTTATTCATCACGGCAATCAGTGATCGCACCCAAGAGGTCACACCCAGATGAAACCACCTGAAATGCCTGATCAGATTTTTGCACAAGACTATAGCCCTGTTGTTATTCTGGCACGTCCGCAGATGGGCGAAAATATCGGGGCGGCCGCCCGGGCGATGAAAAATTGCGGGCTGTCCAGCTTGCGCCTGATTGCCCCGCGCGATGGCTGGCCAAATCCGGTTGCCCGGCCAATGGCAGCGGTGGGCACAGATATTCTGGATAGAGCAGAGGTGTTTGAAACGCTGGCAGAAGCCTTGCATGATATCCGTTTTATGGTTGCCACCTCTGCCCGGCCGCGTGATATGGAAAAGCCGGTAATGGCACCGCGTGCAGCTATTCGCCTGCTGCTGGAAGAACAGATATCGGGCATTCGGACAGGCGGGCGTGTTGCTCTGCTCTTTGGGGCAGAACGTTCTGGTCTGGATAATGACGAGCTGGTACTGGCCGATATGGTTGCCCAGGCGCCCTTGCAAAAAGGGGCAAGCTCTCTTAATCTGGCACAGGCGGTTTTTCTGATGGCCTGGGAATGGCGGGTTGCTGCCCTGGAAAGCCAGGATAGCGCCCAGCTGAACGCTATAGAGGGGTTATCTGCCCCTGCCGCGCTGAAAAGCCGGGATTTTTTCCTTAGCCGTCTGGAAGAACAGCTCGATGATATGGGCTTTTTTTCCAACCGTGAAATGGCACCCACTGTAAAGCGGAATTTGCGCAGCCTGTTCACCCGTGCGCGCCCCACCGAACAGGAGCTGCGCACGCTTCACGGCATTTTGACCCTGCTGGGGCGTGACCAGCCAAAATAGGCAGAAATGCTTGACAATGGCGGATAAATCGCTATCCTCTCGCCATTCCCGGGAACGCTGACCTTTCAGATAAGCTGTCTGGCCACGGCAATTTTGCCCTACCGGGACAATAAGGGATGAAATATCATGGCACCAAAAGTCGAACATAAACGACATTCTTCGAAACATAAAATTGACAGACGTTTAGGGGTAAATCTCTGGGGTCGTCAAAAATCTCCTGTAAATGCTCGCTCTTACGCGCCTGGCCAGCATGGTCAGCGCCGCAAAAAGCCTACCGATTTCGGGATTCAGCTGATGGCCAAGCAAAAGCTGAAAGGCTATTACGGCAATATCGGGGAAAAGCAGTTTAAAAAATATTATATCGAGGCTTCACGCCGCCGCGGCGATACAGGCCAGAATCTGATCGGCCTGCTGGAAAGCCGCCTGGATGCGTTTTTATATCGCTCAAAGCTGGCGCCAACCGTATTTGCCGCCCGCCAGATCGTTAATCACGGTCATGTGCTGCTGAATGGCAAGCGTTGTAATATCGGCTCGGTTATCGTTAAAGTGGGCGATGTTATCCAGCTGCGCGAAAAAGCCAAGCAGATGCCATCTATCCTGGAAGGCATTGGCTCTATTGAACGCGATGTGCCAGAATATATCGAAGCCGATCACGACAAGATGAACGCAACATTCCTGCGTGTACCGACACTGGATGAAGTGCCCTATCCGGTACAGATGGAACCAAATCTGGTTATCGAATATTATTCACGCTAATTTGCGGCGTTTTAACGCCTCTTATTTTTGAATATAAAGCGCCTCTGATATCTCTCGGGGGCGCTTTTTTTGCCTGTGGTGCGGGATATTGCCATGATTTCGCCTATCTCTTAATCATGATAGGCTTATAGATAGAACAGGGCAGGGCAGGCCAAAAAGCCCCCGAACAGCATGAAAGGCAGAATGGAAATGAATAATGGCTGGCCAGAAGAATATTATGCGGTGATTTTTACCTCTCAGCGCACCGATGCCGAGATGGAGCTATATGGCCTGACCTCTGAGCGGATGATAGAGCTGGCCCAGCAACAGCCGGGCTTTCTGGGGCTGGAAGCGGTGCGCGAGGAAAATGGGCTGGGCATCACGGTTTCCTATTGGCGTGACCGCGATGCCATTGCCGCCTGGCGCGACCATGCCGAACATAAGATTGCCCAGAAAATCGGCCGCCAGGAATTTTATAGCTGGTTTCAGCTGCGTATCGCCAAAGTGATAGATGAACGCAGCTTCGGCCTGGAAGATTTGTGAGGCAAGTCCCCACAAAAAAAGCAGGCCTTTGCCTGCTTTTTTATTCATATCTGGTGACGGGCGAGGGGCAACATTAGCCTTGCACGGGTTGGGGATTAACATTAATCCCGTGGGTGTTGAACATTTCCATCAACTCGCCTGTCTCATACATTTCGCGCACAATATCACAGCCACCGATAAATTCGCCCTTCACATAAAGCTGGGGGATGGTTGGCCAGTCGGAATATGCCTTGATACCTTCGCGGATTTCATCATCTTCCAGCACATTCACGCCGCTGAATTTAATGCCCAGATGGCTGAGGACGCCGACCACCGCTGCGGAAAAGCCGCATTGCGGGAAAACAGGTGTGCCTTTCATAAATAACACCACCTCGTCGCTGGCGATATTATGGCCTATTTTTTCCTTAATTCTGTCTTCCAGCATCATATTATACCTCCGTTTTTTTTAAGATGTGTTAGCGCTATATCGCGCCTTGTCCGGTAATTCTGCTCTTTGAAATTCATGCCTATGGGGCGCGGGTTTGCAAAGCCAGCGCGTGCAGCTCGCCGCCCATACGCCCATCCAATGCCTGATACACCATCTGATGTTGCTGAACGCGCGATTTTCCGGCAAAGGCCGTGCTGACAACCATACAGGAATAATGATCGCCATCCCCGCGCAAATCCTCAATGGTGATTTGGGCATCCGGAAAGGCTTTTTTAATCAGCGTTTCAATTTCATGGGCTTGCATCGGCATAGCGATACCTCTTTTGGCTGACATTTCTATCAATATTATCACGCTGGATAGGCCTGTCTAGCCCATCAACGCCGGAATGGGGCTGGTATGCCAGGCCACCATCTCTTCTTTTGATATGGGGGGCAGATCGCCGACTGTCAATTCTGTTTTGGAAATTGTTTCACCAATGCATACCGCCTCTATCTGGCGGGCAGCACAAAGGGCGGCAAATTCGCCCGCATCGCGCACCGCCAGAATGTAGCGTGCCTGATCCTCGCCAAAGGCCCAGCCATGCACAGACCCGCTATCGGGCGGGGTGATTTTTGCCCCGCACTGGCCGGCCATTACCATTTCTGCCATCGCTATCAGCAATCCGCCATCGCTGATATCCTGGGCAGAGCTGGCCAGACCTTTTGCGATAGCCTCGCGCACCAGCTGGCCGTTTTTGGCTTCTGCCTCCAGATCAACAGATGGCGGTGCACCGCCCTCGCGCCCGGCGATTTCACGGGCATAGACCGAACAGCCCAGCCAGCCATCATTTGTCTTCTCGGACTGGCCAACCACATAGAGTGCTTGTCCCGGCTCTTGCAGGCCAGCGTCAATCGCACGGCGCCAATCATCGATAATGCCGATCATGCCGATAACCGGACAGGGCTGAATAGCCATCCCGTCTGTTTCATTATATAACGACACATTGCCTGAAACCACCGGCGTATCCAGTGCCTTGCACGCCTTGCCCATGCCGGTGACCGAGCCGACAATCTGTGCCATAATATCCTGTTTTTCCGGATTGCCGAAATTCAGGTTATTGGTCACGGCCAGCGGCTTTGCGCCGGTTGCGCTGATATTGCGATAGGCTTCACATACCGCCTGTTTGCCGCCTTCAAACGGGTCAGCCTCTACATAGCGGGGAGTGCAATCTGTACAGACCGCCAGACCTTTATCGGTATTATGAATACGCACCATAGCGGCATTTCCGCCAGGCCCTGTAATGGTATCGGCCATCACATCGCTGTCATATTGCTCATATATCCAGCGGCGAGAGGATAAATCAGCACTGGAAAGCATCTTTTGCAATGCTTCGGCAAGGGGAATATCCTTTTCCAGCTGCGCCGTAGACAGGACAGGCTGCAATTCTTCCGGCCGATAGGGACGGTCATATTCCGGCGCGTCATCCACCAATGGGGCAAGCGGAATATCACAGGCAATTTCTGAGTCTTTTAACAGAACCAGACGCTGGGTATCGGTAACCTTACCAATTGGCATGAAATCCAGATCCCATTTCTCAAAAATCGCGCGGGCGGTTTCTGCCTGTTCCGGCTTTATCACCATCAGCATCCGCTCCTGGCTTTCCGAGAGCATGATTTCATAAGCCGACATGGCCTCTTCGCGAACCGGTACCAAATCCAGGTCAATTTCCATGCCCAGACCACCTTTTGAGGCCATCTCTACCGAAGAAGAGGTCAGACCCGCTGCCCCCATATCCTGAATAGACAAGACCGCATCTGCAGCCATTAATTCAAGGCACGCTTCCATCAGCAATTTGCCAGTAAAGGGATCGCCCACCTGTACAGTCGGGCGCTTGCTTTCGGTTTCATCTGAAAATTCAGCCGAGGCCATGGTGGCGCCATGAATACCATCGCGCCCGGTTTTTGCCCCGACATAGATAACCGGATTACCTGCCCCTGTCGCAGCGGAATAGAAAATACGGTCACTATGGGCCAGCCCGACCGCCATCGCATTTACCAGAATATTGCCATTATAGGAGCTGTGGAAATTTACCTCGCCGCCTACCGTTGGAATACCAATACAATTGCCATAGCCGCCAATGCCGGCAACCACCCCTGAGAGCAGATGCGGGGTTTTTTCATGGGCGATATCGCCAAAACGCAAGGCATTTAACAGGGCAATCGGGCGCGCGCCCATGGTAAAGACATCGCGTAAAATGCCGCCAACGCCTGTGGCCGCCCCCTGATAGGGTTCGATAAAAGAGGGGTGATTATGGCTTTCAATTTTAAAAACCGCTGCCAGCCCGTCGCCAATATCCACTACCCCGGCATTCTCGCCCGGGCCCTGAATGACCTGTGCGCCTTCTGTTGGCAGGGTTTTCAGCCATTTTTTAGAAGATTTATACGAGCAATGTTCTGACCACATGGCAGAAAAAATGCCCAGCTCGCATAAATTTGGGGTTCTGCCCAGCCGTGTCAGGATAAGCTGCCATTCTTCAAAAGACAGCCCCATCTGTTCGGCATCGCTAAAGCTCATTTCGCTGGCATTACTCATCTGGCCACACCTTCTAATATAGAGGTCAGAAATTTACGGCCATCTTCTGATGCATGGCCATTGCCCATTGCCCGTTCCGGGTGCGGCATCATCCCCATAACACGCCCATTGGCAGATAAAATTCCGGCAATATCGCGGGCAGACCCGTTCGGGTTAGCCGCTCTGGCAGGGTCATTTTCCACATAGCGCAGAGCGACCTGGCCGCCCTGTTCCAGACTGTCCAGCAGCGCGTCATCTGCAAAATAATTTCCCTCATTATGGGCAACCGGAATGACAAGTTCTGTCCCTGTTGCCAAATCGGATAGCAGCGGGGTTTCAATGGTTTCCTGTACCGCCAGACGGGTTTCGCGGCAGACAAATTTCAGCCCGCTATTGCGAACCAGTGTGCCTGGCAGCAAGCCTGTTTCCAGCAGGATTTGAAAGCCGTTACATACCCCTAACACCGCTCCGCCGCGGCTGGCATGGTCAATTACCGCTTCCATCGCCGGGGCGCGTGCAGCCAATGCCCCGCACCGCAGATAATCACCAAAGGAAAAACCGCCCGGAATAATTACAATATCCACCGGGTCAAGCTGGCTTTCCTTGTGCCAGACAAGGGCAGGGCGCCGGCCGGTTATTTGCTCGACCGCAACCATCATATCGCGGTCACAGTTAGAGCCGGGAAATATCAGAATAGCACTTCTCATGACGCGTCAATTACTTCGATGCTGTAATCTTCGATAACCGTGTTGGCCAGCAAGCTCTCGCACATACGCGCAGCGCGCTGTTCGGCACGTGCGCTATCCTCGGCATCGATATCCAGCGTAATCTGCTTGCCGATACGTACATCGCTGGCATCGGAGAAACCAAGTCCGGTAAGGGCGCTTTCTACCGCGCGGCCTTGCGGGTCAAGGACGCCTGTTTTCAGAGAGATATTGATTTTGACTTGCATAAAATTTTCCTTGAGCTCTTGTCACGCTTGCGGGGTCAGTTCGGGAATATCCAGCCCTAATCGGGTTGCGATATCGCTATAGGCTTCGATTAAGCCGCCCAAATCACGGCGGAAACGGTCCTTATCCAGCTTTTCATTTGTTTTGATATCCCAGAGGCGGCAATTATCCGGGCTTAATTCATCTGCCAGAACAATTTGTCTGCCTTCTGCGGCTTCCAGCCAGCCAAATTCCAGCTTGAAATCTACCAGACGAACGCCCAGCCCGAAAAACAGGCCAGACAGAAAATCATTAATGCGCAGGCTCATTTCGGTGATATCCATCAAATCCTCTGCACTGGCAAGGCCAAGGGTGATGATATGCTCGCCCGCAACCACAGGATCGTCCAGCGCATCATTTTTCAAACAGAATTCTACCAGCGTATTATTCAGCTTCTCGCCTTCAGTAAGGCCAAGGCGCGGACAAATAGACCCGGCTGCAATATTCCGAATAATCACTTCTATCGGAATAATTTCAACTGCCTTTACCAGCTGTTCACGCGGCGAGGTGCGGGCGATAAAGTGATGGGGAATACCCAATTCGCCCAAAGCCGGAAAAAGATGCGCGCTGATGAGATTATTTAAAATGCCCTTGCCGATGATGACATCTTTTTTTTGCGCGTTAAAGGCGGTCGCATCATCCTTGAAATACTGTATGATAGTGCCCGGCTCATCCCCTTTGAACAGCCGTTTGGCCTTGCCTTCATAAAGCGGTGTTTTTGTTTCTGCCATCTTTTTACTTCCCTGACTGATCCCTGCTAAGCTGAGGGGAAAACCCGTGCAAAAATTGTATCGATATGCCGGAAATGCTGATCCAGATCAAACAGGGCATCCAGCTCTTCGCCATTCAGATAGGCTGCAATATCCCTATCATCCTTTAACAGGGGTAGATAGCTTTTGCCTTCCTGCCAGACGCGCATGGCATTGCGCTGCACATACAGATAGGCATCCTCGCGGCTGCACCCTTTTTGGGTCAGGGCAAGCAGGACTTGCTGGGAATGAACCAGGCCGCCCAGATGATCCAGATTTTTCTGCATCGCTTCTGGATAGATCAGCAAATTTTCTATTACAGAAGCCAGCCGTGCCAGGGCAAAATCCAGCGTGATAGTGGCATCGGGGCCAAACATCCGCTCAACCGAAGAATGCGAGATATCCCGCTCATGCCAAAGAGCAACATTTTCAAGGGCAGGAATAACCGCTGCCCGGACAATGCGTGCTAGCCCGGTCAGATTTTCGGTCAGGACAGGATTGCGCTTGTGCGGCATCGCAGAGGAGCCTTTTTGACCGGCGCTGAAAAACTCTTCTGCCTCGCGCACTTCGGTGCGTTGCAAATGGCGAATTTCTGTGGCCAGCCTTTCAACAGAGCTGGCAATTACCCCCAGCACAGAAAAGAACATGGCATGACGGTCACGCGGGATGACTTGTGTAGAGACAGGCTCTATGTTCAGTCCCATTTTTTCTGCGACATGGGCTTCTACCGCCGGGTCGATATGGGCAAATGTCCCAACCGCACCGGATATCGCACAGGTGGCAATTTCTGTCCGCGCGGCGGCAAGGCGGCTGCGGCATCTGTCAAATTCTGCATAAAAGCCGGCCAGTTTCAGCCCAAAGCTGGTCGGCTCTGCATGAATACCGTGCGAGCGGCCAATGGTGGGGGTGTATTTATGCGCCAGCGCCTGTTTATGCAACCCCTCACATATTCTGTCCAGGCCAGCCATAAGCAAATCACTTGCCCGGCTAAGTTGTACCGACAAGGTGGTATCCAGTACATCAGACGAGGTCATGCCCTGATGGACAAACCGGGCTTCCTCGCCCACATATTCTGCCAGATTGGTTAAAAAGGCGATAACATCATGTTTGGTTTCGCGTTCAATCTCGTCAATGCGGTCAATATCGAAATTACCGCGTTCCCATACAGCTTTGGCCGCTTCTTTCGGGATAACGCCCAGTTCTGCCTGTGCATCACAGGCATGGGCTTCAATTTCAAACCAAATTCTAAACTTACTCTGTGCTGACCATATCTCGGTCATTTCCGGACGCGCATAACGCGGAATCATCTGATTTACTTTCGGTTACGTTGTGGGATGGGGTTTGTCTATCATTTATCGGGAAAAAAAGCTATAGTCAGAGGGCGGTGTTTTACCGCATTTATGATAAATTTTTTTAAAATTTCCGTTTCGGATAAAAAGGGCTGTTTGGCGTGATTGTTAGAAAATTATTATTTACCGCCCTGCGGATGGCGGCCCGAAACCCTGCAGTTCGCCGGCAAGCGGTCAAGGCAGCCGATAAAGCGGTAGAGGCTGCACGTCCCGGCCTTTTAAAAGCCTCTCGCCGGGCAGGCGAGGCGGTGCGCTCTGCCTCTGACGAGCTAAAAGAGGGGGTAAAAAAATTCAAGGCCGGCATGGAAGGCGAAGAGATATTACCGCCCGGCAACTCTTCTGCAAAATCGCCAAAACGACCGGAAAAAAATATCACGCCCAAAAAATAACGTTTTGCCCCGATAAAAGCGGCAGGATACCAGCTCTCCCTGTTAGATGCCTTTTTTAAAGTGGTCCCATGGATTTGAAGCTGACGGTTTTTGCGCCGCCCACAATGATATGGTCATGCAAAATAATATCAACTGTATTCAGCGCGTCCTTTGTGCGTCTGGTCATATCGATATCGGCCTTGCTGGGGCGCAGATGGCCGGTGGGATGATTATGCACAATTATCACCGCTGTCGGGGGTTTTTCACCCATAAGTGCGGCTCCTGAAAAGGGCAGAGGCACATGGCTTATCCGCGCGCAACGCCCTTTACTTCTGTCGGGTTATAACAGCAGTATCGCAAAAGAAGTTTAATTTTCGGTAAACAGGCGCAAAAATTTTGGCCGATTTTTTACTTTAGGCCGATTTTTTAAAGGGCGGGTGATGCAATTCCTGTTCAGACAGGGTAAATATCTCTGCCCCGTCTTCGGTGATGCCAATCGAGTGTTCAAACTGGGCGGACAGGCTTTTATCCCTGGTTACCGCTGTCCAGCCATCATTCAGGATTTTTGTGGCATAATGACCTGCATTAATCATTGGCTCGATAGTGAATATCATTCCCGGTTCCAGGCGCAGGCCAGTACCCGGCGTGCCATAATGCAATACGGTCGGGGCGGTATGAAAAACGCGCCCCAGCCCATGGCCGGTAAAGTCCCGTACCACGGAAAAGCGATTCTGTTCGGCATGACGTTGAATAATATGGCCAATATCGCCCAAGGTGGCACCGGGCTTTGCCCCGTCAATCGCCTTCATCAGACATTCATAGGTGATTTGCGTTAAATTTTGTGCCTTTATCGACGGGCTGCCAACCCAGTACATACGCGATGTATCGCCATACCAGCCATCCAGAATAACCGTCACATCAATATTCAATATATCCCCGTCTTGCAGGCGTTTTGCCCCGGGTATGCCATGACACACCACATGATTGAGGGAAATACAGGTAGATTTGGGAAAGCCTTTATAATTTAGCGGGGCGGGGATGGCGTTATGTTCCAAAATATACTCATGGCATACCTGGTCGAGCTGTTCGGTTGTCGCCCCTTCTGTGACATGCGGAGTGATCATATCCAGCACGCGCGCTGCCAGTGCGCCTGCTTTACGCATTCCGTTAAAACCGTCTTCGCCATGAAGCATGACAGGTTCCTGTCGCATACCATCTCGCCCTTAAATGATTATTCCGTGATCCCTGTCAGGGGATATTACCGTAAAGATGCCGGAATATATCTTAATTAAACTTTTTACACAGATTGAGTTTTTATATCAGCTTCGCTAATAAAACACCTTCGCGATGCCGCCCAATTATCCTTAAACGGCATATGTTGATGCTGATATAGCAAATAGGAGCCTGTTTTTGCAAATGTCAAATCCTGAAGCTGCAATTTTGGTTATCGGGGATGAAATCCTCTCCGGCCGAACAAAAGATAAAAATATCGGCTGGCTGGCCGAAGAATTAACCGCCCTTGGCATCAGTTTAAAACAGGCGCGCATCATTGCCGATGACCGTCAAACCATCATTGATACAGTGCGCGAATTTTCAAAAAATTATGATTATGTTTTTACCTCGGGCGGTATCGGGCCTACCCATGATGATATTACGACCGAGGCGGTGGCGGCCGCCTTTGATGTGCCGGTCATTCGCCATACAGAAGCGATGGCACGCCTGACCCGCCATTATGAAGGTACAGATATCGAGTTTAATGCTGCCCGGCAAAAAATGGCCGATATTCCGCAAGGGGCAGAATTAATAGATAATCCGGTAAGTGCCGCCCCTGGCTATCGCATTGAAAATGTTCATGTGATGGCAGGTGTGCCATCTATTTTGCAAGGCATGTTCAAGGGAATTGCGCCCGGCTTGCAAGGCGGGGTTCAGCCAACACGCATCACCGTGCAATGCGCCATAGGCGAGGGGACAATCGCCACTATCATGGAAGCGGTTAGTGGCCAGTTTGACGGGGTCAGTGTAGGCTCTTACCCCTGGTTCAAGCCCGGGCAATTTGGCACAGCAGTTGTCCTGACAGGCCTGGATGGCAATCTGGTGGAAAATGCTGCCCTTTCCCTAACCCAACTGGTACAGGAGCAGGGCTTTTCAGCAAGGCGGGATGAAGATAACAGCATTATGGGCACACCCTCACCCAGGCCAGCCTGATATCGCAAATATCCCCCTGATAATTAATTCCCGGATAATTAATCCCAGGGCCCTTTGATGCGCCTTTTTACCGAAGGTACAGACCCGCCAGGCCGCCTTTGATAGCGTGCCTTTGCTTCCTGTTTCAGGGTGCTGAACGGTACAGGTTCAGCAGACCAGCGCGGCTTTTCGGCGCGGTCATCTGCCAGCAGCGCAACCTCGCGGCGTTTAAAAAAGGGAATAAGTATCATGCCGGTAACAAAGCCGCCAATATGCGCGAAATAAGCTACCCCGCCCCCATCAGAAAGACCCGCAGGGGCAGCAACAAATTGCCCGGCTATCCACACGCCAAGTACCAGCCAGGCTGGCAGGCTGATAATCCGCACAAAGACCAAAATCAGCATAAATACCCTGACCGTTGCTCGGGGATGCAGCAAAATATAGGCTCCTAAAATACCGGCAATGCCGCCTGATGCGCCAATAATGGGGATGTTTGAAGAGGGGTCAATCACCGCCTGGGACAGCCCGGCGCCCACCCCGCAAAGCGCATAAAAACCAATAAAGCGAAAGGGGCCCATCGCATCTTCCACATTATCGGAAAAAATCCATAAATACAGCATATTGCCGGCCAAATGCATAAAGCCGCCATGTAAGAACATGGAGGTGAAAATGGTGGCCCAATTGGGCACGACTGCCAGAGAGGCTGGCAGGTTTTCATTTCCCAGTAATACCGAAGGAATGATGCCAAATTGTAAAAAGGCTGTGCGCTCTTCATAGCCGCTTAGTTTGAATTGCCATAGAAACACCATGATACAGGCAACCAGTATCAGATAGGAGATGACAGGGGTGCGGCTGGTCGGATTATTATCAAATAAGGGTAGAAAAAACATTTCCGCCTATTTTAGGGCAGATAAAGCATTAGGCGCAATGGTCATTTATTGCACACTGCCTATCCGCCCGTAAAAGGTTTTCATGGCGTGTTCGGACAGGCTGATGCCAGGGGTGTTATTATAGGCCAGAACCGCTAATTGGCGCATACTCTCATCCTCGACAGGGGTTACGCGGTGCAGGGAATTTCGCCCCCTGAACAGCAATAAATCGCCTGGCTGCATTTTCAATTCTTCTGGCCGCCTTTTGCCGGACAGGATATCATCACAGGCCTCAAAGCCCATATCACCTGCGTCGGCATTGCGCACATCGCGCACATATTCAAATGCCCCGCCTTTGGTTGCTGGCTGTATCATCAGCGTTACCGCAAAAGACGAATTGTCAAAATGCCAGCCCAGCTCTTCGCCTTTGCGGGCATAATGGATGTTCACAGAAGATAGATTATCGGCATAGGGATAGAGCGCGTCCTCTTCCAGAATGTCACATAAAGCCTCTTTAAAAAGCGGGTCATGATAGAGCTGTTTTAAAGGCGAGCTTGCGGCTATCACATCATCACAAATACACCCTTTTGACGAGGTTACTTCTTTATTGCGGATATGGCTTGCTGGCAGGCCGGGGTCAGGCTGGGTAAGATAAATATTATGGGTCTGCGGGTTAAAATAGGCAGCATCAAACCCTGCTTGTGCCTCTTTTTGCAGCTCAGCCAGCGCATCGGCACGCAAAAACCCTATCATGGCCGTTGCCCCCTCAGCGCGCAGCTCTTCACGCTTTTTGCGCCGCCAGCCGGCATCGGATAGCTGGTGAATATCGGTATTTACAATTTGGTCAATCGACATCTCTTATTGTTCCTGTCAAAAGCTTCCGGATATTTTCCTCTCCTATAGTAAACCGCAATTTCTGGCAGGATAAAATGAAAAAAACACAAGCTATATCCTCTTTTTTATCTGCCCTTTAGGGTTATGCTTGACAATATGGCTGAAACCAACAGACCCTTGACAGATAGTGTCACGCTTTATGATCCCAAGATAAAAACCGAAAGGTAGCTGGAATATGACCGCCCCTGTGATTGATTATTATCTCTCTCCTGTCAGCCCATGGACCTATTTGGGCGCAGCCCGTTTTCGCAAACTGGCCGCACGCCATCAGGCAAAGGTTAATGTCTTTATTGTTGATCTGGGGCTGGTATTTCCCGAAACAGGGGGATTGCCCTTGCCTAAACGCGCACCCCAGCGGCAGGCCTATCGGCTGCAAGAGCTGGCAAGATTTGGCGAATATCTCAATGTGCCGCTTAATTTAAAGCCGGCTTACTTTCCGCCTTCCTCGCCACTGGCAAATATTGTGCTGATGGCGGTGCGTGAAGGCCATGGCACAGAGGCCGCCCTGCACGCCTCAGAAGCCCTGCTTACCCAAATCTGGGCAAAGGAAAGCGATATTGGCGACGGGGCAGTGGTCGCATCTGCCCTGACAGAGGCCGGTTTGCCAGGCGACGCGCTGGTAGATGAGGCAAATAAGAATACAGATGCCCTTAGCGCCCTGGTGGCAAAGGATTCGCAGGCCGCGATTGATGCAAATATATTCGGGGCGCCCAGCTTTGTTGTCGACGGGCAGGTATTTTGGGGACAGGACAGGCTGGATATGCTGGACTGGTATCTGTCCAGACGCTAGGATTCTCGGCTTATTTTCATAAGATAGGCCGGAAAATCGCCTGCACTTGTGTTTAACTCTTATCTATGAGAGCAATAAAGGCATAAAAAAATAAACTGCCTTTCATATAAAGCAGATTTATTTTTGGTTTTGAATACATCTTATAGATGTTTTTTTAATTAATAAATAGGGTTAAGGTTTTTTTGGTGAAAGGGCACGGGAAGATGAATATATAAAGGAACAGACGATGCAGAATGCAGCACAGAAATCGCCTCAAAAGAGAAAAAGACAGGCAAAAAAACGGCCATAAAGAAAACAGAAGAAGAGGTGATTACCTTAAAAAATGTCTGGAAAATTCCTCTGCCCCGACCGCATGGGATGCGACGCGCTTGCATATTCATTATTCTGCCAGTCTGGAAAGCTCTCACCCTGCGGTGGCAGCGATGCTGTCCTCGGTGAAGCTGGAAACCTCGCAAGTTAATGACATGGTGTATGCGCTATCGGTTGACCGCCAGGATGCACGGGAATTTGCCCAAAATTGGGTGAAGAAAAACAAAGCTCTGGTGAATAGCTGGTTCCGCTAGGAAAAGCTGTTAGCCTTGCATAAACCAAGGGCAGGGTATAAATCAGGGGCAGGGCTGTTATAAAGTGGCTCTGCCCTTGTCTGTTTACCGGTCATTTTTGATAATATGGATGGTGGGGACACCCGGACTTGAACCGGGAAGGCTTATTCAGCCGACAGATTTTAAGTCTGTTGTGTTTACCAATTTCACCATGCCCCCA
>JAYOMZ010000023.1:0-36997 GCA_038121125.1 Alphaproteobacteria bacterium
ACACCGAATAGGTCGGGGGTTCGAACCCCTCACCACCCACCATAAAAAAGAGTTTAAATATTGGTGCTGGATTTTTTTTCAAGCGCATAAGAGAGACAGGCCGAGGCCTGTTTTTTTTATGTCTTGTTTTATATCTCGATAATATGTCTTTTTTAAAGGGGTATTGTCTTGCCAGCCTGGCCGTGCGCGTTGCACACTAAAGCGCAATCTTTAGTCAAAATGGTCAGCAGTTAAGAGGAAGAACGCCATGACAGGCAAATATTCATTTGGCCCCCATCACCTTCGCCCGTCCGGTCTGTGTTTCGGGACGATGCAATTCGGGGCAGGGGCGTCGAAAAGCGATAGTGCGGCTATGTATAGTGCCTGCCGCGAGGCAGGGATTAATTTTTTTGATACTGCCTATGTTTATAATGAAGGCCGGTCTGAGGAAATTCTGGGTGCGCTGATTGCAAAAGAGCGCGAGGATATTATTCTGGTGACCAAGGCAGGGGCGGTTGGTGGCAGTTCGGCTAAAAATATCCGCAGCCAGCTGGAAACCAGCCTGACCCGAATGAACCAGGACTTTACCGATATTTTTTTCCTGCATCGCTTTGATGATGATGTGCCATTGGAAGAAACGTTTGCCGAGCTGGCGGCTCTGAAAGAAGAGAAAAAATATTTCCAGCTTGGCGTGTCCAATTTTGCGGCATGGCAGGTGATGAAAGCCCAAGGGGTGGCCCGGCTTCATGGCTATCCAGCCATCGATATTCTGCAGCCTATGTATAATCTGGTAAAGCGCCAGGCAGAGGTGGAAATCCTGCCAATGGCAGCAGGCGAACATATCGCGGTTATCAGCTATAGCCCGCTTGGTGGCGGCTTGCTGACAGGTAAATATCGCGGCGGTATCGCCGGCGAAGGGCGCTTTAGCTGGGATGAAAAATATGCCTTGCGATATGGTCAGGACTGGATGCATCAGGCAGCCAATAGCCTGTCTGAAATTGCTGCAGAACTAGGCACAAACCCGGCCGCCCTTGCCGTGGCGTGGGTGGCGAAAAACCCGGCTATTACCGCGCCTATCATCAGTGCGCGTAATATCGAACAGCTTGCCCCGTCACTGGCAGCGGGCGATATCACGCTGGATGGCGATATCTATGCCCGGCTGAACGCGCTGGTACCGACCCCGCCACCTGCCACAGACAGGCTGGAAGAACAGGGATAAAAGGCGGCGTACCAGATCAAAAAAAGGGGGCTTTTTTATGTATGGTATCATTTTTGAGGTTTGGCCCCATGCCAGCGGCCGCGATAGATATTTTGAACTGGCCGCGCAGCTGAAAACACTTCTGGTTCAGCAGCCCGGCTTTATTTCAGTGGAAAGATTTGAAAGCCTGATGGAAGAGGGCAAGCTGTTAAGCCTGTCTTTCTGGGAATCAGAACAGGCTATTGTGAACTGGCGTAGCCAGCTTGACCATATAGAGGCACAAAAAGAGGGCAAGGAAAAGCTGTTTGAACGCTATCGAATTCGAGTGGTAAAAATAGAGCGCGATTACAGCTTTTCAGCAGACACCCCATAGGGGCGGGGCGGCCTGTTTCTGGCCGAAAAAGCGGGGCGGCTCATTTCTGCCCGAAAAAGCGGGGCGGCTCATTTCTGCATAGACACGCGGATATTATGAAAATCTGCGGGCGGCTCTAGCAGGCGGGTTTTATAGATTTTTTCGCTATCGCCAGCGACTTCCTCACCGGCAACCGCCATTGGCCAGGCCATCAGCTGTTTATTCTCTTTATTGATAAGCTCGATTTCAAATAATCTTGGCCGGCCACTGGCATTTCCGCGATTAATCACGGTGATAAAAATATCCAGTGCGCGTCCCAGTTCGGTATCCACCATCTGGTAATTTGCCCCTTTTAGCGCAAAATCGGCCATCGCCGGGGCAGCCGGGGCGGCGGGCGGGGCAACAGGCGTTAAATTGGTATCAGCAATGATGGGGGTAAAGGGGGGTTGAGCGGTCTGTGCTGTATCAGCTGGCAGGTTTTCCGGTGCATTTTCAGGGGCAGGCTGGCCGGCAAGGGGGGCAGTGGTAACTGGCTGGTCGCCTGTCTGGCTTTGGCCATTTTTCACCTTTTCCATATAGACAGATACCAGACTGGCCAGCATATAGCTAAGCCCGGCAAACAGGCTGAGGATAAGGATATATTTAAAAAATTTACCAAGCGATACTCTCCGGGTTTTACTGCCTTTTGCCTTGTTCTGATTGGCAGCGGTTTTCTTTACAGGCGTTCTGGCCAGCGCCATTGCATCCGATACGGTGCGCATTTTCTGGCTCAGGCGTTCTATCGCCTGTTCAATTTCCTGATTATCCTGTGTTTGGGTCGCCATAAAACCAAATCTGTCCTTGTGTTTTGCCAGCCTTTGCCCCTGCTATTTGCCAGCATTAGGAAGGAAACTGCAACATTCAGGCCAAAAGCCCGGATGCCCGCCGGGGATTTTGACCCCTGTTGCGCCCCGTTCCCCTGTTCGTAAACGGATATTTGGCTTGTAATGTTATGATGACAGGGAAAAATTGTAAATATGGCTGAAGCGAACAGGCCAGGAAACGAGCCACCAAACGGGTCAGGAAACAGGCCAGGAAACAGACAGGAAAACAGGCGAGAGGAGAGGGGAAAAGCAGGTGGAAACAAGTTTATGTTTTTGTGTTCAAATCTGCTTGACACTGGGCGCGCGCATCTATAATTATCAGCCAATCAAGGGGTTGTCCCATCACCGGGGATAACCGCACCTGACAAAGTTCGGGGGTGTAGCTCAGTTGGTTAGAGCGCTGGCCTGTCACGCCAGAGGCCGCGGGTTCGAGTCCCGTCACTCCCGCCACTTTTTTTCCCAAAGATAAATGATGATACCGGTCAGGGCTGTTTTATGGCTTCTATGAACTTTTCCAGATTCGGCAAAGTTGGCATGACTGTCAGGTGTTGTCCGCTGCCTGTCTGTGTTTCAAAGTGGATGCCGGCATTCAGCAGTCTAGCCTCATGGTTTTTATTTATGGTAATGCGCTCACCATTGTTTTCTTTAGCAAGTAGATAATCCCAAGGCGGAGTATGACTTCTGGCAAAACAGATATAATGGATAGCATCACCTCGTGGATGATTTTTTACCCATAAACAATGAAAACACTGACTAATTGACAGATAAATCATCGCTCTGACATCTTCTCTAAACTGCCATCTACGGGCGAGATAGGATTTACCATTTTGAGTGACCCTGACCCCGCCTGTCTCTTTTTCAAGCGTGAGACCTAAATGTGGAAATGCCATTTTCTGCATTTTTATCTATCCTCTTTGTTTTAAAAATATCGATTGGGGAAGATATCCTATCATTGTTAATATTTTAAAAAAATAATTCAGTGGTTGTGCATGGCCTAGCGGGTTTTAGCCCTCGCCAGGCGGGCGAGGGGGTGCTAGATTTATCCCTATGATAGAAGGGCTGTTTTTCATCTTTTTGTTTCAGCTGGTGGGCACAGCTATTGCCGCGCTGTTACACCTGCCTGTGCCGGGCCCGGTTGTTGGGATGGGGCTGTTGCTGGCATGGCTGGCCTTGCGCTTTAAAACCCCGGCCAGCCTGGAGGCTTTGTGCGATATTTTCCTGCGCTATTTGCCGCTGTTATTTGTGCCAGCGGCCGTAGGCGTATTAAATTACCGCGAGGTTTTGCTGGCATCGGGGCTGCCAATCATCATTATTTTGCTTTTCAGCACGCTGGCTGCCTTGCTGGTCGCTGCCCTCAGCTTTATCTGGGTCGCGCGCCGTTTTTGCCCGCCCATTGGCGATGAAATGCGCCCCGCCCCAAAGGCCGGAGGAGAGAGCTGATGCAAGAAGCTATCGCCAATTTAACCTCTATCTTTGTCTATCTGGGCGAAGAGCCGCTATTATGGCTGACCCTGACAATGGGGGCGTTTATCGCGGCAAGAGCCTTGTTTGAATATGCCAATCGCTTTGCCCTGTTAAACCCTGTCCTTGTCGCCTCTGTTGCGATTTGTCTGGTGTTATATAGCACCGGCACCCCCTATGTGGCCTATTTCAAAGGCGCGCAATTTATCCATTTCCTGTTGGGCCCTGCGATTATTGTTCTGGCCGTGCCGGTATGGCGCTATCGCAGCGCATTATGGCGGGCACGCTATGCGGTGCTGGCCGCGCTGGTAACAGGGGGGCTGACAGCTGGCCTCAGCGCGATTGCGCTGGCGATATTATTCGGCCTGGATAATGCCATGATAGCTGCCATTGCCCCGAAAAGCGTTACCGCCCCGGTGGCCATGGGGATCGCAAAAAGCCTGGGCGGGCCGGTATCGCTGGCTGCCTTGCTGGCCGTATTGACAGGCATTACAGGGGCGGTCATCGCCACCCCGCTATTTAATGCGTTTGGCTTTTCAGACTGGCGCGGGCGCGGCTTTGCTGTTGGCGTGACCTGTCATGGTATTGGCACCGCCCATGCCTTTCAGATAAGCCCGGTGGCGGGCAGTTTTGCGACCATCGGCATGGCCCTTAACGCGCTTTTCTCCGCGCTGATATTACCTGTTCTCTATCTTGTTTTGCTGGGATAGCCACCAGCGGCACTTATCCTCTGCTGCTTATTTTCGTTTTGGCTGGCTGGCAAGAGTGGCGGCAATGGATGGATGGGTGTGTAATCTATCGAGCGCGCTGGCCAGTTTCGGGCGGCTGGCACGCATGGCATCCTTATCCAGATTCCAGCGCGAAATCATATAAAGATATAAATCGGCCGGGGTCAGCATCTCGCCGCAAATATAGGGGTTTAGCACCCCTTCAATATAGTGATAAAGTTCATCATTTACCGCGCGTGCCAGGCCTTGTATTTCCGGCCATGCTGCCTCTGGCCCATATTGATAGGTATGATGCTGGCGGTGATAGGCCGGATACATGGTCGCCCCCAGCATGGACAGAACAGATAGATATGTTTTTTCCGCCGCACTGCCGGATGCAGGCATTAAATGCGGGCAAAATTGCGAGAGATACTGCACAATCGCCAGCGATTCAAAGACCTGTCCGCCATCCGGGCAGGTCAGGACAGGGATTTTGCCTGTCGGGTTTTTCGCCCGATATTCCGGGCTTGCCCGTTCAGCATCATCGGGGAAGGAAATCGTATAATCCAGCCCCGCCTCGCGCAGCATAAATTCGACAATCAAAGAGCCGGCAAAGGCGCGGCCATAAACATGATAGGATGCCATTTTCTTTTTCCTTTTTTGCATTCAGGCGTAATTTTTTTTGAAAAGTTATTCAGGGATAGTGGCCGTGATGCCGCCATCGACGACCAATTCTGTACCGGTAATATAGCGCGCTTCATCCGATGCCAGAAACAGGACGGCATGGGCGACATCTTCTGCCGTGCCCATTTTGCCCATCGGCACCTGATTATGGCGTTTTTGTACAAAGCCGTCATAATCGCCTTCTGCATATTTGACAGCCATTCTTTCGACCATCGCGGTATGCATCAGCCCGGGCAGGACGCAATTCATCCGAATATTGTTGCGGGCATGAATAACAGCCGAGGTTTTGGTATATTGCTGCAAGGCCGCCTTGGCCGCGCTGTAGGCGATTTGCGGCTTGCCCAGATAGCGGATGCCGGCGATGGAGGAGATATTCACAATCGCCCCTGCGCCCTTTCTTATCATATGGGGCAGGGCGGCACGGCAAGTCATCATCACGCTGTTCAGATTCAAATCTATCTGTTGCTGCCATACTGTATTGTCGACGCTTTCGGGCAGAATACGCTCGGACTGGCCAACATTGTTGATAAGGATATCCAGCCGGCCATGCCGGTCTATAATCCCCTCTATCCAGCGATTTATATCAGCTTCTTTTGTTACATCACCGATAGAAAGATGACAATTGCCGCCCGCATCGATAATGGCCTTTTGGGTGCGCGCGCCTTCTTCTTGTAAAATATCCAGCCCTTCGATAAGCCCGCCCTGTGCAGCGCATAATTCTGCTGTTGCCCGGCCATTGCCCTTTGGAGCATCAGGAGAGCCAACGCCGGTTATGGCCACGATTTTATTTTTTAACGAGAGCATATTTTATCACTTTCTTTTCGGCTATTAGCCAGATGTTTACCAGATTTTTATCAGGAACATTTACCTGTTATAAATAGAAGTTTTTCATAAATTGGGACAAAAATGAAAAAAAACTATAATTCGCTTTTCAGTCTATGCCAAATGCTTATGATGTCGGTCGTGGGTTTTTGATACCCGGTCTTTTTGATAAAAGATTCCCGCCTGTTTTTTTATTTTTTTTAAGGAGCGATAGCTTATGTCTGTGAATGATGTGATCATGCAGGCCATGCGCGAAAACAGCATCGATTTTGTGACCACCGTGCCATGTAAACAATTGGCCGGGGTCATTGAAAAAATCGAGCAGTCTGAGGATATCCGCCATGTCCCCGCAAACCGTGAAGATGAAGGTATGGGGCTGTGTGCAGGCGCCTATATGGGCGGGGCAAGGCCGGCTATCATTATGCAAAATACCGCGATTGGCGTGACCATTAATGCGCTGGCCACCCTTATCCAGTTTTACCGGATGCCCTTGCCAATGCTGATCAGCTATCGCGGCGAGGTGGGCGAGCCTGTCGCCTGTCAGGTAGAGATGGCGGTACATACCAAGGCGCTGTTAAATCAGCTGAATATCCCGACCTATCATTTCCACCAGCCAGAAGATGCCGCAGAAACCTCTGCTATATTATCGCATTGCTTTATGGCAAGAAAACCGGTTGCGCTGCTGATGGATGCAACTTTCTGGAAGGGGGCGTGAGGGCCATGATTAGAAGTGATGTTTTAAAAACGCTGATACCGCTTATTTCCGACCAGCTTGTGGTGACCAATATCGGCTTGCCAAGCCAGGAAATGCATCTGCTGGATGACCAGCCCAGCAATTTTTATATGCTGGGAACGATGGGGCTTGCCTCTTCTATCGGACTGGGGCTTGCTTTGGCTCAGGATAAAAAGGTGATTGCCATAGATGGCGATGGATCTGTGCTGATGAATTTTGGCACATTGCCGACAATTGCCAATAATCCTGCGCCCAATTTCATTTTACTGATCATTGATAATGGCAGCTATGGCTCAACCGGCGATCAGACAACCTATACAGGGATGAAAACCTCTCTGGCAGAGGTGGCGCGCGCCTGCGGATGTGACAATGTTATCGAATGTTCGGCACAAGATACCAAATCAGTGGTCGAAACAGCCCTGGCAGGCGACAAGATGACCATTATCATCAGCAAATGCGAATCAGGGAACATCAAGGTACCGGTTATCGAAATGGATCCTGTGGTGATTAAAGACCGCTTTATGAAGGCCGTTAACGCTTGACGGCAGGGTGTTCTGGCATAAATCTTGAAGATACCCTGTTTTCGTCGACGGAAAATATATAGCCGCCGGCATATATCGGATAATCAGGGAGGATAAAGATATGTCAGAGCCCACCGCAGCACAAAATGCCGAACAGGAAAAACAGCTTCTAGCAGCCCTTGAAACACTGCTGGAAGCCTATGGTAATTATGATGCCCCCTATTTACGAAAAGACGGGGATATCGTTATCCCGCTGGATGCGATTTTGAAAAAGAATCGGGCAGCCTATAATGGCCTGGCAACCGCTTTTTCTGAAATGATGAGCGGGGATATTGACCGCCGCCGCTCGTCAACCTGGGTAAAATAACAGGTAAAATTCCATCACAAATTTCTGTCGCAAATTTCAGGCAGAAAGCTGTGAGGCAGCGATATCTGCCTGTTTTTTGCTCTATGGATAAATTTGCCCCTGAAAGCCTTGCATTTCCCGTGCGGTTGGACTAATCAAACCATATTGAGTTTATCCATTACGACGGGGGTGAGAATCTCAATGGACGGGTATCTTTCAGAATATCTGCCTATCGCAGTATTTATGGCATTGGCCATCGGCCTATCCATTGCCTTTGTGGTTGGCGCATTGGTGGTCGGATCGCAAAAACCGGATATTGAAAAGCTTACCGCCTATGAATGCGGTTTTGATGCATTTGATGATTCTCGCAAACCCTTTGATGTGCGTTTTTATCTGGTCGCCATCCTGTTTATTATCTTTGATCTGGAAATCGCCTTTTTATTCCCCTGGGCTGTTGCTTTGAGTGATATCGGGTTGTTCGGCTTCTGGTCGATGATGGTATTTTTAGGCGTGCTGACCATTGGCTTTATCTATGAATGGAAGAAAGGGGCGCTGGAATGGGAGTAGTCGATAAAAAAACGGTTCTGACACCTGACCAGCTAAATGCCCATGCGCCTATCCCGCCTGGCCCGGATCAGGATGCCATTTTAAATGCGGTCACAGACGAGATTACCAATCGCGGCTTTGTTATCGCCAAGGCCGATAAATTATTTAACTGGGCACGTTCCGGCTCTTTATGGCCAATGACCTTTGGGCTGGCCTGTTGTGCGGTAGAGATGATGCATTCTGCTGCCAGCCGCTATGATATGGACAGATATGGTATGCTGTTCCGCCCCAGCCCGCGCCAGTCAGATGTGATGATCGTTGCCGGGACGCTAACCAACAAAATGGCACCTGCCTTGCGCCGTGTGTATGACCAGATGCCAGAGCCGCGCTGGGTGCTATCCATGGGTTCCTGTGCCAATGGCGGCGGTTATTATCATTATTCCTATGCGGTGGTACGCGGCTGTGACCGTATCGTGCCGGTAGATGTCTATGTGCCTGGATGCCCGCCTACCGCAGAAGCATTAATTTATGGCCTATTGCAGCTGCAAAAGAAAATTCGCAGAACCAGCACCATTGCAAGAGCATAGATAGCCGCCAGCCACCGCTCGCAAAGGGGGATCGGCCAGGCGATTATGCTGGAGCAAAAAAAGAAATATTAACAGTATCCATGCTGAATTAGGGGATGAAACTGCCAAGATGAGTGACGCCACACAAACACACGATAGCGCACCGGCTCAAAGCAAAAATGCCGCGATGAAAGCAAAGCTGGCAGCCTTGCTGGGCGAGCGCGCAACCGTTCAGCTGGATCTGCAAAATGCGATAAAAATTGAAACCACGCTGCAAAACCTTATCGCTGTGCTGAAACTCCTGCGCGATGATACAGATGTGCAATTTCGTCAATTAATCGATGTGACCGCTGTTGATTATCCAGAACGTGAATGCCGGTTTGAGCTGGTCTATCTGTTATTGTCTATAGCTGAAAATAGCCGGGTGCGGGTATGTGTTGGCATTGATGAAGATGCGGTTGCCCCGTCGGTAACAGAGCTGTTTTCTTCGGCCAATTGGGCAGAGCGCGAGATATGGGATATGTTCGGGATTTATTTTTCCGGCCACCCGGATTTGCGCCGCCTGCTGACCGATTACGGGTTTGAGGGGCATCCTCTGCGCAAGGATTTTCCGCTGACCGGCTATGTGGAAGTGCGCTATAGCGAGACCCAGAGACGGGTCGTGTATGAGCCGGTGCATTTAACCCAGGAATATCGTGATTTTGATTTTACCAGCCCATGGGAAGGGGTGCAGGCCGATATTGCCCCGCCACCCGCAGATGAAGAGGCAGGAGCATAAGATTATGGGTGAAATGCAAATACGTCCTCTGACCCTGAATTTTGGCCCCCAGCATCCGGCCGCACATGGCGTGTTGCGCCTTGTTCTGGAAATGGATGGCGAGGTTATAGAGCGAGCAGACCCGCATGTCGGGTTGCTGCATCGCGGTACAGAAAAGCTGATAGAAAATAAAACCTATCTTCAGGCGCTGCCCTATTTTGATCGGCTGGATTATGTCTCGCCAATGAATCAGGAACACGCCTGGGCGCTGGCAATTGAAAAAGCCCTGCACATAGAGGTGCCAAAGCGTGCCCAGCATATTCGCGTTTTATATTGCGAAATTGGCCGGATTTTGAACCATCTGCTGAATTTGACCACTTTTGCCATTGATGTGGGCGCGATGACCCCTCTGTTGTGGGGCTTTGAAGAGCGGGAAACATTGATGGAATTTTACGAGCGCGCTTCCGGTGCGCGTCTGCATGCTGCCTATTTCCGTCCGGGCGGAGTGCATCAGGATCTGCCTGATGGCCTGGCAGAGGATATTCTGAAATGGGCGGATAAATTTCCCTCCTTTATTGATGATCTGGAAACCTTGCTGACCAATAACCGTATTTTCAAACAGAGAACGGTCGATATTGGTGTGATGAGCGTGGAAGAAGCACTGGATCTGGGCATGACAGGCCCATGCTTGCGTGCCACTGGCTATGCGTGGGATTTACGCAAATCACAGCCCTATGATTGTTATGCAGATATGGATTTTGATGTGCCTGTCGGTACAACAGGCGATTGCTATGCCCGCTATCTGGTGCGGGTGGAAGAAATGAAGCAGTCGCTTCGGATTATCCGCCAGGCGATCGAAACCATGCCTGAAGGGCCGGTACTGGCAGAAAATAACAAGGTCACGCCTCCGCGTCGCGGTGATATGAAACAGTCTATGGAAGCGCTTATCCATCACTTTAAGCTCTATACAGAAGGGTTTCATGTACCGGCTGGTGATAGCTATACCGCTGTTGAAGCGCCAAAAGGGGAGTTCGGGGTCTATCTGGTATCGGATGGCTCTAACAAGCCGTATCGGGCGCGTCTTCGTGCGCCTGGCTATTATTTCATGGCAGCGGTCGATTATCTGTCCAGAGGGCATATGCTGGCAGATTCGGTGGCGATTATCGGGTCTTTGGATATTGTATTTGGTGAAATTGACAGATGAGCATTCAAACACTTATTGCAGAAGAACAGCCTGAAAGCTTTTCCTTTACCAGGGAGAGCGAGAAGGAAATCAAAAAGGCGATTGCAAAATATCCCGAAGGGCGTCAGGCCAGTGCGGTAAAATCGCTGTTATATATCGCGCAAAAGCAAAACGATAACTGGATACCGGTCAAGGCGATAGAAGAGATTGCCAAAAGGCTGGATATGGCAGAAATGCGCGTTCTGGAAGTTGCCAGCTTTTATTCCATGTTCAATCTGAAACCGGTGGGCAAATATTTTCTGCAAGCTTGCGGTACTACCCCTTGTATGTTGCGCGGCTCGGATGATGTGATGCGCTGTATCAAGGACAAGCTGAATATCAGCTCGGGCGAGACCTCTGCTTGCGGTAAATTTTCCCTGTTGGAAGTGGAATGTCTGGGGGCGTGTGTGAACGCGCCTATCTTGCAGGTAAATGACGATTTCTATGAAGATTTGGATTATCAATCCACAAGGGCATTGCTGGAAGCACTGGAAGCAGACACACCGCCAGCTGTCGGCTCGGTTCTGGGACGGCAAGGCTCGGAAGCGGAAGGCGGTGCCACCACGCTGAAAACCGCCAAGCGCAGTAAAAAGAAGGGGTAGAGATGCTCGCAGATAAAGATCGTATTTTTACCAATATTTATGGCTGGGGCGATGCTGGCCTGAAAGGGGCGCAAGCGCGCGGTGACTGGGATAACACCAAAGCCATTCTGGCGCGTGGCCATGATGATATTGTCGAGGAAATGAAGGCGTCCGGCTTGCGTGGCCGCGGCGGGGCTGGTTTTCCAACCGGCCTGAAATGGTCGTTTATGCCAAAGGAAGTGGGTGCACGCCCGCATTATCTGGTGGTAAATGCCGACGAGTCCGAGCCTGGAACTTGCAAAGACAGGGATATCATTCGCCATGAGCCGCACAAGCTGATTGAAGGCTGTCTGGTGGCCGGTTTTGCGATGCGGGCCCATACCGCCTATATCTATATTCGCGGCGAGTTTTTCAATGAAGGCAAGGTGCTGCAAGTGGCTATTGATGAAGCCTATGATGCAGGCTTGCTGGGTAAAAATGCAGCCGGATCGGGCTGGGATTTTGATGTTTATTTGCAGCGTGGGGCAGGGGCGTATATCTGCGGCGAGGAAACCGCCCTTATCGAATCGCTGGAAGGTAAAAAAGGCCAGCCACGCCTGAAACCGCCTTTTCCGGCAGGGGTGGGTCTGTATGGCTGTCCCACAACCGTTAATAATGTGGAATCCATTGCAGTTGCCCCGACAATTTTGCGGCGTGGCGGGGCATGGTTTGCCGGCCTGGGCAAGGAAAATAACACCGGCACAAAGCTGTTTTGTATTTCCGGCCATGTAAACAAGCCCTGTAATGTTGAAGAAGAGATGGGCATTCCGCTAAAGGAACTCATTGAAAAACACGCCGGTGGTGTGCGCGGTGGCTGGGACAATCTGCTGGCCATTATCCCGGGCGGATCATCTACCCCATTGATGCCAAAAGAGGTGTGCGAGACCATGACAATGGATTTTGATGCACTTCGCAATGCCGGAACCGGGCTGGGTACCGCTGGCATTATTGTCATGGATAAAAGCACCGATATTGTAAGGGCTATCGCCCGGCTTTCCTACTTTTACAAGCATGAAAGCTGTGGTCAGTGTACCCCGTGCCGTGAAGGCACTGGCTGGATGTGGCGGATGATGGACAGGATGGTACGCGGCGAGGCGGAAATTCACGAGATCGAAACGCTGGAACAGGTTACCCGCCAGGTAGAGGGGCATACGATTTGCGCCCTTGGCGATGCGGCTGCCTGGCCGATTCAGGGATTGATCAAACATTTCCGCCCGGAAATCGAAAGACGTATACTGGCCCATCAGGCTGTAACAAACGCTGCTGAGTAAGGATAGATACCATGCCAAAGCTGACAGTGGACGGGATTGAAGTTGAAGTAGAAGACGGGGCAACCGTATTGCAGGCCTGTGAAGAGGCTGGTGCTGAAATTCCGCGTTTTTGCTATCATGAAAGATTATCTATCGCGGGAAATTGCCGGATGTGTCTGGTGGATATGGAACGCGCCCCAAAGCCGATTGCCTCATGTGCGATGCCAGCAGGCGAGGGGATGGTGATAAGCACCAAATCCGAGCGGGTAAAAAAGGCACGCGAAGGGGTAATGGAATTTCTGCTGGTCAATCACCCTCTGGATTGTCCGATTTGTGATCAGGGCGGGGAATGCGATCTGCAGGATCAGGCAATGGGCTATGGCCATGATGCCTCGCGCTATGCCGAAAATAAACGCGCGGTGAGCGAAAAATATATGGGCCCGCTGATCAAGACAGTGATGACCCGTTGTATTCATTGCACCCGCTGTGTGCGCTTTTCAACCGAAGTGGCAGGGGTAACAGATTTAGGGGCTATCGGGCGCGGCGAGAATGTCGAGATTACCACCTATCTGGAAAAAACCATCGCCAGTGAATTATCGGCCAATGTGATTGATTTATGCCCGGTCGGGGCGCTAACCTCGCGCCCTTATGCGTTTGTTGCGCGTCCATGGGAGCTGAACAAGGTCGAAAGCATTGATGTGATGGACGCGATGGGTGCGAATATCCGTATTGATGCGCGGGGTAATCAGGTGATGCGGGTATTACCGCGCCTGAATGAGGATATTAATGAGGAATGGATTTCCGATAAAGCCCGCTATGCCATTGACGGCTTGCGTCGCCAGCGCCTGGACAAGCCCTATTTGCGGGGCAATGATGGCCGTTTGCACCCTGCCAGCTGGGATGATGCCTTTGCTGCCATTGCTGCCAGGGTGAAAAAGACCAAGGCTGACAAAATGGCTGCTATTGCCGGCGATCAGATGGATGGCGAGGCGATGTTTGCGCTAAAAGCCCTGTTTGACAAAATAGGCAGCCCGCATATGGATTGCCGTCAGGATGGCGCAAAATTATCCGCAAAAACCCGTGCATCCTATTTGTTTAACACCACCATTGCCGGAATAGATGAAGCCGATGCCATATTAATTGTCGGCAGTAATCCGCGTATTGAAGCCCCGGTGATGAATGCACGTATCCGCAGAAATTATCTGCATGGTCGCACACCGATTGCCCATCTTGGTACCGCAGCCGATTTAACCTATCCGGTCGAGCATCTGGGTGAGGATATATCTGTTCTGGAACAGCTGGCATCAGGTAAACATCCCTTTGCAAAGCTGATGAAAAAAGCCAAAAAACCTATGGTTATCATAGGGATGGGGGCATTGCGCCGCGCCGATGGCCAGGCAGTAATGGCCCTTATGCATCAATTGGCTGAAACCACAAATATGGTCAGCAAGGACTGGAACGGCTTTAATGTTCTGCATCATGCCGCCGCACGTGTGGCTGGTCTGGATATGGGCTTTGTGCCTGGCAAGGGCGGCAAGGATGTTGCCGGCATACTGGATGGCGCAGCAAAAGGGGCTATTGATTTTGTCTGGCTGTTAGGGGCAGACGAGCTGGATACCGCCAGGCTGGAAAACGCCTTTGTGGTGTATCAGGGGCATCATGGCGATAAGGGCGCACAATGTGCAGATGTGGTATTGCCGGGCGCTGCATGGGCAGAAAAAGACGGGTTATATGTCAATTTTGAAGGTCGTCCGCAAATGGCGCGCCGGGCAGCCTTTCCGCCCGGGGATGCGCGTGAGGACTGGGCGATTATTCGCGCCTTTTCCGAGCGTATCAATAAAACCCTCTCCTTTGATAGCCTAGCCGAATTGCGCGAAGAGATGGTGGCTGCTGTACCTGTCTTTGCCAGGCTGGACGAGGTTCAGCCGGCAAAATGGGGTAAATTTGGCAAAGCCGGCAAGCTGAAGGCCGAGCCTGTAGAGGCCGGGTTAAAGGCGTTTTACATGACTTGTGCAATCTCGCGTGCGTCCGAGACAATGGCGGAATGCTATTCGGCAACAAAGGCGGATAAACCCGTCATGGCCGCAGAATAGTAAAGGGTAGGAGAAAAGAGCATGATAATAGAACAATGGCTCATTGATCTGGCCTGGATTGTTGCCAAGGTTTTAGCGGTTGTCGGGCCATTATTGATAGCGGTCGCCTATCTGACATTGGCAGAACGGCGGGTTATCGGCTTTATGCAATTGCGTAAAGGGCCCAATGTGGTAGGGCCTTTCGGGATGTTTCAGCCTTTTGCCGATGCGCTAAAGCTGATGGCCAAGGAAACCATCCTGCCTGCCGGTGCAGACAAGGTGGTTTTTATTCTGGCACCGATGCTGACCTTTATTCTGGCGCTGGTGGCCTGGGCGGTTATTCCGTTTGATGCCGGGCTGGTGCTGGCCGATATTAATGTCGGGATTTTATATCTGTTCGCGATAAGCTCGCTGGGGGTCTATGGCGTTATCATGGCCGGTTGGGCCAGCAATTCCAAATATGCCTTTTTAGGTGCGCTGCGGTCGGCTGCCCAGATGGTGTCTTATGAAGTATCCATGGGGCTGGTCATCATCAATGTGCTGATTTGTGTAGGCTCGCTTAATCTGTCCGATATTATTGAAGCCCAGCGCGATATGTGGTTTGCCCTGCCTTTATTCCCGATGTTTGTCGTATTTTTCATCTCAACCCTGGCGGAGACAAACCGCGCCCCGTTCGATTTGCCAGAGGGCGAGTCAGAATTGGTAGCCGGCTATTTTGTGGAATATTCCTCAATGAGCTTTGCGCTGTTCTTCCTAGGCGAATATGCCAATATGATTTTGATGAGTGCGATGACTACCGTGCTATTTCTGGGCGGCTGGTTGCCCCCGTTTGATTTTGCGCCCTTCACCTGGATACCGGGCCCGATCTGGTTTGTGCTGAAAATCATGTTGTGCCTGTTTGTGTTCTTGTGGGTGCGGGCAACAACACCGCGCTATCGCTATGACCAGCTGATGCGCCTGGGCTGGAAAATCTTTCTGCCCTTTTCCTTGATTTATGTTGTATTGACAGCCGGCTTTTTGATGGCCTTTGACAAGCTGCCAGGCATTGGCGGGTAGGGAGTAACACGCATGGTTGCATTGGTAAACGCGGTCAGGTCTTTTTTGCTGCTTGAACTTATCAAGGGGTTAATGCTGACCTTGAAATATTTTTTCAAGCCGAAGGTGACGCTGAATTACCCGTTTGAAAAAGGCTATCTCTCGCCGCGCTTTCGGGGCGAACACGCCTTGCGCCGCTATCCAAATGGTGAAGAGCGTTGTATCGCTTGCAAGCTGTGCGAGGCAGTTTGTCCGGCACAGGCCATCACTATCGAGGCAGAGCCGCGCAACGATGGCTCGCGCCGTACCACACGCTATGACATTGATATGACAAAATGTATCTATTGCGGCTTTTGTCAGGAAGCCTGTCCGGTAGATGCGATTGTCGAGGGGCCTAATTTTGAATTTGCAACCGAAACACGTGAAGAGCTGTTCTATGACAAGGACAAGCTGCTGGCAAATGGTGACAGATGGGAAGATGAAATTGCCCGCAATCTGGCACAGGACGCAAAATGGCGCTAGCCATTCGCTGAAGGGGGAATAAAAGGCGATGTTATCATCTGTATTTTTCTATCTGTTTGCCACGATTTGCTGTTTGTCAGGGCTGATGGTCGTGTCTTCGCGCAATCCTGTCCATTCTGTATTATTTCTGATTTTGGCGTTCTTTAACGCGGCCGGATTGTTTATTTTGCTGAATGCCGAATTTCTGGCGATGCTGCTGGTGGTTGTCTATGTCGGGGCGGTAGCGGTTCTGTTCCTGTTTGTCGTGATGATGCTGGATATTAATTATTCAGAATTGCGCGAGGGGTTTCAGAAATATCGCCCTTTAGGGCTGTTTATCGGCGCGGTATTGCTGGTGGAACTCTTTGCCACCTTTTTTGAATATTCCGGCAATATCAAGAGCCTGCCATCACCGGGGGATGTGCATAATACCAAGGCGCTCGGCCAGGTAATCTATACAGATTATATCTATTTGTTCCAGCTTGCCGGCCTGATTTTGCTGGTGGCGATGATAGGGGCAATTGCGCTTACCTTGCGTAAACGCATGGGCGTTCGCAAACAGGTTATTGCAGATCAAAATGCCCGAACCCGGGCGGAAACCGTAAAGCTGGCAAAAGTTGAAACAGGCGCAGGTGTAAAGGAGATATCCCAATGATAGCAGAAATTACCCTTGCACATTATTTGACTGTCGCTGCGATTTTATTTGTCTTCGGGGTGTTTGGCATTTTTATCAATCGCAAGAATGTTATCACGATCCTGATGTCGATAGAGCTTATCTTGTTGTCTGTCAGTATTAATCTGGTGGCATTTTCTGCCTATTCCAGCGATTTATCGGGACAGATTTTCTCTTTATTTATTCTGACCGTTGCGGCTGCAGAAGCGGCAATCGGTCTGGCGATTTTGGTAGTATATTTCCGCAATCGCGGATCGATATCTGTTGAAGATATCAATGTGATGAAAGGCTAGGGCGCAGATGTTTTATCAGGCGATTGTTTTTCTGCCATTGCTGGGCGCTATTGCCGCCGGGTTATTTTCCCTGCGCCAGCAAAATGCGGCCGCCATTGCGGTGTCGGTTTCCAGTGTAGTGCTGTCATTCCTGCTTTCGCTGTTTGCCTTTTCGCATATTGCGATGGGAGGCAATACAGAGATTGTCAGCTTAGCCAGATGGATTAATTCCGGCACTTTTGAAGCGAATTGGCAGCTGCGTTTCGATACGCTTACCGCTGTCATGCTGATTGTGGTGACAGGTGTTTCTTCTTGTGTGCATATCTATTCTGTTGGCTATATGCATCATGACAAGGCCATTGCCCGTTTTATGGCCTATCTCAGCCTGTTTACCTTTGCGATGCTGATGCTGGTCACTGCCGATAATCTGGTACAGCTGTTTTTCGGCTGGGAAGGGGTAGGGGTTGCCTCTTATCTGTTAATAGGCTTTTGGTATCACAAGGAAAGTGCCCATACAGCAGCGATGAAAGCCTTTGTGGTGAACCGCGTAGGCGATTTCGGCTTTGTTCTGGGGATTTTGGCGATTTTCACGCTGACAGGATCGGTCAGCTTTGATGCAATTTTTGCCAATAGCGCGTCCTATCAGGATGCGGTTATCAGCTTTAGCGGCATTACATTGCCTGCGCTGGAGGTGGTGTCTATCCTTCTGTTTATTGGCGCGATGGGCAAATCAGCCCAGCTTGGCCTGCATACCTGGCTGCCGGATGCGATGGAAGGGCCAACCCCTGTATCTGCCCTTATCCATGCCGCGACCATGGTAACCGCCGGGGTGTTCCTGGTGTGCCGGATGTCGCCTATCATTGAATATGCGCCTGTTGCGCTGGATGTTATTACCATTGTTGGTGCTTCTACAGCGATTTTTGCCGCCACGGTGGGGATGACCCAATTTGATATCAAGCGGGTGATTGCCTATTCAACCTGCTCTCAGCTGGGCTATATGTTTTTTGCAGCAGGGGTATCTGCCTATCCGGCAGCGATGTTCCATCTGACCACCCATGCCTTTTTCAAGGCATTGCTGTTTTTGGGGGCAGGCTCGGTTATTCACGCCTTATCGGATGAGCAGGATCTGCGTCATATGGGCGGTATCTGGCGCAAGGTGCCCGTGACCTATACCATGATGTGGGTAGGCTCGCTTGCGCTGGCCGGTTTCCCGTTCTTTGCCGGGTTCTATTCCAAGGATATGATTTTGGAAGCTGCCTATGGCGCGCATACAGGCGTTGGCATGGTGGCCTTCTGGCTGGGATGTGCAGCAGCGCTTCTGACCGCTTTCTATAGCTGGCGATTGCTGATACTGGCCTTTCATGGACAGCCGCGCGCCAGCGAAGAGGTGATGTCTCATGTGCATGAATCGGCCAATGTGATGACCTTGCCACTTGTGCCTCTGGCCATTGGGGCAATTTTCGCCGGCTGGGCAGGGTATGAGCTGTTTGTTGGCCATGATATGGAAGCATTCTGGGGCGATTCCATTTTTATTCTGCCTTCCCATACCGCGATGGAGGCGGCCCATCATGTGCCGCTATGGGTAAAGCTGTTGCCGATTATTCTGGCCACAAGCGGGGTGCTGGGCGCCTATATCGCCTATGTGAAAATGCCGCATCTGCCTGGCAAGATTGCCCAGGCTGCAGGCGGGCTGTATCGCTTTTTATTCAACAAATGGTATTTCGACGAGCTATATGACCGGATTTTCGTGCGTCCGGCAGTTGTTTTTGGCGGCTGGCTGTGGAAGCGCGGGGATAAGGGTACCATTGACTATTTTGGTCCGGATGGCCTTTCAGCTCTGGTTGGACGGGTATCTGCACGTCTGGTGCATATTCAAACAGGCTATGTATATCATTATGCCTTTGCGATGATGATCGGTGTGGTCATTCTGCTGTCCTGGTATTTCAGCGGATTTGGGAGATAGACAGATGATTTCCAGCTGGCCTTTATTAAGTGTTATTACCTTCTTGCCGCTAACAGGCGTACTGTTTTTATTGCTGATACGCGGTAATACAGAATCAGTTGCCACGAATGCGCGTCTGGTCGCCTTGTGGGTTTCCGGCTTTACCTTCCTGCTGTCCTTGTCGCTCTATTTCGGTTTTGATGCGGAAATGACCGGCTATCAGTTCGAAGAGCGTGCCGACTGGATTTCCGGCAGTGGCATTTCCTATCATTTGGGGGTGGACGGGATATCCATGCCCTTTATCCTTTTATCCACTTTTCTGACCCCGCTCTCCATTCTGGCAAGCTGGAAGAGCATTACCCACCGCGTACGCGATTATATGATCGCCTTTCTGGTGCTGGAAGTGATGATGGTTGGTATGTTCGCCTCGCTGGATATGCTGATGTTCTATCTGTTCTTTGAAGGCGTTTTGATACCGATGTTTATCATTATCGGTGTCTGGGGCGGGGCAGAGCGTGTCTATGCGGCCTTTAAATTCTTTTTATATACGCTTTTGGGTTCGGTATTGATGCTGGTGTGTATGCTGGTGATGTATCATCTGGCCGGCACAACCGATATCCCGGCGTTAAGCGCATTTGCCTTTAGCCCGGAATTGCAATTCTGGCTGTTTTTGGGCTTTTTTGCTTCCTTTGCGGTCAAAGTGCCAATGTGGCCGGTACATACCTGGCTGCCAGATGCTCATGTGCAGGCCCCGACCGCAGGTTCCATGATTCTGGCAGGGGTGTTGCTGAAAATGGGCGGATATGGCTTTATTCGCTTTTCCCTGCCAATGTTCCCGGATGCGTCGGAATATTTCGCTCCCTTTATTTTTGTGCTGTCTATTGTTGCGGTGATTTACACCTCTCTGGTAGCGCTGGCACAAAGCGATATGAAAAAGCTTATTGCCTATTCTTCTGTGGCACATATGGGTTTTGTGACGATAGGCATCTTTACCCTGACCGAACAGGGGATTGCCGGGGCGATGTTCCAGATGATCTCTCACGGGCTGGTATCGGCCGCCCTGTTTTTCTGTGTCGGGGTGGTATATGACCGCTTGCATACGCGCGAGATCAGCGCCTATGGCGGAGTGGTGGATGCGATGCCGCGCTATGCCGCGTTTTTCATGTTTATGATGCTGGCCTCGATTGGCTTGCCCGGCACATCCGGCTTTGTGGGTGAAATGCTGGTTCTGGTCGGGGCATGGGAAGCCTCGCACTGGGTAGCTATCTTTGCTGCAACCGGTTTGATTTTAGGGGCGTGTTATATGCTATGGCTATATCGCCGGGTGGTGTTTGGCCGGGCTGAAAAATCGGAAGTGCTGGAAATGGCCGGGCTGGACAGGCGCGAGGTGCTGATTTTTGTGCCGCTGACCATTCTGGTTCTGTGGTTCGGGGTATATCCATCTACCTTGCTGGATGTGATGGCCTATTCGGTTTCCGATATTATGGCGCAGGTCGCAACAGAGCTGTCTGTCCAGACAGTGATGCGCTAGGGGGTAGAGGTAGTTATGGAATTCTCGCAACTGACTTTTTCTGCGGCTTTGCCCGAATTTGTTCTGATAGCGCTGGCGCTGGTCATGGTGCTGGTGGCGGCCTTTGCCAGGCAAACAAAAGCCGAAGAGCAGGGCACAATAAAGCTGGTGCGCACGCTCTCTCTGCTGGGATATTTTGCAGCCTTTCTGGCAGTATTTTCTGTTCCTGACGGGCGGATTGTGCTGTTTAATGATTTGTTCGCGGTAAATGATCTGGTCATCTATATGAAGGGGCTGATCCTTGTCGGCGCGTTTTTTGCCAGCTGGCTGGTAAGCGAGCAATGGGGCGAAGGCATAGACAGAGCCGAGTTTCATCTATTGGTATTAATGGCGGTTATCGGTATGTTGCTGATGGTTTCTGCCAATGACCTTATTTCCTTATATATGGCGCTAGAGCTGCAATCTCTGCCCCTATATGTGGTCGCGGCCATGCGTACCAGCTCATTGAAATCCTCAGAAGCAGGCTTGAAATATTTTCTACTTGGCGCGCTGTCTTCCGGTTTGCTGTTATATGGCGCATCGCTGGTTTACGGATTTTCCGGCAGCACCAATTTTGACGCGATTGCCAGCAGCCTGTCTGGCGGGGCATCAGTTGGTATGGTTGTCGGGATGGTGTTCCTGCTTTCCGGGCTGGCGTTTAAAATTTCGGCTGCTCCCTTTCATATGTGGACGCCGGATGTGTATGAAGGCGCGCCGACCCCTGTAACAGCTTTGTTTGCGATTGTGCCAAAGGTTGCGGGTATGACCTTGCTGATGAATGTGACCTATTCTGCCTTTGGCAATATTACCGACCAATGGGTGCAAATTCTGATCGCCCTGTCAGTGGCGTCGATGATTGTCGGGGCAACAGGCGCGATTATGCAGCAAAATATCAAGCGGATGCTGGCCTATTCCTCTATCGCGCATATGGGCTATGCGCTGGCCGGGCTGGCTGCCGGTACAAGTGAAGGCGCTTCTGCGGTGGTGATTTATATGACCACTTATGTCTTTATGGGCGCTGCTGCCTTTGGCGTGATTATGACCATGCGCCGCGAAGGCACGCCGGTTGAAAAAATTTCCGATCTGTCTGGGCTTTCTGCCACGCATCCCCTGCTGGCAGCTGCGATGATGATTGTCATGTTCTCTATGGCAGGCATTCCGCCTCTGGCCGGATTTTTCGGCAAATGGTATGTATTTTTGGCCGCTGTAAATGCCGGTCTTGTCCCGCTGGCGTTGATAGGGGTTTCGACCTCTGTTATCGGAGCATTTTATTATCTGCGGATTATTCGCTTGATGTATTTCCAGGATTCAGATGCACCGCTGGATGAAGGGCTGGCCCATCAAAACCGGATGATTTTGGTGGTTTCCATCGGCTTTATTCTGCTGTTCTTCTTTGGCATTGGTGCCTTGTACGAGCAGGCCACATCTATTGTGTCTGTGTATTTCTAACCGGCCTGAAAGCAACGCTAGACGATAATGGACGACCCTGACAGGCAAAATGCAATAGAAAACAGCCTTCCGGGCGGGTGGTCCATAGATTTTTCCGATAGCGCGCCCTCATCAAACGATCTGGCCCTTGCGGCATTAAAAGAGCAAGGCGCGCAAGCAGCGGGGCGCTGTTTTGTGGTGGGGGAGCAAACCAGAGGGCGGGGCAGGCTTGGCAGGATATGGACATCCAGGCCAGGGGACGGGCTGTATCTGTCTGCTGTGCTATGCCCGTCCAAACCCCATGCCCTATGGCCCGGCTTGTCTTTTGCGGTATCGCTGGCGGTTTTTCAAATGCTGGCCGAACAGATTGGCCAGAATGGTGGCAATAGCCCTCTTAGCCTGAAATGGCCAAATGATGTGCTGATAGCTGGCGGCAAGATAGCCGGTATCCTGCTAGAGGCAGGTGAGGGGGGCGTTATTGCCGGTTGCGGTATCAATCTGAAAAATCCGCCGGGCGATGCCAGCCAGAAACACCCGGCTGTTGCGCTGGATAGCTTTATGGATGCAGCAGAGCCGCCTTCTGCTGACAGACTTGCTTTCAGGCTTGTTCAGAAACTGGCTGAGTGTTATGAAATGTGGGAAGAAAAAGGCCTTGCGGCTGTTCTGGAACAATGGCAAGCCCATTGCGCGATGACAGGCCAAAAAGTTGCCATTCAAACGCCTGCAACTCTGATAGAAGGGGTTTGCGAGGCAATAGGCGAAGAAGGCCAGCTGATTATTCGCGATGATAGCGGGAAGCAGCATTTTATTACCGCAGGGGACGTAGAAATCATGAAGGGGCAGGCATGATACTGGCCATTGATTGTGGCAATACCAATATAACCTTTGCCCTATATAACCTGTCAGGGGAAAAACAGGGGAATTGGCGACTGGAAACCCGTTCCAGGCGTCCGGCTGATGATTATGCGGTGGCCTTGTCACAGCTTTTGGAATCAGACGGATTTGCCCTTTCCGGCGTGAGCGGATGTGCGCTGGCATCTGTTGTGCCCGAAGCCGCCCCGCATCTGACAGATTTATGCAAACGCCGTATGGGTATAGACCCTGTGATTGCAGAGCCTTCCAATGGCGGGCTGGGAATGGAGGTTAGAATAGATCAGCCGGCCCAGCTGGGGGCGGACAGGCTGGTAAATGCCTATAGTGTGGCCTGTTCGGGGGATGTGCCGGCCATTGTGCTGGATTTTGGTACAGCAACAACCTTTGATATTGTTCTGCCGGCCAGCGATAAAAAAAGCCTTGCCCGCTATGATGGCGGGGTGATCGCCCCAGGGGTGCATCGCTCGCTTGAAGCGCTGGTGGCTGCGGCTGCCAGATTGCCGGATATTACCATCGCGGCCTGGCCAGCCGATCAGCCAATTATTGGCAAATCAACTGAAACAGCGATGCAATCGGGTATTTTATGGGGTTATGTTAGCCTGATAGAAGGGATGCTGGGACGTATTGAGGCACATTATCAGGAACAGATGCAGGTTATTGCCACAGGCGGACTTGCCTATTTATTTGCTCCCCATATTTCAAAGATTGAACATATTCGCCCCGATTTAACCACCGATGGGCTGTATCAGCTGGCGATACGCACTAAATAGACAGACAAATGACAGATATTCAGAAAAATGATTTGATATTTTTACCGCTTGGCGGTTCGGGTGAAATTGGCATGAATGCCAATCTCTATCACTATCAGGGGCGCTGGCTGATGATTGATCTCGGCATCAGCTTTCCTGATGATACCATGCCGGGCGTGGATGTTGTATTGCCGGATTTGCGCTTTATCGAAGAGCGTTCGGACAAGCTGGAAGCGATTATTCTTACCCATGCCCATGAAGATCATTTCGGGGCAATCCCCTATTTATGGGAGCGTTTGCAAGTGCCGGTATATGGCACCGCCTTTACGCTGGCTTTATTGCGGCGCAAGCTGTCAGAGGCACGGCTGGATATCCATATCCCGATGCATGAGATTGACTATAATATTGACTACAGCTTTGGCCCCTTTTCGGTTGAGCTGGTCTCTATGACTCATTCTATCCCCGACCCTGCTGCCCTTATTTTGCGCACCCCTGAAGGGGTAATTTTGCATACAGGGGACTGGAAATTTGATCCCACCCCGATGCTGGGCGATGACAGCGATAAAGCCCGGCTTCACGCGCTGGGCGATGAAGGGGTAATGGCACTTATTGGCGATTCTACCAATGCGATGGTTGCAGGCCATACCCCGTCCGAGGCGGTGGCCTGTGCGGGGCTGACAGAAGAAATCGCAAAAGCAGAACATATGGTGGCGGTGACCTGTTTTGCCAGTAATGTTGCCCGTATCGAAAGCATCATTACCGCAGCGCGTGCCAATAACCGTTCGGTTTGTATTGCTGGCCGCGCCCTGAACCGCACCATTTCAGCCGCAAAAGAGGTGGGCTATTTACAGGATATTCCCGATTTTGTGCCGGAAAGCGAGGTAAGCCTGATCCCGCGTGAAAATCTGGTGGTTATCTGTACCGGCTCGCAAGGGGAATCGCGCGCGGCCATGGCACGTATCGCGCAAGGTATGCATGAGCAAATCAGCCTGAATACAGGCGATACGGTGATTTTCTCTTCTCGCCAGATACCAGGCAATGAACAGGCAATCGGGCGTGTCCATGATGCCTTGCTGCGCCAGAAAGTGCATCTGATAACAGATGAGGATGCCAATGTTCATGTATCTGGCCATCCATCGCGCGATGAATTGACAGAAATGTACAACCTTGTACGGCCAGCCATTGCTATTCCGGTGCATGGCACTGCCCGGCATCTGATGGCACATGCCGAATTGGCAACAAATTGCCAGGTCAGCCAGACCCTGATCCCGGAAAATGGCGATATGGTCAAATTTATCGCCGGGCGGGCGGAATTATGCGGCCAGGCACATACCGGCCTTCTTACCCATGAAGGGGGAGAGATTGTCGATATGGAATCCGAATTTCTGCGCTCGCGCCGGCGGATGTTGTGGAATGGCACGGTTACCATATCGGTGGTTTTATCGGCATCTGGCGATCTGATTATGGCCCCGCAAATCAGCCAGTCCGGGCTATGTTCGGATCAGCAGGCAGATGAATTTATCGCCGATGCCTCTCTGGCGGTAGAAGAGGCGCTGATACAAAATTATGAACAGCCCGATGCACAAGGCCGCACAGCAGAACAAATTGTGACCAGCACGGTTCGCAGCCTTGCCAAACAGCGTTTTCGTCTGCGTCCGACCGTCCATGCCCATATTTTACAAGCCAGTGACGAGGAGCTTCGCGCATGATAGGCAGCATTAACCATATCGCCATTGCTGTACCCGATATTCGCGCTGCTATGGCACAATGGCAGGCCAGAACAGGGGCGGAAATATCCGATATTCAAACCTTGCCCGAACATGGGGTGTATGTTGCCTTTATCCGGGCAGAAAACGGCAAGGTCGAGTTGCTGGAGCCGATTGATGATAGCTCGCCTATAGCCAAATTTTTGGAAAAAAATCCGGATGGCGGTATGCATCATATCTGTTTTGATGTGGCCGATCTTATCGCCTCTCGTGACCGCCTGATAGCTGAGGGCGGACGGGTTCTGGGCGGGACAGAGCCGCGCATCGGCGCCCATGGAAAGCCGGTCATTTTTATACATCCCAAAGACTTAACCGGCACTCTTATCGAATTGCAGCAGGCCTGATATGGATATTGTTTCTTCAATTGTTGTCTATATTTTGCTATGGTGGTGGGTTTTTTTCATGGTGCTGCCCTTTGGGGCAAAACCGGCCGAGGAGCAAATTCCGGGTCAGGCCGCCTCTGCCCCTGAAAAGCCGCGTATCGTGACAAAAATGCTTGTCACGTCTGTTATCGCAGCCGGATTGTTTTTTATCGTTCATGTGGTGATAACCTCTGGCATATTCAGTTTCAGGGAACTGGCAGGATAATCCAGCCCGATTGCCCCTTTTCAATTCAGCATCTCAGGAAAGAAAAACAGCCAGATGACACATATTTTCCTCGCCAGTGACCATGCAGGCTGCCAGTTAAAAGCCGATATTATCGCCTATCTGACGCAAGCAGGCCATCAGGTGACTGATCTGGGCACAGACGGCAGTGCTTCGGTAGATTACCCTGATTTTGGCTATAAACTGGCTGCCGCGCTGAAAGCTGATACACAGGCCAGAGGGATTGCGATTTGCGGCTCTGGTATCGGGATTTCCATTGCGGTGAACCGGTTTAGCTGGATACGCGCAGCGCTGGTGCATGATGTAACCAATGCCAAACTGGCACGCGAGCATAATGATGCCAATGTTCTGGCACTGGGCGAGCGCGTGACAGGCGCTATTCAGGCACAAGAATGTGTCGAAGCCTTTTTGCAAACCCCCTTTGCCGGGGGACGCCATCAAAAGCGGATAGATAAATTATCCAACCCACAACTGGAAAGCTGAGCCAAGGAAATAGATGATGAATAATATGACAGATTTTTTTACCGCTAATCTGGAACAAAATGACCCTGAAATCGCAAAGGCGATTCACGATGAGCTGGTTCGCCAGCAAGACCAGATCGAGATGATCGCATCTGAAAATATTGTCTCTTCTGCGGTTCTGGAAGCGCAAGGCTCTGTACTGACCAATAAATATGCAGAAGGCTATTCCGGCCGCCGTTATTACGGGGGTTGTGAATATGTCGATGTGGTCGAAACATTGGCCATCGAGCGGGCAAAAAAGCTGTTTAACTGTAATTTTGTCAATGTTCAGCCGCATTCCGGGGCACAGGCCAATCAGGCTGTATTTCTGGCACTGCTGCAGCCAGGCGATACGGTGCTGGGTATGTCACTGGAAGCGGGCGGGCATCTGACCCATGGGGCAGGGCCAAACCTGTCTGGTAAATGGTTTAATGCCGTACAATATGGCGTTTCGCGCGAAACCGGCCAGATTGATTATGACGCCTTGGAAGCCAGGGCCATAGAATGCCAGCCAAAACTGATTGTTGCCGGGGCATCTGCCTATCCGCGCCAGCTGGATTTTGCCGCCTTTCGGCGTATCGCGGACAAGGTCGGCGCATTATTGATGGTGGATATGGCACATATTTCCGGGCTGGTCGCCACCGGCTTGCACCCAAGCCCTGTTCCCCATGCCCATATTGTGACCTCTACTACCCATAAAACCCTGCGCGCTGCACGGGGCGGGCTTATCCTGACCAATGACGAGGCGCTGGGGCGCAAAATTAATTCAGCTGTTTTCCCCGGACTGCAGGGCGGGCCTTTAATGCACGCCATCGCTGGCAAGGCGGTTGCCTTTGGCGAGGCCTTAAAGCCAGAATTCAAGACCTATATTGAAACCGTTGTAAAAAATGCACAAATTCTGGGTGAAGTATTGCTGGATAGAGGGCTTGATCTGGTCTCGGGCGGCACAGATACCCATCTGGTTCTGGTAGATTTGCGCCCCAAAGGTTTGACGGGCGATATCACCGAAGTGTCGCTGGAAAATGCCGGCATTACCTGTAATAAAAATGGTGTACCCTTTGACCCGGAAAAGCCGATGGTAACATCTGGTATCCGGCTTGGCACACCTGCGGGCACAACACGCGGTTTTGGCCCCGAACAATTTACCCAAATCGGCCATATGATAGGCGATGTTCTGGACGGGCTGGCCTCTAACCGGAATGATAATTCCGATATTGAAATGGCGGTGCGTGCCAAAGTTAGGGACTTGTGCAGAGCCTATCCTATCTATTAAGACTATAGGGGCTATTAAATCCAAAAGGGCAATCTTGTGCCCCTTTTACAAGAGATGCTGTTAAAAGGAGAGACTGGCAATGCTATGTCCGATTTGTCGTTCTGAAGATACGCAAGTGAAAGATTCGCGCCCTTCAGAGGATGGCACCTCTATTCGCCGTCGCCGCCAATGCGGTGAATGTGAAGCCCGTTTCACAACCTTTGAGCGGGTGCAGCTGCGCGAAATTTCGGTGCTTAAACGCGATGGCCGCAAAGTCCCTTTCAGCCGTGAAAAGCTGGAACGTTCCTTTAATATTGCTTTGCGTAAACGTTCGGTACATGAAAATGATGTGGTGATGGCCATCAATGATATTGTGCGCAAGCTGGAATCAACCGGCGAGGCAGATGTCACCTCTGATTATGTTGGCTCGCTGGTGATGAAAGCACTGCTTTCTCTGGATAAGGTTGGCTATATCCGCTATGCCTCGGTATATAAGAATTTTGAGGATGCCAGCGATTTCGAAGATTTTGTAAATGACCTTAGACGCTAGGGCATCCGGGCAGGTCTCTTTTTCATCCGATGATGAACGCTGGATGCGCCTTGCCCTGTTAATGGGTGCGCGCGCACAAGGCAGAACAGCCGAAAACCCGCCTGTTGGCTGTGTGCTGGTCTCGCCGGAAGGGCAATTGCTGGCAACTGGCAGAACCGCTGCCACTGGCCGGCCTCATGCTGAACAAATCGCTCTGGATAAATGCCGGAAACGCCGCGACAGGCTGCATAGCGCCCATGCCTATGTCACGCTTGAGCCTTGTGCCCATCATGGCCAAACCCCGCCTTGTGCCGATGCGCTGATAAAAGCGGGAATAAAATATGTAACCTATGCCCTTGGCGACCCTGACACAAGGGTAGATGGCAAGGGGCGCAAATTGCTGGAAGCGGCAGGGGTGCAGGTAAAAAGCGGCCTGTTTGCAAAAGAGGCTGGTGATATCATGGCAGGTTTTTTAGCTTCAAAGACGAAAAACCGGCCGAGTTTTACGGTCAAGACAGCCCTGAGCCATGATGGTTTTATCGCGGCAAAAAAAGGCCGGCAAAGCTGGCTGACAGGGAAGGCGGCCAAGGCCTTTGTCCATGATTTGCGTAGCCGTCATGATGGCGTGCTGACCGGCATTGACAGCGTACTGGCAGATGACCCGCAATTAACTTGCCGACTGGCAGGATATGCCAGCGATAACCCTGTCAAAATGGTGATGGACAGCCATTTGCGTATCCCCCCTGATTGCCAGCTGGTGCGCGCCGCAGCCAGCCAGCCATTGCTGGTCTTTACCCGCCTGGATAGCGACAGGGAAAAACAGGCGGTACTGCAGGCAAAAGGGGTGCAGGTTATTGGCGTTAAAGCAGGTAAAGACGGGCGGCTATCGCCTGAAGAGATTGCTAAACACTGTCTGAAATCAGGCATATATTCTGTTCTGATTGAAGCAGGAGCCGTGCTGAATAAAAGTTTTTTTGCCGCTGGCCTGATAGATGAGGTGGCAGAACTTGTCGCGCCTGTCACGCTGGGGCAGGGCTATGCCGGCTATAGCCCGTCACAAAACCGGCACCCTTCTATGGCTTTTGCCCAGTCAGCAGATTATATATTAAGCAGTAATAGGGCATTAGGCGATGACAGGCTGAATATTTGGCATCATCTGGCCACATAACAGAATAAAGGTCTAGATATGTTTACCGGGATTATTACCGCCATTGGCCAGATTGAAGAGCTGAAAGATACAGGCGACAGATGGCTGAAAATTACCACCCCCTGGGCGTGTGACAAGATTGATTTAGGGGCGTCTATTGCCTGTTCCGGTGTGTGCCTGACCGTAATAGAGCGGGCAGATAACTGGTTCGCGGTAGAGGTATCGGCTGAAAGCTTGTCCAGAACCACTATTGGCGGCTGGCAGAAAGGCAGCCAGATAAATCTGGAACGTGCCTTGCGCCTTGGCGACGAGCTGGGCGGCCATATCGTCTCTGGTCATGTAGATGGGCTGGCCAGTATCGAGGCGATTACCCCCATTGGCGATTCTCACAAGCTGGATATCCGTGTGCCGGAAGATGTATCGAAATTCATTGCCGAAAAAGGCTCTGTTACGCTGGATGGGGTGTCGCTAACGGTCAATGAGGTGGAAGGCAGCTGTTTCGCGGTGAATATTATTGACCATACCTGGACGCATACCACCCTTGGCCATGCGACAATTGGCCAGCAATTGAATCTTGAAATTGATATGCTTGCCCGTTATGTATCACGTCTGATCAGCAGTTAGGCAGAGGCAGGAATGGCAGAAACTACAAAAACAGGGCTATCGCCTATCGAGGATGTAATTGCTGATGCAAAGGCGGGCAAGCTGTTTATTCTGGTAGATGATCAAAATCGCGAAAATGAGGGCGATTTATGTATCATCGGCAGCCATGCAAATGCCGAGGCGGTTAATTTCATGGCTAAATACGGGCGCGGGCTAATCTGTCTTGCCCTGACAAAGGAGCGGACAGAAAAGCTGGGTCTGTCGATGATGGAACGGCGTAATGAATCGCGCCACCAAACAGCTTTTACCGTCTCTATCGAAGCCCGTGAGGGGGTGACGACCGGCATTTCTGCCCATGACCGCGCCCGGACTATCTCTGTTGCCATAGACCCGGCGATGAGCGAGCGCGATATTACCACACCCGGCCATATCTTTCCGCTGGTTGCCCGTGATGGCGGTACGCTGGTGCGCGCCGGTCATACCGAAGCGGTTATCGATATCGCCAAAGCCGCAGGATTTCCGCCAAATGGCGTGATTTGCGAGATTATGAAAGATGATGGCACGATGGCACGTCTGCCGGATCTGGTGGAATTTGCCCAAGCGCATGATCTGAAAATCGGGGCTATCGCGGATCTGATCGCCTGGCGCCGGATGAATGAAACGCTGGTGACCCGGGTAACCGAAACCGCCATAGAAACCGAATTTGGCGGCTCATGGCGGCTGATTATCTATCGCAATGATGTGACAGATGTAGAACATATTGTTTTGCAAAAGGGCGAGATATTGCCGGACATACCCGTCATGGTGCGTATGCACGCCCTTGATCTGATGGTTGATTTATTTGGCCGATCGCATCGTTCGCGCAGTCATGGCGAGCTGCAACGCGCAATGAAAAAGATAGCCGAGGCAGGTACAGGCGTGATTGTGCTCCTTCGCGAGGCCAGCTCGTCCAGCCTGTCTGAAATGGTCAATAAACAGGCGCGCGCCGCCTCAGATGCCCAAAGCCCGGAATTGCGCGATTACGGGGTGGGGGCGCAAATTTTGAATGATTTAAATATTACCAATATGGTGTTACTAACCAATTCAAAGCCGAATGTGATTGGCCTTGAAGGCTATGGCTTGCATATTGATGGCTGGCAGCCTGTTTCGGATGTCACAAAAAGAGCATAAAGGATAATCCAGATGGCAGGTCATTTTCTGATTGTCGAAGCCGATTTTTATAAAGAACTGGCACACGCCCAGAAACAGGGGGCTATCGCTGCCCTGGAGGGGGCAGGGGCAAGCTATGATGTGGTGGCTGTCCCGGGCGCACTGGAAATTCCGGCTGCCATTGCCTTTGCTGATCTGTCGGCTGTTAAATATGATGGCTATGTGGCGTTGGGATGCGTTATTCGCGGCGAGACAACCCATTATGAAACGGTTTGTAATGAAAGTGCGCGCGCGATAATGGACTTAACAATTACGCGTCATCTGGCTATCGGTAACGGGATTCTGACTGTCGAAAATAGCGAGCAGGCATGGGAACGCGCTGACAGTGCCAAAAAGGATAAGGGCGGGGATGCAGCGCGGGCAGCGCTGGCAATGGCAGATTTAAAGGCAAAAATGCTGGCAAGCGACAGGGATGGCAAGGCATGAGCGATGATATGCTAGAGCCAAACCCGGCCGTTCTGGAAAATAGCCTGGCTGATAAAAAAGGGATGCGGCCGGTTATCCTGCGAATGCGTACAGGCGCGCGTATTGCTGCTGTCCAGCTGGCCTATAGTGTAGGCATAACAAAAGCAGGGCTGGCAGAGGCGATGCCGGAATTTATCCATCATTATGGCGATACGATCGCTGCCCAGCTAAAGGTCAAAAAAATAGATGACGAGCATTTTCAGCATCTGGCCAGCGGCGTTGTCTCTGATATAGAACAGCTGGATAGCGAAATTGCAGAAAATCTATCACAAGGCTGGAGTATGGAAAGGCTGGCCTTGCATGAGCTTTCTGTTTTGCGCGCCGGTATTTACGAGCTGAAATCCATGCCGCATATTCCGGCACGTGCCGTTTTATCCGAATATGCCGGTCTTGCCGATATTTTCCAGTGTGATGTGGGATTTATCAATGCCATGCTGGACAGGCGGGCACGCCATTATCGTAAAATCGAGCTGGAAAGCAGTTAGGCTAGCGGCGTCTGAGATTGGTAAATAGCTGATCGACAACGGTCAATGTATCGCCCGGGGTCGGGGTCTTTGCGTCAAGCTTTACAATTTCCTGGTCAGTAGATTTATCCCTTATTTCAATAGATTCCAGGATATTATTTACATCAAAACTCAAGACAACCAGCTCTCTTTCAATGGTTTGTGTTCGCCCGGCTATAGGGGCTTCCATCTTTTGATTATTATAATAGAGCCGATTATTATTAAACGCCCCTTCAAAGCTGGCCGGGCCAAATAATATCAGCACATCCTCGCGCCGGGTTGTGCCGATTTCCAGCTTGTTCAACTGGCTGGCCTCGATAAGATTGCCATGGCTTGTTACCTGTGACTCACATCCCTGAAGCCCTAAAAAAAGGCCAAGACAGATAAGGGCAGAAAAAAGTTTCGTAGCAGGATTTTTCATTAGAACCATGATGACATATCAGATAAATTAGGCCATTAAGGGCTTTATTATAGCGCAGATTAACCTGTTCTGGATAGCTGAAACTGTAATTTGTGTAAAGCGTAGTCCGCCATAGACGGTGACTGGCAAAATGCCGTATAAGATGAAGGCATTTGTGAGAAATGATATTGGGTCTTTTGGGATATAGGAAAGGGGCGGGACGTGCCTGTGTTTAAACGGTTGAAATCAGCCTTGCGAAAATCTTCTGAAAACCTCGAAAATCAGCCAGAAGAACAGCTTTATCGCAAAGCACTGGAAGCCAGCAGAAACCCCGAATTATATCTGGAATTTAAGGTTGCAGACAGTCTGGATGGCCGATTTGATATGCTGTGTTTGCATATGGCGCTGATAATGCGCCGGCTAAAGGCGGCAGAGGATCCGCGCTGTGCCGGATTTTCCCAGAATTTATTTGATATTTTCTTTGCCGATATGGATTTAACCGTGCGCGAGATGGGGGTAGGCGATCTGGGGGTGGCAAGGCGGGTACGGCAAATGTCCGAAGCCTATATGGGGCGCCTGATGGCCTATAGTACGCATCTGGATGCCAAAGATACAGAAGGGCTGGCCACTGCACTGGCCCGCAATATCAGCCGCGCGGACAAGGTTCAGGATAAAGACAGGAAGTTAGCTGTTTATGTCGAAAATGCTGCAAAAAAGCTGGAGAATATCGAGATAGAAACATTGCTGGATGCGCGCGCCGATATCGCGTCTGTTTTCAGGCTGGAAAAGAGATAGGCCAATGCCCGCTTCTTGCGATTTTGACCCTGAATTAAGGCTCACCGCCTCTCTGATCACCAAAAGCACTCCGGAAAAGCTGGTCATCACCGCCTTGGACGGAGTTTGCGCTGCATTGGCCGAACGCTTTGGATATATCGCCATCAATGCCTTGTCTGGCAAGATAGATATAAGGCGTGTTTCGGCCAGCTGCTGGCAGGTAAAGGGCTTATTTTCTGCTGAAATTATTCAGTCCTGTGTAGTATCGGGCGATCCGGTGCGTGAAAAATTCCAGTTTGAGCTGTTAGAGCGTTATCTGGAAACCCTTGAAAATGTGGAAGAAATAGATCCGATGGGGGTAGATGTTGAGCTGCTGGAAAATGGCATGATCCCGGTAGGCGAGGCGATTTCCCAGGCGCTGGCCATAAATGCAACTGCCTGGCCGCGCCATCCAGATGCCCCGATATTGGCCCCGCCACCGGAATTAAAAGAGCAAAATCATCCTTTTGCCAAACTTTCTGAATTGAAAAAATAAAATTAGTCTTTATGGTTAGCCCGTCATGGAGGGTTCGGTAATGACAAAACAGCCAATATTGGCGCTAGATGCTATGGGTGGGGACGATGCGCCCCTTATTGTTATCGAAGGGGCAGATATTGCCGTTGCCAAAAATCCGGAATTGAAGCTGGTCTTTGTTGGCGATACGCAACAGATAAAGCCGTTGCTGGCTGCGACCAGATATCTTCAATCTGCCGAAATTGTACATACCACCGAAGAGGTTGCCCCCGAGGCGCGGGTATCGCAAGCCTTGCGGGCGGGCAAGCAAACCTCGATGTGGAAAGCCATAGAGCTGGTCGCCAATGGCGAGGTGGAAGCGGTGGTATCGGCCGGGAATACCGGTGCGTTAATGGCGATGTCCAAGCTGCAATTGCGGATGATAGAAGGGGTAAGCCGCCCGGCCATTGCCGGTTTTTTTCCTAATTCTGCTGGACAATCCTGTGTGCTGGATTTAGGCGCGAATATCGAATGTGATGCCAAAAACCTTATTCAGTTTGCGGTTATGGGCAGTGCCTTTTACCGTGATATTTACGGGGTAGGCACCCCTTCAGTGGGGCTGTTAAATGTAGGCGAGGAAGACCAGAAAGGCTTTGATTATCTGCGCGAAGCTGCCAAGGTGCTAAATCTTGAAAGGCTGGGGGTAAATTATCAGGGCTTTGTGGAAGGCTCGGACATTACCAATGGCAGTGTAGATGTGATTGTCACAGACGGCTTTACCGGCAATGCCGCCCTGAAAACAGCAGAAGGGGTTGCCAATTTGTTTCAGCAATCCATGCGCCAGGCCTTTTCGGCAAATTTAATGACCAAAATCGGCTATTTGCTGGCCAGAGGCGGTGTCGCTAATTTGCGTGCCAAGCTCGATCCCCGTAATTATAATGGGGCAGTATTTTTAGGGCTGAACGGCATTTCGGTGAAATCGCATGGCGGTACAGATGCCATTGGCTATGCAAATGCGATTAATGTCGCTGTTAATATGGTTAAACAGGGCTTTATTCCCGAAGTGACCGCAACAATTGCCAGGGCAAACCAGATTTTGGCAGAAGAAAAGACATTAAGTGATGATGAATAATACTATCCTGATGGTTGGCGCTGGCAGCTATTTGCCGGAAAAAATTCTGACAAATGATGATTTGGCGGAATTTGTCGATACAGATGATGCCTGGATAGTCCAGCGAACCGGTATCCGCCAGCGTCATATGGTTGCTGAGGGCGAACTGACCTCGGATATGGCGGTGGCAGCGGCCAATAAAGCGCTGGCCAATGCTGGGCTTGCCAGCGCGGATATTGATGTGATCATTGTTGCGACCACCACACCGGATGATACTTTTCCGTCTACTGCTTCTACAGTACAGCATAAGCTGGGCAGCTATCAGTCTTTTGCCTTTGATGTTCAGGCGGTATGTGCCGGCTTTATCTATGCGCTGGGGGTGGGCGAATCGCTGCTACGCTCTGGCAAGGGCAAGCGTGCCCTGATAATAGGGGCAGAGAGCTTTACCAAATTGCTGGACTGGTCAGACAGAACCACGTGCGTGCTGTTTGGCGACGGGGCAGGGGCAGTTGTGCTGGAAGCGGCCGATACAGATAGCGATGATTGGGGCGTTTTATCGACTGTCTTGCATACAGATGGGCGATATCGCGATATTTTATATGTCGATGGCGGCCCATCGCGCGATAAAAATGTTGGCCATGTGCGGATGCGTGGCCAGGATGTATTTAAACACGCGGTGGAAAAGCTTTCCAGCTCGATGAATGAAGTGATTGCCGAAACCGGCCACCAGCCGGGCGATATAGACTGGCTTATTCCCCATCAGGCCAATATCAGAATCATTGACGGAATGCAAAAAAAGCTCGGCCTGCCAGCAGAAAAAGTTGTGAAGACAGTCGCTGAACACGCCAATACATCTGCAGCTTCCATTCCGCTTGCCCTCAGCCAGGCGGTTAGTGATGGCCGCGTAAAATCGGGAGATTTGCTGGCGTTTGAAGCGATTGGCGGGGGGTTGAGCTGGGGGGCATCTCTGGTGCGCTATGGCCGGCCATAAACAGTTTGGCTGTAAAATCTGGTAGTAAAATCTGCCAATTTGTTCTTTATGTATTTTCATGAATTGACGAAACCGCACGCCAATGATAGCGTTTTTCCTATGAGTAAGACACTGACCAGAAGCGATTTGGCAAACGCAGTACACCAGCAAATCGGCCTTTCCTATAATGAAAGTGCCCAGCTGGTCAGTTCTGTGCTGGAAGAAATCTCGCTCTGTCTGGAGACAGGCGAGCAGGTAAAGCTGTCCTCTTTTGGTACATTTTCGGTATCCAGTAAAAACGCCAGAATAGGGCGCAACCCCAAAACAGGGGTAGAGGCCACTATTACCCCGCGCCGTGTATTAAGCTTTCGTCCATCCAATTTGATGAAAAAGCGCGTAAATGGCGGCGCATAGTGCAAAAATCTGCTTCTGCCTATAAAACCATTTCCGAAGTTTCTGAAATGCTGGATATTCCAGCTCATGTTTTGCGTTTCTGGGAATCTAAATTCAGCCAGCTAAAGCCAATGAAACGCAGTGGCGGCCGGCGATATTACCGACAGGAAGATATCGCCCTGCTGGAGACGATAAAATCCCTTTTATATGATGAGGGCTATACCATCAAAGGCGCACAAGCCAGCCTGTCAAAACGGCGCAAGGCAGATGCTGTGCCGGCCTCACCGGAAGCGGCGGGGCAAGGCTCGGCTGTACCTTCGCCTTCTGTGCCGGTCTCTTTGCCATCCCTGCAACAGGCGGCCAGCCTGCTTGCCCAGGCCCAAAGCCGTATCGATACGCTTCTTGCCCGTATATAGTTTTTTGGCATTTCCATGGCCTGTTTGATGGCCTTTTCCTTGCGCCCCATTTTACAAATGGCTATAACCATAGAAGTCGGAGTGTAGCGCAGCCTGGTAGCGCACTATACTGGGGGTGTAGGGGTCGTGGGTTCAAAT
>JAYOMZ010000024.1:0-2379 GCA_038121125.1 Alphaproteobacteria bacterium
ATCAAGTGAAAATTGAAGGCGCAGTAGCATTCTATGGTACTGAAGAATATTTTTTGAATTCAAAAGTTGTCATGTTTGCCCTGCCAGGGGCGTTTACTCCTGTGTGTACAAAAAAACACCTGCCAGGCTACCTTGAACATCATGATAAATTAAAGGAGAAGGGAGTAGACAAAATAGCTTGTCTTTCTGTTAACGATGCTCATGTGATGAAAGCATGGGGCGATGATTTGGAAATTGAAGGACGAATTGATTTGCTTGCAGATCCTCATGGCACTTTTACACAGCAACTAGGTTTGCTTAAGGATCACGGAAAAATGCTGGGTATGCGGGCAAGACGCAGCGCGCTTATTGCTGAAAATGGTGTCATTACCCACATGTTTGTTGAAAAGAAGGGTAAGTTTGAGCTTTCCACTGCAGAACATATACTCAGCCAGCTCTAATACACCCCGTTTTCCTCATGACCACAAGTGGATTAAAGCTGACGATTTTTTTGTAAGCTTGCAGGTGGTGTTTCGCCATCATGGAAACTACCATGTAGCTTATCCAGCCCTAGTTCGGACGTACCATAATTACATTCATAAAAACGGTGATGCAGCTGGTGGAAAAAATCACCCAGCCTTATACCCCTGCGCCCACCTATCACTAGCCCTTCATAGCCGGAATGAGAGGTTACCGCCCCCAAAATAGAGAGCTGTTGTGAAAACAAAAAATGAACCGGATGACAGGCAAGCGGGATATAAATAAGTGCTCCGGCCATCCAGATGATATGCTCGATAGGATGCATCGAATTGCCTGACCAGGGCCCAATACTGACATTTCGATGATGCAGATGATGGGCCAAACGATATAATGGCGGCCAGTGCAGCGCGCGATGAATACAAAAAAACCAAAAGCTGTTCCACATTGGGATGACTAAAAACAGCCCGATAAACAGATAAACATTATCGCCATAGCCTATCCAGAAGCCGATATCATTGGCATGGGCCCAAAGTAACAGGCTCTCATAAGCTGTCCAAATAGTCACTCCGCTTGCCAGCGACCAGAAGATATTATCATAAACCTGATTATTAAAGGTAAAGCGATTACCGTCCCGATTGGCCATGCCACGATCAAATTTCAATTTGTCGGCTTGTTTGCCCCAACGGTAGAGATAAAGATGTAAGCCGCCTGCTAAAATTGTCATCAGCAGAAAATTTTTAAGCCATACCAGCAATACCCACTCCCATCCAAAGCCTTGCGCTGCAGCGATATGGGGGGTAAAGAAATGCCATGATATAAATGCTAGAAGGAAAAAAATAAGCCGCTCTGTCAGAGGCAACCAGGAACGATAGAGCCATTTTACATGAGCATTTAATTGCGAGGGAGCAATCACATAAGGGGAGGTTTGCAACGGTAGGGGCGGGGTATGCGGCCACATCGAAGATTTTGTTTTGCTTTGCGGTTCAGATTTAAATGTCATTTTTCTAGCCTGTCTTTTTGCCAGTAAAAATAATCGTGTTAAACATTAAAACTTCAATTTTTTATCCATAAGATAGAAAAACACAAGCTAATAAAGGAGGTGGCTGATATTTTTCTTTTTCAAACAAATTTTTTAGGTTTTCTCAAGCTCCAAAATAATATGGATGTAATCCATTGCATGGCCATCTGGATTGGCTGCCACTTCTTTTTCATAGGCACCATAAAACTGGTCTATGATAGTATCTATTTCTTTTTCTGCGCGGCCTTCCAGAGCAGTGCGGAAAACCGTTTCAGACCAGCTGCGCATGGTAGGAATCAGAGTTGCAGCAAATTCACCAGAAGACATTTTACCCTCTGATTGGTCATAGGTTAGGCGGAAAGGACACGGAGTTAAACGGGTATTTACCGATAACAGCTTTAGCCCAGCCTTTGAAACTGCAGAGGCGGGATCTGAAAATGGCGCTGTAAATTCCTCAACCGTTCTATAATGCTGGGCAAAGGTTGCTTTTACAAATTCATCTGAGGATATAACCCTGGCATCACGCAAGGCCGCCCAATGTTTGCTGAAACGGTCAAACATATTCACGCCCCCTGTATGGCCCAGATAACGACCGTCTTCATCAATCCCAAAATTCATACAGATAAACCGCCCACCCTTTGCCAGCTCGGCTGCCCGGCCAAGCAGGATATGCTCCCAGTCTCTGGCAGCTTGCCGGGTGAATTTTCCACGTTCCTCTGTGTTCGCCCCTACCATATGAACATGGTTGGTTATCTGGCAGGGTTTTTCCGAAACATAATGCATCGCAGTAGCTGAAAAGCCGAGCGAGAGCGTTTCCGGTGCCATAAGTTGCTGGTGAAAACCAGTACCGCAACCATGCACAAAAACATTATCATGCTGAATTTGATAGGCATCAGCGCTAT
>JAYOMZ010000024.1:2479-4211 GCA_038121125.1 Alphaproteobacteria bacterium
CCGCAACCATGCACAAAAACATTATCATGCTGAATTTGATAGGCATCAGCGCTATTACCCTGCATCCCCTGCATGGTTCGAAACAGGGTGGAAAAATCGTTTGAGGCTAAATCGGTATAGATGATTTCTATGGGGCGATTATCGCCGCTGGCACGGATGCTGGAGATAAGCTGTGACCACATATACTGGCTGGTACCGCCATCTGCCGCGCCATAATCGGCCAGCTTTAGCACTGGCAAGTCGGGCAGACTGTCCAATGCTGCCAGCATTAATGGAAGAGTTGTTTCAATCGCATGTTTTGCACCGATAGTCCGTGCAGAATAATAGCCGCTGCCTTTCATCGACAAAACAGCTTGCGTATTCAATGATGTAGAACCAGACATTTTACTTCCTCCCTTTTTTGCCATCTCACAGAATATTCTGGGCAGGAAAAGGCCAAGCGATCAAGAACAGATTTTCGTTCCTGTAATGGCGGGGCATTTAATAGCCGCCAGCTATCAGGCCTTTTTCACCAAAAAAGGTAGTCTGCCAGCGGATAGGGGCAGTGTGTAGGAGCGATATCCATCCAAACGCGTTTTTTTATCGTTAAGAATATCAAAATTCGTACCGTAAACTATAAACCATAACGTCATTTTTTACACTATTCTGGCGGGGGCTGGTGAGGCTATGAGCTGGTTAGCGGTTATTTTTCTTGCGCCATTTCTCAAAGGCTTGTCTATGCTCATCCCGGGTGCAAGGGTAAAGCCCGATAATGGTTTCCCCTTTTTTGACTTGTTCTGTGACAAAATCCTCATAGGCGGTCATTTCCCTGGCTTCTTCTGCTAGTTCATTTACCAGATGGGCAGGAACAATAATAACGCTGTCATTATCCCCGACAATATAATCACCCGGAAAGACAGCTGCATCGCCGCAGCCAATCGGCACGTTGATATCTATAGCTTCATGCAAGGTAAGGTTTGTCGGGCTGGCCGGGCGGTGGTGATAGGCCGGCATATCCAATTCAGCGATACTGTCTGAGTCACGGAAACCGCCATCGGTGACAACACCGGCTGCCCCGCGCATCATCAAGCGGGTAATCAGAATATCGCCTGCCGAAGCGGCGCGGGCATCCTTGCGGCTATCCATCACCAGCACATGACCTGCCGGGCATTGTTCAATGGCCTGGCGCTGAGGGTGTTGCGGGTTCTGAAACTCTGCCAGTGTATTTCTGTCCTCACGAGCGGGCATATAGCGTAAAGTAAAAGCAGGGCCCACCATATTGGGCGCACCCGAAACAGATTTTTTGCTATGATCCCGGCCAACAGGATGAACATCCTGTATCACCTGATTGCGCAAGCCGCGCTTATATAAGGCTGTTGCCAGCGTAGCCACAGATGCCTTTTTTAGAATTTCGATAGATGTTGCTGAGATATCGGTTGATGACACAGTTTTTTCCCCTCAATTTTTTACCCGTATAATGTTTGTCAGGACTATTTAGCCTATTTTTAAGCCCAACTTGTATATTTATCCGGATTTGGCCAGATAGCCGGATTTATATCCCTTCCAGAATGACCAGACTGCCAGCAGAATTATCCATCCGCATTTGTTTAACAGGGGCATATTCCGGGCTGTTGATAAATTCCAGTGCGCGCGCCCGTGACGGAAATCTTAATAGCACCATTCGCGTAGGCGACCAAAGCTCGTCCTGAATAATATCCATATTGCCGCCGCGCACCAGATATTCGCCGCCAAA
>JAYOMZ010000024.1:4311-36154 GCA_038121125.1 Alphaproteobacteria bacterium
GGGTCAATCCATATCGCCTGCGAGCCGCCAACAGGTTTTGCTGCCCGCACCACATGATGACCCATTTTACGCAAACCCTCAAACAGCTCGTCACTGATGGGGGCTTCGATTTCCACCTCTGTAGAAAAGGGATCGGGGAAAAAGCGCGGGTAATCCTGAGCTTCCTGAATATCCATGCCGTAATGCAACAAGCGGCTGAGGAATTGCATATGGCCAAAAGCCTGATATTCCCCGCCCATCACGCCAAAGGGCATTACGGTGCGCCCCGCCTGTTTGACCATGCCCGGAATGATGGTATGCAGTGGCCGCTTATTGGGGGCAATACAGTTTGGATGACCTTCTTCCAGCGTAAAGCCCATGCCGCGGCATTGGAACAATACCCCGGATTTCGGTGCGACCAGACCGGCTCCAAAAGTATGATAAACCGTATTAATAAAGGAACAGGCATTTCTGTCCTTATCCACAACAGAGATATAAACCGTGCTTTTATGACGTGGCAGCGGGCAATCTGGCAGTGGATGCAAGGCGGCTTGCGGGTTAATCATGCCGGCCAGTTTCTTTGCATAATCCTTGCCGATAAGCGTATCGACCGGCACATCAACAAAATCGGGATCTGCCAGGAATAAAGAGCGGTCACGATAGGCAAGCCGGCCTGCTTCTATCTCGTGATGGATGCGCTGCAGATTTATCGGATGGTCACCAAATTTATCCAGCCCTTCCACCATATTCAGCAATAGCAAGGCAATCAGACCCTGTCCATTTGGCGGACATTCGAAGATATCATAGCCGCGATAACTGGTTTTAATGGGGGTAACATAATTGGCGATCGCATTATCCAGATCAGCTTGTGTATGCTTGCCGCCCAGCCCGTTCAGCTTGGCCAGCATATCTTCTGCGACCCAGCCTGTGTAAAAGCCGTCGCGCCCTTTTTCTGCAATTTCGGACAGGGTCGCGGCCAAAGCTGGCTGGCGGTGGGCATCGCCTGCAACAAGCGAGCGCCCTTCTGGTAGGAATATCGCCCGGGCGTCATCATCCCCGTTTAACAGATCAAAACAGCCGGAAAAATCAAACGCTACACGCGGGGTAATGGCATAGCCATCGCGCGCATAGCCAATAGATGGAGCCAGGATATCGCCAAGGCTCATCCGGCCATGATCGCGGTTCAGCGTCACCCATGCATCCACAGCTGTCGGCACGGTTACCGAATGGGCAGATTGCTGGGGAATTTTATCAAAGCCCTGTTCGCGTAGCCAGCTTGCCTCCAGACCGGCTGGCGCGCGCCCCGAACCGTTAATGGCGATAACCTCATCGCTATCTGCCGGGGCATACAGGCAAAAACAATCCCCGCCAATACTGGTTGATTGCGGCTCTACCACACATTGTACCGCAACCGCAGCCGTAGCCGCATCCAGCGCATTGCCGCCTTGCCGCAGAATATCCAGTGCCGCCGCCGTGGATAGCGGATGCGAGGTACTGGCCATCGCATTAGGGCTCATAACAGGGGAACGGCCGGGATATTGAAAATGACGCATTTTCTTTCCTTTGCTTAACTATTCATCAATCCATGCTTACGCTCAGCCCGGGCACCGGAAAAACCCCGTTTCGCGGAAAAAGGATATAGAAAACATAGCACGCCTTTAGCGAGTTTCAAGCGCTGGATTGCCACTGTCAGACAGGCTAGGCCTTATCAAGGCATTTCGCAAAAAAGGGTAAGCAGAGCTCCAGCAATTCCTTTGGCGATTCTTCTGCCAGAAAATGCCCGCCCGGCACTTGTCCAACAGAGAGATTTTCGCAGACCGCTCTCCAGGAAGTTCCAATATCAATGGTTTTACCAACAAAACTGTCTGCCCCGGATAGGGCAATGACAGGGATAGACAGTTTTTTGCCTGCATCGGCGCGGTCATGTTCCAGATCGATGCTGGCGGCCGCGCGATAATCCTCGCAAGAGGCATGAATGGTATCGCCCTGAAAACAGCGCAGATATTCTGTCATGGCATCATCGCTATGAACATCGCCTGATGCTCCCCAGCTGCCAATTTTCCGGCGCAGATAAAATTCAGGGTCTGCCCCGATAAGGGTTTCTGGCAAGGGGGCAGGCTGGATAAGGAAAAACCAGTGATAATAGGCTTTGGCAAAGACCATGTCGGTTTGTTCATACATACTAAGAGTAGGAGCGATATCCAGAACCGCCATACCAGCTATTCGTTCTTCATGATCGCGTGCCAGACGATGGGCGACCCGCCCGCCCCGGTCATGCCCCATTACCGCGAATTGCTGATGGCCTAAATGGGTCATCAGCGCGGCCATATCTGCGGCCATTTCGCGTTTGGCATAGGGGCTGTGACGGGCATCTGTTGGCGGCTTGCCACTATCGCCATAGCCGCGCAAATCCGCCAAAACCACTGTGTAATTTTCTGCCAGCCTATCGGCTACCAGATGCCACATAAACATGGTTTGCGGATAGCCATGCAACAGTAACAATGCAGGGCCATTTCCAGCACTGCGATAGGCAATATGGGTGCCGTTCACCTCAAAAATACGGGGCGCGCCCTCGAACAATTTACCCATTACCGATTATCCTCTTTTATCATATCGGCTGCTTTTTCTGCTATCATGATGGTCGGGGCGTTGGTATTGCCAGAGATCAGGGTCGGCATGATAGAGGCATCAACCACCCGCAAGCCCTTTATGCCATAAACCCGCAAGCGGCTATCCACCACATCGCCATTTTTCGGATTATCTCCCATCCGGCAGGTAGAAACAGGATGATAGAGCGTGACGCCTGTTTGCCGGGCATATTCCAGTAATTCTGCATCGCTTTGAATGTCGCGGCCAGGTTTGGTTTCATGCACCACCTCGTCGCGCATGAGCTCGCAAGACATGATATCGCGGGCGATGCGCATAGAGGCTATCAATACTTGCTGGTCAATTTCGGAATCCAGATAATTGGGCTGGATTGTCGGGTGGGCAAACGGGTCTTTGGAAGTAATATGAATATAGCCGGCGGAATGGGGGCGAAGCTGGCACGCCCCAAAGGTCAGGCCGGGAAATTTGTCAAAAACACGTTTTGCCGGATTTTCAAAGCTGGCATGGGCAATATGATATTGAATATCAGGCGTATCCAGCGCAGAGCTGGAACGCACAAACCCGCCCAGAACCCCGGCAGGTAAAGCCAGTATGCCGCGCTGGCGCAAGCCATAATCCAGTACCTCTTTAATCAAATTCAGACCATGGGCCCGGTTATTCAGCGATATATTGCGCCGCAACCGCCAGGACAGGCGGGCAATATAATGGTCTGAGAAATTCTCGCCCACGCCGGGCAAATTATGTACTACGTCAATTCCCAGCTTTTTCAGCCTGTCAGCCTGGCCGATGCCGGATAATTCCAGTATTTGCGGCGATTGTATTGCCCCGGCAGACAGGATTATCTCTCTATGAGCTTTCAGGGTAAAAGGCTTGCCCCTATGCTGGATGTTGATAGCACAAGCGCGCTTGCCGCTTTCATCAAAATGCAATTTGGTGACATGGGCATGGGTCAGGATAGTAAGGTTAGGCCGGCCTTCTGCCGGGCTGAGATAGGCGCGGCGGCTTGACCAGCGTTTGCCGCCTTTTTGGGTAACCTGATAATAGCCAAACCCTTCCTGGGATGCGCCGTTAAAATCTGTGTTGCGCGGATAGCCGCAGCTTTCGGCTGCATCTGTCAGCTTGTCCAGTATTTCATAATTATTGCGCAGATCAGATACATATAATGGCCCGCTTGTATTGTGATAGGCGGGGTCCAGCTGGTCGGTATCCTTACGCAGGCTTTTATCTTTTAACACTTCTGAACATTCTGATTTCAGAAAATAGGGTAGAACCTCTTCATAGGACCAGCCGGTATTGCCGCGCTGTGCCCACATATTATAATCATCTGCCTGGCCGCGAATATATAACATCGCGTTAATAGAGGATGACCCGCCAAGTACCTTGCCGCGCGGCATATCAATTTGCCGGTTTTTTACCCCTTCAACAGGCTCGTTTTTGAACATCCAGTTCATGTCCGGATTATTCATCAGCTTGATATAGCCTGCCGGAATATGAATAAGCGGGTGACGGTCATTACCGCCTGCCTCCAGCAATATAACTTTCCTGGTGCTATCCTCGCTAAGGCGTGCTGCAAGGGCACATCCAGCTGATCCTGCTCCGGCAATAATATAATCTGCTTCCAGCATTTCCTGTGTCATCGTCTTGTTACTTCCCTTAAATCTCTATCTGCTTATCTTTACTCATTCTTCAGCTTCTCGCATCATTCGGGCAAGTTCTGCCTTATGCTGTTTTGCCAGTATTTCCGCTTCTTTCTGGGTAACCGCCTGAAAGCGAATTTTTTTATGGGCATGAAGGCGGGCAAGCTTGCCCAAATCAGCCGAAATAACGCACCCGATTTTTGTATAGCCGCCGGTGGTTTGATGGTCGGCCATCATAATAATGGGCTGGCCATCGCCTGGCACCTGAACCGCGCCTTTGACAATGCCGTCCGAGAGAATATCAGCCGATTTTTTATGCCGGATAGACGGCCCTGTCAGGCGTAATCCCATGCGATCCATTTTCGCACTTAATGTCCATTGGGTGCCTAGCAATTTATCCACCTCTTCGCCAGGAAAGGCATAATCTTGAGGGCCAAGCACAAGGCGCAAATTTTCAGTCGGTTGGAACAAGGCCTCTGGCTGATGCAGGGTACGCGGCAGATGTGACAGAAGGCTGGTCTTTATCAAAAAACTGTCCCCATCGGCCAGTCGCCTGCCTTCCATGCCGCCCAGCCGTGCATTTAAAGAGGTGGATAAAGAGCCATAAATAGCTGGCAAATCTATTGCACCGGAAAGGGCGATAAAGGCAAGATTGCTGCTGCGCATAGGCGGCAGGTAAACGCTATCGCCCGGGGATAATTCTATCGTACATCCCGGCTCTGCCTGTCTTTCATTGCCCTGAGGGTCGGTGATATGCAAGACGTCCGAGCAAGTACCGGCAAGAGCGATGAGAAGATTGCCATCTACCTTGAAACGCAAGCCGCCAATATAGCATTCGAGGCCAGCTGCCCTTGCATCATTGCCGACCAGCCAATTGCCGCATAAACGGGCATCTTCATCCATTGTGCCACCTTCCGGCACGCCATAGGCCTGATAGCCCGGCCGCCCCGCATCCTGGATAGTGGTATAAGGCCCGGCAGACAGAATATGAAGGCGCGTTTGATTGCCAGACATTCTGCTATATCTCCTCTGCGGTGATGGGCAGCTGGCCATCTGCACACGCATATTGCAGGGCGTCATATTCTGGTGGCGTTATCGCGCGAAAGGAAATTTTTTCCCCGGCACCTAGCAAGACCGGTTCCGGTCGTTTTGCGTCAAACAGGGGTATCGGCATTTTTCCGATAAGATTCCATCCCCCCGGACTATCCAGGGGATAAATAACTGTTTGATCCATCGCAATAGCGACCGAACCGCCCGGTACATGGGTGCGTGGCTCGGAACGGCGCGGTAAATGCAAGGCACTATCCAGTCCGGTCATATAGGCAAGGCCGGGCAAAAACCCCATAATGCCGATTTCGAGTTCTGTCCGGCAATGACGCTCAATAACCTCATCTGCTGTCATCTGGCAGCGCCTGGCAACCTCTTCCAGATCAGGCCCTGCTGCCCCGCCATATAAAACCGGCAAACACCATTTTCGGGTGGGCCGGGACGGGCTGTCATCTGAACTTTCCAGCAGCATTGCAACCGCAGATTTAATCTGTTCTGCTGTGATATGCAGCGGGTCATAATGAACCAGCAGGCTGGCCAGACCGGGCACGATATCGGTTATCCCTGCCAGCTTGCCAGCCAGGCGCATTTGTTCGATTTGCTGGCTGAGGGTGCGGGCATAACGGGTCAGGGGCTGGCGTTTATCAGCCGGGGGCAGACCGCCCAGCTGTGCTCCATAGCCGGTTAAATCCAGCAATAACCCTCTATCGCCTGCCGGAAACCAGACAGGTTTGATAATCGCGGTTATGTTTTCAGCCCTGTTCATGGAATATTTATCCTGGAAGGTTCAGCTTGCGCGCCCGATGATTTCAGATAAAAACTATAGAAACAACCATGATATAAAGACAAGAGGCAAAAGCCCTGGCTAAAATGAATTGCAGGAAAATTTCAGGAGACGAGATATGGCAAAACGCTTTAATCTGAATGCAGATATGGCAGAGGGCTATGGCCCGTGGCAGATGGGCGATGATAAGGGTCTGTTATCCATTATTGGCTCTGCCAATATCGCCTGCGGCTTTCATGCCGGCGATTATAATATCATGGGACAGGTGATGCGCATGGCGGCCGATAATAATGTTTCAATCGGGGCGCATCCGGGTTTTTATGATCTGCATGGCTTCGGGCGTAGGCAGATGCATTTGCCACTGGCAGAAATAGAGCGTCTTATAGCCTATCAACTTGGCGCGGCTCTGGGCGTTGCTGCACAAGAGGGGGTAGAGGTTAGCCATGTAAAGCCGCATGGCGCGATAAATAATATGGCCTGTGTGGATGCCGGGCTATCTGCGGCTATTGTGCGGGCTATAAGGGCGATAGATAAAAATTTAATCCTGCTGGCCCCTGTATTGAGCGAGCTGGTGCGCGAGGGCGAAAAGGCAGGCTTGCCGGTGGCAGCAGAAGTATTTGCCGATAGAGCCTATATGCCGGATGGCCAGCTGGTACCGCGTAGCCGCCCCGATGCGATGATCCATGAAAAAGAGGCCAGCCTTGCACATTGTCTGAGGATGTTCGAAGAAGGCATCATTATCGATGTAGAGGGCAGAAAGCTGGCTGTAGAGGCGGTTTCGGTCTGTGTGCATGGCGATGGGCCAACCGCGCTGGAAACAGCTGCCCATATCAAGGACGGGCTGATAAAGGCCGGGTTTGGCATGGCCAGCTTGCCAGATATGCTGCGATAAAAATCAAGGGCTGAATTGCCGGTATCAGGCAAGTTGCCCAAGCCAGTTATCCCAGCATAATTTGCGGATAAGAGGCTGGCCAAAACCAAAACCCTGCATCGCGTCCAGCAACTGCGGCAACATAGAGGGGGTGGCCAGCTGGCCAGGCAATACCGCCCCGTCAAAATCAGAACCAAAGCCGACATGATCCTCGCCCAGCCTGGTGATAAGATAATCAAACTGGCGTAAAATCAATTCTATTTCTGTGTCTGGATCGCGCGCACCATCGGCACGTAAATAGGCAGTGGCAAAACAGACACCGACCAGACCGCCGCGTTCGGCAACCGCGTCCAGCTGGGCATCGGTAAGATTGCGCGGGCTGGGACAAAGCGTATGGGCATTGGAATGGCTGGCGATCAGGGGCTGCTCAGAAAGATTGGCAATATCCCAAAATCCGGCCTCATTAAGGTGAGAAACATCCAGCATTATCCCTGTCTCGTCACAGGCTTTCACCAATGCCTTGCCATGACCAGTAAGCCCGCTGCCCTGATCCGGGCTGCCCGGAAAAGAAAAAGGCACGCCCTGGCCAAAAATATTCGGCCGTGACCATAACGGGCCGATAGAGCAGATGCCCCGCTCTTTTAGCAGATACAGCTCGTCCAATGACGGGCTGATAGCTTCTGCCCCTTCGATATGCAAAATCGCGGCTATCGCCTCGTTGCGGGCGGCTTGTTCGACCTGGCTCGCATTTTTGCACAGGCTGAATTTATCGCGGTGCTTATTTGCCAGATATTCGGCAATTTCAATCATATCAGTAGTATATTGAAAGGCCTGACGCTGGCTGAGCGGTTCTGTGCCCTCCAGCGGGTCGCCTGAGGCACTCATGCTTGTCGGGACAAAAATCGCAAATAGCCCGCCTGCCAGCCCGCCTGTCTGGCAATGATGATGGGCAAGGCATACCGGATTGTCGCTGGCATCGCAAAGATAGAGCTGGCCTTTTTGATCGCCCCGCTTCCATAGCTGGTAGAGCATATCATTATGCCCGTCAAAAATTTTCATCCCCCTGAGGGGCGGTGCATCTTCCGCGGCTTCAGGGATGTCAGACAGGCTCATTTTCGGTCTTTCTGCAATCTGGTAAATAATGCCAGGCTTTGTGTTTTCGCCTGTCTTTCAACCGGCATCTGGCCTGTTTCTATCTGGATATCATGTTTCAGTCCAAACAGGACAGGATACCATTCGCGTGCCAATGGTGATTTCCATTGCCAAAGCAAAATTTCCAGCCCCTCCAGGGCGGCATCTGGTGAATAATCCGGCATTTCAGGCGGTGTCTGGCCAGAAAAAACAGGCAGGCCAAAAAAGGGCAAAAGTGGTTCTATCGCTTTTGGCACGCCTGCCTCTGTCAGGGCTTTTTTCTGACCTGTACCGGCCATCAGCGACAGCAGCAACTTGTCCGTATGATACAGGCCTGTGCCATTTAACAGGATGGGATCGGCTTCGTCCCTGCCATCATAGGGGGCAAGAAACAGGCGGCGCGGGCAATAATCATTGCAATACAGATTATCCCAAATCACGACAGGGCGTGCCAGCATATTGCCTATTTGCCCGGCCTTGCCATGCAGATTAACTTCTTTTGCAACAATCGTTCTTCCGCAAAGCAGAACCGATATATCGGCCGATAAATGCCGGTTAAGGGCGGTACCATAGGCTGGATGGTCGCCTGATATTTCGTCCGAGTAAAGACGCGGTACCAGCAGGACAGGACAGCCAAGACGGGTTTGCAAATCATTGGCCAGCCTGGCATGGCACTCCCCTTCAGACAGGCCAGCCTCCGTCAGAGCCGTGATATCGTCCGAGATATCATCAAACATCAGCACAATCGCATCTGCCCCTGCTGCACGTAATTGTGCGGATTTGGCAAACAGGGCGTTTGTATCTGCTTCCGGCGTCTGAAAATCAAAATCAAGGCCGGGGGCGATGCCAGCCAATAGATGAATGCCGGCAGATTTTGCATGATTAGAAAATCTGCGAAAGCTGGCCATAAATTCGCTTGGATAGGCGGTGCGCCACTGCCAGCGATGATAGAGGTCTTCTTTTGGCGCATAAAGATAGCTGTCAAAGGAAAGCCGGGCGAGATGGTCTATCAGGCCAGCCCGCTCTTCCCAGCCCAGAAGCTGGCCATAATAGCCCTCAATATAGCCGCGATGAATGGGCAGGCTTGTCTGGCAGGTGGGTTCGGGCATGGGCGAAAACCTATTTTGTCGGGCGGTCTTTTTTTAAGTATAAAACCCTCAGCCATCCCGGGGCTAGCGTTAAAATGACATTGCTTCAGGATATGGCTGGCAGGGCGCATATCCCGCTAATCTGTGGAGCAGAAACGCCTGTAGTGGCCGGAAAGCTGGAGGGTAATTTGGCGTGCCATCTGGCGGCCAGCAAGGCAATAAGTTCGGCTTCGGCAAAATCGGCATCACAGCCTATGGCACTGGCTTCTATCAGGGTAGACCCCTCTGGCAAGCCATTTTCTATTTGTTTCATCAGCGTGTGATTATGCACCCCCCCGCCGGCAATAATCACATTTTTGGGCTGGCCGGGCAGATGGGTCAGGCTATGGCAAATCGCTTGTGCGCTCAGGGCGGTAGCGGTGGCGATTTGATCGGCTGCTGGCAGGCTGGCAAAATCAGGCAGTTTCAGATAGGGATGAAAATCGGCCCTGTCGAGCGAGCGCGGGCCGACAAGCTGAAAAAACGGGTCAGCAAGCACTTTATCAATAAAGGGCTGGTAAATCTGGCCAGAGCCAGCGATAGCCCCGTTTTCATCAAAGGGTTTTTTATAAAAAATCTGGCAGAGATCATCTATCAGCCCATTACCAGGCCCGATATCATATCCTTCCAGATAGCTGTCATCAATAAAGCTGGCATTAGCCACCCCGCCTATATTGATAAAAAGGGCAGGCAGGGGGAGGCCTGATTGCAGCAGCATAATCTGGTGGTAAATCGGGGCAAGCGGCGCACCTTGCCCGCCTGCAGCCATATCGGCTGCCCGGAAGTCATAAATAACAGGGGTCTTTGTCTGGCTGGCCAGATATTGCCCGTCGCCCAGCTGGATAGTCCGACCCGCCGCCGGATTATGATAGACAGTCTGGCCATGAAAGCCGATGAAATCTATTTTTGGATGACCTGCCTTTTGGCGCAAGGCGGCTACCGCATCGATATGGGCATCTGTAATGCCGCGAATAAGGGCTTCGCGCCGATACGGGTTGGCCAGATAATCTGCGGCATTTTTACGGGCAGCATAGATCGCCTCGCGCAACCGGACAGGATAATCAAAGCTTAATTGCTGGCCGGTTGCCTCTAGCTGCTTGCCATCTGATCGAATAAAGCTGGCATCAATGCCGTCTGCGCTGGTGCCGGACATCAGGCCGATAATTCCAAGCATGAATCTATTATTCCCTGATGGATTTATGATAGGCTTAGAACTACAGCAAAAAGACGATGAATTGTCTATGTTCAATCGAAAATGGGCACGCATCACAGGCGGGCAAAAAATAGGGGGAGCAATATGCCTAACCGTCCCAAACAGAGTACCGAAGCCCGGCTGGCCTCTGATAAATGGCTGGACAGGCTGAGCATAAAGGGCGCGCTGGCCGTAATGCTGGATAATCAGGCAGAAGCCATAAGCGCACTAAAAGCTGCCCTGCCGCAAATAGAAAAAGCAATAGAGGCCGGTCATCACAGCCTGTCTGCCAGCGATACAGGGAGGCTTATTTATGCCGGGGCAGGGACATCTGCGCGTATCGCGGTTCAGGATGGCTCGGAATTATTACCGACCTTTAACTGGCCTTCTTCACGGGTAGCCTATCTGATAGCGGGCGGGCCAGAGGCATTGCTGCGCCCCGTTGAAGGGGCAGAAGATAGCCCCGCTGCCGCCAAAAAGGCCGCAGCCGAGCTGAACATCACAAAAGGCGATATCCTTATCGGGCTGGCGGCCAGCGGAATAACTCCCTATAGCATCGCCGCGCTGGAAGCGGGCAAGGCAGCCGGCGCGCTGACCATCGGTATTGCCAATAATCCGGATACCGGTTTGCTGGCGGTGGCAGAGTACCCTGTTCTGCTGGCAACCGGGGCAGAGGCGCTGGCCGGTTCCACCAGGTTGAAAGCCGGTACTGCACAAAAAATCTGTCTTAACCTGATATCCACGCAATTAATGGTGTTACAGGGGCGGGTGAAAAACGGGCTGATGTCTGAAATGCAGCCGCGCAACGAAAAATTGCGCCGCCGCCATGCCGATATTGCCGCCCTGCTGGCCGCAGAAAACCTCGCAGAATAATCTAGATAATTTCAAAATCTTCGAGGGAAATATATTCCAGCGCTTTTCCATCCAGAAATCCGTCTTAAAATATTATCAAATGTTAATATAAAGGTGGTTATGTATTTGCTGAATAGCGGCCAGTAAATCTGTCTGGGTTAAGGCAAGGCACCCTTTTGTAACCTTGTTATCTTTATCAGCACAATGGAGGAAAATTGCACTGCCTTTGTTTGCTACAGGCGGGGCATCATTATAGCCAAGTGGCAGTATAAGGTTATATAGACCATCCGTGCGCCACAGCTTTTCATGGCTGCCAGAAAAAGGCAGGCGGACAGGAAAATTATATACCCCCTTGCTCGCATCATCACACCAGCCATCTTGCGAGTTCAGGGCGCGCACCGATAGGGGCAGGCGGGCGGGCAGCTGATATCTGGCTATTCTGTCAGGGCGGTAATACAGACATCTTACCGGCCAGCATCCTTTTGGTGTGGCGCCATCTCCCTCTTTTTTTTTACCGGTAGAAACAAGGCCGCTTTTGCCGATCAGACAGGGAAATTGTTTTTGGCCAATATCTAGCAGATAGCCTGTTTTATGGGGGCGCAAATGCCATATATGGTTCATATTTCTGCCCTCTTGCCATCTGTCATTATCTGCCCCTAAACTAAAGGCTAGTCGGGAATGCTTTGCAGAGCAAATAATATAGGGGGGCGTTATGGAAAGCACATCAAAGGGGCTGGGTCTGTTTTTGGATGTACGGATGCGGCGCATCTTCCTTTTGGGGATGATCAGCGGCTTTCCATGGGTGCTGATAGGCAGTGCGCTCTCGCTATGGCTGAAAGAAGATGGATTATCCCGCAGTGCGGTAGGCTGGGCCGGGCTGATTTTTGCCGTTTATTCGATGAATTTTTTATGGGCACCGCTTATCGACCGTCTCCGCGTTCCCATTTTGACTGACAGGCTGGGCCATCGCAAAGCCTGGATATTAACAATGCAGTCGATTATTCTGGCAGGCTTGCTGTTATGGGCGACCACTGCCCCTTCGGATAATATTGTGATGGTGATGGCCATCGGGCTAGCGATTGCGGCCTGTTCGGCTACCCAGGATATTACCATCGATGCCTTGCGGATTGAACAGATAGACCGAGCCGATACAGGGGCAATGGCGGCCGGGGCATCCATGGCAGTTATTGGCTGGTGGACAGGCTTCAAGCTGGGCGGGATGGTTGCCCTGTTGCTGGCCGACAAGTTCCAGGCGATGGGGATAGAAAATTACTGGCAGATGACATTTGTTGTGCTGGGCGGGCTGGTCGTAGTGACCAATCTGGGGCTGTTAATGATCCCTGAAACCGGCACGGCCGAGCGGATAAAAGCGCAGGCTGCCGCCCAACAGGCGATGCAGGACAGTATGGGGCAGAAAAATGCTGCTACCCTTGTCCTCAGCTTTTTAGGCTCTACAGTGGTAACCCCGCTTCTCAGCTTTTTCAAAAATAACGGCTTTAAAATCGGCCTCATGCTGCTCAGCTTTATTTTTTTGTTCAAGATTGGCGAAGCGTTTATGGGCAAAATGTCGATTATTTTTTACAAGGAAGTCGGCTTTTCCAAATCCGATATCGCCATTTATTCCAAAGGGCTAGGCTGGGTGGTCACGGTTGCCTCTTCCCTGCTGGGGGCATATTTGGCGGTGCGCTCAGGGGTAGTGCGCGCGCTGTTGCTGGCAGGTCTGTTTATGGCTGGTACAAATGTCCTGTTTTCTGTTCTGGCCTGGACGGGCAAGGTGGAATGGCTGTTTGCGCTGGCGGTTTTGCTGGATGATTTGGCGGCCGCTATCGCAACGGTGGTGTTTGTGGCCTTTATCTCGCTATTGGTGGACAGAAACTATACCGCCACACAATATGCGCTTCTGGCCTCTATCGGTACATTGGGGCGAACCTTGCTGGCCTCTTCTTCCGGGGCGCTGGTGGACTGGCTGAATGGCGACTGGGGACTGTTTTTCATTATCACCGCGGTGATGGTAGGCCCGGCTCTGTGCCTGTTATGGTGGATGCGCGGCACGCTATCGGCTCTGGATAAAGACAGGAATAAGGGCTAGATACTGGCCGGATTATCCTGCAGCGTTAAAAGCTGATCGGCAGCTATATGGCGGGTCGGCTTGCCATCTGTTTTGCCGATACGGGCGATGGCATCTTTCACAGCTTCAATTACGACCCGCCCGTGATAGGCATTTGCGTGAAGTATATTCCGGTCATCCACACATAGCCCGACATGCCCCTTCCAGAAGATAATATCGCCGCGCTGAAAATGCTGAAAGGCGCGGGCATCTGCTTTTGCGGCTGTTTGCATAAATTCTTCTTGGGGCCCGCTATCGCGCGGGATGCGATAGCCGGCCGCCCCCAGTGATAGCTGGATAAGGGCAGAACAATCCAGTCCGGAAAAGGTGCGCCCGCCCCATTTATAGGGTGCGCCGATAAACATCTCGGCATAGGCTGGCCAGTCTGAACCGGGTTTTTGCTGCTCGCTGGCCAGCATATGACGGGGCAGATAGCCTGTTTCTATCGTGCCTGCCCGGCCATAAAGGGACATTTTTGCATAAGCCCCTTCTGTTGATAATACAGATATTTTTGCGCCCATAGACAGGCTGGCAAGAGGGGCAGATTTCACATCTGCCTCACGGGTTACAATACAGCAGGCTGACCGAATAGCCTGAGTTGTGCCGGTTATATTTTCCGGTATCGCACAAAGGCTGGCCGCTTTTATCCAGCCCTGATAGCCATCTGTTGCCAGGGATATCTCTACATAACCGCTATGCTGGTCCGCGCGGGTTAGCGCTACCTCCTCACCCATCAGCGCTTCTGTTTCGGGGGCAGGGGCAGGCCGGTTTTCCTCCGGCGGTACGCGGTAAATTGGCGCGGTTTCTGTCATCACCATTGCGCGTCTTTGTGCCAGGGGGTTATGGCGTGCCCACCAAGCCCCGGCATCAAAATTGGGACAGGTTTTATGGGTTTCCTGAATATCGCGGTGACCGACCACTTTTGCTTTCGGATAGCGGTTTGACCAGTCCAGCAAAAGTGCTTCAAGGGCGGCAAACTGTTTTATGGTAAAATCATGGCGGCCGATAAGGCATACACCCAGACTATCGTGATTGCGCCCCTTTACGTGTGCGCCCTGCCAATATTCAGGCCGACCCGCATGACACATCCCGTCACGGGTGATAATGGCATGATAGCCCGCACCATCCCAGCCAAAGCCCAGATGCATGGCGTGAATATCTGCTGCGCCCAGCGTGTCTTCATCAGGGGTGTCCGAGCAATGCACCACAAGATAACGTATTTCATCAGCCTGTAACATGACTGCATCATGACGCGAAGCAGGCGATAGGCGCAAGGACTTTTACAAGATAGCGGGGCTGAAATGATGCCTTGTATATCCGGGCTGCCAGCATTGGTATATCCCCCTCTTGTGAGACAGGATAAATTACGGTTAGACTAGCCTTGATAAAAATGGCTCTGTTTGCCCGCATGGTTCAAGTCTGGAGGAAAGCAAAAAAGATGAAACCGTTTAGATTTCAACAGTTTCTATATGGCAGTGATAATTATGGCGTGTTGATGCATGACCCGGAAACCGGCCAGACAGCTGCCATTGATGCAGGCGATGGTGCTGCCTATCAGGCCGCACTTGTTCAAACCGGCTGGCAGCTTAGCCATATTTTGCTGACCCATCACCATTGGGATCATACAGACGGGGTAAAAGAGCTGGCCGATGCCACAGGAGCAACCATCTATGGCCCGAAAGGGGACAAGGATGGTCATGCCCATATTGCAAAAACACTGCAAGAAGGGGACAGGCTGGATTTTGGCAGCGCGACTATCGAGGTGATCGCCACGCCCGGCCATACGCTGGATATGCTGAATTACTATCTGCCTGACCAAAAAGTCTGTTTTACCGGCGATACGCTGTTTTCGCTGGGGTGCGGGCGAATTTTTGAAGGCGATGCGGCGATGATGTGGGATAGTTTGAGCAAGCTAATCGCCCTGCCAGCAGATACAACTATCTATTCCAGCCATGAATATACTGAAGCAAATGCGAAATTTGCCCTAACGATTGATCCGGATAATGCCGCGCTGATTGCGCGTTGTGCCAGCGTTACAGAAAAGCGTGCCAAAGGCCAGCCAACCGTGCCCAGCCTGCTTTCCGAAGAGCTGGCCACCAACCCGTTTTTGCGCGCATCTGATACCGCTATTCGTGCGCATTTAAATATGGCAGATGCCGCTGACAGGGATGTATTTGCAGAAATCAGAAGCCGGAAGGATAATTTCTAACCCGCCAGGCCGGCATCATTTGCTGAATTAATAGAGCCGGGCAGAGAGTGCGGGGCAGAGAGAGTTTAGGGATAAAATGGTGGTAAAATCCTCTACGCAAAGCCTTAATCAGCAGCTTTATCGATTGCTGGAAAAAGCAGAGCCAGGCGATAGGGCCAGCTGGTGGGTGGATATCGTTCTCTTTGCCATGATTGTTATCAATTTAACAGCTGTCTGTCTGGAGACGGTTCCCTATTTTTATGCAAAATATCACGCGCTGTTCTGGTGGATTGAAGCGATATCGGTCACCCTGTTTTCACTGGAATATATCTTGCGCATAAAGGCGGCCGCGGTGGTGGCCAGCCATCATCATATCCCTGTCTATAAGGCCAGGCTTCGGTATATCTTTAGCCCCACTGGCATTATTGATTTGGTAGCGATTTTGCCAAGCCTGCTGCCCTTGCTGTTTGGCGGGATGGATTTGCGCTGGCTGCGTATTTTGCGCCTGGCGCGTTTGTTCAAGCTATCGCATTACACTTCTGCATTGGAAGATTTGGTCGCGGCGGTTGTGCATGAGCGCAATTCCTTTTTTGCCACAATTTATCTGCTTGTACTGGCGGTGATGGTATCCAGTACGCTGATTTATGTGTTTGAAAATGATTTGCAGCCGGAAAAATTCGGCTCTATTCCGCAATCCATGTGGTGGTCTTTTATTACCCTGACAACGGTTGGGTATGGCGATGTGGTGCCGATGTCGGTAGCTGGCAAGCTGGTCGCCGGCTTTACCGCGCTGATGGGGGTGTGTGTGGTAGCCCTGCTCACCGGTATTGTTGCTTCGGGCTTTTCCAATCAGATGGCGAAAAAACGCAACATTATGGAAACCGAAGTTCGCCGGGCGCTGGCAGATGGTCATATTTCTTCTGCCGAGCGGCGGGAAATAAATAAATTATCACGGGAATTGAATATGGCAGAAGATGATGTCAAAGCCATTGTGGACAGGCTGAGAGCGGTTCGCCACCCGGAAGAGGATGATGATGACGAGGAAAACAGCTAGCCCAGATAAAATAGCGGAAAATAACCATATTTAGGGGTTGGCATTTGACCTGGCCGCAATATCAGCTATAATTTAGATAATTCTGATTTAACGAAAAACGGCTTTATGCAGGCGCAGGCTACCGCAGATTATAAAACCGCTCAGCTATCTCTTAATCTTTCAGATAGCTTTTTTGTGCCTGCCCCGCACCGACAGCCTCCGCAATTAAAACGCACCATTACCTTTCCCAAACATATCACGATACCGCATTTTGGCGCGTTTCAACGACAGGTAAATGCGCTATTTGCCCCGTTTGGCATTACAGTAGAATTCAGCCTTAGCCGTCAGAAGCGTTTGCAAATGACATGGGTTTTTCCGCCTGAACCTGTTTTGGCACGCAATGCGAATGAACGCGCGGCTATCACTCATAAGGCGATAGCATCCGGGGTGCTGTCAGAAGAAGAGGTCAGCGCTTTTACCAATGTGGTTTTTGCCTTTGCCGCTCAGCCGCAAAGCAGATAACGCCCCTCAGGCAACCACCAGCTTTAATATCTGTACATCTAAAATACCTTCTTCTTCATTGCTTTCATCTGCTTTTAAATAGTCATTCAGAAGATGGCGAATATTTTCCGCCAGCGCCTCTCTGTCCGCGCGTGTTTTCAGCACATCCGGCGAGAGGGTAACCAGATATTCTAGAATGCGAGAGCGCATGGCAGGCGAGAGTTTCATTAAATCTTCCAGCGCGCTATCGACAAAAAAGGCAGGCCGTTTGATAAGCAGGGATAATTCCAGCGTGATAAGTTTTTTACTGTTATCCAGATTGGAAACAAAGGGGGTTTCAAAGGTATAATATCGATAATCAGGCCCGTTAAAATCCATCACCCCGTCCCCATCCAGATCTTCCATAGCCCCGGATGGGTCAGCATCGTCGGCCGATCCGGCCTCTGCTGTGTCTTCTGTCAAATTATCGCTGCTATTTTCCAGCATTTTCGGGCCAAGCCTTGCGGCTTCCAGCCTTTCCTGCAGCGTGCTATTTGAAAGGGGGGCAGGGGCGGTAAGATGGGTTATGCCATAAAAAAACAGTCCGGCAATGCCCGCGATAGCACAAAACAGGCCAGCGCCAAGCAGAATTTTGGCACGCCGTGATAGCGGGGTGTTTTCTTGTATTTGTGTTGCGCTGTCTTTTGTTTCAGCCATATCCTGATTTCACCTGTTGAAACAAAGAGGAAGATAGTGATTTTTTAACAGATTATACGGCGCCAAGCTGGGCTAATAATTGAATGGCCATCGCCAGCCCTTCATGTACCAGATTGCTCATCATCTCCATCATAAAGGCAGGATCCATCCAGAACAGCCAGCCAATTATACCGCCAACCAGCAAGATAGTGACCAATAGGCCAAAGCCCCAGCCGCTGCTTTCCGATTTTTTGCTTTTCTTTGGTTCTGTTTTTTCTTCTTCTTTTTTTGCGGCCAGCTGGCGCACCAGCTTTAGAAGGGCGGTCAAATCCTGTTGATGCTTGTCAATGCGGCCTTCCATTGCCTCGATACGGGCGTGAAGGGCTTCTATCTCGGCAGAGGGCAGAACAGCTGGCTGGGCAGACATTTTATTGATGACCTCGTCACGAATAGCCGAAAGGGCGATTGCTTCGCCTGTATCTGCCTCAGCCTGACGGGCAGGGGCGGCAGGGGCTGCTTGCGATGCAGCTGTCTTATCTTCATGTTCTGATTTTGGCGGTTCTTCTTCTGTCATCTGTCTCAACTTTCCAAATTGTTCTGATGGCGGAATATCAATGGTGGATTGTGCCCAAAAAGGCCGATTTGTGCCATCAGAAGTGCTGCGCCTGGTCTGGGCCGCTTCGCTCATTAATTCATCTACCCGTGCCATTATTTTCTGCTGGGCATCGATTTCTGCCAGCCGGATAGGCGATAGCGGTTCTTTTTCCTGCTCGTCTTTCATACTCAGCTCTGTCATCTGGCCAGTTTTCTTAACCAATAGATTAATCATTTCTATTGATCAGACTGCAAGAAATAGGCCGAATGCGAAAAAAAGGGGTGAAAACGCCATTTATTGCCCGTCCAGAAGTATAAAATGTTGCCGGGCTGACAAAAAGGCATCCGTTAAAATCTGTAAAAAATTCTCCTCCTGCCGCGATAAACGGCGCATTTCTTGCAATAATAACGACCGAAAAGCGGCATCTATTATTAAAATAGGGCAGAAACGCGCTGTTTTGGGTAAATACCCCTCGATTTATTAACAGGCGAAATTTTGTCGAAATTATGATGCTGAAAGCATTGATGCGGTGAATGGCAGGAAAAATATGGCAGAAGATGAAGAAGATTTAAGCAAGCGTTTGGCAACGGTTCTGGATGAGATTCGCGAAGTGATGGAAAAGCGCAAAACCCGCATTGAATCGCTGCGCCAGGAAATCGCCGATATTGAACGCGATAATGAAGAACTGGAAAAAACCATTGCCGATTTGCTGGCTACCTTTAACTAGGGGCGCAAAGCAGCAAACCCTCAAGCCTGTCAGGAATCCAGTATCGGCCTGGCCAGCGGCTGGCCATCCTCGCCAATTGCCTGACCCTGTATCGCCTTTGCACCAAAATGGGTGGTTAATTCAGGGTGAGACTGGATAAAGGCTGTCAATAATTCGGAAACAGACTTTTCTGCCTCTTCAGATGAGCTGGCATCAACGCTCATCACCCCGTCAATGATCCAGTGTACGTCAATTTTCAACGGCTTTCTCCTCTGTCGTTATTGCCTGGCCATTCATCAGCATGGTGAATAGCTCGCCGCTTTTTGCCTGAAAGGCCGGGATATCTTTTGTTTCAAGCTCGGATTCCATCTCGTCACGCAACTCTATCATATCCGGCAGACCCAGCGCGGCGGCAATGGCATACCATTGATAGGCTCTGGCGTAATCCGGCTCTTCCAGCAAAGTAGTGAAATAAACCGCATATTGCGGTATCGCCTCAAAATCGCCTGTATTGATCCGGCCCAATAGCTGTTGTTCCACCCGTTTCAGGATAGGCGCGCGCTGTGTTTCATCCAGAATATCGGTTAAGTCATCTATGATATCCTGCGCCCGCTCAATCCCGCCCAGCTGGGCAAGATAGGCCCAATAAAGCGAATCTATATAATTTTGCGGCCTGCCTTTGCCCGCTTTTAACAGGACGGCCAAATTATACATGGCCTCAAATTCTATTTTTTCGGCCTCGCGCTCAAATAAATTCAGCGCCTGCTGATAATCTTTATCCTTTACCGCCTGAACCGCACGGGCAAAATCGCTTATATGCGTGCTATCGCCCTGATGCCCGTTTGCGTAAACCGGCTGGGTTATCAGCAAAAAAGACAGGATAAAGCTCGTAACAGGAAACAGCAGAGCGGCTGGCCGTTGTGCCGCGCAGCAAACAGGCATGGCCATTATCGGCCTGCCATCATAACCAGCTGCAAATAAAAAATTCTAAGCTTGAATTTGGAGCCCGGCTTTTGTTCAAACACCACAACACGCGGACGCTGGCTATCCTGTTTTTGAAATTCCACCACGATATTTTCCGGCAGGCGCACCCCGTTTTTAGCCAGAGCGGTGATCGGGTTTGTCGCAAATTCATGGTGAAAAGCGGGGTCGATCCAGATACGTGCCAGCGCTTTGCCCAGAATATCGGGCAGTAAATTGCGAACATCTTCTCTGGTATGGAACTCATGCTTCTCGCCATTTAGCGTAGCTGGCACCAAATCCTGTTTTTGCGATTTGACCACCACCTCGCGCGAGGGCATCGGGATAAGTGAGCGTGAATCACTATTTTTCATAATGGCAAGGCTCCAGAGATTCCAATCCGGTCGATAATATAATGCTAAATTATTTTAGTCTTAACAAGTAGTTTAGATATCTCCCCCCTGATAGAGCACCTGTTCTGCTAACTAAAATGGGCAACCAGATTTGGCATGATTGTTGCGTTGACCTCTTATCGGATTATCAGGAGATCACGAATGTTTTCAGTTATTCGCTCAGGTTTGGACGCCTCGTTAAAGCAGCTGGATGTATTGTCGAACAATATCGCCAATGCAAAAACCACTGGCTATAAGCGCTCGGATGCTTCCTTTCAGGATATCTATGCAGAAAAGGCAAGCTTTCTGGCACCGGGGCGAATCGGGCATGGTGCGTCTCTGGATACTATTCGTCAATTTCGCTCGCAAGGGCCATTGAAGCAAACCAACCAGACACTGGATTTGGCTATCGAAGGGCAGGGGATGTTTGTCCTGAAGCGTGCCGATGCCGCTGCCGGTGCAAATAACAGCTATACACGTGACGGGTCTTTCACGCTCGATAATGACGGATTTATCGTCTCCAGTGATGGCCAGTTTTTGCTTTCTGATCTGCAGCAACCTATTCAGGTGCCGCGCTCTGCTGTAATTCAGGGGCGCACTTTTTATCTGAATGACATTAATATTGATGAATTTGGCCGGGTGATTGCCCAGATGGGTGACAGCCAGGAACAGATTGTTGGCCGGGTCGGGCTGGCGCTCTTTTCTGACCCTACCCGCCTAACACCGCAGGGGAATAACCAGTTTACCGAAAATGGCGCCTCAGGTGCGGCTGAAATTGGCGGGCCCTTTGAAAATGGCTATGGCAAAATGATTTCCGGTGCGATAGAGCTGTCAAATGTGGATATGACCTCGGAATTGGCAGGACTTATCCAAGCCCAGCAGGCCTTTTCCGGCTCGTCCAGACTGATGCAGAGCGAAACCGATATGACCCGTCGTCTGATCGGCGGCTAATAGCCCTCGCCTTGCAAGCCGCTTACAGGGGCAAGCTGAATTCATCCGGTAATTTCTTTATCAATATGGCGGATACAGGCGTAGAACAGGTCATTACCTGATTGCCCCTGGCCGGTTGTGCTGTCTCGCTAAATAATAGGAAAAAACTGAAAAAAAGGGGGCTTATTGCCCCTTTTGGATAAAGTTTCTCAGATGGGTTATCGCTGCCTTTTTAATCTGCGATACTCGGCCGGTTGATACCTCCAGCACTTCGCCAATTTCAAAGACGTTCATTTCCTCGACGTAATAAAGCTGTATGACAAGGGCTTCGCGCTCTGGCAGTGTCTTTAGAGCCTCTTTTAACAGGCTATGCAGCTCTGTTTCATTTAATTCTTCTTCAGGGTTATTTTCAGAAGAGGTGAACCAGATAGCAAACTGGTCATAGACAGAGTCGATAGATTGATGGGTATTGGCCTGAAAGGCAGCTTCCCATTCTATCAGCTCATCCTCGCTCATCTTCATTTCAGCGGCGATTTCCTCGCGGTCAGGCTGGCGCATAAGACTGCGCTCCAGCTTTTCGGTCGCCTCATTATATTTTTTCTTAATCTGGATGGTTGTCCGGCACAGATTGGAACTTTTGCGCAAATAATCGACGATTGCGCCGCGAATGCGAATTCTGGCATAAGAGGCAAAGCTTGCCCCTTCCAGCGGCGTGTATTTCTGTGCGGCCACAATCAGACCCGTATAGCCAATTTGCACCAAATCCTCAATTTCGGTGATATGACGGGCACGGCCATGAATTTGCCAGGCGATTTTACGCACCAGCTCTGAATGGGTGCTTATCAGTTCATCCACATCGGGCTGTTTTTCAGCATAGGAATGTTTCATGCGACCTTCATCTTCCCGTCTCAGTTTCCGAAAAATCGGATACCTGTTGGCTCGTTCTGCGGTGCCTTGACAATCTCTTTTGCGGCCGCCTGAAAAGCGCGTGCTTCCGGCGAGACAGGCTGAGCAGATACAATCGGTGTCCGCTTTACAATTGACCGTCTGATGGCATTGGAAAGCGGTACCATACCGGCATAATGCAAATTTACGTCCAGAAAGCGTCTGCATATCTCAAAAAATTTGTCAAAATTCTTTTTCGCGCTTGTCGAATTATCTGCCATATTCACTAAAACACTGAAATTATTTATTTTTTTGTCAATATGGGCTGCTTTTATCAGAGAATAGGCATCTAAAAAACTTGTCGGTTCAGCGACCAGAACTACTACAGGAATATCACAGGCACTGGCAAAAAACAGCGTGCTGTCCGAAGCGCCGGCAGGGGTATCGACCAGAAGATAATCAATCTGATCTTCCAAATCCGATAAAGATTGCAGCATCCGATAGCGTGCCTGATTATCCAGATTTAGCATTTCTATCAGGCCACTGCCGCCGGCGATAAATTTCAATCCATCCGGCCCAGCAGATAATATCTGCTCCAGCTTGACATCGCCTTGCAGAAATTCAGCCGCATTATGTTCGGGATTGCGACCCAACAGGATATGGGCGTTGGCCATGCCGAAATCAGTATCAAATAGCACAATTTTTTTCCCGGCCTTTGACAGGGACAGCGCCATATTGACCGCACAGTTGGTTTTCCCGACGCCGCCCTTACCGCTGGTGATGGCAATTGATACAGTCATAGATATTTATCCGATCTGGCCGTGCCGTTATTTACTGAGGTAATGTGAAGTTTTCTTTAAGATATTGCGATAATATTTTCTGGCTTGCAAAGGCGATAGCCCCGACGACCGATTTTGTGCCCGAAAGCATCCCGATGCGCGCCTGGCCGCTATGCAGGGCTGAAAATTCCGCAGCCGTTGTTTCGCATTCATCCAGCTTTGTCAGGGCGGTAACAGGTTTTAGCGCAGCAAACTGGTGCAAGGTTAAATCGATCATTTTTGCCGAGCTGCCACCCGGGATGGTCAGCACCACACCGCTATCCTGTATGCCCAGATATTCTGTTAATTCTGCCAGCTTGGCGACAGCATCCTCTGCACCCAGCGTGACATCCACTACCATCATGTCAAAATCGGTCATCTTGTCAAAATCCTGGCCAGTGACCTCTTTGGCAAGGGGGCTTACCGAAATATTCAACAGCCGCGCCAGGCCACGCAGACGTGTATCGGTCTCATTCATCGAGCCGCCAAGCGAGGCCAGGGCAACTTCCCTGCCGCGATGTGTTTCTTTTAAGCTGGCGGCCAGCTTGGCCGCAAGGGTGGTGCGACCAGAGCCAGATGGCCCAACCACAAAAATCACTCTTTTGGTCAGGATATCTTCTGCACGGGGCAGAGTTAAATCTTCTGCTAGCATCTCCAGAAAGCTGGTCACACCCGCCTCATAGCCAAGCCCGGCATAGGCTGGCTGAAGGGCAAAAATACTGGCCTGGCTAAAGCCGGCACGCATCAGCTGTATCGGGGTGCTATCCTGCAGGCTGCTATTTAGCCCATCAGCCGGGGTCAGCATCATCCCTGATAGCCGGGCTTCCAGCATTTCCATTCTATCAGCGATAAGCGAAATAGCCTGCATCATCGCTTGCTGGGCAGAGGCAGAGACAGCCTCGCTTGCCTGGCCGTGAATATTTTTAGCAGCAGGCCGACTGGCTTTCATCGCAGCAGCAGAGGCAAAAAGTTCCACCCCTTCACTTGCCAGCTTTGGCCGGCCGGTTGCCACAGGCCGCGAGGCCGCTGCAAATAATGAGCTGAATTCCGGTGCGCCTGCTTTTTCCGGCTTTTTGCCAATGGGCATCGGGCTGTCATTAGAGGCACGCATGATGATTTTGCCATCGCGCTTTGTTGTGGACAGGATCAACGCATCCGGCCCCAGCTGATCGGCAATTTGTTCCATGGCTGTGGCGGTATCTTCTGCCTGTACAGTCAGCGTTGTCATCTCTCTTTCTCCTCTATTTCTGCGTCATGCCGCTTGTCAGGGACGGGCATCAGGACGCATCTGTGTCTTCACCGCTAATGGTGGCAACAACATTAATCTTTCGATTGTCCGGTAATTCGGTAAAGCCAAGTACCACCATGTCATCAATATGATGGCGAATAATCGCAGAAAGATGTTTGCGAATAGCAGGTGATACAACCATCACCGCTGTTCTGCCTTCTGCTGATACCCTCTCGGAGGCTTGTGTAACCGATGTAATCAGCTTTTCTGCCAGCGCATTATCCAGCATCAGCCCTGCCTCGCCTGACTGGCGTGCCATCTGGATCAGCATATGTTCCAGCTCGGAGCTGAGCGTGATAACCGGCAAGGGCTGGCTTAAAGGGGCAAGCTGCTGAATAAGCAGACCTGCCAGACCTGGGCGCAAGGCTTCGGCCGATTCAGCAATCGTTAAATTCTTGCCTGCCAGATTGGCCAAAGTTTCCAGAATTCGGCGCAAATCGCTAATCGGCATCCGCTCTGCCAGTAATTCGCGCAAGATACCTGTAAGCGAATGCAAGGGGATCAGCTTTGGTATAACAGACTGTACCAGGCTAGGGGCAGAGGCTGACAGATTATCCAGCAGGGCTTGTACATCATCTTGTCCCAGCAGCTCGCCGGCAAATTTATTCATCAGATGGCTGACATGGGTGGTCAGCACGGTTTCCGGCTCTACCACCACATAACCGCTGCGTTCTGCTTCGGCCTGTTTATGCTGTTCAATCCATACTGCATCAATGCCGAAGGTAGGTTCTTTTACCTCAATGCCGGGCAGTTTCAGATTGGATTGCTCGCCTGGGATGGCCAGCTTTCTGTCTGGATATACCTCATCCTCGCCCACAATGGTCTGGCCGATACGCACCCTGTATTGATTGGCGTTCAGGCTCATATCATCACGCACCCGAACAGCCGGAATAACAAAGCCCAGATTGCGCGATATCTGCTTTCGAATACTGGTAATGCGGTTGACCAATGGCCCGCCTGTCTCTTCATCTACCATCTCGATCAGCCCGTAACCCAACTGAATGGAAACAGGCGAATTATCGGTGACATCTGATAAATCAATTCTGTCAGGGGCAGTTGTGTCTGTACCATCTTCTGCGCCATGAGAGGCGCTGGTGCCAGCCGGCCCGCCCAATGCAGAGGGCGTGCCTTTCCCCAGGGGCAGTTTATCATCGCTCGGGTTTAGTTCTGCCCGCCTGACCAGATAGGCGGTAATGCCTGCCCCAAGTGCGGCCGAAATAAACAGGAAATTCGGCATACCCGGTACAAAGCCTATTAGCATCAACACACCGGTGACAGGTATCCATGCACGTGACAGGCTAATCTGCTTGCCAATATGGGATGCCATATCATGGGTGCTGGAAACACGGGTAACAATAATCGCTGTTGCAATCGCCAGCAATAAGGACGGGATTTGGGCAACCAGACCATCACCAATAGATAAAAGCACATAGGATTTACCCGCTGATTCCAGAGATAAATCATGCTGGGCCAGCCCGACAATAAGCCCGCCAATAATATTGATGGCCAAAATCAGGATACCGGCAATGGCATCGCCTTTTACAAATTTGGACGCACCATCCATCGCGCCATAGAAATCGGCTTCCTGCGTGATTTCCTCGCGGCGTTGTCTGGCTTCATCATTGGAAAGGATACCGGCATTTAAATCGGCATCAATCGCCATTTGTTTGCCCGGCATCGCATCCAGGGTAAATCGGGCCGATACCTCGGATACACGCCCGGCGCCCTTGGTAATCACGACCAGATTGATAATCACCAGAATGATAAAGACAAAAATACCGACAGCGAAATTGCCGGCGATGACAAATTCACCAAAGGCCTCGATAACCCGGCCTGCCGCATCCGAGCCTTCATGGCCACTGCCAAGAATAATACGCGTAGAGGCCACATTCAGCCCCAGCCGCAACACCGTTGCAATTAATAGCAAGGTTGGAAAGCTGGAAAATTCAAGCGGGCGATGTGTATGCATCGCCACCATCAAAATCAGTAAAGATAATAAAATATTGGTAACAAAAAAAGTGTCCAGCAAATATGAGGGCAAGGGCAATACCATCATTGCTACCAGCACCAAAATGCCGATAGGCATGACAAAGCTGCCAAACAGCGAACGAATGCTGGTAATGCCCAGCCTTTGCAACGTCATTTCCATGACAGGCTCCTGATGTCAGAAATCAGACATAAAGAATATTTATGCCAGTCCTGGTACTGGTTATGGCTTCTCAAAATATTGATATTGCTAATCATTTTTGTATCTACCGTTAAAATTCCCTAACAGGCGCAATATGCCCCTTCAAAAACAAGGCAAATAACGTGCCAAAGAAGGCCAATCGGCATGATCCTGCGGCTATCGCCTGATTTGGCATGGAAGATGCATGATGGTTGGCCAGATATCTATTGACCCTTAATAAGGATGGCGAGGCAGAAATTGGCTACCTGACCTCCTGAAAAAAAGGTCTGTGAAATGGTAAAAGATGCCAGGAGCGCGCAAATGAAAAATTGGACAAGCAAAAGCTTACTCACCCTAGCAGGGTTCAGTCTATTAGGTGGTTGCGGTCATATGACCAGCGCCTCGATGGATATGATGCAATCGCAAAATGCGGCAGCAGAAATGGCGATGGTCGAAGCCTCTCAAACACAATCTGTTGTCACACTAAAAGATGTGCTGGACGCAGATAGTCAGGATATCCCAACCCTTACCGCGATTGGTTATGCGGTCACATCCTCTCAGCCAGGGCGCAGTGAAGCCCAGAAAAGGCTGATGGCTATCCGCTCTGCCAGAATGGCAGCGATGCGCGATCTGGCCGAACAGATTCATGGCCTGCAGGTGGATTCGAACACAACCGTTATCGATTTAATGGTGCAGAATGATACTTTCCGCGGCGTGGTTTCCGGAACTATTCGCGGGGCGCGTACCGTGCGGATTAACCCGACCGGCTCAGACACTTATGAAGTGGTGCTGGAAATCGACCGTGAAATGATCGGCTATTTGATCGAAACAGCCCGTCAGGCAGCCTAACCGGCGCATATATGCGCTAAAACAGGCGACAAAGAAGGAAATAAAGATGAGATTGTGCATCTTTGCGCTATTTGTCTGGACAGTCATCATGACTATCTTTTTGCCGCAGCTGGCCTTTTCAAAGGCTGTGCAGGCAACCGGCTTTCCTTCTATTGAAATGGTCACGGTAACAGGACGTGCTGTTATCCAGCATGAAGAGGCCGTCGACGAGGCGCGCAATCTGGCACTGGAAGATGCACTTTATTATGCCGCACTGGAAGGCGGGGCGCAGGTCAATGGCTATAGCGCGGTAGATGAGACCACCAGCTTGCAGGAAATGTTTATTGTCCGTCCGGCCTCGCGCATTCTGGATTATGCCATTACCGATGAGTTGCGCGATGATACCCATTATGAGGTGACTATCGAGGCGGTGATAGGCGATGTTCAGGCTAATGGCTGCCAGAACCGGCCAGTGAGCCATGTCACCCTGTTTCGCCCGCATATCCAGCTGGGGTATGATTTACCGCATTGGATGTCACAGATACCTCTCAGCCTGTCTAATGAAATGGCATTGGCACTGGCTGCACAGCCCAAATTGCGGATAGAGGATGCGCGGACAACCGATTTTGCCGCTGCGACCACACCGGCAAACAGCTTTAATCAGTATGATTATCGCCATTTAACATCCGGCCGGATAGAAATGCGTGACGGGGATGTGGGTATTGAAACGCATATTTCACTCACCGCCCAGAGCAAGCCAGAGCTTTTGTCCAAAACCCGATATGCCATTATCACTATGGATAGTTATCTAAGGCGTCCGGGTCATTCGATGGGCGAGCAAAAAATTTCAAATGATTTCAAAATTAAGCTGGGCAAAAAAAGCCCGTTTTACACGATAGAAACCTTTAGCCGCGAAAGCCGCGAAGCCATTCAAAAGCTGATAGAAAATGCCGCGATGGTGCACGCCAAAAAACTTGGCGAGACTATCACCTGTGCACCCATGAAAGCCCGGCTGGAACTGGTTAATGGCAAATTGCAAGCCCGGCTTGGCGCACGTCAGGGGCTGGGGGCAGATCATCTGGCCTTTACAGATGATAAAACCACAAAATTTAAAATCCTGCGGGTTGCCGAAGCAGGAGATAATCTGGTTATTCTGGAACCGCTGGACAGGAGGCAGGCGCTTGCTGATCTTGCTGGTACACAGGTGACCTTTCTGGAGTTTAAATCATGGCCATGATCTCTGTGAAAAAACATCTTATTCCGGCATTTTGCCTTGCTGGCAGCCTTGTTCTGCCGGCACTGGCCGAACCAATGGTGGTGCTGGAATATCGCAATTCCGGCAGCGTACAGGAAGGCGAGGTGAACACCCATCCCTTTCGCCTCGACCCGGATTATACAACCCGCCATCGGGTAAGGAAAAATGAAACACTGAGCCATATCATTGCAAATTTTTATGGCGGCAGCGGGATTGATCGTGCCTTTGTCCAGATGGCGATTATTCGCAAAAACAGATCAGCTTTTGTGCGGGGCAATCCAAATTACCTGTATGCCGATAAATTATTGCATTTGCCCTCGTTAAATGAAATTCGGGCCATGATCATCAAACAGCCTGCCTCTGATACCACTATCGAGGCGGGCGGGGATAATCGCGATCATATTTTCTTTTTTGGCGGGTAATATGCGTGGCAGGGTAATATTTGCGAGTGCTGTTATCTGGCTATTATCCGCTGGCTATGGATTTGCGGATAAAATGGTCAGCGGGGCAGAGCTTCGCGCCGGCCTGACAGATTTTCTGGCCGAACAGGGCTATGATTCCGATCCGGTTATTAATCCTGAGCGATTATTTAGGCCATGCGACCAGCCTCTGGCCTATAGTCCTCTTTTTGGCAAGTTTCAGACAGTTGAAATTTCCTGCCCCGATAGTTCGGGCTGGAAAATCGCTATCCGCACAAAAGCAGATATTTTACCATCAACAGCCTTAGCAGACCATACCGCCAGTCTGGCAGAGCCAGGCGAAAATATTGCCTATGTGGCCGTGCGTCAAAGCCTGAAGAGCGGCGATGTGATTACCGCATCCGATATAGAAATCATTAAGGGTAGCCCATCCGGATTTTCAGATTATTTTACTTCTACAGAAGCGCTGGTGGGACGTAAATTGAAACGTCGGCTTGGAATTGGTAAGATGGTCAGAGCCAGCCATCTGGAGGCAGACTGGATGGTACGCGAAGGCCAGCCTGTCATACTGGAAAGCCAGTTTGGTCAGGTGCAGGTGCTTAGCGAGGGCCGGGCATTGGAAAATGCCCAGTGGGGCGAGATGGCACGGTTCTTGAATGTACGCTCTGGCAAGGAAGTTGTTGCAACGGTGATTTCTGAAAAAAAAGTGATCATCGGGGCTAAAAAATTATAAAGATATGTCGTTTTAATAAAAGTTAGGAGGTTTCAATGGTTGATAGTGTGAAAAGCGCCATCAGTCGTATGGAAACGGTGAAAATGCGCCGTGCGGATGCTGCAGAATCGCAAGTATCGGCAACTGCGCCAAAGCCGAGCGGCAAAACAGATAGCGATTCAGTAGAGCTTAAATCTGCTGAAATGGCTGCTGCTGCGCGTGATATGGCCTCTGTTGCACCAGTTGATATGGACAAGGTCAACCGGATTAAGTCAGCAATTAAAGAGGGCAATTATCCAATCGACATCGATAAGATTTCTGACGCGCTGATGGATGCCTACAGGGAGATGAAGACGTAAAGCATAATCGCCTCACAGATTAAAAGGAGCAGGTTATGACTTCATCTCTCTCAATATCCGAATTTCTGGAAACCGCCAGGCAAAAGCTTGGGGGCATTTCTTCATGTTTGAACAACTCCAGAGCCTTTGCCCGTGCCGTTACAGAATTTGATGACTGGCTGGAAGGCCTGCGCGAAACCCTCTCTCATGCAGCAGATTTGGATTATAATGCGCGTGAAGAGGTGGCCGATATCCTGCGCCAATTATCGCGTCTTGAACTTCAGGCGCGCCATAATGCCAGTCTGGTAAGCGATATGCAAAAATATCTGCATCCAGATAGCGCCATGCCTTCCTATGCAACGCAGACTCCGGAGGCGGCGGCGGATACGAAACACACAGCCGATGAGGGCGAAAATCTGCCATCAGTGGATAATCTGCATCCGGCTTCTGATTTTTCCCCTGGCTTGGGAGTACGCAGCCCCGCAGCACAGATTTATGCCCGGCAAAATCAGGCAATAGAGCAAGCTGGCCAAGAATAATCTGGCCAGGAATAATGTGGCTGCATAACAGCCGGAAATAAGAGGGCAGGCGGGATAAAAAAGGCAGATACCGGTTTCAGCCGGCCAATTGACAAAAAGCCTTTCCATAGCAGATACTGTCATTAACGAAATCTTAAGGATTGCTGTGGTGAGCCTAAGCCTTTTTCTATCAAATTTTGGATTTGCAGGTCTGATATTGCTGGCCATTCTGGCGGTCATTGTGATGATGAATAATTTCCAGAAAAAATCGCTCAATATATTGGGTCGATTATCCTCGACCTATAATGATATTGAAACGGTTTTGGTTCGGGTCACCAATTCTATTGACCAGATTAATACCCGTCTGACAGAGATGGATAATCGATTGCAAGAGCTGGAAGATGCGGCTGCCCGCCAGCAACAGGAAATTATTCGCCTTGCAGACGGCTTTCATTCCCAAAGCCAGATGAGCAAGGCAATCGAGCTGGCACGCAGCGGGGCGTCTGCCTCTGAAATTATGCTATCCACCAATCTGCCAAAAGAAGAAGCCGAGGCGATTGCCCGTTTTCACCGGGCGTAATTTTTCCGATCCAAATATTACCCGTCCTGATCTTGTCGGGCTTTCACCCTACAGGGTAAAGACAGAGACCTTGCAATTTGCGCGGCTATAGCGGTTTTGCAGCTGGACAGATAATGCGCCTGTTTTGCGGTTCAGCTTTAGCGTGCCGTCACTTGTGCGGATAAGGGCAATCTGGCTGGAAATCTCCTCGATAATGCCGGTGCGCTCGCCATCATAGCCAAAAATTTTCACTTCCTTGCCCTTTTTGGCGCTGCGGATAATGATCTCGGCAATATTCAGCTGGCTGTTCTGGCAGCTATATTTTTCATGGCGAAACCGCTCCAGCTGGCAGGCGGAAAGGCTGGTCAGGATAACCGCGCCCAAAAGGCCGGACAGGATTTTATGCCGCAGATCACACGCTGCTTTTCTAGCCGGGCTATTTTTGTTCATCCGCGCGGTCATCATCTTTTGTCTCTTCACCAGCCTCTGTTTCTGCTGTTTCTACTGTTTCTGCCTCCGGGCTGGCTTCTACTGCCTCTGCCGGTGTATCCGCATCAGCCTTGATATCTGCTTCAGGCGAGCCGGTTTCCGCGATTTGTGCTTCTGCTGTTTGCTGTGTCTCTTCTGTGCCGGCCTCTTCTGTGTTGGCTTGGGCTATATCTTCTGCCTGGCTTTCGATTTCTGTATTATTTTCTGGTGCATCATTTTCTGGCTGAATGGCCTCGGCTGCTTCTGCTGCTTC
>JAYOMZ010000025.1:0-34562 GCA_038121125.1 Alphaproteobacteria bacterium
CTCTTATACCCTGTAACTGGTATTTGGGGAGATAGATTATCCATGAAAAAGCTATTATGATCTAGCAAATCCGGCAATAAAAATCGATTCCCTTTTTTCCGGTTCGGGTAAAGGGCGTTTCTATGATGAGGTTTTTGTGGCCGGGCTGTTTGGTTTTAAAAGGGTTGTTTTGCAACATTTTTCTGGGCAAAAATATTATTCAGGCAAAAATATGCATAATTCGGCTTGGGCAGGTTTAGCCATTGGTGCAGAAATTGGTGGAGATGCTCTGGCTAAAGGTGGTTTTAAATTCCATTTGCAGCCTGCCAGGAAAAAATGGCGACTCCGGGAGGACTCGAACCCCCAACCTGCTGATTAGAAGTCAGCTGCTCTATCCAGTTGAGCTACGGAGCCGGATATAATGCGCCTCTTTTTGGCATTACAGCAGGCAGATGACAAGCTTTTTTCCGCCTGTCCTGTTAAATCTCTGGCAAACGCTGTTTTAGCCAAAAAGCCACCAGCCCGCAAAAAGGCCTACCAAAACCCCTTCGATAAAGGCCAGCCACAGCATTTGATAGGCGCTCAGGCCGGTGATTTCCTGAATATAATTGAGCTTTTCAATATGCCAGTCCCGCAATCTGGTGAACATTGCCTGTCCTCCTTTTTTGCGCCAAAGCCTGACCCTTGCTAGATTAACTAACGAAAGGGGGCGTTAATGTGTCCAGCTGCCCACCCGCCGAAAGGCAAAATTATCGGCATAGGCTTTCAGGCGCGGCTTGCGCCTGTTTACAGATGCCAGCTGATAATCGATATAATGTTCCTCGCAATAGGCGATAGCTGCCTGTTTGGTAGGAAAACGCAATTTAATCTGGCGGGTGGTATCAGCCGACGATTGCCAGCCCATCAAGGCATCTGGCCGGGCAGCACTCTGGCGCGGATATTCCAGTATCCAGTTCTTTGTCTTGCCTCTGCCAGATTGCATGGCTGTTTTCGCTGGCTGATAAATTCTGGCTCTGACCATCTTCAAGCCCCCCTGCCCGTCTATAAAATCTGCTGATGATGCGGCGCTTATTCGCCCGGTTCAGATGCCCATAAATTATCTAAAAATATAATGAAAAACAAGCCGCAAAAGAGGCGATAAAAACAAAAGGCAGGAACTGCTTCCCGCCTATCAGACCTTAAGAAAAAAGAAATGGTCGGAGTGGAGAGATTCGAACTCCCGGCCCTCTGGTCCCAAACCAGATGCGCTACCAGGCTGCGCTACACTCCGACTGCGCCTGTTTACACCCACATCAGGGGCGATATCAAGCCCTAATTTCACCAGATATTAAAAAACTCGCCCCCTGCCCTGATTTCTCAAAACGCAACAGGCTGTCTTGCCGCATTTTATTCTGCAGGCGGCATATCGGTGATGATATTCAGATAAGCCCCTGCCTCTATCGCGTGCCGCCGGGCATAACCGCCCTTTATTTCCACCACATATTTTACCGGCTGAAGCGATGAAATGGTCTGCAGCGAATAAGGGACAGCAGAGGGATGGAGATAAACCAGCCGCCCTGTCTGGTCAAAAAACAATATATCCAGAGAGACAGGCGTGTTTTTCATCCAGAATAGCCGCGTGGCTGTTTCCGGCCAGATAAAGAGCATACCGCCATTTTCTGTCAGATGCTGGCGATGCATCAGCCCTTTTGCCCGTCTCTTTGGCGTATGTGCCAGCTCCAGCTGGAAAGAATATTGCGCCCCTTGCAAGGTGACAATCTGCACCTCTATCCTTTCTGTCTGTTCAGCAGATACAGATAAACCCGGCATCACAGCGAACAGCATCAGGCTAAATAGTGCCAGACAGGAAATGAGTATTTTTCGAAAAAACATTTTAAGGGGTTTCATCAAATAGTTGTTCTGTCCAATGTGCCGGTATAATGCGGGCGCGGCGATGCTGCCATTCCAGGCCGGACAGGATAGCATGAACCGCCTCATTTGCCTGTGTCTGATAGGGGTTTTTGCCCTTTATCAGCCCCCAGATACCGGCCCAGGCCCGGGCGGTTGTAAAGGGGTTATATCCCCCGCCCCCAAGAACCAGTGCCGGAATTTCCAATGCCAATATCTGTTCTATCGCCTGCCAATAGCCCTTGTTGGTATAGGCCAGCCCGGATTGCGGATCATCCATCAGCCCGTCACATCCTGCCTGAAGGACAATAAATTCCGGGCTGAATTGGTCGATATCTGGCAAAATATGCTGATTAAGGATTTCCAGCAATGCTTTATTTCCTGCCCCTCTGGCCAGCGGGAAGTTGCGCGCTTGCCCGCCCCCTATATCCCCGGCCAGGCCAGTGCGCGGCCAGCGATTTTCCTCATGCACAGACCATAATTTAACGCGCGGGTCAGATGATAGATGGGCTTCTACCCCGTCTGCGTGATGGGCATCAATATCGATATAGGCCACTCTGCCTGCCCCGCCCTCTAGCAAGGTCAGGATAGCCAAAGCCGGATCATTGACAAAACAAAAGCCATTTGCCCTGTCCGGCATCCCGTGATGGGTACCCCCTGACGGATTAAAAACAGTTTGGCTGTCGCCTGTCAGCAATAAGTTTGCCCCGTAAATGCTGGCCGCTGCAGCCGTTGCCGGACGGCGATAGATCTGCGGAAATATAGGATTATTATCCAGCCCAATTCGGTGACGCTGCATTTTCTGGTCGCCGAGTTTTTGATATTGTTCTGCTTCCTGCAGCGCCTGGATATAGTCTGCTGTATGAAAAAGCTGCAAGGCTTCTGGCCGGGCCGGGGCGATAGCGCGGTACTCCCCCTCCTCTATCCAGCCCAAGGCCTGGCAGATATCGATAACCGGCCAGACACGCGCAATATTCAAAGGATGCCCTTTGCCATAAACAGAACCACGGAAAATATCGGAACCTAAAATGCAAAACATATTCGAATAATTTGAAAAAATTACTTATAATTGGAGAAACAGTTGAATTTTATTTAAGATTTGGCATTATTAGCGAAAATATCAATTTTCATGATAATTAATTTAACATCTTAGCCCAGCGAAGAAGAGGGAAGCATGTCACCAAAAAATAATACTATTTGGTCATTTGTCCAAGAATATTCATTGCTTCTTGTTTTTGGCGCTTTTGGCGCCTTGTTATGGGCAAATATAAATTATGACAGCTATCACCATATTGTCGATATGGTTTTAATCGATAACTTTTTTATTGGCCACCTTCATGATGGTCACCGAACACTAACTTTACATTATCTTATCAACGACGTTTTAATGGCATTGTTTTTTGCTATCGCGGGCAAAGAAGTTTGGGAGGCGATTGCTTTAAAATCTGGTTCACTACGTGGCAAAAAAGCCATGACCCCATTAATTGCGACCGCAGGTGGAATAATCGGGCCTGCGGGAGTCTATTTGCTTGGCGCCTATTTAATCGGAAAACTCGCAATATTGTCAAACGGCTGGGCAATCCCAATTGCAACAGATATTGCGTTTTCATATCTGGTGGGTCGGATAATTTTTGGTGCAAAACATCCCGCTGTTGGATTTTTACTTCTGCTTGCCATCGCTGACGATGCTGCTGGGCTAGTAATACTAGCTATTTTTTATCCGCAAGGAGACCTATCTCCAGAATGGTTATTATTATCAGTATTCGCTGCGATTGCCGTTTGGTATTTTTTCAATTATTTGCCTAGACAGAAGGATCAAGATGATCCTAATCGGCCCTTCTCAACCAAAATTCGCTCTCAGTTCGGTTTTTGGCCCTACATTTTAGCTGCCTGTTTAAGCTGGTACGGTTTTCAAGAAGCTGGAATACACCCCGCACTTGGTCTTTTGCCCATAGTTCCCGCTTTACCTCACGCAGACAATGATTTTGGTATATTTGGCGCCGAAGAAGAATTTCAGCACGACATGTTAAATGATGCTGAGCATAGCCTAAAACCTCCAGTTGAGGTGATTTTAATGCTTTTTGGCTTTGCCAATGCTGGCGTAGTTTTCTCTTCAATAGGGGAAGCAACCTGGCTTGTACTCATAGGCCTACTTTTAGGAAAACCGCTTGGAATTCTCTTTTTTGGTTGGCTTGCAGCTATCCCAATGCGCTTAGGTTTACCTGAAGGTATGAGAGTTATTGATCTACTTATTATAGGCTTTGTAGCAGCTATTGGTTTCACGGTATCACTCTTCATTGCTGCAGTTGCATTTACACCTGAGAGTGGCGTTTTAGACGCTGCGAAAATGGGTGCTTTGTTTTCGTTTGGGGCTGTTTTTATATCCATAGCCGTTGCTAAGATTATCGGCGTCAAAAAAATACAGTAAATAGCGCACGCTATTTTCTAATTAGTAAACTGTCGGTAGTTGTTTAATTATGACCGGTTGTGCTGTAATAAAATGAAAGGGGAAGGTAAATGGCATCAGATAAGAAATTACCAGCAGGTGTGCCAGAAGAAAACGAATATCACAGCTTGCACTGGGCGGTTTTGCTGACCTATGCCGTGGCGTGCGGCGCGGTATATATGCTGTTATTCCTAGAATAGGCAGGACATCGCCTATTTCTTATTTAGCTTTGCTGTGAGCTTGAAGGAGCGCACCTGTTTTGGAAAGCCTCTATCAAAAACAGCTTCTCGGCCTTGCCCATCGGGCACGCAATATCCCCAAATTACCCAACCCCACCCATCAGGCAGCAGCCAGTAACCCTGTGTGCGGCGACCGTGTTACCGCCTTTCTGGCGATAGAAGATGGCATTATTCATGGCTGCCAGATTGAGGTGAAGGGGTGCGCCTTGTGCGAAGCGGGCGCTGGTCTATGGGCACAAAATGTGACCGGCAAACAGCTGCGGGAATTGCCAGCCTTGCATGACCAGCTGGAAAACTGGTTGAAAACAGACGAAAAAGCCGCCAGCCAGCCAGAGATAGCTCTGAAGGGCTATGCCGCGCTCACCCCCGTCCGCGCTATTAAAAACAGGCATAAATGCGTAACGCTGGCTTTTGCAACCGCTGGAATGTTTCAGCCGCTCTCCTAGCACAAACATAAAAAAAGGCCGCCGGGGATGCACCCCCACACGGCCTTTTTTTTGCTTTTGCCACAGGCTAATTTATTTAGGCTCTTGCGAGAATTTCCCGAATGCCCAAATCCCAACGCATAACAAGGTTGGAAAACCGATAACCAAAAATAAACCAATTGTTGGATCCATGAATTTATCCCCCGAATATGTGAAAAATCTCTAAAAAAGTGATAGCGGATTTGACCTGGCTTGCCAAGCCCTGCCCCCGTCAACTCACAATAAAATATTGTGATGGCGGCGCAGACGGGCGTCCAGTTCCGGGCTGAACCGCCCTTGTGCATCCTCTTTCAATATAGAGGCTATTTTCGCTGCGGCCTGTTCCACCAATATCGGCTTGTTCAGCTCTTCCCATTCCTTTGGGCTGGAACGATCCGCAAGGGCGGGATACACATATTCGGACTGCATCAGGGACAGGGTCTGGCTATGCCCCAGATAATGGCCTGGCCCGTCCAGACAGACATCTTTAAATACCGAAATATCCAGCGCCGCATCGCTTACCTCTATGCCGCGTACACAGCGCAAACATTGCCCCAGCATATCATTATCTATCACCAGACTTTCAAGGCAAAATCCCAGCAGAGAGGCGTGCATTCCAGCTGCCTCATACACCATATTCAGCCCGGCCAGCCCCGCCATGACAGCTGTTGATCCCTTTTCATAGCCGGATTGGGCGTCTGGCATCTTGGCATCGGCCATACCAGAGGCCGCACCGGCCGGCAGGTCAAAATGCTGCAGCATTTGCGCGCAGGCTGCGGTAAGCAAGCCCTGCTCGCCAGAGCCGCCAGACATCGCCCCTGTACGCAAGTCAGATACAAATGGCCATGTCCCGACAATGGCCGGATGGCCGGGCGATATGGCATTGACATAAACCAGCCCTGCCAGCACTTCTGCCACCGCCTGTGCGACTGCCCCCGCAATAGAGGCAGGTGCGGTTGCCCCGGCCTGGCCAGCTGAAAGCAGCAGAACCGGCATACCGGCACGCACCACCTCTTCCATCACCAGACAGGATTCGGTGGCAAAACGCATGGGCGGCACAACAAAACAGTTGGAGTTGGACACAAAGGGACGTGCCCGCCATGCCGCCTCACCGCCGGCAATATCATGCAAAAGGGCGATGGCAGGGGCTACACACTCTGCTTCGGTAAAGCTGGTGCCGATATGTTTATCTGTCCCTTTAAGGCAGGCATAAAGCGTGTTGAGGTCAAGATCGCACGGGTTTTCAATATCGCGGGCAACCATCGGGCGCTGAAAAAAATGGATATTATCCATCTGCTGGACAATGCGCGCCGCATCATAAATATCGTGCAAGCGGGATTCGCGGTAACTATGCCCTTTTATATCCACCAGATGCACCGCTGCCCCGGCTGTGCCAAAATGCACCCTTGTGCCGGAAAGATGTAAATCAAATTGCGGGTCTCTGGCATGGATGGTCAAATTGCGGGCCGCCTTTGCCAGCGTATCTTCTATCACCGCGCGCGAGAAACGCAGCCGCCCATCATCGCCCAGTACCGCCCCGGCACGGGTCATATAGTCTATGCCGCTTTGCGGGGCTTGCGACAGGCCTATCTCGGCCAGCAACTGATAAACAGTTTGTTCAATCCGCGCTATATTATCGGGGGTTAGAGGGCGATATTGCCCGCCCGTCAGGCCAGCGTGAACTGGCTGTATTTCTTTGGCAAGCGGGGCATTGCGGACTTTATGACGGGCATTGCGGCCGCCTGTTCTGCGGCTGGCTGGCTGAGGGTTCACGGTTACGTCATCCATCACCTGCTCCTGCGTCAAGATGGAAACAAATGACACACTGTCACCTGTCCAGATTGATCCCAACTCCTGTTACAGGTCAAGCCTTTTTATGCCGGCTACAGGCAAGCTTTTTGCCGCCCTGCCCTAGCCCTTGCCTCGCCACGGTATCAGTACCGATATCGCAAAGCGCATGGCCAAATCAAATAACAGTCCCAGCAAGCCCATAATCAGGATAGTCACCCAGATCAACTCGTAATCGGATACGGTGCGAGCCACATTTTCGATAAAGCCGATACCGGTTGTCCCGGCCAGCATTTCTGCGGCTACCAATGTACCCCAGCATACCCCGATAGAAATCCGAACCCCGGTCAGAATTTCCGGAAGGGCATTAGGCAATATCACATGGCGGATAATCTGTTTATTGGTCGCCCCCAGAGAGTGAGAGGCACGTATCTTGGATAATTGGGTTCCGGACGCGCCTGTACGCGCAGAAATCACCATAATCGCAAAAGCCACCATAAATAGCAGGAAGATTTTACCATCATCCTGAATACCGAAAATTGTCAGGATCAGCGGCGCCCATGCCAGAGGCGGAACAGGCCGGTATAATTCGATAAGCGGGTCAAAAAAGGATTTGAAAAAGCGCGATACGCCCATATAAATCCCCAGCGGCACACCCAGCAATACACCAAAAGCCATCGCGACAATCACGCGGAACATCGAATCCCAGATATGCCCGTCCAGCATCGGCACTACGCCCAGATAAATATCGCCTTGCGCCAGCGCCAGCAAATGGTCTTTATAGGTTTTCACAAACTCTGCCTGGTCATTATGAATGCCATAATCGCCCGGCAGCATATCGACCAGCCCGTCCGGGACAAGAAAATCGACCACATCGGCAATTTCCAGCCATTTCCACCAGAACAGAACGGTTCCTTTATAGCCGCCACCATTTTCCAGGTTCGGGTTCGCCAAAAGGGCAAACTTTGCCACCACATCGGTCGGTTTTGGCAACCATCGGCTTGAACCCTGCTCGACGCATAGGGTGCGCGATTTAACCACCCCCTCGCCTGGCAGGAACAGCGCATCTATTACCCGCAATGAAGCGGTTTGTGATTTCACGCTATCCTGAATTTTGGCGATATCCATATTAATCTGTGCCATAGAGGCAGAGGGGAAAATCGTGCCATCATCCAGGCGTTTAAAAATACGCTCTACTGCCTTTAGATAGGCTGTGCGGCTGGCCAAATCATCTTCATTGCCACTGAAATTTTTATCGGCCTGTTTCAGGCTTTCAATATCTGTTTTCACACTGGCAATAATATTTACCGCACCATCTGGCAAATTGCGTATTTTCAGGAAATCTGCAGCAATTTTTCTGGCCTGCTCGGCACTATTATCAAACAAAACCCCTCTTGCTGTTTGCGGCAGCATCGGGATTTCACTATCGGTTACGCCCCAGCGTGGTTGGGCAAGGGCTTCCGGCGTTGGCACTAGCCCGTGATAGCCCGCATCAATCGCCTCACTCAGGCCAACCAGACGCACATGAATATCCGACAGGGCTTGCCGGGTAACCGGGCTTTTCTGATTGCTATCTGAAAAAATGGTCAGCAGCTGTTTGTTTCTATCCAGAATAGAGAACAGCATTTTTTCTTCTGCGGATGAATAGACGCCCGCTGGCATCTGCTCTTCCAGCTCGATGATTTGCTGGCGGTTACGCACCAAAATTTCAGTCGATTTATAATAACGATCCCCAAGCGGTAATTTGGAAGTAATAGGTGTCAGCGCTTCATCTATTTTGGCGACCTGGCACATTTCATTTGCCGCATTGGGAAAAAAGGCGCGCGCGGTTCCCCAGGAAAAATAAAACCAGACCAGCAACAAGCTGGATACCCCGCAAACCGCCCAGAACCAGCCGCCAAGCGTGCGTTCAGGATCGCCAAATACCTGCTCGCTATCCAATGTACGAGTGCGGCGCAGACCATAATAAATAGACCAGACAAACAGGCCTGTCAGGATAAGAATAACAATCGCGGCAATATCGGCGCGGTGGGTAGATAAAAACTCAGACATTGCCCATGATCTCCTCTTCCATATCCCAAATCATGGTCAGGATTTCCTCGCGCACCTGGCTGAAATCCGGCTGCTGCTTGATTTCGCGCAGAGAGGTTTTCAAGCCGCGCTCGGCAAAGGGCAGATTATATTCTTTATGAATGCGGCCGGGGCGCGGGGCCATCACAAATAGCCGCTCGCCCAGCAATAGCGCTTCTTCAACAGAATGGGTGATAATAATAATGGTTTTGCCTGTCTCTTTCCATAATTCCAGAATAAGAGACTGCATTTTCTCTCGGGTTAGCGCATCCAGCGCGCCAAGAGGTTCATCCATCAGGATCAATTCCGGGTCATTGACCAGACATCTGGCCAGTGCAACACGCTGCTGCATCCCCCCGGACAGCTGATAGGTAGGGGTATCGCCAAAGCCGGTTAGCCCGACAATATCCAGCCATTTATTTACCAGCTTTTCACTTGCCTCTGCGTCCAGATTTTTCATCCGCAAGCCAAAATCAACATTTCTGGCTACTGGCAGCCATTCAAACAGGGCGCCCTGCTGAAAAACCATGCCGCGTTCAACCCCCGGCCCCTGAATAGAGGCATCTCCCAGCGCAAGCTCGCCAGAGGTGGGGTTTAAAAAGCCGGCAATCATGTTCAGCAAGGTTGTCTTGCCACAGCCGGACGGCCCCAGAACCGAGAGCAATTCCCCCTTTTTCAGGGTAAAATTAATATCTTTTAATGCCTCGACAACCGCGCCATTTGCCGGGTTGGTAAAGGTCATGGACAGGTTTTTGCAGGATAAATCGGCCATTTATACACTTTTTAATATATGCCAGATGTCAAACAAGACCCTTTACAAAAAGGGTCTTGTTTTTATGTGCTTTTCCTTATCGTTAAATAAGGCTGGTGGCGCGCCCTTACTGCAGGTAAGAGCCGTCAATTGTTGCGGCAAGCGAACCTTTATAGTTTGAGATATTTGTCTTCACAAATACCGCACCCAGAGATTCCGCTGCTGCTGCGGCAACACCGCCTTCACCAAAATAGGTTGTCTGCTGTTCTTCTACGGTCGGGAAGACAAAGCCAGCCATTTGATTCTGGGTGGTATTGAAATCCATACCTGCATCAGCTGCAACTGTGGTTATCTGGGCAACAGAGCCTGTCCAGGCAGCATTTGCCTCAGCTGTCACTTCTAGGAAAGTCCGCAGCAGGTCAGGATTTTCTGAGGCGAATTTTTCTGTGACAGAAATCACGTCAAAAGAACCGATACCGGCATCTTTCTTTTCCTGAGTGGACATGATAGGGGTGCCAGCCTCGCCAGCGATTTTGGCAGAAGCCCCGCCAAAGATACAGGCCATATCAACAGAGCTATCATTCAGAGAGGCAGCGCCATCTGCTGGTGCCTGGTCGACAATGGTCATGGTAGAGGTATCTACATTCAATGCCGCCATTTGCTTTCTGAACGAGAAATCCGCCATTGTGTTCAAAGGAACAGCGACGGTTTTGCCTTCCAATTCTGTGGCATTTGCAGAAGAAATACCCAGATCGTTACGCACAAAACAGTCATTTGCTTCATATACAACCGCAATCGCGACCATCTTTAGCGGTGCGCCCTGCTGAATGGCGGTCACAAAAGGAGCCAGGCCTTGTGAATAGGCAATATCAATATCGCCCGCCAGCATCGCTTCGGTCATGGCCACACCGGTAGAAAAATCTGTCCAGTTTACATCCACACCCATCGCCGCATCATAGGCTTTATCCACCTTTGCGATCTGATTAGGGGTAGCCCATTCCAGAAAGAATGCGACATTCACGCTATCAGCTGCCTGAGCTGCGGTAGCAGATGCCATCAAAGCAGCACTTGCCAGCCCTGCATAGGCATATTTCAAAAACTTCTTCATTCCTCAATCTCCCAAATAAATTCCGGCCTATGAATTATCAGGCCAGATTGTTTTAATGCAAATGTTTGAAAACCAAACATCTGCCCCATGAAACCGTTACAGTTTTAGCGTAAACTTTCAACCGTAATTCATCATTATCTGTTATAATCCCTAATATTCTGCGGCTTATTTATGCAAATTCAGCCGCGATATGTCGATTTTCGGGCATTTGACCATTTATTCTGCAAAACAGACAATCACCCTGTCCAAAAATTATGGCCTTAAAATTATCATGGCAGGCTCAACTTTTTATTCACCCCGTGCCTTTCAAGTGATGCTGCGATATCCCCGTTTTGTGAAAGTTCGGAAATAACCTCATTGATAAAGCGCAAGGCTTCGGGCTTGTTTTTTGCAATCCCTACTGCCTGGCGAATAGCGGTAAAAGGCGGGTCAATGATACGAAACGCATCTGAGGCTTCCATTTCCTCTACCAGTTTAGGCTTTAGGCTGGCCAGCACATCAGCCCGTCCGGCATGAAAGGCCTCATGCGATTCCGAAATGGAGGCCACGCGCAAATAGCTCGGTGCGGTAAAATTATCGGTCAGCCATAAATCATAGGCACTGCGATTATACAGGATAATTTCCACCCCTTCTTTATTAATATCCTCATTGCTCTGATAGGCCGAATCCTTGCGCACCATAAAATTGGCATCAATATGCACATAGCTTTGGCTGAAATCGATTGTCTGGGCGCGTTCCGGCTCAATAGCGATATTCCCGATATCCCAGATATCGGCATTGACATCATCGCCTAGCTGGCCAGGCCCCTCATAGGGGATTAATTCTACCGGCACCCCCAGACGCGCCGCAATCGCCTTTGCCAGATCCGGTGATATTCCGTCCGGGCCACCTGCGCTATCGCGGCCGGATACCAGCAAAAAATTACTCATATTAATCGCTGCGCGCAGCCGTCCATGCGGTGCAAGGGCTGAGATAACCGAAGCTGGAACATTCTTAACCATAGGTGTTTCACTTTCTTTAAAACATTAAAATATGTAATGTCGGCCACATCCAATTTTGAACCATATCGTGTGTAAATCCATGACCGGATGCGCTAAACTTATATAGACCAGCTATTTATGGCCAGCGTTAAATTATCAAACAGGGTCTTAAATTATCAATGAGAGGGATAGATAAATGAAACCTTCCGGCTACACCCCTATTCCGCTGCCAGATTTTTGCAAAATGTCTGATAGCGCGTCGCTAGCGGCCAGTACAGAGTTTCTGGAAACCATGAAAACCCGCCATTCTGTCCGCCATTATGACAGGCGGCCAGTGCCGCGCAAACTGATAGAACAGGCTATTGCAACCGCCGGACGCGCTCCTTCGGGTGCCAATCAGCAGCCATGGCACTTTGTTGCTATTCAGGACAAGGCGATGAAGGCACGTATTCGCAACGCAGCAGAAGCAGAAGAAGAGGCCTTTTATGCAGGCGGTGGCGGCGATGAATGGATAGGCGCGCTGGAGCCGCTTGGCACAACTGCCCACAAACCGCACCTGACCGATGCGCCATGGCTGATTGTGGTATTTGCCCAGCGTTACGGGCTAACGCCGGACAATCAACGCTATAAACATTATTATGTGCCAGAAAGTGTCGGTATTGCCACCGGCATTTTAATCACCGCTTTGCATCAGGCCGGTTTGGCAAGCCTGGTACATACCCCGAACCCGATGCGGTTTTTAAATCAGATGTGCGCCCGCCCTGCCCATGAAAAACCGATGATGATACTGCCTGTGGGCTATCCGGCAGAAAATGCGACTATCCCGCAAGCATCCACGCAGAAAAAGCCGCTGGATATGATAATGAGCTGCTTTTGAGAGTGCACCGCAAATCAATAGTTTTTCAGCCTCACCTATTATCTGGCGATAAATGCTTAACAGGGCTATTCTTATCCATAGTGGTGCAACACTATAAATTGTAACCCTGAGCATTGGTTTAAAAAGGCTCTTTTATTAAAATTTTCCGCTTTTTTTCGGGTTTTTTGGCCGTTTCAGGCGTAATTTGCCGCCATCTTTTTGTCCGCCAGACCCATTTTTCCCGGGCGTGCGGCCTTGACCTTTTGAGGATGTTTTAAAGGCAGAACGTTCAGTTTGCTCTCTGGCTTGCGAGGATTGCCCGCGAAAAGATTTGTTTTTTGCCTTTGGCTTATCATTTTTAGCCTTGTTTGGCCGAGGCGCGCTTTCATGGTCAAAATTATCGCGGCCGGGCTTTTTGATGTCTCTTTTCTTTTTAAATCTGTCAGACTTAACGCTGTCATCCCCGAATTTATCGGACTTGAATTTATCTGATTTAAATTTATCGCTTTTGAACTTATTTTTGGGCTTTGCACTGCCTGTGCGTTTTTTGCCCTGTTCCGGGCGGTCATTTGTATCTGCCGGATGCCAGCTGCTTTCTGTGTTTTGTGTACGCTCGGGGCGCGGTTTTGCATCATGTTTGCGGCGACGCGGGGCAAACTCGCCATCTCCGCGCCGGCGCCCGCCTTTTGGCTGGCCGGGACGTTTTGCCCCAAAGGGACGTCCGCCACCCTTGCGACGTTGCCGATTTGGCGTTTGCAAGCTATCAATTTCAATCGCTTCGCCTTGTGCATTCACAATATCAATTACCCCGTTCACATGGCGGCTAATCGCTGCCAGCAAGGCGCGCTGGGTGGGCGAACATAATGATATGGCGCGGCCGGATTGCTGGGCACGGCCTGTCCGGCCAATACGATGGACATAAATTTCCGGCATTTGCGGCAAATCATAATTGATCACCCAATTCAGGCCGACAACATCTATCCCTCTGGCCGCGACATCTGTGGCGACCAGCACTTGCAACTGCCCGGATTTAAATTTTCGCAAAACTTTGCTGCGGATATTCTGGCGCATATCGCCATGCAACACATCTGCCTGAATATCCTGAGCCGATAAAAACTGGCCAAGCGCATCCGCACGCCGTTTTGTGCCAACAAATACCAGAACCTGATCGCCATCTACATCTTCTAACAGCTTGCCAAGTGTCTCTCTTTTCAGGGCATCCGATACCATAATGGCGCGCTGGCTGACCGTATCGGCGGTAATATTTTTGCTCTCAATCTTAATTGTCACCTGATCATGCAAAAATTCATCTGACAGGGATTTCATCTCTGCTGGCATGGTCGCGGAAAAAAAGATGGTCTGGCAGGGTTTGGACACAGACGCACAAATCCGCTTAATCGGCTGATAAAAGCCCAAATCGATCATCTGGTCGGCTTCATCCAGGATAATATGTTCGATAAAGGATAAATCTATCACCCCTTTTTCTTGTAAATCTTCAAATCGGCCAGGGGTGGCAACAATAAAATCCACCCCTTTTTTCAAGGCAGATATCTGATTATTATACCGCTCGCCGCCACAGATGGTGACATAACGCAAGGTAACGCCGCGGCTGAAATCGCGCAGGCTGATAGAAATCTGGTGTGCCAGCTCTCTTGTCGGGGCAAGCACCAGCACACGTGGACGGCGCGGGCCCTTCGCCCCTTTATCTTCACTTAATTTCTGAATAAGCGGCAATAGATAGGCAGCGGTTTTCCCTGTTCCTGTCTGTGCCAGCCCCATTAAATCCTGCCCCGATAGCAATACAGGGATAGCCTGTTGCTGGATAGGGGTTGGTCTATCAATGCCCTGTTCGGCAAGCCGCGCCATTAAAGTCTCGGAAATACCTAAGGATTTGAAATTCAACGCATCACTTGTCATTTATGTTTACTTTGCTCTGTTCAATACAGTTCAGGGAAAAAAGGGGCAAAACCAAAATACGTACATCCCTAGATATTAAAGAGAGCCGAATTCACGCAAATGATGGCGCATTACTCCATCCCCTGTACGCCGCCCTGCCCTTTTGGGCTCACGATACAAGGCTATCTGCCATCACGCTTACTGGATAAGAATAAAATGGCATCCCGTACGGGATTCGAACCCGTGTTGCCGCCGTGAAAGGGCGGTGTCCTAAACCACTAGACGAACGGGACGCAAGCAGTTTTGATGGTTTCTACTCAAAAAGAGATAAGAGATCAAGTGCGCATATCACCCTTTATTAAAAAAAACGCACATAATAACGCTATATCGGCATCGCTTATTGTTATCGCACAGATTTTTTAAGGATGAAGGGCGATATCCTCTATCATAAACTGAACATTTTTCCCGCCGCGAAAATTATCTGGCCGCAAAGTGCCTAACACCATAACTGGACCCGGATCAGGCCTGTCCTGCAGCGCCTTGCCAAGCGGTGTCCCGGCCAGATTAAAGGCGACCGCGCGCAAGGGCGCAGCAGTGCCATCATCCAGACTGACCGATAAATGCTGCTTTTCTGCGCCCATCCAGTGATGGTTTTTCAGCTGGCAATGGGTAATATAAAAGCGTGGCTCGGCAATGCCGGGGCCAAATGGCCCTATTTTTTCCAGCCATTGTGTAAAATCATAATCCAGACCAGCTATCGAAACACTGTGACAGGCCAGACAGGATTTTTGCGGTGGCCCGGCAAATACATCGCCCGCCCGTGCCAGAATAAAATCTTCAAATGCCGCCAGCTTGTCAGCACGCACGCCAAGGCCGGCGGCCATATCATGTCCGCCCCCTGTTTCCAAAAGACCCTGCTGGCGGGCGGCCATAATCGCATCGCCCAGCGAAAAACCGCGTACACTGCGCCCAGAGCCCTTGCCCAGCCCTTGCGAATCCAGCGCAATCACCAATGCTGGCCGGTTAAACCTGTCTTTAATGCGCCCGGCAACAATGCCAATAACCCCTTCATGCCAGCCTTCTGCTGCCAGAACCAGCACGGTCAGATCCGGGTTTTGCGCCAGTTTTTGCAAGGCCATTTCCTCTGCTTGCAGCTCTACCTGCTTTTCGGTAATTCGGCGCTGCATATTCAGCTCATCCAGTTCCAGAGCCAGGCTTTCGGCCACACCATCTTCAAAGCTGGTTAATAGCTGGACGCCCAAATCAGAGCGTCCCAGCCGCCCGCCGGCATTAATGCGCGGGCCCAGCAAAAAACCCAGCGTATGGGTGGTGGGCATTTGATCCAGCCGCGCCACATCCATCAGGGCACGCAAGCCGGCATTCTGGCGCTGTGCCAGCACTTTCAGCCCCTGTTTTACAAAGGCGCGATTAACCCCTTTCAGCGGCACAATATCGCAAATTGTAGCTAATGCGACCATATCCAGAAGGGTCAATAAATCCGGCATCACGCCATCGGTTGGCACAAGGCCGCGTTGCCGACATTCCCGCATCACCCCGGCCAGAATAAGAAAACATACCCCCGCCGCACAAAGATGACCAAGCTCGCTATCATCATCCAGGCGATTTGGATTAACCACCGCCTCTGCCCGGGGCAGGACAGGCCCTGCTTTATGATGGTCAATGACCAGAATTTTCATCTCTGCATCCGCGGCCGCCTGCAGCGGTTGATGGGCAGTAATACCGCAATCCACGGTCAGGATAAGCTCTGCCCCTTGTGCCTTTAGCCCTTCCAATGCGGTGATATTCGGCCCATATCCCTCGCTGAAACGATCGGGTATATGACAATAGACAGGACAGCCAAATCGGGGCAAAACCGCGCGAAATAGCGCTGCTGCACAGGCACCGTCTACATCATAATCGCCAAATATTCCAATAGGTTGTTTTAATTCTATCGCGTTGCATATTAACGCTATGGCCTTTTTGGCATCCTGCATAATATGAGGGTCTGGCAGGCTGTCACGAAGGCGCGGCGATAAAAAACCATCCATGCCTTCGCTGTCGATACCATTGGAAGTTAAATACCAGGCAAGCCCGGGCGGCATAGCCAGTCTTTTTGCCAGCCCTTCTGAGCGTCTTTGTGTTTCCGGCATGGAATAGACAGAGCCTTGCAAATACCAAACTGCCCCGGATAGGGAAGCCTCAACAAATTGGGTGGGTTTTGGCGCGTCCATTTAATGTCCTGAACTTATTCCCCGGCCATAATTGGCAAGGCCAGAATATCACCGGCGATAAAAGAAGCCCCGCGCAAGCTGTCACAAGCAGCCTCTACCGCCTGTTGTTTGGTGGCATGGGTGGTAAATACCAGATGCACCGGTGCATTATCCGAACGCCCCTTTTGCAGCATGGATTCCACCGAGATATCATGATCGCGCAAAATAGCGGTAACGGCATTTAAAACGCCTATCTGGTCTTCGACCATCATCCGCAAATAATAGCGACCAGGGGCAATTTCGCGGTGACTGGCCTTATCTTCCAGACTGGCAACAGGCTTGCCAAATGGATAGGCGCGCTGGCCTCTGGCGATATCAATAATATCGGCCAAAACGGCCGAGGCGGTTGGCCCGTCCCCTGCCCCTGGCCCTGTACAGACAATCGATTGCACCGGGCTGCCGCTATAGGCAACAGCATTTAATGCGCCATCAATTTTGGCCAGTTGGCTGTCCTGTGCGACCAGACAGGGTTGAACGCCCGGCACCGCCCCGCGCCCGGCATTGCCCAGCAATTTAATGACATAGCCCAAATCGGCGGCAAAACGGATATCTATGTCCGAGATTGCGCGAATACCGGCAATTTGCACCTGGTCAAAATCAATTTTCTGGCCATAGGCAATGGCGGCCAAAATAGCCAGCTTATGCGCTGCATCTATACCATCCACATCAAAACTTGGTTCGGCTTCGGCATAGCCCTTTGCCTGCGCTTCGGCCAGCACATCGACAAAGGAACGCCCAGTCTGGGTCATTTCTGTCAGAATATAATTACAAGTACCATTTAAAATACCGGTAACCTGTTCAATCCGGTTTGCCGATAGCCCCTCGCGCAATAATTTAATGGCCGGAATACCGCCTGCGACTGCCGCCTCGAAAGAAAGCTGAACATCCTGCTCTTCGGCACATAAGGCCAGCTCATGTCCGTGATGGGCGATCATGGCCTTGTTTGCGGTCACCAGATGCTTGCCATTTTTAAGGGCAGAACGACATAAATCAAGCGCCACCCCTTCTGAGCCACCGATCAGCTCGACAATAATATCGACCTCTTTTCGGGCGGCCAATTGCGTGGCATCTGCAACAAAATCAATGCCTTGCATCAAAAAGCCTCTATCACGATTTGAGCGTGCGCTGACCGCGACCAGCTGCAAGCGTATCCCGGCCTGGCTGGCCAGCATTTCTGCCTCACTTGTCAGAATACGCGCAACTTCACTGCCAACAACCCCGAGACCCGCAATGGCGATATTAAGTTCTTTCATAACCAGCTTTCATATTTAACTATTTATTCAAGGCAAAACAGATATAGCGCCCCAAGATCTACGCATTTTTACGGTGTTTTGCAAGACAGGGTCAGCTATCCCCTTCGCTTGCCCTGCCCGTCAGGAACAGATGAAGTCGAGTGCCATATCACAATGCAGGGCAGTGGTATCAAAAACCTGTAAATCGGTATCATGCTGGCCAATAAGCAATCCAATTTCCGTACAGCCCAGAATAACGCTGTCACAGCCGAATTCTGTGGCGGCGCGGTCAATAATTTCCTGATAGATTTTGCGAGAATCATCACCGATTATGCCGCGACAAAGCTCGTCATAAATAATGCTATGGATTTTTTCCTGATCGGCTATGGGCGGCACCATGACAGAGCGATTGTCATTGGCCAGAATTTGCCCAAGCGGAGCGCGATAAAAATCCTGTGTCATGGTATAGCGTGTGGCCAGCAGCAAGCTGTTTTGCGCCTCAGATGCCAATATTGCGCTGGCCGTGGCATCCACAATATGCAGCAAGGGAATAGTGGTGGCATTTTGTACATCATCGCCCAGCTTATGCATGGTATTGGTCGCGATAAGCAAGGCTTGGGCTCCGGCATCTTCCAGGCGGCGGGCAATATCGGCCATCACCTGCCCTGCAACTTTCCATTGCCCCGTCTCTTGCAAGGCTTCAATTTCGGCAAAATCAAAGGAATACATCCATAACTGTGCAGAATGATTGCCGCCCAGACGCGCAGATATGCCCTGATTTATGCGCGCATAATAGCTTTGTGTGCTTTGCCAGCTCATCCCGCCGATTAATCCAACCGGGCGCAGGGGTTTTTCAGACATTGCTGCCATCCTTTTTTAGTTTTTTTCCGCCCACACATCCTATGGCTCAAAAAGGCGCAAACCAGCTAATAAGATGCGCTTTTTTTCAATAGCTGGCAAAGGATAATCACTTACTTTATTTTATTAAAGGCAAAGTTGGTTTACGCTTTTTGCCAGTGTTCAAATCGGAGCGGGGAAAAATGGAACAACAGACAAATGCACATAACAGGGAAGGCACGCAGCTACCCTCTCAGGCACGGGTCGTCATTATTGGTGGCGGCGCGGTTGGCTGTTCGATTGCCTGGCATCTTGGTCAGGCGGGGTGGCACGATACGGTGTTGCTGGAAAAAAATGAGCTGACCTCCGGCTCTACTTGGCACGCGGCCGGCAACTGTCCCAATTTTGTGGGTTCCTGGACAGTGATGAAAATGCAGCATTATTCAACCGAGCTCTATCGCAAGCTTGGCGCGCTGGCAGATTACCCGATGAATTATCATGTGACCGGCTCGGTGCGGCTTGCCCATAGCCGCCAGCGCATGGAAGAGTTTGCCCATGTGCGTTCGATGGCACGGCAAATGGGCTTTGATCTGGAACTGATGAGCCTATCGGATATGAAAGATGTCTATCCTTTTCTGGAAACCCATGATTTGGAAGGCGGATTATGGGATGAATATGATGGCGATATAGACCCTGCCCAGCTCTCGCAAGCCTTTGCCAAGGGCGCGCGCCAGACAGGCGTAAAAATAGTGCGTTTTTGCCCTGTCACCGGCGTCGCCCGTAAAAATGGCCTTTGGCAAATTCAAACCGAAAAAGGCATGATTGAGGCTGAATATGTGGTCAATGCCGCTGGCTATCGCGCAGCAGAGATTGGTGCAATGTTTGGCCGGGACGTGCCCTGTATTTCGCTCTCCCACCAATATCTGATCACAGAGGAGATAGCCGAGCTGGGCGCACGGGATAAAAAACTGCCCCTGTTGCGCGATCCAGACAGCTCTTATTATTTGCGCCAGGAAAAGGACGGGCTGTTGCTGGGCCCTTATGAGCGCAATGGCCGTGCCCATTGGGTAGACAGGGACGACCCGATGCCGGATGATTTTTCCTTTCAGCTTTACCCTGACGATCTGGAACGCCTGGAATGGTATATTGAAGATGCCATCGCACGTGTTCCTATTCTGGGCAGTGGCGGTATTACCCGGGTGGTAAATGGCCCTATTCCCTATGCCCCGGACGGCTTTCCGCTTATCGGGCCCATGCCGGGCGTACCAAATGCCTTTGAGGCCTGTACCTTTACCTTTGGCATTGTCCAGGCAGGCGGAGCGGGCAAGCTGGTCGCGGAATGGATTACCGAAGGCGAGACCGAAACAGATAGCTGGGCGGTCGACCCGCGCCGCTTTACCGACCATGCCAATCCGGCCTATTGCACCGCCAAGGCATTGGAAGTCTATGGACATGAATATGCTATCCATTTCCCCGGTATTCAGTGGCCAGACGGACGCGGCGTGAAAAAAGGCGCACTTTATGATGCCCATATCGCAGAAGGGGCAGAAATGGGCGCATATGGCGGCTGGGAACGGGCAGAATTTTTTGCCCCCGGGGGATATAATCATAAACAGGTCGACAGCTATGACCGGCAACCCTTTTTCGACATTGTCGGACAGGAATGCGCCCATGTAAAAAGCCATGCGGGCGTGCTGGATTTGCCCGGATTTTCCCGCTTTTCTCTGTCCGGCAAGGGGGCTGCTGCCTGCCTTGACAAGCTGATGACCAACAAGCTGCCTGCTGTCGGGCGCATATCGCTAGGCTATTTTGCCTCTGAAAAGGGAAAGATTGTCTCTGAAATTTCGGTGGCACGTTTTGCCGAAGATCGCTTCTGGCTTATTTTCGGGGCGGGCGCTTATTGGCATGATCGCGATTTGCTGGCCACGGCCGCAGCAGAATATCCGGAAGTGGCATTAAAGGATGAAACCCGTGATTATACCACCTTGCTGGTTACAGGCCCCAAATCGCGCGGCCTGCTCTCTGCCCTCTCGGGGGCGAATTTCAGTAATGACAGCTTTGCCTGGCTAACCCATCAGATTATCCGGATTGACGGGATAAATTGCGTAGCGATGCGGGTATCTTTTACCGGCGAGCTGGGCTGGGAGCTGCATATCCCTGTAGATCATTCAGATAAAATTTACACGCTTCTTCGCCAGAAAGGGGCAGATTTTAATCTGAAACCCTTTGGGATGCTGGCACTGGAATCAATGCGGCTGGAAAAAGGCTATCGTTCCTGGAAAGGCGATTTAACCTCTGATTATAATATGTTTGATGCGGGCTTGCGCCGTTGGGTACATTTCAGCAAGCCTGATTTTGTTGGCCGCACAGCGCTGCTTGCCCAAAAAGACGCCCCTGCCCGGCAATTTGTCACGCTGGGACTGGATGGCCCAGGCGATAGCGATGTTCCCTTTGGCGAGGCGGTTTATCTTTCTTCGGTTTTTTCTGATCCGGATGGAAATACTATTGCCGGGCTGGTATTGTCTGGCGGCTATGGCCATCGCACCCAAACCTCTATTGCGCTGGCGGTTCTGGAAGCAGGCGAGGATGCAACAATTGGCCGCGAGCTGATGATAGAGGTGGTTGGCCGCCCCCGCAAAGCCACTATTCTGGCTCATGGCGGTATCTATGATAGCGATAACACCCTTTTGAAAGGTTAAATGATGCAGGACATCTCTCTGCCACAGGCGGCAAAAGCGGTTATAATTGGCGGCGGTGTGGTAGGCTGTTCGGTGGCCTATCACCTGGCAAAGCTGGGATGGAGGGATATCATCCTGCTGGAGCGCAAACAGCTGACCTGCGGTACAACCTGGCACGCGGCCGGTCTGATTGCCCAGCTTCGCGCGACCCAGAATATGACGCGCCTGGCAAAATATTCCCAAGAGCTGTACACACAATTAGAGACCGAAACAGGCGTAGCCACCGGTTTTCGCCAAAACGGGTCTATCACCGCCGCCCTGAGCGATGCCCGGCTGGAAGAATTACGGCGGGGGGCGGCCATGGCCCGTGCCTTTGGCGTGGAAATTGAAGAAATTACGCCTTCTGAAATCGCTGACTATTATCCGGGATTAAATGTGTCTGACTGCAAGGGCGGGGTGTTTCTGGCAAAGGACGGGCAAGCCGATCCGGTAAATATTACACAGGCTCTGGCCAAAGGCGCACGCGCAATGGGCGCAAAAATATTCGAAGGGGTAAAGGTAACCGCCATCACAAAAAAAGATGGAACTGTCACAGGTGTTTCTACCGATAAAGGCGATATCGCAGCAGAATATGTGGTGAATTGCGGGGGTATGTGGGCACGTGATATTGGCCAGATGGCAGGCGTGTCCGTGCCGCTTCATGCGTGCGAGCATTTTTATATCGTTACCGAGCAGATCCCCGATCTGAAACGTAATTTGCCAGTTTTGCGTGTCCCGGATGAATGTGCCTATTATAAAGAGGATGCCGGCAAATTGCTGCTGGGCGCGTTTGAGCCGGTTGCCAAACCATGGGGCGGGGGTGGCATCGCAGAGGATTTCGAGTTTACCACCCTGCCAGATGATTTTGACCATTTCGCGCCCATTCTGGAAAAGGCGGTTAGCCGCCTGCCCTTGCTGGAAAGCGCAGGTATTCAAACCTTTTTCAATGGCCCGGAGAGCTTTACCCCGGATGATCGCTATCTTCTGGGTGAAGCCCCGGAGCTTAAGCGTTTTTTTGTGGCGGCCGGTTTTAATTCTATCGGCATTCAATCGGCTGGCGGGGCAGGAAAGGCACTGGCAGAATGGATGGATGCCGGCACGCCGCAAATGGATATCTGGGATGTGGATATTCGCCGTACCCACCCGTTCCAGTCCAACAGGCATTATCTGTCTGCCCGGGTAACAGAGACTTTAGGCCTGTTATATGCCGATCATTTTCCCTATCGGCAATTTGCCTCAGCCCGCAATATACGCAAAACCCCGCTGCATCATAAATTGGCTGAACAGGGCGCCTGTTTTGGCGAGACCTATGGCTGGGAGCGTGCCAACTGGTTTCTGCCGAAATCAGAGTGCGCAGCAAATAAGAAGGCTGAATATGCCTATAGCTGGGGTCGGCAAAACTGGTTTGACTATGCCAGAGAAGAACATCTTGCAATCCGCAAAACAGCCGGGCTGTTTGATCTTTCCACTTTTGGCAAGATAAAGGTGATAGGGCGCGATGCTGAAAATCTTCTCCAGCATCTATGTGCCAATAATGTGGCTGTCCCTGTTGGCCAGATTGTCTATACCCAGATGCTGAACACACGGGGCGGGATAGAGGCGGATATTACGGTTACACGCCTGTCGGAAACAGAATTTCTGGTTATCACCCCTGCGGCCACTATCCGCCGCGATTTGGGCTGGATTAAACGCCATATTCCCGAATATGCCCATTGTATGGCGATAGATGTCACTGTTAGCGAGGCGGTTATTGCTGTGATGGGGCCACAGGCGCGGGATATCCTGCAAGCTGTTATCCCTCAGTCACTGGCAAATGATGATTTCGGCTTTGGGCAGGCACGCGAAATTGAAATTGGTCAGGCGATTGCCCGCGCCCACCGCGTTTCCTATGTCGGGGAATTGGGCTGGGAGATTTATGTCAGTTCAGAAATGGCAGAACATATCTTTGATGTGGTGATGGCGGCCGGCGCAGATAAAGGGCTGAGACTAGCGGGAATGCACGTGCTGGATAGCTGCCGTATGGAAAAGGCGTTCCGCCATTTTGGCCATGATATCAGTGATGAGGACAATATATTGGAAGCCGGGCTGGGCTTTGCGGTGAAGACAGAGAAAAAACCTTCTCAATTTGGGACATTTATTGGCCGCGATGCCATTTTGCGAAAAAAAGAAGCCGGGCTGGAAAGGCGCTTGCTGCAATTCCAGCTAGAGGATGCAGACCCCCTTCTCTATCATAATGAGCCGATTTTAAAAGATGGCAAAATTGCCGGCTATCTGACCTCTGGCAATTATGGCCATTATCTGGGCGGGGCTGTGGGTCTGGGCTATGTCGCCTGCGAAAGAGATGAAAGCCCGGCCGATATGCTGGCAGCCAGCTATCAGATAGATGTGGCAGGAAAGCTTTGCACCGCCAGAGCCAGCCTGAAACCGCTCTATGACCCGACCGGCGAGAAGATGAAGGGGTAGCCTACCCCGCTATGCCAGCAAGGGCGATAGAGGCAAGGCGCGCGGCAGGCGGGTCAGCCCGGCTGGTGAGCAAAATCGGTACAGCGCCGCCCAGCACAATGCCGGCCGCACAGCCGCCGCCCAGATAGACCAGCGCTTTATACAGGATATTGCCGCTAACAATATCCGGTACTAGCAGACAATTTGCGCGGCCAGCTACCGCATCGCCTGTAATCCCCTTTGTTGCAACCGCATGGGCAGACAAGGCCAGATCAAAAGATAACGGCCCTGATATATCGGTATCAACAAGATGGGTTTTTGCCCATTTTGCGCGTTCAGCCGCCACCATAGAGGCAGGCATGGAGTCAATCGGTGTTTCTGTGGCCGATAATATCGCCAGTTTTGGGCGCATATGTCCCAGCTTTTTTGCCAGCGCGCACATCTCTATCATAGACTGGTTCTGGGTTTTTTCATCCGGCGTTACATTCACCGCCGCATCCGATACCAGAACAGGCCCTGCCCCGCTATCAGGCGGATAAATAGCAAAGATATGCACCAGACGATTGCCAATACGCAAACCCACCTCGCGGTTGAGCAAGGCGGCCATAAACACATCTGTATGCAACTGGCCTTTCATCACCGCCCCGACAGGCAATGCATCAGGCTCTGACAGACTTGCTTGCAACAGGCTGGCAGCTTTGGCCGCTGCCTCTGCCTCGCCATTGCTATCTATGACAGTGATATCGGATAAATCCCAGCCCAGCGTGGCGGCTTCTGCCTTGATCCTGCCAGCCTCGCCGACCAGAACAGGCCGGGCAATTCCTGCCTGATAGGCATGAAAGGCTGCTTCCATTGGCAAAGGGGCAGATGCCCGCACCACCAGGAGATTTAGCCTGCCCCTCTCACGAGCTGCCACCAACAACCCTTGCGGGCATTCTGCCTGCACAGGGTGAATAAAATTCTGTGCAGGCGTTCTGGTGTCTGTTGGCGATGATGTCATTATAAAGGACAGGCCGGACAGGTTTTTTAGACGTTTTGTGGACGGAAATCAGCCGGGTCAATACCGGCTACCGCGACAGGTGTCTTCATCGCATCGCGGCGGAACGGCTCGCCCAGCTCCTGATTCAGGATAACCTCGATAAAGGTGGTTTTCTTATCCTTCATCTGGGCAGCAATCGCCTTGTCCAGGGCTTCGCTGAGTGCATCCATGCTATCCACCTGCACCCCTTCCAGGCCGCATTGTTTGGCGATCCCGGCATAGGTGACATCTGTATCCAGCTCTGTGCCAACAAAATTATCGTCAAACCACAGGGTGGTGTTGCGCTTTTCAGCCCCCCACTGATAATTGCGGAAGATGACCATGGTAATAGGTGGCCATTCATTGCGGCCAACCGAAACCATTTCATTCATCGAGATACCAAAGGCCCCGTCACCGGCAAAACCGACAACCGGCACATCCGGCCGGGCAATTTTTGCCCCGGCTATCGCAGGAAAGCCATAACCGCATGGGCCAAACAGACCGGGCGCCAGATATTTCCGCCCTTCTTCAAAGGTTGGATAGGCGTTGCCGATAGCACAATTATTGCCGATATCCGAGCTGATAATCGCTTCTTTTGGCAAGACAGAGGTAATAGCGCGCCAGGCCATGCGCGGGCTCATCTTTTTTGGCTCTCTGGTACGGGCGCGCTCGTTCCATGTAGTACCCGGATCATCGTCTTCATGGGTAAGAGAGGTTAATTCCTGTGCCCATGCAGATTTGGTCTGGGCAATGACCGCCTGACGGCTGGTGCGTGCCTTTTCCCCGGCATTGCTGCCCAGTTTTTCCAGAATAGAGGTTGCGACCTTTTTAGCATCGCCCACAATGCCGACAGTTACAGGCTTGGTCAGACCGATACGATCGGGATTAATATCCACCTGAATAATTTTGGCATCTTTTGGCCAGTAATCAATGCCATATCCCGGCAAGGTAGAGAACGGGTTCAGGCGTGTTCCCAGTGCCAGAACCACATCAGCCTTGGTGATCAGCTCCATACCGGCCTTTGAACCATTATAGCCAAGCGGGCCGGCAAAAAGCGGGTGCGAGCCTGGGAAGGCATCATTATGCTGATAGCCGCAACATACAGGGGCATCCAGACGCTCTGCCAATGCCATAGAGGCTTCAATTGCCCCGCCAATAACCACACCAGCCCCGTTCAGCAATACCGGAAACTCTGCTTCGGACAGCATCTTTGCCGCCTGGGCAATCGCTTCCTCGCCGCCGGATGGACGCTCAAAACGCACCACTTCCGGCAGGTCAATATCAATCACCTGTGTCCAGAAATCGCGCGGGACATTAATTTGTGCAGGGGCGCTCAGGCGGATAGCTTGCGAAATCACCCGGTTCAATACTTCTGCGATACGCGACGGGTCACGCACCTCTTCCTGGTAGGCGACCATATCCTTGAACAGTGCCATTTGTTCCACTTCCTGAAAGCCGCCCTGGCCGATGGTTTTATTAGCCGCTTGCGGCGTAACCAGCAATAAAGGGGTATGGTTCCAGTAAGCTGTTTTCACTGGGGTCACAAAATTGGTAATGCCAGGCCCGTTCTGGGCAACCATCATACAAACCTTGCCAGATGCACGGGTATAGCCATCTGCCATCATGCCGGCATTACATTCATGAGCGGCATCCCAAAAAGTGATGCCCGCTTTTGGAAACAGGTCGGATATTGGCATCATCGCCGAGCCAATAATCCCAAAGGCGTGTTCAATCCCGTGTCTTTGCAGCACTTTCACAAATGCTTCTTCGGTTGTCATCTTCATGATGTGCTCCTTTAAATTTATTTACGTGCCGGATGGAAGTGCCATCCCTGCCCCCATTTGCACCATTATTTCCCAATGGCAAAAGGGGCGTGAAAAATTACCCGAACCAACCCTCAAAGTCTTAAAAAAATAACCGCTTAAAACAGGGATAAATGGCAGGTTCCTGCCCTATAGCTATGTAGATGTCAAATCGGTATGTCAAGCCCATCAGGACATAGAATTTCACGCCTTTTTCAACCGGCGGCAAATCCCGCAAAATGCCGCCGAAAAATATCAATAATGCGCTACTTTTTAGCAGAATATTCGAACTTTCGCCGATTCATATTTCAGAAGCTGAAAAAGCCTGATTTAAGGCGAAATTTAGTTGACTTTTATCTCCTGCCCCCTCTTAAGATATATGTCTGCATCCATGCCGGGTTTTGCGGATGCACAATATTTAAATAAATCACCCATAATTGTTCGCAGGAGGGTCTTATGCCTTTTGATGTCAATTCTCTCGAAAATCACTGGATGCCCTTTTCCGCCAACCGTGATTTCAAAGCCAATCCGCGTCTGGTTGTTAAATCAGAAGGAATGTATTGCTGGGATTACAAGGGCGGCAAATTAATTGACGGCTCATCCGGGCTATTTTGCACCCCTGCCGGGCATGGTCGCACCGAAATTGCCGAAGCGGTCTATAAACAAATGCTGGAAAATGACTACACACCGCATTTCCAGCTGGGCCACCCCGGTTCTTTTGAACTGGCCGAGCGCGTATCGCGTTTCCTGCCAGAGCCGATGAACCATGTGTTTTTTGTAAATTCAGGTTCTGAATCTGTTGAAACCGCGATGAAGATCGTCATGGCCTATCACCGGGCAAATGGCCAGTCCCAGCGACTGCGTTTTGTCAGCCGCGAGCGGGCCTATCACGGGGTGAATATGGGCGGTGTATCGCTGGCCGGGATGGTCAAGAACAGGGAAACTTTCCCGGTTACTCTGCCCAACATCGTTACCATGCGCCACACCCAGACCCCGGAACAGGCCTTTACCAAAGGTCAGCCGGCAACAGGGGCAGAGCTGGCAGAAGATTTGACCCGTATTTGCGAGACCTATGGCGGCAGCACTATCGCAGCTGTTTTTGTTGAGCCGATTGCCGGTTCGACAGGCACATTGGTACCGCCTGTTGGCTATCTCCAGCGTTTGCGCGAGATTTGTGACGAACATGGCATTTTGCTGGTGTTTGATGAGGTCATCACCGGCTTTGGCCGCACAGGCAAAGCCTTTGCTGCCGAAACCTATGGGGTAACCCCGGATATCATCACTATGGCAAAGGCGCTGACCAACGGGGCAATCCCGATGGGGGCAGTAGCCACAAAAGATGAAATTTACGAAACAGTCACTAATGCCTCGCCTGAAAATGCTATCGAGTTTTTCCATGGCTACACCTATTCTGCCCATCCGGCAGCCTGTGCAGCCGGCATTGCCACCCAGAAAATCTATGAAGAAGAAGGCCTGTTCGAAAAATCAGCGAACATGTCAGAATATTTCCTGGATGCTGTCTGGTCGTTGCAAGGCCACCCGCTGGTAAAGGATTTGCGCGGTTTTGGCATGATGGCAGGGGTTGAGCTGCATCATGACGGGGTTGCGGGTCGCCGTGGAACACAGATGCAAAAAGATATGTTCTGGAATGGCCTGCACGTGAAATTTACCGGTGATAACGCTATTCTTGCCCCGGCCTTTGTAGCAGAGCGCACCCATATTGACGAGATTGTCGATAAGTTCCGCAAAACGCTGGACGCCCATCTATAGAGGCGCAAAAATAGTAAAAAAATCAAAAGGGGCTGCAGCGATGACAGCCCCTTTTTTCATGACATTTTTCACTGATTATTTACTTGCCGTAATAAAGGGCCACCACATGTTCGGCTTCGGCAAAAAACAGCCAGCGTTCCACAAACAGCCCTGTCATGTGAAATCCAAAAGCCAGAATAGCGCACATCATTACAGGCGCGCCAAAAAATCCGGCCAGCACCAGCAGGATAAAGGGCAAAACAAAGCCTAACCCCATTGAAATATGGCGCAATTTTTTGCCATGTTTGCGGCCAATTTCAAATACCATCTCTTTCATCAGATAATTTTTTGTCAGGTGCGGGGCTTCGAATAATTTAATATCTGCATAGCCTGTCAGGCCGGTGGCACTGGCCAGGGTGGAGCCATCTGCATCGCGCCCGGTTTTATCTGCACGTTGCCACCATAACAGCTTTATCGCCCATGCCAGGATCAGGCTGGCCAACGCAATCTGGCCAGATGCCATATCTTCCGGCCTTAAAAGGGCATATAATATCATGCCGCTGGACAGGCTGAACCCCAGATAACAGGCAGGCGTTAAATGGCTATGCCAGCGCGGCACAGGCTTTAGCTGGGCATAGATCATCGCCGTTGCAAAAATGGTCAGCGCGCATAAAAAGGCTATCAATATCCCTATCCATAAAGGGGCTTGCCCGGCCAGAAAAGCGCTTCCCAGCCACAGCACAAAACAGCCAAGCGTAAGAACAGAAAGCACCCCCTCGCGCGACAGCCACGAGCTTTGATACTGGCTAAAGGCACGCCATGCCCGTTGCGGGTTACCAAGATGAAAGGTTGAGGAAATCAGACCCGCACTGCTCAAGCCAACTGCGATAATCGCAGCGGTAAACAGGCCGATATCAAATTGTGCTATACCGAAAGATAGTGCCAGCGATAATAGCGCGATAAGGCCAAAACCTGCCCCTGAGATGGTGGTGAAGAAAATAACCGATTTAGCTGGATGCATAAGAATAAATTTCCGCAGATAAAAAGTTAAAATTTCCTGTTACAGACGGGAAAGCGCTGTATCAAGCCAGCCAAGAAAACCGCCCTGGGCGTTGCTGGCATTATCTTGTGCCAGTTTCACCAGATTGGGCGCGTCATCTTGTGACCCTGACGCACAGGAAGCTGTCTTCGGGCGGGGCGGCAAATATTTATTAACCGGCCGATTGCCCTGTTCCGGCATCAGATCAACACCGCCGCGCTCGGCTACCATGACAGATACCTCGGATTGCGGATCAGCCAAATCCCCGAAATGACGGGCATTTGCTGGGCAGCTGCGCACACAGGCTGGCACTCTGTCCTCTTCTGGCAAATTATCATTATAGATACGGTCAACACAGAGCGTGCATTTTTTCATCACCCCGGCCGCTTCATCCATCTCGCGCGCGCCATAGGCACAGGCCCAGGCACATAGCCCGCACCCGATACAATGATCTTCATTCACCAGCACAATGCCATCTTCTGCCCGCTTGTAGGACGCCCCTGTCGGACATACGGTTACACACGGTGCATCCTCGCAATGCAGACAGGATTTAGGGAAATGCACAATCCGCGCATCAGATGGCATAGCCTTGCCAGCATCATCCATCGGGATAGCTTCAAAACTGTGGATACGATTCAGCCAGGTACCGCTTGGCTCTGCGCCATAGGGATCCTGGTCAGATAGCGCATTGCCATAGCCGCCTGTATTCCATTCCTTGCAATTAACCGCACAGGCATGACAACCAACACAGATATCCAAATCAATGACCAGCCCGAGCTTTTTAGCCGGCGTTTGCGGTAGCATTGTCATTCTGTCCACTCCTGTCCATAACGAAGATCGCTCTGAGAGGTTTGTTTTAGCGGCTGCTGGGCAGGCAAGGCTGGCTCGCTTACCCCCTCGCCCTCTTCGGCCTTTTCAATATTGACGCGCAAATCATACCAGGCAGCCTGACCGGTAATCGGGTCAGAATTCGACCAGCGCAGCCCATCACCTTTTCCGGGCAGTAATTCATGGATAAGGTGATTAAGCAAAAAGCCCTTTTTTGCTTCCGGGGCATCCGGCGATAGCGCCCAGGCCCCGCGCCGTTTACCAATGGCATTCCATGTCCACATGGTTTTGCCATTGACCGCTTCCATCCGCTTTATTTGAACCTTTATCCGGCCATGATGCGAGGAAACCCACGCCCAGTCATCATCTGCCAGCCCGGCCGTATCACAGACAGGCCCTGGCACATAAAGTGGGTTTTTCGTGTGGATTTGCCGCAGCCAGCTATTTTGTGACCCCCAGCTATGATACATCGCAGCCGGACGCTGGGTAATCGCATGATAGGGATAGCTATCTATATCCTCCAGCCTTTCCCCTTCAAAAGGGGCATACCAGTCTGGCAAGGGATCAAAGCAATTTTTAATCTGCTCTCTAATATGATCGGGCGGGATATGCGTACCATGACCGTTTGCGGCTAGCTGAAATTTTGCCAGCGGCTCAAGCCAAAGCTGGAAAATTACGGGCTGAGGGACATCGAAAAAGCCCATTTTAACCGCCCATTCCTGATAATCCAGATTGGCGTGTTTGTAAAAACGCGCAGCTTCAGGGACTTCTTCCATCCAAAAGCCGCCATTATCGATATAGGCATCCAGCTGGTTCGCGTTAGGCTCGCCGCGCCCGGATGACTTACCATCCTCGCCCCTGAACCCGGCCAATGGCCCGATACCCGGCTTGCGCTGATGATTGATAATATAATCGGCATAATCTTTATAAAGGGGGCTGCCATCTTCGGCTGTCATACCATTGAGCCCCAAACGTCCGCCCAGCTCCAGCAATACAGACTGAAAGCCGCGCACATCCCGGTCTGGTTCTACCACTGGCCAGCGAATGGAATCTGCTACCGCATCCGGCTCGCAAATCGGCCTGTCCAATAGCGAGATACAATCATGCCGCTCCAGATAGGTGGTATCGGGCAGAATAAGATCAGCAAAAGCTACCATTTCAGATTCATAGGCATCTGAATAGATAATCTTCGGGATAACATATTCGCCATCTGCTTTCTTTGCTTTCAGCATTTCCATAACGCCGCCGGAATTCATCGAGGAATTCCACGACATATTGGCCATATACATGAACAGAACATCCACCGGATACGGGTCGCCCGCAAAAGCGTTGGAAATCACCATATGCATCAGCCCATGGGCAGAAAAAGGCGCATCCCAGCTATAGGCTTTATCAATACGCTGAGGGCTGCCATCTTCATTGACCAGCAAGTCCTCCGGCCCATGAATATAACCAAGCGGCGGGCCTGAAAGCGGGGTTTGGGGCCCTTTTGGACGGCCAGGTGCCGGATGGGCAGAAGACGGCTTTGGATAAGGCGGCTTAAAACGGAAACCGCCCGGACATTCCACTGACCCCAGCAAGATTTGCAATAAATGAATAGACCGGCAGGTTTGAAACCCGTTGGAATGAGCAGAAATGCCGCGCATGGCATGAAAGCTGACCGGCCGGCCACGCATTTCCTTGTGCACCTCGCCTTTCCAGTCTGTCCATTTTTGTTTAATTACAATCTCTTCTTCAAAGGCGGTTTGTGCCAATTGATAGGCAATGGATTTAATCTGGCTGGCCGGAATACCGGTAGCCTCGGCAACCGCATCAGGGCTGTATTTGTCATCCAGATATTTATCGGCCATCAGGCGGAATACCGGACGGGCGCGCCGGCCATCTTCCAGTGTGACGCTTGCGCTCATCTCGGGCGTGATGGCTTTCTCGCGATAGCTACAGGCCTTGCCAGCTTTTTTATCCCAGATAAGGGCATCGCCCTCGGCATTGCGGGCGAACAGGCCATCATCTGCCCCGCCAGGATTATCGATCACCAGCCAGGGCGCATTGGTATATCGGCAGAGATAATCAATATCCACCTTGCCCGCCCCCATCAATTCATGGATAAGGGCCAGGACAAATAACCCGTCTGTTCCAGGTGTAATGCCAACCCATTCATCGGCAATTGCATTATAGCCGGTGCGTACCGGATTTACGGCAATGATTTTTGCCTTGCTTGCCTTTAGCCGCGACAGCCCCATTTTGATGGGATTGGAATCATGGTCTTCTGCCACGCCGAAAATCATAAATAATTTTGTACGCTCCCAATCTGGCGAGCCAAATTCCCAAAACGCGCCGCCCATGGTATAAATACCCGCCGCCGCCATATTTACCGAACAAAAGCCGCCATGAGCGGCAAAATTCTGTGTCCCGAATTGCTGTGCCCACCATCCGGTCAGGCCTTGTGACTGGTCGCGGCCGGTAAAAAAGGCCAGGCGTGACGGATCTTGCTTGCGAACAGGGTCTAGCCAGCCAGTGGCAGTTTCCAGCGCTTCTTCCCAGCTGATAGGTTCAAACTTGCCTTCGCCGCGCTCGCCTACCCGGCGCAGGGGCGTTCTCAGGCGTGACGGGGCATAATGCTGCATAATCCCCGCACTGCCCTTTGCACATAGCACGCCCTGATTAACCGGGTGATCGCGATTGCCCTCAATATAGCGCACCTTGCCATCGCGCATATGCACATTGATACCGCACCGACAGGCGCACATATAACAGGTGGTTTTTTTCACCTCGTCCGAAACTTTTTGCGAAGTGTTGATTTTATGCTGTGTCATGACGGTTATTTTACCCGTAAAAAATACTCAAAAAAGCATATAGCCAGAGCCTAATACACTAATTTTACAACTAATTGAGGTCAAATTATCTATGCAAAATTTTTCATTTTTTTCCGGTTTTGAAGGGGAATATCGACCCTGGTCTCAAAAAAAACCGTTTTTTGAGAAGGGGTGAAAAAAATGTACTTAAAATCAGCTGGAAACAGCTTTATTTTCTGTCACCGGTTTTGCCCGTGTTTCTGCACGAATATTCAGGATATTGGCTGCCAGCACCACAAATGCCCCGATAAAGACAGGCCATTCCAGCGCTTCGCCATATAACAACACCCCCACAAAGGTAATGAGCGGCAGGCGCAAAAACTCAAAAGGCGTAACAATGGTGGCCGGGGCAAGCTGCAAGGCGGTGGTGATACAAAAATGCGCGCAAAGCCCGCAAATGCCAATAATAACCACCCATAGCCATTCACTGCCTCTTGGCACATCCATCACCCCGTCATAGCCAGCGCAGATTATCCCGAAGATAGCCTGCAATACCGTTAACCAGAACAAAATGGCGGTGATGGTCTCTGTTCGGGTCAGGATTTTTGTGGTCAGGGTTGCCCCGGCAAAACCAACCGCACATAGTGCAGCCGCGATAATGGCTGGATTGATATCGGAAAAATCCGGACGCGCCACCACCAAAATACCGAAAAAGCCCATAGCGGCGGCCATAAACCTAATCGGGGTCAGGCGTTCGCCCAGCACAAAGGGCGCACATATCGCCACCCATAAAGGCGTGGAAAATTCAAACACAAACATTTGCGAAAGCGGCACATATAAAATGGCAAAAAACCACAAATTCTGCCCGGCAAAATGAAAGATATTACGCACAATATGCAGTTTCAGATAGCGGGTTCTGATCTGGCTGATTGTGCCTGCCCGCCAGGCAAAAAACAGCACAATCGCAATACCGATAAAGGAACGAAAGGTCATAATCTCAAACGTATCCAGCTTGTCTGCCAGAGAACGGCCGGATATCGCCATCAGCGTAAAGGATATCATCGCCCCCATCATCCAGAAGCCTGCCTTTATCGCATTAGGAAGATTTGCCCACATCACCCTTGCCCTTCCAATATTGCTAGCTGTTCTGCCCCAGAACAGAAAATAATGACAGGCCTACTACCGCGGTCAGCGACAGAGCCATAATGATATTCACAATCTTTTGGGTGCGCGGTGCCAGATTAAGCGAATGCAATTTCACCCCCGCCCATAGCCACAATAGATGAAGCGGCAGCCAAATCACATTCATAATTATCAGTTTGGCCGCCAGCTCAAAAGCCAGATTTTGCGGATAAAAGGCAAAGCTGGTAAA
>JAYOMZ010000026.1:0-28075 GCA_038121125.1 Alphaproteobacteria bacterium
GCGCAAATTTAACGCTGGTGGGGATGGTTTTAAATCATCTGGCCGGATAAGACAACTCTTTGTCGCCCCCGCCCGGCAAACCACACGCACCGACCCAAAAGACCGGAAAAACAAATGCCAGAAAAATCGATGCAGAAAAATCGATCCCGGCAAACCCTGAAGCCTTAACCGCTTTATCGGCCTGTCTTTATCGGCCTCTATCCCGCCTCAGGGCTTTTGGCTGGCCTCGCGCGTAAGGGTCAGAAAGATATCTTCCAAATCCGGCTCATCGGTGCTCACATCGCCAACTCTGATGCCGGCAGCGTTCAGCCGGGCAAGTATCGCGCCGGCATGGGTATGGTTGGGGTTAAAGCGAATACGCATCTGGCCATCTTCTATCATCGGGTTCAGGGCAGCAATTTCTGTTGGCAGTGTTTTTGGAAAATCTTTGGATAATTTTTTCGGCAGCCCCTCTGGCAGGCTGAGGGTCAAATCCTTTTGGGCGGCTGATTTTAATAATTGCTGTTTGGGCTGCGAGGTGATGATCTCGCCCTTATTCAGGATAGCGATATGGTCACATAGCCGTTCTGCCTCTTCCAGATAATGGGTGGTCAGCACTATTGTCACGCCATTATCATTCAGCTCCTGAACTGTATCCCATAAGCGCTGGCGCAATTCCACATCCACCCCCGCGGTTGGCTCGTCCAGTACCAGAACAGGCGGCTGATGCACCATCGCCTTGGCGACCAGCAAGCGCCGCCGCATCCCCCCGGACAGGGTGCGGGCATAGGCGCCCGCCTTATCGCTGAGCCCCATCAGCGCCAGCAAGGCATCGGTGCGCCGCTCTGCCCGTGGCACGCCATACATACCAGCGGTAAATTCCAGCAATTCGCGCGGCGTGAAATATACATCGATATTCAGCTCTTGCGGCACAATACCGATATTGGCCCGCAACTGGCGCGGATGGCTGTCCAGATCGCTGCCCCAGACAGAAACCTTTCCGGCTGTCTTGATAACGGTTCCGGCCAGAATATTGATAAAAGTGGATTTGCCAGCCCCGTTCGGCCCCAACAGCCCGAAAATACATCCCCGCGGCACTTCGATATCTACTGATTTCAGTGCCTGTTTGGGCGCGGCTGCCGGCTGGCCGCGATAGGTTTTTTCCAGCCCATAGGCAGTGATGGCCAGCTCGGGGCGGGCAGTATCGCTAAAGGGGGCAAGAAAGCTGGCATTCATGGCAAAAAACTGTCTGTCGGGATCGGGGGTAAAAAAACTGGCCAGCCCGGCTATTTCTGGGCGAGCCGTTCCCGATATAACCAAAAATTCATATCAGGTGCAATGGGATCAGGCAAAATAGGCAGCTTTTGAAATGGTTGTTTGTTTGGCAATGTTGGTCTATTCTGGGACGGGGTTCGCCCCCTGTCCAGATGAATATGAAACGGGATTTTTTTTACGATGTCACACGCACCTGTCAGCACCAGCTCTTCCATAGATATCACCGATCATGTATCGGTGGCTGCCTCTACGGCGCGTATATCATGTGATGGCGGCGGCGGGGCGCTGGGTCATCCGCAAATCTGGCTGACATTGCAAAAGCCGGAAGAGGGCGGGCCGGCAAAGGTGGTATGCCCCTATTGCTCGCGCCTGTTTATCGGGGATGCCGCATAAACGGGCGCTGGCCTGTTGGTATCTTGCCATTCATATGAAATGAAAAAGGGGCTGGATGGATAATCGTACAGCCCCCGGGATAATGCTTTATGACCTCGAACGCCGCCTCTGATCAGCTTGTCCTTGTCGATGGCTCCGGGTATATTTTTCGCGCCTTTCACGGCTTGCCGATGATGAACCGGCCAGATGGCACACCTATCAATGCGGTGTTCGGCTTTACCAAGATGCTGCTGAAACTGAAAGCAGATTTAAATCCCAGCCATATTATCGTGATTTTTGATGCTGGCCGGGTGACGTTTCGAAATGATATTTATCCTGAATATAAGGCGAACCGTTCCGAGCCGCCTGAAGAGCTTGTCCCGCAATTTGCCCTGGTAAGACAGGCAGCCGAAGCCATCGGCCTGCCGGTACTGGAAATGCCGGGCTTTGAGGCAGATGATTTGATCGCCAGCTATGCCAGACAGGCGGAACAGGCAGGTATGTCCTGTCTGATTGTTTCTTCTGACAAGGATTTGATGCAGCTGGTACGCGGCAATATCACCATGCTCGATCCGATGAAAAACCGCCCGATTGGCCGAGAGGAGGTGATCGAAAAATTCGGGGTCACCCCGGACAAGGTGGTGGATGTCCAGGCTCTGGCAGGCGATTCAACTGATAATGTGCCGGGCGTGCCGGGCATTGGCATTAAAACCGCTGCCGAGCTGATCAATCAATTTGGCGATCTGGACAGCTTGCTGGCCGCAGCAGAAACTATCAAACAGCCAAAGCGGCGCGAAAATCTGATCCAGTTTGCCGAACAGGCACGCATATCGCGCCAGCTTGTCTATCTAAAGGATGATGTGGATGTTCCTTTGGCGATTGATGGGCTGGTCACCCCGCAAGCGGAAGAAGAAAAGCTGATGGGCTTTCTGGCCGAACAGGGTTTTAAGTCACTGATTGCCGCACTTGGCGGGACAATGCCGGCAGCCAGCCCCGCGGCGGCCAGCCTGAGCAGTGCCAAAACAGCCGGGCAAAATTCCGATATAGCAGATGGCCAGCCAGATAATATTTTGCCGCCTGTGGTCGATGAGGCAGATTATGAGCTGGTTACCGATATGGACGCGCTGGAACGCTGGATAGCCATTGCCAGAGGTCAGGGCTTTGTGGCCATTGATACTGAAACCACATCGCTGGATGCGGCGCGCGCTGAACTGGTGGGGGTGGCGATGGCCACATCACCTGGCAAGGGCTGTTATATCCCCTTGCGGCATATACCGGCCGGACAGGCTGGCACAGATACGCCCCAGCAGGGGCTGGATTTTTCAGCTCCCGAGATGCCCTCGCAAATAAAACAAATCCCTTACGATACCGCTATCGAGGCTTTAAGGGGGCTATTGGCCGATGAAGCGGTTCTGAAAATCGGGCATAATCTGAAATATGATATGCATATACTAAGCCAGCCGCGCAACGGGGGGCTGGCTGTTTATCCTGTGGACGATACAATGTGCCTGTCCTATGTGCTGGATGCCGGCCGGACAGAACGGCACGGGCTGGATCATCTAGCGCTTAATCTCTTGCAAGTCCAGACCATTAAATATGAAGATCTATGCGGCAAGGGGGCAAAGCAAATTTCTTTTGCAGAAGTGCCGCCGGAAGCTGCCTGTGCCTATGCCAGCGAAGATGCCGATATCTGTTTGCGGCTCTGGATGATGTATCGCCCGCGCCTGGCCCGTGAAGGGGTCAGCAGCGTTTATGAACGTCTGGAGCGCCCGCTTATTCCTATTCTGGCCGAGATGGAAAAAACCGGTATTGTGGTCGATGACAATATCTTGCGGCGGCTGTCAAATGATTTTGCTACCCGTATTGTCGAGCTGGAAGCGATTATCCATGAACAGGCAGGCAGCAGTTTTAATATCGCCTCTCCCAAACAGCTGGGCGAGATTCTGTTTGATCAGATGGGGCTGGAAGGGGGTAAAAAATCCAAGACAGGTGCCTGGTCTACCGGGGCAGATGTACTGGAAGATTTGGCCGCCAATGGTGTGGCAATCGCCCAGTCGGTTCTGGATTATCGCCAGCTGGCCAAGCTGAAATCCACCTATACTGATGCGCTGATGAAATCGATTAATCCGGATAGCGGGCGCGTTCATACCTCCTATTCCATGGTCGGGGCATCGACGGGCCGGCTATCTTCGTCTGATCCGAATTTGCAGAATATCCCTATTCGCACCCATGAAGGACGGCAAATCCGCACTGCCTTTGTTGCGCGCAAGGGATATAAATTAATTTCCGCCGATTACAGCCAGATTGAATTGCGGCTGGTTGCCCATGTAGCAGGCGAGGAAAGCATGATAGCTGCCTTTCACAAGGGGGTGGATATTCATGCCCAAACCGCAGCAGAGGTTTTCAATGTCCCGCTGGAGACGATGGACGCAGAAACCAGACGCCGGGCCAAAGCCATTAATTTTGGTATTATTTACGGCATTTCCGGCTTTGGCCTGGCGCGCCAGCTTTCTATTCCGCAAGGCGAGGCACGCGATTATATCAAAGCCTATTTTGAACGTTTTCCCGGTATCCGCGCCTATATGGACGAGGCCAAGCAATTTGCCAAAGTAAATCATTATGTCGAAACCCTGTTTGGCCGGCGCATTCATATTCCGCAAATCGAGGATAAAAATCAGGCGGTGCGCGCCTTTGCCGAAAGACAGGCCATTAATGCCCCTATTCAGGGCAGCGCAGCAGATATTATCAAACGGGCAATGATCCGCCTGCCAGCGGCATTGCGCGCCGAAAATATTGATGCCGATATGCTGTTGCAAGTCCATGATGAACTTATCTTTGAAGTGCCGGAAGACCAAACAGACAAGGCCGTTGCCGCCATTACCCGCATTATGGAAGAGGCGGCCGCGCCCGTCCTGTCCTTGAAAGTGCCGCTTGTAGCCGAGGCAGGGATAGCCGATAGCTGGGCAGAAGCGCATTAAGTGACGGGGAGCAGGCCTTGTATTTGGCCGAGGCTTTTTGCCCTATTTCTGCCGTAATCAGGCCGTGTTTTGACCGTGTAACCTTATCATATTAGTAAAATGTTTTTTAAGCGAACAGGCTGAAGCGAGACAGGATAAATATCTTGAAAACAAGGAGGGCTTGGCAATGGCCATAAAAATAGCGTTGGTAGATGATGATCAAAATATTCTGGCGTCTGTATCGCTGGCTCTGGAAGCAGAAGGGTATCAGGTCGACACCTATTTTGATAGTGAACAAGCCCTTGTCGGGCTTATTCAGCGCCCCCCGGATTTAGCGATACTGGATATAAAGATGCCGCGTATGGATGGCACGGAATTGCTGGGCAAGCTGCGCCAGAAATCCGGTCTGCCGGTGATTTTTCTGACCAGCAAGGATGATGAGCTGGATGAAGCGCTGGGGCTGGGTATGGGCGCAGATGATTATATTACCAAGCCATTTTCACAACGTCTGCTTTTGGCCAGAATAAAGGCGGTTTTGCGCCGTTCCGGCAGCGAGGCTTCTTCGGGCTCGAAAGAGGATATGATATCGCATGGGGATTTGCTGCTGGATTCGGATCGCCATTTATGCAGCTGGAAAGGGGTTGAGGTAAAGCTGACCGTAACCGAATTTTTGTTGCTGCAGGCGCTCGCACTGCGCCCCGGCCATGTGAAAAGCCGCGATCAGCTGATGGATGCGGCCTATGGCGATTCTGTCTTTTTGGAAGATCGCACTATCGACAGCCATATCAAACGTATCCGGCGCAAATTCAGAGCCCATGATAAAAGTTTTGACAGAATTGAGACCTTATACGGTATAGGCTATAAATATAAGGGCGATGCCTGAGCTGGTAAAAGCCTTGTCGCATCCGTTTTTTCGCGGTTAAAAATTATAGCAAATAAGGGAAAAGGAGGGCTGGAAAGTGGGGGCAACACAACGCTTCTGGCCATCTTTTATCAGCCCGTTATCGGCGCGTATTCTGGCTATTATGCTATTGCCGCTGGCCCTGTTTTTCATTGGTCTGTTTTCAATCGATCAATATCGCTCGGTTCTGGTGCGCGCAGAATTTGATGCGCTGGAACGTCAGGGAATGACCCTGGCCCGATCGCTGGCACTGGCAGAAGCAGACAGATCCGGCCGGCTGACTGTAACACGTGAACTCTCGCCGCAAACCATGCGCCATCTCTTGCCGCTTGTGGGCTATGGATCGCAACTTCGTGCCCGTGTCTTTCAGCCGCAAGGCCAGATGATGGCCGATACTTTCCGGCGCGCAGAAGGGTTTGCCATGACCCGTATCCGCCGGCGCGAACAGGTAGATTTGCACGGCCGCTTTCGGGTTAAAATTGTCGGGGCTTTAAATGATTTGGCGGATTTAATCTCAAACCGTGAACCTGTGCCGGTAATGAATTTGCGCGGTTTGCGCCATGCAGACGGGCTATATGATGTGCGCGCTGCCCTGTCAGGCGAGACGGTGCGTAATATGTGGCGCAACCCCGAAGGCCAGCTGGTTTTATCGGTTGCCCTGCCGGTTCAGAATTTACGGGTGGTGCGCGGCGCCTTGCTGATGACCAGTACAGGCGGAAATATCGAACGCGAAATTGCCAATGTACAATGGGCGTTTGTTCAGCTGTTTTTAGGTATTTTAACTGTGACGATTTTGCTGGGTATCTATCTGGCACGCTCTATCACCCGTCCGATTGTCTTTCTGGCCGCCTCGGCAGACAGGTTGCGGCAAACAGGCGATATGCAAACCCCCTTGCGCGGCCTGCCAGAGCGCAAGGATGAGATTGGCCAATTATCCAAGGCCTTGAGCGAAATGACAGCAGAATTGCAACGCCGTATTCAGGCCACTGCCAGATTTGCGGCCGATGTCTCGCATGAAATTAAAAATCCGCTTACCTCTCTGCGCTCTGCGGTGGAGACTGTCTCGCGCATCGATAATCCGGATCAGCAACGCAAATTAATGGATGTTATTCTGGCCGATGTAAACAGGCTGGACAGGCTGATAACCGATATCTCGCACGCCAGCCGTGTGGATGCAGAATTAACCGGCCAGACACCTGAACCAGAAGACATCACCGCATTGCTGGCCAGCTGGGTAGAGTTATCGCGGCAACGCTATGGCACGGACAGGCTTGCCTATACCCCCTATAAAAAGCCGTTAATGGTGGGGATGTATACAACCCGAATTATCCAGATACTGGATAATCTTCTGGCCAATGCGATGACTTTCCATGACAGCGATATGCCCATCACCCTGACCGTAAAAAGGGTGCGCGCACAAGTGCAGATCAGCCTGGCCGATAAAGGCCCTGGACTGCCACCAGGCAAAGAAGAGCGTATTTTTGACAGATTTTATACCGAACGCCCCGCCTCCGAAGGGTTTGGCCATCATTCCGGGCTTGGCCTGTCTATCGCCCGGCAAATAGCTATCGCCCATGGCGGCCAGCTTGTGGCAGAGAATGATAAAAATGGCGGGGCTGTTTTTACCCTCACACTTCCACTAGCCGATAAGCCGTGAAGTTGCTATTCTAGCTGTTATGGATGATAGCTTTGATGAAGATTTGGGGGTTGATACTGGCCGGCTGGTGATTGTCATTGGCCAGTCCGGCTCGGGTCATTCCACCGCCCTTGATTGTCTGGAAGATGCCGGCTTTAGTGCGATAGATAATTTGCCCCTGGCGCTAACTGACCAGCTGGTCGCCCTGTCCGTGGAAACAGAGAAAAAACAGCTGGCAGTCGGGGTTGATTTGCGCACCTCCGGCTTTGATGCCAAAGCCATTGAAAGGCTGGTAAATAATTTGCGCAGCCGCCTGTTTGACAGATGCCAGCTGGTACTCATCACCGCCCAGCCAGCAGAAATTCTGCGCCGCTATCAGGCAACGCGCCGCCGCCATCCTTTATTAACAGCGGCAAAAAATCTGGAAGCGGCCATTGAACAGGACAGGCAATCGGTAGCAGGCCTCAGCCATTTGGCCGATTTGCATATTGACAGCACAGATACCACACCAACCGAATTTCGCAGCCTGTTATTAGGTCATCTGGGTCTGGCACACCAGGGCGAGGCAGAGGTCAATATAATCAGCTTTTCCTATCGGCGCGGCCTGCCTTCGGCGGCAGATTTTATTTTTGATATGCGGTTTTTAGATAACCCCCACTGGCAACAGGAATTGCGCGCCCTTACCGGTCTGGATGGAAAAATTACCGATTTTGTGCGCGCAGATACCGCCTTTCAGCCCTTTATGGACGGGGTATGCCAGCTGGTTCTGGCCAGCTTGCCGCGTTTGCGGGCAGATGGGCGCGGCCAATTAACCCTTGCCTTTGGCTGTACAGGCGGGCGGCATCGCTCGGTTGCCAGTGCCAAATGGTTTGCCGATTGGGCAGAAAAAAACCGGATAAATGCCCATCTTCATCACCGCGATCTATAAGTATTTTGCATAAAGGCCGCCTATTTGCTATGCAAGGGGCAGCAAAAACCAGCAAGGCCAATGCGCCGTGCGCCAATAGGAGTGATTTATGTCCAATGATTATGTAATTGCCGATATCAGCCTGGCTGACTGGGGGCGAAAGGAAATAGCGATTGCCGAAAATGAAATGCCGGGTCTGATGGCGCTTCGGGCAGAAAATGCAGGCAAATCACCGCTCAAAGGGGCGCGTATTGCAGGCTGTTTGCATATGACTATCCAGACAGCGGTATTGATCGAAACGCTGGCAGAGCTGGGCGCGGATATTCGCTGGTCATCCTGTAATATCTATTCTACCCAGGATCAGGCAGCAGCTGCCATCGCAGCAAGCGGTATCCCTGTCTTTGCTGTAAAGGGCGAGACATTGGCAGATTACTGGGAATATGTTGACCGCATTTTTGACTGGTCAGACGGGGCGCCTGCCAATCTTATTCTGGATGATGGCGGGGATGCCACCATGTATATCCTTTTGGGCGCGCGCATGGAAGCGGGCGAGAAGGTACTGGAACATCCCGCGACCGAAGAAGAAGAGTTTCTTAAAGTCCAGTTGCAAAAGCGTCTTGCGGCCAGCCCGGGCTGGTTTACCCGCCAGAAAGACGCGATTATTGGCGTATCAGAAGAAACCACAACCGGCGTTCTGCGCCTGTATCAAATGGCAGAAAAAGGCCAATTGCCTTTCCCGGCTATCAATGTGAATGATTCTGTTACCAAATCGAAATTTGATAATCTGTATGGTTGCCGGGAATCGCTGGTGGATGGCATTCGCCGCGCGACCGATGTGATGCTGGCTGGCAAGGTTGCGGTGGTTTGCGGTTATGGCGATGTGGGCAAAGGGTCGGCCGCCTCGCTTCGCCAGGGCGGCGCCCGGGTGATGGTAACCGAAATTGACCCGATTTGCGCCTTGCAGGCCGCGATGGAAGGCTATGAGGTTGTGACGATGGATGAGGCGGCCTCAAAGGCCGATATTTTTGTCACCGCCACTGGCAATAAGGATGTTATCACCCTTGATCATATGCGCGATATGAAAGAGCGCGCCATTGTCTGTAATATTGGCCATTTTGATAATGAAATTCAGGTGGCCGCCCTTAGCAATATGAACTGGTCAGAAGTAAAGCCGCAGGTCGATGAAATTGAATTTCCCGATGGCAAGCGGATCATCCTGTTGGCCAAGGGCCGGCTGGTCAATCTGGGATGTGCAACAGGTCACCCCTCTTTTGTGATGTCTGCGTCATTTACCAATCAGGTACTGGCACAGATGGAATTATGGATGCGCAGCGCTGATTATGACAATAAAGTCTATACCTTGCCGCGCCATCTGGATGAAAAAGTGGCCGCCCTGCATCTGGAAAAAGTCGGGGCGACCCTGACCAAATTGCGCGATGACCAGGCAGAATATATTGGCGTTGGCCAGCAAGGGCCGTTTAAATCCGAGCAATATCGCTATTAAAACCAGCGGCAAGCCGGCGGCAGGGGGAGTGCCATTTATGGCCAGGATGACGCCACAGCTTATATGCACGCAAAGCAGGATAGAACAGCTTGGCGGCGTGCTGGCAGACAGGCTGGATGCAGGCGATATTTTGTGCCTGCATGGCCCTTTGGGGGCAGGAAAATCTACCCTTGCCCGCGCCATAATCTCTGCCATGTGCCGCGAGGTAGATGATATTCCAAGCCCGACCTTTACCCTTGTCCAACCCTATCTGGCACAGCAGGGTTTTGAGGTCTGGCATCTTGATCTCTATCGTCTGGAAGCCGCCAGCGAGGTGCTGGCACTTGGCATTGAAGAAGCCTTTTATGAAGCCTGCTGCCTGATTGAATGGCCAGAGCGGATAACAGATCTGCTGCCCGAAAAAGCCATGCATCTTTATCTTGATTTTGGCACAGATACAGATAGCCGTATCCTGTCTCTGCCAGATGGCGCTCAAATGCCAGGGTCTGGCGATACAAAACTGGCAGCCGCGCTGGCTGAACTGGCAGAATAAAACGCCCTTTTATAAAAACAGACAAGGCGAGCGGCATAACAGGGGTGGCTGCCTCCTCCTGAAGGGTTTATAATATAGGCTATGCACAGCGCTTCTACCTCGCCCGACCCTTCATCTGCCAGATTGCAGAGCGGATTTTATTCCATCCCTGCCGGCATGGCCTTTGCCAGCTATCTGGCAAGGGGGGTGCTGAATATTTTCGGGCGCGCCGATAGCCTTTCCTCTGTTCAAATTCTACTACCCTCCAGGCGGGCCGTATATGCCTTGCAAGCGGCCTTTATCGATGCGAGTGACGGTGTACCGCTATTACTGCCAAAAATGACACCTATCGGGGATGTTGAAGAAGATGCAAGCGATATGCTTTCTTTTTCACTTGGGCGCGGTGATGACGGGGATTTAACATTGCCACCTTCCATATCGCCGGTGGAAAAACAATTGATTCTGACCCGCCTGATAGAAAGATTGCCGCTGGTAGGGCAGGCCATTTCCACAGCCCAGGCCGTTCGCCTTGCACAATCTCTTGGTCATCTTCTGGATCAGATTTATCAGGCAGGCACAATGCCGGAAAAACTGGCCGAACAGATGCCGGAAGATTTAGCCCGTCACTGGCAGGATATACTGACCTTCTTGAATATCATCATCGAACAATGGCCGCAGATTTTAAAGTCTCGCGGCTTGCTGGACCCGGTCATTCGTAAAATGATGCTGGCAGACCAGCAGATAGAAAGCTGGAAAACTGCCCCGCCCGGCCATCCGGTTATTCTGGCAGGCTCTACCGGCTCTTTGCTGAAAACCCGGCAAATGATGGCAGCGGTGGCAGAATTGCCCTGCGGAATGGTGGTATTTCCGGGGCTGGATAATCGCCATTATTCCCCTTCTGAATATGAGGCGATAAGCGCAGATACAGGTCATCCCTTTCATCAATTGCTGAAAACCCTGAACTATCTGGATATCGCCCCCGAAGCGGTAAGAAGCTGGCCAGATCATACTGCTATCGGCATATCTGATATCGCCCCGCCCAACCTGAACCGCACTGAATTTCTAAAACAGGTTTTTAAACCTGCCCCGCTGACCCGTGACTGGCGGCGTATCCGCGAAGATTTTCCTGAAATGGATAAATCGGCCATTTCCGGCCTGTCTGTCATTGCCGCAAGGGATATGCAGCAGGAAGCCGATATTATCGCTGCTGTGATGCGAAAGACACTGGAAGATAAAACAAAGACAGCGATGCTGGTCACCCCGGATAGAAAGCTGGCACGCCAGGTAAGGGCGGCCTTGCTGAAATGGGATCTCGCTATTGAAGATAGTGCCGGAACACCCCTTAAAGACAGCTATGCTGGCAGCTTTTTAACTCTTATTGCAGAATGGTTTGCCAGTGCTGGCCGGGCTCAGGATTTGCTGGCATTGCTCAAACATCCGCTTGCCAGTGCCGGCTTGCCTTACGCCAAATATCAAAAGCTGGTTCGCAGATTAGAGAGTGAGGGGTTGCGCGGCTATCTGGCAGATAGCTCTGTTAAGGGGATATCGGCGCGTTTGCGTGCGCAAAAAAACAGTGCCGAAATTCTGGCTTTTTATGAGCAGAATATTCTGGGCGCGCTTGCCCCGCTCACCGCGCTATTTGAACATCCCGGCCTTTCTCTTGACGTGCTGGCAGATGCACATGGAAAGGCAGCCGAGCTGCTTGCCCAAAGTGATATTGAAAATGAAGCCGTGCTAAAATTATGGGAAAGCCCGGACGGCAAACAGGCCGCTGCCTTGCTGGCAGAGCTGAGTGAAACTGGCCGCGAAAATGCCATCAGACAAATCGAATATGCGGGCGTGTTTCGCGCCCTGTCGGAGAGCTATGTGGTGCGCCGTGTGTGGCGCAGCCATCCGCGCCTGGCGATTTTGGGTACGGTTGAAGCGCGGATGCAAAATGCAGATCTGATTATTCTGGGCGGGGTAAATGAAGGGGTCTGGCCGCCGCGCCAGCAAGCTGATCCCTGGACAAATGATACAATCAGACAGGGGCTGGGCTTGCCGAACAGGCGCTGGCGGTCGGGCCTGTCTGCCCATGATTTTTTCATGCTGGCCGCCCATGACGAGGTGATAATCACCCGCTCTGTTCGTGCCGATGATGCGCCCACCACCCCCAGCCGCTGGCTGGAGCGGATGGAAGCTGTCTTGCACGCCTCTGCCTTGAAAGACGGGCTGGTCACCACAGCGGATGCAGAGGTGATGGCCGCCATTTCCGCTTGCCAGCATCTGCCTGTTCAGGCCATAGAGATGCCCCGGCCATGCCCCGCCCTGTCGCTGCGGCCAAAGCAATATTCAGCTACAGATTTTGATATGCTGATTTCAGATCCCTATCAGATTTATGCCCGAAAAATTTTACGCCTGCGCCCTCTGGATGAGATGGATAAACGGCCGGATAATGCGCTAAAAGGCAATTTGATCCATGAAATTCTAGGCGATTTTCTGCAAAGCTACCCGGAGGGAGATTTGCCAGAAGATGCAGCAGAACAGCTTTGTACAGCAGCCGAGAAATGCTTTGCCCCCTATCTGGTGCATCCGCCTGTACAGCTGTTCTGGCAAACAAAATTCAGGGAAATCGCCCATTGGTTCTGTCAGAATGAACAAGAGCGCCGCGCTGGACTGGAAAAAAGTTTTGCAGAAGAAACAGCAAAGATCACGATTCCGACAGATGCAGGCGAAGTGGCGATAACCGCCCGTGCCGACCGGCTGGATAAACTGGCAGATGGCCGTATCGCGATTATTGATTATAAAACCGGCTCCATTCCCAATAAAAAACAGGTAGAACAGGGACGTGCCGCCCAGCTACTGGTCGAGGCTGCCTTGCTTGGGGCAGGGGGCTTTTCTGTGCCTTTGCCGGATTTTGATGACCATAATATTCCCATCCCGCAACTTTCCTACTGGCAGCTATCGGGCCATTATGAACGCATTGCCGAAATAAAGGAGGTGACCCCGAATAATCTGGATATCGCCCGGCTTATCGATCATCTGAGCGACCTGGTAACCTGTTTTAGCCGTGCCGATACGCCCTTCCTGCCAGAACCTGATCCGGCATCGCGGCCTAAATTTTCTGATTATCGGCATCTGGCACGGGTGCGCGAATGGCGCCCTCAGGAGGTCAAGGATGACTGAGCCACTGGTAGATATTCAGGCAGCCGAACAGGCAACCATCCTGCAACGCGAAGCTGCCCGGCCTGATCACTCTGTCTTTGTATCGGCAAATGCCGGGACAGGCAAAACGCAGGTTTTAACCATGCGGGTGTTGCGCCTGTTATTGTCAGGCGCGCCGGCCGATACAATCTTGTGTCTTACCTATACCAAGGCAGCAGCGGCCGAGATGAGCCATCGCCTGAATAAAGAATTATCCCATTGGGCGATTTGTGATGAAAGCGATTTACTTTCGGCTTTGGAAAAATTGGGCATAGAGCGGCCTTCGCAGGATCAAATAGATACAGCGCGCAGCCTGTTTGCCCATATTCTGGATCATGAAGATGGCCCCCTCATCGAAACAGTGCATTCTTTTTGCCAGTCTGTCCTGATGCGTTTTCCCATCGAAGCCGGTCTTGCCCCGCAATTTGATCTGATCTCGGACCATGACCGCAATATGCTGCTGACAGAATGCTATTATGCCGCGCTGGCGGAAGCAGGGTATTCTGTGAAAACACGCGAGGCCAATGCCTTTAGACGGCTGGCCGCACAAAGTGACGATGACCAGATTCTGCAACGCCTGAAAGGGTTTTTAGGCAATCGCAAACACGCCCATCTAATGGCAAATGACCTGGCCGCCCGCAGTGCTTTTGAAGAACGTTTGTTGGGAGAGGCAGGCTTGTTCAACCCTTCAGACTTGCCGGATTTGATAGAAAAAACACTGGATAATCTGGCAAATGCCCCTCTGGACGAGCTGGCCGATATGCTGGGCGATGGCGGATCAAACCAGCAAAAAAGAGCCGATAGAATAAAAGAATGGCTGGCACTGGATGATGGGCGCAAGCCATCAGGGCTAGGCCATTTGGCACGGGCTTTTTTAACGCTGGATGGCCAGCCCCAGAAAATTTTAACCGATAAGGTAATACGCGAAAAACACCCGAATTGCGAGGCGGTGCAAGCCCCGATAATGGCCATAATTGAACGCTATCAAAGCGCTGTTGCCAACGGGCTATGTTTTGAGCTGACCATGGCGCTGGCCGATGCGGGAAGTGCGCTTTACCGCCGCTTTCAGCAGGAAAAAACAGCCAGAGGCGTATTGGATTATGACGATCTGATTTTCTACACCACAGAGCTGCTGGCACAAGAAGAGGTGATGGCCTGGGTACGCTGGAAGCTGGATCGCGGCATTAATCATTTGCTGGTGGATGAAGCACAGGATACCAGCCCCGATCAATGGGCGCTTATCCGGTATCTGGCGACACCTTTTTTTGAGGATATCAGCGATGGTGATGGCGCGAACACCCCGCAATCAGGGCGTACATTATTTGCCGTTGGTGATTTTAAACAATCCATTTACAGCTTTCAGGGTGCGCGCCCTAAAACCTTTGCCGATAGCCGCGATTATTTCAAAGAGCGGCTGACACAGGTAAAAAGGTCATTTGCCCAAATTGATTTTACCCTGTCTTTCCGTTCCAGTGGTGCGGTTCTGGAATTTGTAAACAGGCTGATTGGCAAGGGGGTACATCACGGGCTGGGCGAGGAAAGCCCGAAGCCGCACGCCACCTATCATACTCTTTTAGCCGGGCTGGTAGAGGTCTGGCCGGTTATCGAATCAGAGCCCCCGCCGCCGCCGCCCTATCTGGCCTTGCCGCAAATCTCCGAAGGGGATGACGGGCCGGTTCAACAGGCAAAACGTGTGGCTATGCATATTAAATCCTTGCTGGAGGGGGCAGAACAGGCCCATTTTGGCAAGGCGATTTTGCCGCGCGATATTCTGATCCTGCTGCGCAAAAGAGACAGCTTTTTTGCCCTGTTGCGTGCCGAGCTGGAACGCGCCGGTATCCCGGTCGCCGGGGCGGACAGAATGGCCTTGAAGAACCAGATTGAAATTCTGGATTTGCTGGCACTTGGCGATGTCTGTTTGTTGCCGGAAGATGATTTGCAATTAGCGGTCTTGCTGAAATCCCCTCTTATCGGGCTGAGTGAGGAGGCGCTGCTGGAGCTGGCCACAAGCCGGGCAGATAAATCGCTGTTTGATCAGTTAATGCACTTTGAGGGGGCAGCAAATGTGTATGGCGAGGCGGTTGGAAAAATCCTGAAGGCACGCCAGCTAAGCCAGAATTTACCTGTCTTTGAGTTTTTCAGCACGATACTGGCACAAGGCGGGCGTGCCGCTTTCCATCGCCGGCTTGGCCATGCGGTAGATGAAAGTCTGGATGCATTTTTGCTGCGTGCGCGCGATCATGGCCAGCACGGCCAGCCCGGCCTCTCGCATTTTCTATATGCTTTCCGGCAGGGCAATAGCGAGGTAAAGCGCGATATGGATACAGCCGGGATAAACGAGGTGCGGGTGATGACCATTCACGGTGCAAAAGGCCTGGAAGCCCCTATTGTCTATCTGCCCGATATGCTGACAGCCCGGATGCCCTCAGAAAGTCTGGTCAGCACCGAAGAGGCGGTTTTCTGGCCAGCAGGCAAGCCGGAAAACAGCTTTATGGCAGAGAAAAAAAATCAGGCAAAAACCATGCGCGAGGAAGAAGCAGACAGGCTGTTATATGTCGCTTTGACCAGAGCGCGGCAGGCGTTGTTTATTTCCGGCTGGAGCCGTAAAAATAGCCGCATGGAGGAAAATAGCTGGTATGCCAGCTTGCTGGCGACCCTAAAAGAATGTGAAGGCGCTATGGAGATGCCGGATGGCCGCTGGCGTCTGACCTCAGGCCAGCCAGACAAGGTGCAATCCGTGCCGGAGGTTGCCTCCCCGGATATGCCTGAAATACCGCACTGGTATGAAAAGCTGCCCGAAAATGAACCTGTGCCCGCCCGCCCGCTTACCCCGTCTGATACAGGGGTGCGCGATACAACCATACCCTTTGCCATATCCGGCCGCACAAATGCCCTGCTTCGCGGCCAGTTTGTGCATCGCCTGTTTGAAATTCTGCCAGACTTGCCACCATCACAAAGAAGCACAGCTGCCAGCCGTATTGCCGATATTATGGGGCTGGGCAGAACGGGATTTGGCGCTGAGGCTGGTTTTAGCGAGGCAGAAATAGCCGGCCTTTTTGCACAGGTAGAACAGGTAATGGCATTGCCCGAGCTGGCTGTTTTATTCGGAAATGATGCGCTGGCAGAAGCAAATATATCAGGGCTGGTGGGCGAGGTTACTGTCCAGGGGCAGATTGACCGCATGGCGATAACATCCGATAAAATTATCATTGCCGATTTTAAAACCGGAATGCCGCCTGAAAATCTGTCAGATATACCGCCTGCCTATCTGCGCCAGATGGCCCTTTACGGCGCTCTGGCAGAACAGATTTATCCAGCTCGCAAGGTGGAATGTCTGCTGATCTGGACACAAATTATCAAGCCGGTCGAAGTGCCGGAAACTGCCCGTAACCGGATGCTGGAAAATTTGATAAAAGAACATCGCCGGGCGCATTAAACCCTCGCCCGCATTTCACCTGCAAAGAGCGGTAATTCATTTCGGTATCTTGATCTGGCTCCGGCGAATGCCTATCTTAAGATCATAAAGATACCCATATTCATGTGGTGTTTATGATTTTTCAAGGGAGGGCAGGAATATGCCAACAGTTACCACAACAGATGCCAATTTCGAAACAGATGTGTTACAGGCAGAAAAGCCGGTTTTGGTGGATTTCTGGGCAGAATGGTGCGGCCCTTGCAAGGCGATTGGCCCGGCTCTGGAAGAAATTGCCGATGCGATGAATGGCGATATTACCATTGCCAAGCTGAATATTGATGAAAATCCGGCTACCCCGCAATCCTATAATGTGCGCGGTATTCCGACCTTGCTGATCTTTAAGGGCGGACAGGTTGTCGCCGAAAAAATCGGGGCAATGCCAAAATCGGCACTGGAACAATGGATCAGCGATAGCGTTTAAGCCAGCCTGTTTTTTTAAATGAACAGACGCTGCCAGATATCTATCTAGTCTGGCAGCGTTTTATTTTCTGCCAGTATCTGGCCAGCCAGATATAGCGAGCCGCAGATAATCACCGGCATCGCCTTGTTTGTGCGGGCATCGATATCTGTCAATGCCTCGCGGGCAGAGCTGGCAGGTCTTGCCGGAATATCAAGGCTGGCGGCGATATCGGCCAGCTTTTGTGCGGCTATCGATGCTGGCTGGTCGGCAATGGTCAGGCAATGAATATGGGCAGCAATCGGCTTGATTTGCGCTAAAAAATCTTCGGCCGGTCGCGTATTTAGCGCACCAAAAATCACCATCCATTTCCCCTCATGCAGGGATTGCAATGTATGAATAAGGGCGGCTGCCCCATGGGCATTATGTGCCCCATCCAGCCAGAGGGCACGCCCGGAAAGTAAAATATCTGCCAGACAGCCACTGGATAATTTTTGAATGCGGCCAGGCCATTTCGCATTGGCCAGCCCTTTACAGGCGGCGGGGGTAAAAGCAGAGGGGCTTGCCATCTTCATGGCGGCCAGTGCCAGTCCGGCATTTTGATATTGATGACGCCCGATTAATGCCGGGGCAGGCAGGATATGCTTTTCCTGTCGCCAGAGAAATTCCATCTGGCCGTTTTCTGCCGGATTGGCGTGAAAATCAACGCCTTCTTCTATTATCTCGGCACCCAGTTCCGAGGCTGTTTCTATCAGCCCTTGCCGGGCTTGCCTGCTTTGTTTTGCCCAGATGGTGGGTTTGTTTTTCCGCATGATACCTGCTTTTTGCGTGGCAATTCCGGTGATATCCGCGCCCAGAAAATGCTCGTGATCGCGGGCAATAGGCGTGATAACAGACAGGGCGGTATCCGGGATGATATTGGTGGAATCATACTTGCCCCCCAATCCTGTTTCCAGAATTAATATATCGGCCGGATGGCGCGAAAGGGCCAGAAAAGCGGCAATTGTCGTGCTTTCAAAAAAGGTGATGGGCGCGCCATTATTCACCTCTTCAATCTCGGATAAAACCGATACCAGACTGGCATCTGAAATCAGCTTGCCGGCAATGCGAATACGCTCATTAAAGCGACATAGATGGGGCGAGGTATAGATATGGGCGCGTAATCCGGCTGCCTGACAGAGGCTGGCCAAAAAGGCGCTGACCGAACCTTTGCCGTTCGTGCCGGCAATATGAATAACAGGCGGTAATTGCAAATGCGGACTGCCGCATTTCTCGCTTAATGCAATCGTGCGCTCCAGCCCCAAATCGATTAATTTCGGGTGCAATTTTGTCAGCCTGTCCAGAGTGGCCTGCAATTCAGAGCTGGAACTATCCATCGGCAAAACCGCTTTGAGAAATAAAAAGAGCCGGGCTATCGCCTAGGCGGCACGCGATTCCATCAGCATCGATAGAATAGAATCAATCTTCTGCTTTTGTTCAGAACGCGCAACAACCATATCCACCATACCATGATCTTGCAGATATTCTGCGGTCTGGAAATCATCGGGCAGTTTCTCGCGCACTGTCTCTTCGATTACCCGTCTGCCAGCAAAGCCGATTATCGCCCCCGGCTCTGCCAGCTGGATATCGCCCAGCATGGCAAATGACGCGGTTACCCCGCCTGTAGTGGGGTGGGTCAGTAACACAATATAGGGTAATTTTGCTGCCCGCACCTTATCCACAGCCAGGATAGAACGCGGCAATTGCATCAGCGATAAAATTCCTTCCTGCATCCGTGCCCCGCCTGAAGATGGTACAACGATTAGGGCGGCATGATCGGCTACGGCTTTATCAGCTGCCAATAGCAAGCCATCGCCAACTGTTCGGCCCATAGACCCGCCCATAAACCGGAAATCAAAGGCAGCAATAACGACAGGCTTGCCCCCGATTTTGCCTTTTGCCACAGCGATAGCATCCTGTTTGCCGGTTTTTGCACGGGTTGCCTTTAGCCGCTCGGGATAGCGTTTACTATCTTTGAATTTCAGCGGGTCATCAGCATTGGTGGCAACTTCCAGCATTTCATAGCTATCAGCATCAAATAATAATCTGAAGCGTTCTTCCGGGGCCAGCGGTGTATGATGGCCACAGGTAGAACAGCAATTAAAGGCTTCCTGATAATCTTTATGAAACAGCATCTGGCTGCAAGAGGGGCATTTGACCCAGAGGTTTTCCGGTACATCAGATGATTGCACCAGCGCCTTAATCTTTGGCAAAACAGAATTTGTAATCCAGTTCATTTTCCCAAACCGCCTTTCATATTTTGCTTAACCGCGCTGCATTGCAGCCGATAAGCTGGCACAGAATGACCCGACATCCTTTATCAGCTCAGAGCGTTTATCTGATTCTACCGCATCTTCGATTTTTTGTACAAGGGCAGAGCCTACTACCACCCCGTCTGCGATGGCTGCTACCTCTGCTGCCTGTTCAGCTGAACGAATGCCAAAACCGGCTACGGCTGGCAAATCTGTTTCCTCGCGCAGGCGCAAAAAGGCCGAACGGATGCTGTCTGTTGCCGCGCTTTTTGTTCCGGTAATCCCGGCAATCGCCACATAATAGACAAATCCGCCTGCCTTTTTCACCACCACCGGCAAACGACTGCCAAGGGTGGTGGGGGTTACCAGCCGGATAAAGCTCAGCCCGGCCGCGCTGGCCGCATCACATAGCTCTTCATCTTCTTCCGGGGGCAGATCCACAATGATCAGCCCGTCTACCCCGGCAGCCAAAGCGGCTGTGATAAAGGCCTGCTGGCCATAAATATAGATAGGGTTGAAATAGCCCATTAAAATCAGCGGGGTGTCGGGATGGCGTGCCCGAAACGCGGCAGCCATATCCAGCGTTTTTTGCAAGGTCATGCCGGCTTTAATGGCGCGCAGACTGGCTGCCTGAATGGCCGGGCCATCTGCCATCGGGTCAGAAAAGGGCATACCTAGTTCAATAAAATCCGCGCCATTTTCAACAAGGCTGTCCAGCAACGCTGCAGAGGTGGCTTCATCCGGGTCACCTGCGGTAACAAATACGCCCAAAACAGCCCGGTTTTTGGCAGCGGCATTTGCAAAGCATTGTGAAATTCTGCTCATATCTGATTATCCCTCTTTGCCTATAACAAGCCGCGTTCATCCAGCAGCGGCAACACCGCTTCCAAATCCTTGTCGCCGCGCCCGCACATATTCAGCACCACTATTTTATCCTTATCCATCTCTGGCAATAATTTGGCGGCAAAGGCCAGCGCATGAGACGGCTCAAGGGCGGGAATAATCCCTTCCAGACGCGAGCAAAGCTGAAACATTTTCAAGGCTTCTTCATCGGTGGCGCTGACATAATTTACCCGGCCAATATCATGCAGCCAGGAATGTTCAGGGCCAATGCCCGGATAATCCAGCCCCGCAGAAATGGAATGGGCATCTTTTATCTGGCCTTCATCTGTTTGCAGCAAATAGGTGCGATTACCATGAAGCACGCCCGGGCTGCCACCGGTCAGGCTGGCGGCATGTTTATCTGTATCCAGCCCGTGTCCGGCGGCTTCCACGCCATAAATCTCTATGCCTTCATCATCTAAAAAGGGATGGAATAATCCCATCGCATTAGAGCCGCCCCCGATACAGGCAATAAGCGCATCTGGCAGTCTGCCTTCGGCTTCCATGATTTGCTCTCGCGCTTCCATACCGATAACCGACTGAAAATCGCGCACCATTTCCGGATAGGGATGCGGGCCTGCCACTGTGCCGATAATGTAAAAATGGGTGTCCGGATGGGCAACCCAATAGCGCAAGGCCTCATTCATCGCATCTTTTAATGTGGATGTGCCGGAAGTAACAGGGTGCACCTTTGCCCCCAGCAAGCGCATTCTGTCCACATTAGGCTTTTGCCGGCGCACATCTTCTGCGCCCATAAACACTTCGCATTCCAGATTAAACAGCGCACAGGCGGTGGCGGTGGCCACGCCATGCTGGCCTGCCCCTGTTTCGGCAATAATCTTTGTCTTGCCCATCTTTTTTGCCAGCAAGGCCTGACCCAGCACATTATTGATCTTGTGCGCCCCTGTATGGTTCAGCTCATCGCGTTTGAAATATAATTTTGCTCCGCCAAAATGCTCGCTCATCCGCTGGGCAAAATAAAGCGGTGAGGGGCGGCCAATATAATGTTTTTGATAATAGAGCAGTTCGGATAAAAAGCTCTGATCCTGGCGTGCCTCATAATAGGATTTTTCCACCTCCAGAATAAGAGGCATCAGCGTTTCTGCAACAAATCTGCCGCCATGAATGCCAAAACGGCCTTTATCATCTGGCAGGTTACGATAGGAATTGGAAACCTTTTCACGCATAACAGAACTTTCCTTTTGGTCTCTAAACAGGCGCAGATAAGCCGATCTGTTCGGCAGTTTACCCGAGTTTTGCTGTATGTACAAAGGCAGAGATAGCAGATTTTGATTTTTCGCCCCGCTTTTTTTCCACACCAGAGGAAATATCCACCGCCGGCGCACCGGATATACGAATAGCTTGGCTGACATTGTCCGCATTTAGCCCTCCTGCCAGCATCCAGGGGGTGTCGCTTTTGAAATTGGCCAGATAGGACCAGTCAAAGGACGAGCCTGTACCGCCGGGCAAACCATCGCTGTTTCGGGCAGGCTGGGCGTCAAATAATATCCAGTCAGCCAGTGCCAAAACCGCTTGGGCATTTTGAATATCCTGCTGGCTGGCAACGCTGATAACCGGCATCACAGGAAGGCCGAACCGGTTTTTTATTTCGGCAATGCGTTTCGGCGGCTCGCCTCCATGCAGCTGCAGCATATCCGGACGGGCATGGGCGATAATGGCTTCCAGACTGGCATCATCGGCATCCACCACCAGCGCGACCCGTTTCGGGCGGGTCTCGGGGGGTAATTCTTTATCTGCCTGGCGGGCAAGATCGGCTGCCTGTTGATAGTCCAGATGGCGCGGTGAGCGGGCAAAAAATACCATGCCGATGAAATCCACGCCTATCTCGGCACAATGGCGATAAATATCAAATGTCGAGATACCGCAGATTTTCACCGCAACACTGGAAGTGGTCATGCTTGTCAGATTCCAAAAATAGATATGGCTGTTTTGTTGATAATATAGGGCGTTCGGGCTAAATGGACATCTTTTTTAACACAGATTATCCGCGCGAGGGGGGCGAATATTCCGGCAATAGCGGCACTTCGGGCTTGTTTTCTGCTGTTTCCAGCGCCGCGCTGAGCCTGGCAATTTGCCGATCACGTGCCCATAAACGGGTGCGCAACCCCAAAAGATTTATCCAGATAAACAGCCCGCCAAACAATATGCCAGCAGCAAATGCCCCTAGAATAAAGACCCATATTTCAGCGCTGAGGGTAATATCTGATGGCCAGAGATAGATAGTGGCAGGGCTGTTATTCACTACCACAAAGGCGGTGATAAGCCCGCAAGCAATTACAAAAAAACCTAGAAAGGCAAGGCGGCTAAGAAGGCGCATCAGATGCGTTCCTGTTCGTTAATGGCGCAAAGGCGCAAAAGCCTGGCAAGTGAAAAAACGCCCTCAGGATTTGTTCAGGCGTTCGCGCATACCCTTGCCCATTTTAAAAAACGGAATTGTCTTGGCGTCAACATGCACAGATTCGCCTGTTCTTGGATTTCGCCCGACACGGGCTTTGCGTTCACGAAGGGAAAAGGCACCAAAGCCGCGAAGCTCTACCCTGTCCCCGTTTTCCAGCGCTTCTGTAATGGTATCAAAAACGGTATTGACCAGCTGTTCGAGATCCCGATGGTACAAGGACGGGTTCAATTCGGCCAGCCGTGCTATCAGCTCTGATTTTGTCATAATTATCGACCTCAAGAGAACAGAAGATATAGCCCGATCATGCAGATTTCTGAAGCAAGCGTCAAGAAATATACAAAAAAGCCTGTTGCTTCGGGTTTAAAAAAATCACCTGCCATCGCAAATGATAGCAGGTGCTTTTACTATTTTGCTTTTTAACACCTCAAAAGGCGTAAAAAAACACGCTAGGCGAAAGAGGTGCGTTTACTCCGCACCATCTTCTTTTTTCGCCAGAGCCGCGCCCAGGATATCGCCAAGGCTGGCCCCGCTATCAGAAGAACCGAAATTCTCCATCGCGCTCTTTTCTTCCTCGATTTCACGGGCTTTGATAGACAGGGTCAATGCGCGAGTCTTTTTGTCAAACTGTGTGACAATCGCATCAACCTTTTCGCCAACCGCAAAACGCTCGGTACGCTGCTCGGAGCGTTCACGTGATAAATCTGCACGGCGAATAAAGCCGTTCATATTATCGCCAACCTGAACATCCAGGCCATTGTCATTTACCCCTGTGATAGTACAGGTGACTTGTGAGCCCTTGCGATATTTGTCATTTTCGCCTGCATAAGGGTCATCTGACAATTGCTTGATGCCCAGCGAAATACGCTCTTTTTCCATGTCAATCTCAAGGATTTTCGCAGAAACCTTATCGCCCTTGTTATAGCCTTCAAGAGCGGCTTCGCCTGTGCTTTCCCAAGTGATGTCAGACAGGTGAACCAGACCATCAATTTCTTCGGTCAGGCCAACGAAAATGCCAAATTCGGTGATATTGCGAATTTCGCCCTCGATAACCGTGCCAGCCTGATGGGTGGTTTCAAAATCTTCCCATGGATTGGCGGTACATTGTTTGAGGCCAAGAGAAATACGGCGTTTTACCATATCTACATCCAGCACCATTACTTCGATCTGCTGGCTGGTAGATACAATCTTGCCCGGGTGAACATTTTTCTTTGTCCAGCTCATCTCGGAGACGTGCACCAGACCTTCAACCCCTTCATCCAGCTCAACAAATGCGCCATAATCGGTGATGTTGGTCACGCGGCCAGACAATTTCGCGCCAATGGCGAATTTCTCGGCAGCATCTGCCCAGGGGTCAGATTGCAGCTGTTTCATGCCAAGTGAAATGCGCTGGGTTTCAGAATTAAAGCGGATAACCTGAACATCCACTGTCTGCCCGACTTGCAGGGCTTCTGACGGGTGATTGACACGCTTCCAGGCAATATCGGTGACGTGCAACAGGCCATCAACACCGCCCAGATCAACGAATGCACCATAATCGGTGATATTTTTGACCACCCCTTGCAGGATCTGACCTTCTTGCAGGTTGGATACCAGTTCCGAGCGGGCTTCGGCGCGGGATTCTTCGAGAACCGCACGGCGTGAGACCACAATATTGCCGCGTCTGCGGTCAATTTTCAGAATTTGGAACGGTTGCGGGGTGCCCATCAGAGGGCCCACATCATGAATAGGACGGATATCGACCTGGCTGCCTGGCAAAAAGGCTGTTGCACCGGAAAGATCGACAGTGAAACCGCCTTTTACGCGGCCAAATATAACGCCGGTAACACGCTCTTGTGCCTCGAACGCATTTTCCAGCAAAATCCAGGCTTCCTCGCGACGGGCTTTTTCACGGCTGAGCATGGCAGCGCCATCACGGTCTTCCATGCGCTCAACATATACTTCAACCGTATCGCCAAGCTGAATTTCTGCATCCTGGCCAGGGGCAGCAAATTCTTTTTTCGGCACGCGGCCTTCTGATTTCAGGCCAACATCAATGGTGACATAGTCATCTGACAGGCCGACAACGATGCCTTTGACAACGCTGCCTTCAATAGAGGTTTCTTCGGCAAAGCTCTCTGCCAGAAGATCAGCAAAATTTTCGGACATTGCGTCCGCTGTTAGGTTTTTTGACAAGAATATTCTCCGTAAATACGCCGAAAGCTGAACAGCCCAAGAATATTTATATATCAAGGGTTTTCAAGCTTGCCCTGTGCTGGTTTCAGGGTTTTGGCTTCCTCTGAAAAAAAAGAGCGTTATTCTCTTTTGAAACCATTTATCCTCTTGCGGATAAGTAAAGCGGCGCAACTAAGCTATCCAGCATCCAAAGTTTACGTTTCTGTACAAGCACACCTAGTTTCAGAGACCCGTAGCGGCTTGCGGTTCATGCGCCCCGTCCAGATAATCCAGACAGATCGCCAAGACTTCTTCGGCATTCTTGTCCGAAGAGTCAATAAAAAATGCATCTTCAGCAGCAATTAAGGGCGCAACTGTGCGATTTTTATCACGGCAGTCGCGTTTAATGATATCTGCCAGAACTTCTGAAAATTCGATATCCTCGCCTCTGGCCTTTAATTCCAGATGGCGACGGGTGGCCCGGATATCGGCAGCTGCATCAATAAAGAATTTTGCGTCTGCATCGGGCAATATAACACTGCCAATATCTCTGCCATCCAGAACCGCGCCTTTGCCATGTGGCGGGTTATGGGCGAAATCACGCTGTCTTTCCAGCAGACTGGCACGCACTTGTGCAATGGCAGCGACCTTTGATGCCAATTCGCCAATTTCAGAGCTGCGTAATTCGGGCCCGAATTTTTGGCAGAGATTGAGCTGGTCTATCAGTGTTTTCAGGGTTTCATCGTCGGCGTCTTCCGGATTTACGCCTGCCTGTTTTACCGCTAATCCAACAGCACGGTAAAGCTGGCCAGTATCCAGATAATCCAGGCCAAGCCGCATCGCAAGGGTGCGCCCAAGCGTGCCTTTACCCGATGCAGCAGTTCCATCAATCGCAATGATCATCAATTACTCTCTTTGCTAATCAGCCGGACAAGCCTTGCAATCCTTGCAGCGTCCAGCGTCTGTTTAATTATCTAATATAAGGTATAAAACGTTTTCAGAGTCTTCACGCTTGCGTGATACCCTCTTCTAATTGTGCGCCAGCCTTGTTCATAATATTGGCAAAATCAGGGAAACTTGTTGAAATGGTCGCCACATCTAGCATAGTAATAGGGTTTTGTGCAACCATTCCCAGCACTAAAAATGACATGGCAATTCGGTGGTCATGTTGCGAGGCCAGTCGCGCCCCGCCCGAAATCGTGCCAGCGCCGATAACCCGCATACTGTCAGGTGTTTCGGATACCTCTACACCACAGGCTTTCAGCCCTTCTGCCATGACCGAAATGCGATCTGTTTCCTTTACCCGTAATTCTGCCACGCCCGGCATATAGGTCTCGCCATCTGCACAGGCAGCCGCAACCGAAAGGACGGGATATTCATCTATCATCGAAGCTGATCGCGCTGCAGGGACAGCTATGCCCTTTAGCTGGCTGGACTGAACGATAATATCGCCTACTGCCTCGCCGCCCTCTATACGCTCATTCACAATCTCTATATTTCCGCCCATTTCCTGTAATGTAATAATAAGGCCGGTGCGTTGCGGGTTCAGGCTGATGCCAGGCAGGGTGATATGGCTGTTCTTTGTAATCAGTGCAGCAACCATCGCAAAGGCAGCAGAAGAAGGGTCGCGCGGCACAATAATATCTTTTGCCTGTAATTCTGCCTCGCCTTCCAGGGTGATTCTGTGGCGGCCATCTGCCAGCATTTCCCGTTCCAGGGCTACCCCGAAATGGCTCAGCATCGCCTCGCTATGATCGCGCGAGAGGTGCGGCTCGGTAATAACGGTCTGGCCCCGGGCATTCAGCGCGGCAAATAAAATAGCCGATTTAATCTGGGCAGAGGCTACTGCCATCTCATATCTGATTGGCAAGGGCGGCTGTGCCCCGGTAATGGTGACCGGCAGGAAGCCTTTTTCTGCGCCAGCCGGGTCATAGGCAATTTGGGCGCCCATCTCGCAAAGCGGGTCGGTAATGCGTTTCATCGGCCGTTTGCTGAGCGAGGCATCGCCGGTAAAGGTGGCCGTGACAGGTTGCCCGGCTACCGCGCCCATTAGCAGGCGAACACCTGTTCCGGCATTGCCAAGATCCAGCGCGCCTTGCGGCGAGATAAAACCGCCTGTTCCCACCCCGTCAACAATAATATTATCTTTCGTATCGCGGGTAATATTCACGCCAAGGGCGCGCACCGCTTCCAGAGTGGAAAGCACATCTGCCCCCATCAACAGGCCTGAAACCCTGGTGTGGCCGGTTGCCATACCCCCCAGGATAAGCGAGCGATGCGAGATAGATTTATCGCCTGGTATCATCATCTCGCCAGAAAGGCCGGAGATGGCAGAGGAGGTAAGCGTTTTGATAGGGTCTGTCATAATATCAGGATAAATCAGTTATGCCACCTTCCTGTACAGGATAGGGGCAGGGATTATTTCAAGGTTAGTGTTTCAGGCTCGCTCTATTACTACGTCTTTGGGCTTTTCGCAAATCAGCAAATGGGTTTTTTAAAAATTAGAGGCCATCAGGCGAATATTTCGACCCGTTTTGCCAAAAATTAGGGCAAAAAGTGGAAAATATTTCATAAGATATGTTGATAAATTTTCTTTTGCTCGTATAAATCTTTTGACAGCGGCTAAGTTTTGCGTTTAATCGCTCGCAACCAGATTTTTTTCAAGGATGATGAAGATGGCAAAAGCGGAATTGGGTCATAAGCAAAGATGCACATCATGCGGCATAAAATTCTATGATTTGAACAAAAAGCCGATTATTTGCCCTTCCTGTAACACAGAGTTCGACCCTGAAAGCCTGTTGAAAAGCCGCCGCGGGCGCGGCAGTGCCAAAGCAGAAGAAAAAGCGGCAAGCGCTGATACAGATGATACAGATGATGAAGATATGGTATCCGAATCAGATGATGATGATTTTGACGATGATGAGGATGTATTGCCAACAGAAGATGCGCCTATCATTTCCTTATCTGATGATGACGATGATGAGAATGACACCGGTTCCGAGCTGATAGATGTGCTGGAAGATGATGATTCTCTCGATGATGATGAGGATCTGGGCGCTGAGGATGACGAGGATGACGAGGATCGCTAGATAGCGGGGAAAAGATTGTCATCGCTGCGGGGATTTCCCTTGCATCCTTGTGATAGCTTGTGTAAGTACAAATCCTGAATTGTTTGGCAAAGGGGCCATAGCTCAGCTGGGAGAGCGCTACAATGGCATTGTAGAGGTCGTCGGTT
>JAYOMZ010000027.1:0-25718 GCA_038121125.1 Alphaproteobacteria bacterium
AATAGAAGGGTGCATAAATTGCGGCGGCTCGGATTTCAGCAATCTTTGAATAGCCTGTTCTGCCGGATTGTGTTCCTGGCCAGCTCTGGCCGGCAAATCCAGGAGCAACACCGGCAAGCCGGCATTGGCAATCTGGGCAGCAATACCGCTGCCCATCGTACCAGCACCGATGACGGCAATCTTTGAAAAACTCTGTCCAGCAGACATCTGACACCCTCGCTGTAAATTTAAGTAAAAACGGATAATTGCCCTGATAGAGATGGTTTATTCCGGCGCACCCAAAAAAGGTAATAGCGCGGCATTTACCGCATCCGGGCTTTCAGATGGCAGCATATGGCCCGCCCCTGCTATTTCAACCAGCTGGCTGTTCTTTATGGCCGCTGCCAGCTCTCGCCCTTTTTTCACAGGCGTCATTTTATCTGCTGCTGCCAGAATAATCAGCACAGGCAGATTTATCTGCGAAGCAGCCTCTACCCCTTTATCATAGTGATTACAGGCTTGCAGATCCGTATAGAGGCTGGCGGTATCATTGCCAGCCATCAGGGCGCGGCCAAAACCAAGATGCGAGAAACCGGGCTGGGTATTATCATAAAAATGCGCCGCCTCTCCATGTCCCCAGCCGGTCATCATCTTTATCGCGGCAGGCTGTTTATCCTGTGCCGCAGATACCAGATAATCATTGACCGGTATAGCCAGCGCACTGGCAATAATTACCAGCTTTTCTGCGCGTTCAGGATAGCGTGCGGCCAGCTCCAGCGCCACAAGCCCGCCTTGTGAATGACCTATTATTACAGCCTTTTCAATATCTTGTGCATCCATCAGCGCGATGACCCAGTCAGCCATTTCCTGGATACTGGCAAGGGGCGCCCCTTCCGAGAGGCCATGTCCCGGAAAATCAGGCGCAAGAATATTAAAGCCCTGATAGGCAAAATAGCGCGATTGCAACACCCAGCTTAAATGAGATTGCCCGCTGCCATGCAGGAAGATCAGGAAAGGGGCATCAGGGCGGTGGTCTCGCCCCCCTGTGGAAAAATAGCTTTTCTGATTCAGACATTGTGCAAACATAAAATCCCCCTAGCCTCTGGTCTTTTTGCGTGCAGCCCGAAAGCCCAATTCAAAATCGGCCTTGATATCTTCAATATCTTCCAGCCCGACCGAAAGCCGGATCATATCATCGCTTAATCCGCCCTGTTTCATGGCTTCGGCATCAATATGGGAATGGGTGGTACTGGCCGGGTGGATAACCAGTGTCTTTGCATCGCCCACATTGGCCAGATGCGAGGCAAGCTGGACAGATTCAATAAAGGCACGGCCAGCATCGCGCCCGCCCTTAACCCCAAAGCTGATAATAGAGCCAGCTCCACGCGGCATTAAACGGCTGGCAATCTCATGGCCTGGATGGTCAGGCAGATTGGGGTGGCGCACCCATGCTACATCCTCATGACCTGATAAAAATTCCAGCAAGGCAAAGGTATTATCCATATGGCGCTGCATACGCAATGGCAGGGTTTCCAGACCTTGCAATAAATGAAAGGCATTTGTGGGCGACAGGCAGGGGCCAAAATTATACATCGCTTCGGCACGGAATTTTGCGGTAAAGGCAACCGGGCCATATTCCTGGTGAAAATTTATGCCGTCCATGGAATAATGCGGCTGGGAAATAGTTGGGAATTTATCATTTTGTCCCCAGTCAAAATTGCCGCCATCCACAACCGCCCCGCCAATCGCGATACCATGTCCACCCATCCATTTGGTCAGGGAATGAATAATGATATCCACGCCCCTGGTCACAGGTTTTAACAGCCACGGGGTGTTAAAGGTGGCATCTATCATCAGGGGTATGCCGGCTTTATGGGCAATATCGCCTACCGCTTCGATATCCATAATATCCAGCCCCGGATTGCCGATAACCTCGCCAAAAATCAGCTTGGTGTTTGGCTGTATCGCCTCTTTAAAGGCCTGCGGGTCAGTGGCATTAACAAAGCTGGTCTTTATACCAAAACGCGGCAGGGTATATTTCAGCAAATTCACATTTGCCCCATATAGCTGGGCAGATGCCACAATATGATCGCCTGCCGAACATAAGGTCAGAACAGCAGAGGACAAAGCTGCCATTCCAGAAGCCGTTGCAGTACAGGCAGCTGCCCCTTCCAGAGCGGCCACACGCTGTTCCAGCACTGCAACAGTCGGGTTTGAAATGCGCGAATATAAATGCCCGCCCACTTCCATATTATATAAAGCAGCGGCATGGCGCGTATCTTTGAACACATAAGAAGTGGTCTGGTGAATAGGGACAGCGCGCGAGCCATAGCGCTCATCGGGTATATGCCCGGCATGCAGGCTCAGCGTATCGAATTTATAATCATCGCTCATTCGATTTGTTCCCTTTTTTTCAATTATTCGCTAAAAACCGGCCAATCTGGCAAGAATTCGCCTATCTGGCAAGCCATTCAGGGCGCATGGCCAATATATCAGACCCTGCCCCTTTGATTTTAGCCGACAGCGCTTCGATTTGCGGCAAGCAGCTGGTGATATAAATCTGGCAAGTCGTCTGTTTGGCTGCCAGAAAATCCGGCGAAAAGGCCTGTGTTGCTGCCTCACTGGCAATATATGCAGATTTGGCCATCTGCCAGCCGCCGCATAAATAGCCCAGCAGCATCAACCAATCCACCCCGCTTACCGCTGCATCGCGCGGGCTGTTTGCCCGGCCACATAATACATCCAGCGTTTTCCTGGCTAGGGACAGGCTGGATTGCATCGGTGCAGACAGGCTGGCTGGCAGAACAGCCATATCGGCTTCAATCTCGTCAAATAATTTTTTTACCCCCGCCCCGTTATCGCGCAAGGTTTTGCGGAATAAAAGGTCATTTGCCTGAATAGCGGTTGTCCCTTCATAAATAGGCAGGATACGGGCATCGCGGAAATGCTGGGCAGCGCCTGTCTCCTCGATAAAGCCCATACCGCCATGTACCTGAACCGCATCCGAGGTGAGTGCGACAGATCTCTCGGTAAGCCAGCCCTTTATAATCGGTATCAAAAGAGAGGCGCGCTGATCTTCAGAAGATTTTTTATCCTCTTCTGCGTGATGGGATTTATCCAAAGCTGCCCCGCCCACAAGAATGAGAGCGCGCATCGCTTCAATTTCTGCCCGCATCACCGAGAGCAGGCGCAACACATCCGGATGACCGACAATAGGCGTGCCATCGCTGCGTTCCAGAGGCGCGCCCTGTATGCGGTTCATGGCATAGTCAACAGCTTGCTGATAGGCGCGCTCGGCAATCGCCAACCCCTGAAGCCCTACGGCAAAACGGGCATGGTTCATCATGCCAAACATAATTTCCAGCCCTTTATTTTCCTCGCCCACCAGATAGCCTATCGCCCCGCCTTTTTCGCCATATTGCAAGACCGCTGTCGGGGAGGCTTTAATGCCCAGCTTTTTTTCAATCGACAGGCATTTTACATCATTACGTGCACCAAGGCTGCCATCCGGATTCACCAGAAATTTCGGCACAATAAAAACAGAAATCCCCTTCACCCCTTCGGGCGCATCGGGCGTGCGTGCCAGAACCAGATGAATGATATTTTCAGCCATATCATGCTCACCATAGGTGATATAGATTTTCTGGCCGGTAATCAGATAATGATCGCCATTGGGTATCGCCCGGCTTTTAATGGCTGCCAGATCTGTTCCGGCTTGCGGCTCGGTCAGATTCATTGTCCCTGTCCAGCGCCCCTCGATCATTGGAGGCAAAAACAGCGCTTTCTGGGCGTCATTTGCAGATTTTTGCAAGGCAGAAATCTGGCCTTGCGTTAGCAAATGACATAAAGCAAAGCTAAGGCTGGCAGATTGCCACATTTCATTTACCGCTGCACTGATCGCCATCGGCATATGCTGGCCGCCATAGGCTTCTTCTGCCTCCATCGCTGTCCAGCCGCCTTCGGCCATCGCTTTATAGGCATCAGCAAACCCTTTGGGGGTAGTGACCTCGCCATTATCGCTATGCACACATCCCTGATAATCTGCTTCATGGTTTAACGGGGCAATCACATCCGCTGCCAGCTTTCCAGCTTCTTCGAGCACCGCATCTGCCAGCTCTGTATTTATTTCGGCAAAAGGCGCGAAAGAGGATAACTGATCCAGCCCGGCCAGATAGCGCAAGCCAAATTTCATATCCTCGATAGGCGGCGTATAATTCATGATGCGAAACCTTTCATCTTCTCGCTATTTTACCCTGCTTTTCCCCTTTTAAGGGCGTTGCGAAAATTTAACAGCTGGAAAAACGGGCTTTCAGCTTTTCCAGCTCGTCTTCTGCCGCGATCATATGGGCATGACGAACCGGGCCAAAGCCACGTATTTTTTCTGGCAGGCTGGCCATTTCCAGCGCTGCTTCGTAATTTTCCCTGTTCAGCTTTGCGGCTATTTCTGCCAAAAGGGCGCGATAATCTGCAAGGGCTTTTCGCTCTCTTTTGCGCTCTTCTGTATAGCCGAAAATATCCAGTGCCGTGCCGCGCAGGCCGCGAAGATGGTTCAGCAATTTCAGAGCTGGCCACACCCAGCTGCCAAAAGCAGATTTGCGTGGCCGGCCGGTTGCCGGGTCGGTTGCGGCAAATAAGGGCGGGGATAAATGCAGTGACAAACTAACATCGCCTTCGAAAATTTGCGCGATTTGCTGGCGGAACTGGCTATTGCTGTATAGACGGGCAACTTCATATTCATCCTTTATCGCCATCATCTTGTACAGATATCTGGCAGCGGCTTTGGATAATCGCTTTTCGGGATCAAAATCGGCTGCCAGGATAGGGGCCAGCCCTTCTTCATAAGCCGCGCCATAGCTGGCATTCTGATAGTCAGCAAGCCGTTTTTTGCGATCAGCTATCACCCCTTCCAGCGTGTCGATTTTCTGGCCAGATGATGCATATCCTGTCTGTTTTGCCTGACAGGCAGCCTTTACCATATCCGGGTCGGCCACCCATTGCCGACCCCATAAAAAGGCCTGTTTTGACTGTTCGACCGCTACATTATTAAGCGTGATCGCCTCTTCGATTGCCGCAGCCGATAGCGGGATGAGGCCGCGCTGGAACGCCGCCCCAAGCAGGAATAAATTGGCCGCTATCGCATCGCCTAGCAGGGCGCGTGCCATTTCAGTTGCATTCACCATTACCGAACGGTCTTCATCCACAATCGCGTGCAAACGCCGGGCAATATCGCTGGCAGGGAATTTCAAATCACTATTGCGGGTAAAATCACCTGTTGGCATCTCATAGCTATTGGCGACCACATACCCGTCCCGGCACATCAATTTCAAAAGCCCCGATTCGGCACTGACCAGGCTATCGCACCCTAGCAGCAGATCGGCACTGCCTGCCCCGATGCGGATAGCAGAAATATCTTCCGGACTGGCGGCCAGACGAATATGGCTGGTTACCGCCCCGCCTTTTTGTGCCAGGCCAGCCATATCGATAATCCCGCACCCTTTACCTTCCAGATGGGCCGCCATACCCAGCAGCGCGCCAATGGTCACCACCCCTGTCCCGCCGACCCCTGTCAGAACAATACTCATCGGCTCGGCAAGCGAAAAGACAGCTGGCGGGGCAGGCAAGTCTGTTTCCAGCTTTTGGGCTTCGGGTTTGCGCAGCTGGCCGCCCTTGACGCTAACAAAGCTGGGGCAGAACCCCTTGATACAGGAAAAATCCTTGTTACAGGCAGATTGGTCAATCTGGCGTTTGCGCCCCAATTCTGTTTCCAGGGGCAGAATAGCCACACAATTGGATTGCACCCCGCAATCACCGCACCCCTCGCACACCTCCGGATTGATATAGATACGCTCGTTCGGGTCGACCATTTTGCCCCGCTTGCGCCGACGCCTTTTTTCCGTAGCGCAGGTCTGGTCATAAATCAGCCCACTGACCCCTTTTACCTCTGCCAGCTCTTTTTGCACGATTTGCAGCTCGCTTCGGTGATAAAAGCGCATCCCCTCCGGATAGGCAGATTTATCATGGCGCGAGAGGTCATCGGTTACCAGTATCAGCGGGGCAACCCCGCTTGCACGCAACAGCCCGGCAATCTCGACAGGGGTAATACCGCCTTCATGGGCTTGCCCGCCTGTCATGGCCACCGCATCATTATATAACACCTTATAGGTCATATTGACCCCGGCTGCGACGGCCGCACGTATCGCCATCAAACCGGAATGATTAAAGGTGCCATCGCCAATATTCTGGAATATATGTTTGCGGTGCGAGAAACAGGCCTCGCCTATCCAGTTTGCCCCCTCGCCGCCCATATGGGTAAAGCCCTCTACCTCGCGATCCATAAACTGGGCCATATAGTGGCAGCCTATACCGGCATAGCCGCGCGTGCCTTCGGGCAGGACAGTCGAGCTGTTATGCGGACAACCGGCGCAAAAATAGGGGGTGCGGGCAATCGATAATGCGGTAAATTCCTTTGCCAGAATATCCTTTAGCATTTGATGCTTTTGTGCCAGATCAGTATCGCGCATCTGTGCTGGCAGCAATTTATCGATAATCGCCATTGCCACCTCGGTAGAGGTAAGCGATCCCTCCTCGGTCAAAAGGCGATTGCCGTCCAAATCGCGCTTGCCAAAAACAGCTGGCGGATTTTTTGTGCCATACAGGATTTCCTTGACCTGGCTTTCCACCAGACCGCGTTTTTCCTCGACCACCAGAATGCGATCCAGCCCATTTGCAAAGGCTCTCAGCCCTTCTGGCTCTACCGGCCAGGACATACCGATTTTATAGACGCTCAGACCCAGCTTTTCTGCCTTTGCCGCAGTGATGCCCAGATCGGCCAGCGCCTCGACCACATCCATATAGGATTTGCCAGTGCTGATAATCCCGAAGCGCGGCGCATCCCCGCCGCCAAGCGTGACCCTGTCCAGCTTATTGGCTCTGGCATAGGCCTGTGCCGCAGCTATCTTATGGGCGTGCAATCTGGCTTCCTGATCAAATCTTGTATCATTGCGCCGGATATTCAATCCGCCTTCGGGCATATCAAAATCATTTGGCAAATGGGAATGGAATTTTTCCGGTGTCAGGCTGACAGAAGCCGAGGATTCAATATTATCCTTTACACATTTTATCCCGCACCAGACGCTGGCATAACGCGATAACGCCCAGCCATGTAGGCCGAAATCCACCATCTCTTCCAGATTGGCAGGGTTCAGCACCGGGATCATCACATCCATCATCGCATATTCGGACTGGTGACAGACGGTAGAGCTTTCACCCACATGGTCATCGCCCATCAGTGCCAGCACACCGCCTGTTGCAGAGGTGCCAGCCAGATTTGCGTGACGGAAAACATCGCCTGTTCTATCCACGCCCGGCCCCTTGCCATACCAGATGCCAAACACGCCATCATATTTGCCCTCGCCAAATAATTCTGCCTGCTGTGTTCCCCAGATAGCGGTCGCGGCCAAATCTTCGTTCAAGGCGGGGGCGAAGGTAATATTTGCCCCTTTCAGGGCGGAGTCTGCCTGGGCAAATTGCAGATCAATTGCGCCCAGAGGCGAGCCGCGATAGCCGGTCACATAGCCAGCGGTATTACGCCCGGCGCGTCTGTCAATCTCTGCCTGCAAAAGACAGAGCCGCACAAGTGCTTGCGTGCCGGTAACAAACACATCCGGCGTATCCAGATCATATTTATCGCTTAAGCTGACAGGACGCAGAGCGGCTTCCTGCACCAGATCAATTTTTTTTGTATCACCATCCATGAAAAATACTCTAGCCTGAACAAAAGAAATCGCCAATATCAAAGATAACACCTTTTTAAAAGAAACAAGGCTTTTAAAATGACGAAGAAAAACACTTCCCGCCTCGAAAACCCGGCTTTGGGTGACGGGCTGCTGCTTGAATATTTTGACGACAGGATTGCCAGCCTTACGCTGAACCGGCCAGAATCGCGAAACAGCTTGTCCATGGCGATGCTGGACGGGCTGGCTGATGCATTTGGCCAGCTATCTGAAAACCCGGATGTTAAAGTCATTATCTTGCAGGCAAATGGCCCGGTTTTTTGTGCCGGCCATGATTTAAAGGAATTAACCGCTGCCCGCAGCCAGGCTGATAAAGGCCAGGCCTTTTTCAGTCAGACAATGACCAAATGTTCGGCCGTGATGCAGGCCATTATCGCCTGTCCGAAACCGGTAATAGCCGCTGTTCAGGGCACCGCAACCGCTGCAGGATGCCAGCTGGTAGCCACTTGCGATCTGGCTATTGCGGCCAGCCATGCCCATTTTGCCACGCCGGGGGTGCATATCGGTTTATTTTGCTCGACGCCGATGGTCGCGCTATCGCGCAATATATCCCGCAAAAAAGCGATGCAGATGCTGTTGACAGGCGAGATGGTAAGCGCCGAACAGGCCGCAGAATGGGGACTGATAAATCAGGCTGTACCGGCAGAAGAGCTGCAAGAAGCTGCCATGCAATATGCCCAAATCATTGCCAGCAAACCGGCCTCAACCGTGAAAATTGGCAAGGCGGCCTTTTATAAACAGGCCGAGATGGGGCTGGCAGAGGCCTATGAATATGCCGCAGCGGTAATGACCCATAATATGCTGGAAAAAGATGCCGAAGAAGGCATTGGCGCATTCATAGAAAAACGCCCCCCGAACTGGCAATCCTGAAATCTGAAAAATGCCCGCCAGCTTCAGGGCTTTAACCGGTAGCCTGTCTTGAAGATAAGCCCGATGACGCCAACAAATAACAGGCTGAACAGCAATATTGCGACAAGGCTGTAGCTGACCGCCACGTCTGATGTATCAAAAAACGCCCAGCGAAAGCCGGAGATAAGATAGACAACCGGATTAAACAGAGTTGCTGTCTGCCAAAAAGGCGGCAGCATAGTGATAGAATAAAAACTTCCCCCCAGAAACACCAGCGGGGTAATAATCAGGGCGGGCACCAGATTAAGCTGTTCAAAATTGCGCGCACAAATGCCAATAATGAAACCAAGCAGGCTGAAAGATACACAAGTCAGCAATAAAAAGCCCAGCATCCAGAAAGGATGGGCAATCTGCAAGGGGACAAATAAAAACGAGGTCATCAGGATAATCAGGCCAATCGCCATTGATTTTGTTGCCGCTGCCCCGACATAGCCGATCAGCATCTCGAAATAGGAAATGGGCGCAGATAATGGCTCATATATCGTGCCGATAAATTTAGGGAAATAAATCCCGAAGGAAGCGTTGGTAACGCTCTGCATCAATACGGTAAGCATAATCAGACCCGGCACAATAAATGCACCATAGCTTACCCCGTCAATGGCGACCATCCGGCTGCCAATGGCCGAGCCAAACACAATAAAATATAGCGCGGTGGAAATTACCGGCGAGATAATGGATTGCAGCAGGGTTCGAAAGGTACGCGACATTTCAAATAAATAAATCGCTCTTATCGCGTGCATATTCATCAAATTAATCCTTTACCAAATCGACAAAGATATCTTCCAGAGAGCTTTGCGAGGTTTGCAAATCGCGCAGTGATAGCCCGGCAGCAGATAAATCCGATAACAGGCCGGTAATGCCTGTGCGATCCGCTTTGGTATCATAGCTATAAATCACGCTATGGTTATCCCCGGACAGGCGTAAATCGTATTTTTCAAGCGCATCGGGCAGCTTATCAACAGGCTGTTGCAAATAAATTGTCAGCTCTTTTGTGCCCATCTGATGCATCAGCTGATCCTTGTTTTCAACCAGCAATATACGTCCTGCAGAAATCACGCCTACCCGGTCGGCCAGCGCTTCGGCCTCTTCAATATAATGGGTGGTCAGAACAATGGTGACCCCATCGGCTTTCAGCTCTTCTACAATCCGCCACATATCCTTGCGCAGCTCGACATCCACCCCTGCGGTCGGCTCGTCCAGAAACAGCACACGCGGCTCATGGCTAAGAGCCTTGGCGATCAATACCCGCCTTTTCATGCCGCCGGACAATTCCTTGATAGGGGTGTTGCGCTTATCCCATAAGGATAATTTTTTCAGCACATTTTCAATAACAGCCTTGTTCGGGGGAAAGCCAAAAAGCCCGCGCGAAAATTGCACGGTATTGATCACTTTTTCAAACGGCTCCAGCGCGACCTCTTGCGGAACAAGACCGACCAGCTTTCGTGAGGCGCGATAATCGCTCTGGATATCAAACCCATCAATGATAATCCGCCCTGCGGTCGGATTTACCAGCCCGCAAATCATCGAAATCAGGGTTGTTTTGCCCGCACCATTTGGCCCAAGCAAGGCAAGTATCTCGCCCTTTTTGATTTCCAGATCAACCTCGCAAAGGGCGATATTGCCTGAGGCATATATCTTTGACAGCCCCTGCACCGAAATCATTTTTTCCATAAATATTTTCCCCGAGGAATTATTTTTCCGGAAGAATTATTCTTCCCAGACACCAGAGGCGTGCTAGTCCCACTCGATTTTATAATGGGTGGCAAGGTCTCTGATTTGTGCATCGCTCAGCATAGCCGGAGACATACCCCTGAGCAATAAGCATAATTTGGCTGTCTCTTCCAGCTCTTCAATAGCATAAACCGCCGCTTCCAGTTCCAGCCCGGCAACCACCGGGCCATGGCTGGCCAGCATAACGGCCGAACGCTTGCCCGCTAGCGAGCGCACCGCATCCCCCATTGCCGGATCGCCTGGCCGGAAATAGGGCAGCAATTCAACCTTGCCCAGCCGCATGACAGAATAGGCGGTAAGCGGCGGCAGAAAGGGTGTATCTTCTTCTACAGGCGTTATCATCGACAGCGCCACCGAATGGGTGGAATGCAAATGCACGACCGCGCCGGTATTCTGGCGGCTCTCATAAAAAGCGCTATGCAGCGGCATTTCCTTTGTAGGCGCATCGCCTGAAAGATGCTGGCCAGCAGCGCTGATATGGGAAAGCTGGCCGGGATCCAGCCGGCCAAAACACGCCCCTGTCGGGGTAACCAGCAAGCTGCCATCTGTACATCGGACAGAAATATTGCCACTTGCCCCGGCGGTCAGGCCGCGATCAAACATGGATTTAGCCAGCAGGCAAATCTGTTCGCGCTGTTTTGCATCTGTCATGGCATTTGTCTTTCTCTATGCTTTTTATAGTAGCTGTCTATACAGATTTTCCGGCAAGACAGGCCGCAGCCTTGACAAAGAAATCCTCTGCCCCGAAATTACCGCTCTTAAGCGCAAGGGTAAGATTTTCACCGCCACGAAGGGCTGGGACGCCCGGGTCAATTTCAGGCCCGATGACAAGCGAAGGCAAGGCAAGGGCTTCGACCACTGCCCCGGATGTCTCGCCGCCCGCGACAATCAGCCGGCTGACCAGGTCATTGACCAGCGCGCTTGCCAATGCCCCGAAAAAGCTTTCAAAGGCTTCGGCTGCCAGCTCGCGGCCATATTTTTCCTGAATGGCGCGCACTGCTTGCGGATCAGCCGAGCTATAGATAAGGGGAATGGATACAGGATGTTCTGCAAGCGTTTTTTCTGCCCAGTCCAGCGCATCCGATATGCCATATTCGCCGGTAATGACCGCATCGCTATCCAGCGCAAGAACCGGCTGGCCAGCTGCCTTATGTGCGCTGATTTGTGCCCGGCTGGCCGCGGCACATGACCCGCAAATGGCCACGCATTTACCTGCCTCGCCCTGCCAGCTATCCGATATATTCCCCTTATCGGCAATTTCTGAAAAATTTTGCGGCAAGCCAATCGCGATGCCCGAGCCGCCGGTGACAAGCGGCTGGGATTTCAGTGCCTTGCCAACCACCATCAGATCTGCATCTGTAATCGCATCGACAATAATGTAATGACGCCCTGCTGCGGCTTCATCTGCCATTTTCCGGCGCACCTGATCAGACCCTTTTTGTACATCCGAAAAGGCAACATGGCCGATTTCTGTTCCGGTTTGCAAGGCCAGCCATTTGCGTAAATCGGATTCTGTCATCGGATTTAAAGGATGGTCTTTTAACGGACTGTCCGAGAGCAACTGATCGCCTACAAATAAATGTCCCTGAAAGATAGACCGCCCTGTTGTTGGAAAGGCCGGGCAGAAAATAATTTGCTCGGCGCCCAATTTTTCTGCCAGTGCTTGTGCCACCTGGCCAATATTGCCTTGCGGGGTGGAATCAAAGGTAGAGCAATATTTGAAAAAGAATTGCTGGCAGCCCTGCTCTTGCAACCATGCCAGCGCGGCAAGTGATTGCTCAATAGCATCCTGAACAGGAATAGAACGCGATTTCAGTGCAACAATCCCTGCCTCGACATCGCTGGCAGCCGGGCCATCTGGTACACCGGAATATTGCACCACATACATCCCTGCCTTGGTCAGCATATTGCCCAGATCGCTAGAGCCGGTAAAATCATCCCCGATACATCCCAATAGCATGGCCTATCCCCAATCCTGTCTGATTAAAATTCTACTGTTGTTTCAGGCGTTCCAGAAACGCTTTGGCCGCCGGGCTAAACTGGCCGAGATCAGCATCTGATTGCAAGCTATTTGCCATCTGCTTGCCCAGTTCAACCCCCCATTGATCAAAGCTGTTTACATCCCAGATAAAGCCGGACACTACCGTAATATGTTCATACAAGGCCAGCAAGCGTCCTAATTCATAAGGGGTAGTTTTATCCCAGCTAAGCAAAATAGATGGCCGGTTTCCCGGAAAATGGCGATGCGGCTCTTTGATGTTTTCAGATCCCAATGCCAGCGCTTCTGCCTGTGCCACTGCATTGATGGCCAGCATCTGATGACTGGCCTGCCATTTTTTATCTGCCAGCCCTTCTGCCGGTTGCATCGCAACCAGAATATCAACCGGCACGACCTCTACGCCCTGATGCAGCCACTGGAAAAAGCTGTGCTGACTATTGGTGCCCGGCTCGCCCCAGATAAGCGGGCCTGCTGGCCGGGACAGGGGCTTTCCATGCCGATCAACCTGTTTGCCATTGCTTTCCATTTCCAGCTGCTGTGCCCAGGCCGGCAATCTGGCCAGGCGCTGATCATAGGGCATCAGCCCGTAGGATGTCGCGTTCAGATAGCTGCGATGCCAGACCCGCAACAGCCCCATAATCACCCCGATATTTTTATCAAAATCGCTTTCCCGGATATGTTTGTCCATCGCATAGGCCCCGGCCAGCATATCGCTAAATGCAGCCGCGCCTATGGCAATCATCACCGATAACCCGACCGCTGACCAGAGCGAGTAGCGCCCGCCCACCCCTTCGGCAAAGGAAAATATATGGTCAGGCAAAATCCCCCATTTCAGGGCACGTTCGCCATAGGCGGTGACAGCCACCATTGCCTGGCTGGCCTCTATCCCGTTTTCGGCCAGCCATGCGTTTGCCAGCTCGGCATTGGTCAGGGTTTCTGCGGTGGTAAAGGTTTTGGACGTGACAATAAAAAGGGTTTTGCCTGCCTCGCATTTGGCCAGCACATCATGCAAATCGGTCGGACAAATATTGCCGACAAAATAACAGGCAGGCCCATCATGATATCCTGCCAGCGCCTGAACCACCATTGCTGGCCCCAAATCCGAACCGCCAATCCCCAGATTAACAATGGCGGTGATATCACGGTGGCCGCGCAGATTTTCAGCAAAGGCCGAAAGCTGTTTAAATTCATCTGTTGCCAGCCTGTCAGGATGGCGCAAATCACAATGCACCACCGGCCTGTCTTCGCTTAGATTGACATAAGCGCCGGAAAACATCTCTTCCAGCCTGTTTTTCAAACCCCGCTCTTTGGCCAGTTCCAGTAATAAAGACAGACTTTGTTCATCTATGGGCTGGCGCGTGCAATCTGCCTGTAAATCTTCAAAGCCAAAGATGAATTTTTGGCGATCGGGTGCGCGCATTAAATCGCCAAGCCGGATATCTGCCAGACGGGTCGCTGCATCTTGCAGGGATTTATGAAGTGTCGCGTTTGGGTCTGATGCCATTACCTTAAAATTCCCCTACCCCTTTTGTTTCAGCCTTTTTTAAGCTGTGCGGCCGCATGGGCATTTTGCGTAATTATATCAAAATCCCTGTCAGCTATCAGCTTTTGCGGGGCTATCCAGCTGCCGCCCAGACAGGGAATATTTGGCAGAGCCAGCCATTGCGGGGCGGTGTCCAGGGTTATACCGCCTGTCGGACAAAATTGAAATTGGGCAAGGGGGCTGGCCAGAGCCTTGATAAAGGGCAACCCGCCTGCGGCGGTGGCCGGGAAAAATTTCAAAATTGAAAAGCCTTTCTCGCCCAATGCCATCATTTCCGAAACCGTGCTTGCCCCAGGCAATAGCGGCAAACCTGCCTTGCTGCAGCCTGTTATCAGCGCATCAGTTGCGCCGGGGCTAACCGCAAAACAGCCGCCTGCATCGCGCACCTGACGGGCATGCTCAGCTGTCATTACCGTGCCTGCCCCTACCAGTAATTCGGGGCAAGCCTTTGCCATCGCTTCTATCGCATCAAGGGCAGCCGGCGTGCGCAAGGTAACCTCGGCTGTTTGAATGCCACCTTCCAGCAAGGCATTACCAAGGGAGGCGGCATCTTCTGCCCGGTCGATCACAATCACCGGCATCACATGACCTGCTGCGATAATTTTATCTATCTTCATTTATATCTTCCCTGTCATATGGCCGAGCAGGGTAACCCCGCCGCCCTGTTCTGCATCGCCTGCCTGGGCGCGCATACCTGCCAGTAATGGCCGGCCGAACCCGCTATTATCGAGCACAAAATCTGTTTTTAGCGGGCGCTGTGATAAATCTGCTGCCACACTTAACTGGCCGGATACCGCATCCAGCGTGATGACATCGCCATCTTCTATTTGTGCGATGGGCCCGCCTGCCAGCGCTTCGGGACATAGATGGATAGCGGCCGGCACGCTGCCGGAGGCGCCCGACATACGCCCATCTGTAACCAGAGCTACAAGATAGCCCTTATCCTGAAGCGTGGCCAGAAGCGGGGTCAGGCTATGCAATTCCGGCATCCCGCAAGCGCGCGGGCCTTGTGCGCGTACTACCACAATACAATCTCTATCCAGCGCACCCGCAGCAAAGGCATCTTTCACGCCTGCTTCATTTTCAAACACAATAGCAGGGGCAGAGATGATATGCCGGCTTTCCTCCACAGCCGAGATTTTAATGACCGCCCGTCCAAGATTGCCAGACAGCATTTTCAGCCCCCCATTTTTGGCATGAGGACGGCTGGCAGGGCGCAAAATATCTTCATCCGCAGATTGCGGCGGAGCCGGCTGAAAGGCGATGTCATTTCCTGATAAAAATGGCTCTACCGCGCAATCGGCCAGATTATCGCCATAGATAGAAGCGGCACTGCCATCCAGCAGCCCCTCTTCCAGCAAATTACGCATCACAAAGCCAATACTGCCCGCAGCATGAAACTGGTTTACATCTGCTGAACCATTTGGATAAACCCGTGCCAGCAGCGGGATAATATCAGACAGATCAGCAAAATCTTCCCAGCGCAAATCAATCCCTGCAGCAGCGGCCATGGCGGGCAAATGCAAGGTATGATTGGTTGACCCGCCTGTGGCATGCAGGCCGATAATGGCATTTACAAAAGACCGCTCATCCAGCAGCTGGCCAAGCGGGCGCGCATTTTCCGAGCGGCGGTGAATAGCCACTGCCTGATGCACTGCCTTTACCGTCATCGCATGGCGCAAATCACTATGAGGATGGACAAAAGCAGCGCCCGGCAAATGCAGACCCATAATTTCCATCAGCATCTGATTTGAATTGGCCGTGCCATAAAAAGTACAGGTGCCAGCTGCATGATAGGCCGCACTTTCCGCCTTTAAAAGGGCGGCACGGTCAATCTCGCCTCTGGCAAAGGCTTTGCGAATTTGGGCTTTTTCTGCATTGGGCAGGCCGGATTCCATCGGCCCTGCGGGAACAAAAATCACCGGCAAATGACCAAAGGCAAGTGCGCCCATCACCAGACCGGGCACAATTTTATCACACACCCCCAGACATAAAGCGGCATCATATACATTATGCGATAAGCCAACAGCCGTTGACATGGCAATAATATCGCGGCTGAATAAGGATAGCTCCATACCTGGCCGGCCTTGTGTAACCCCGTCACACATAGCCGGAACGCCGCCTGCCACCTGTGCGGTTGCCCCTGCCTCTCTGGCCGCTGCACGGATAAGGGCAGGATAATTCTCAAAGGGCTGATGGGCAGAAAGCATATCATTATAGGCGGTAATCACCGCGATATTGGGCTTCAGGGCATCTGACTGGCCAAGCAATTCTTGCTGATCCTGTCCGGCGGCGGCGGCCACATGCGCCATATTTGAACAGGCCACAGAACGCCTGTCTGAATCCGGGGCGCTATGCATTTTTTCAATATCTGCCAGATAGGCTGAACGGGTGACAGCCGAGCGTTCACGCACCCGCTCAATGACCTGTTCAATCTTTTTATGCAATGGCTTTTTCTGCAATGGCTTCATCTAAACCTCGAAAGACAGGGTTAATCCAGATAGCACAGCTGGACGGTTTTTTTGCTCTGTGCCAGCAATATCCCGACAGGATAGCGTTGCGGGGCAGCAACAGCTTCGGCGCGCACCTCTTGAATAAGGGCTTTTTTCTGTGCCCCTTTTACCAATAATAGCAAGGCATGACAATTTGTGAGCATTGAAAGGTTCATGCTGATACGCGGCAGGAGCGGATCACCCTTTGCCCCGGGCGATAAAATTTGCGGCGGGGCACGCAGGCTAAAAGCGTCTGCATTATCCATCATATCCGGAAATAAAGAGGCGATATGCCCATCTGGCCCCATGCCTAGCAAGACCACATCAAAAGGCATCAGCTGGTCGGCCTGTATTTCCGAAAGCGAGAGAAATCGTGCCTTTGCCGCCTTGTCTATCAGCAGATTTTGTCTGACCAGCCGGATATTGCTATGCAGGCTATCGGCTGTAACCAGCCGATCATCTGCCAGGGTGATGGTTACCGCTGCCCAGTTAATATCTGCCTGTGCCAGGCTGGCAAACACCCCCAAAGGGCTGGAGCCGCCACATACCACAAGGCTGGCTTTGCCATTCAGGGCGATAGCATCACCTAGCTGGCGGGCAATGGCACTGGCTATTGTCTGGCAATTCGGGTCTGTTGTGCTATCCATTATTCTGCTGTTCAATTACGGGCTGGCGATACCATACCCTTAGCGGCCATTATCTTCTTTGGGGTCAATCCAGCTATCCTGCTGATCAGCAAAAAAGCTGTCTGCCGGGCCAAATGTCCCTGCCCGATACAGGCTGGGCGGGGTCTTTTTTGCCATTTCGATCACCGGGTCAATAAAGGCCCATGCGGCCAATACTTCATCATGGCGCATAAACAGGGTCTGATTGCCTCTGGCTGTATCCATCAAAAGCCGTTCATAGGCATCTGGCAGGCGCGCACCAAAAGTATTATCAAAAGACAGGTTCAGCTCGGAAGGAAATAGTCGCATCCCCCCAGGGCCAGGCTCTTTGGAAATAAGTTGCAAACGCAGCCCTTCTTGTGGCTGCAAGCGTATCACCAGCCGATTGGGCAAATCATCTTTATCTGTTCTGGATTTTTGATTGGCAAAAATATCATGCGGCTTTCTTTTGAAAGTGATAACAATTTCACTGGCACGCATCGCCAGCTTTTTGCCGGTACGCACATAAAAAGGCACGCCTGCCCAGCGCCAATTTTCGATCCCCAGCCGCAAGCCGACAAAGGTTTCTGTATCCGAACGCTTGCCCAGCTCGCCTTCATATTCCTGATATTGACCGCGAATAATATCCTCAGCCCTTAAGGGGCGAAGCGCCTTCAGAACACGCAATTTTTCATCGCGCACCTGATTGGCATCAAAATGCGAAGGCGGCTCCATCGCCACCAGACAGACCAGCTGCAAAATATGATTTTGCACCATATCGCGCAAGGCTCCGCTTTCATCATAATAGCTGGCACGCTGTCCCACCCCGACGGTTTCGGCAACGGTGATCTGGACATGGTCAATCGCATTATTATTCCACTGGCTTTCAAAAATGACATTGGCAAAGCGCAGCGCCATTAAATTTTGAACCGTTTCCTTGCCCAGATAATGATCGATGCGATAAATTTGATCCTCGCTGAAAACCGAGCGAATTTCCTGGCTGATTTTTTCTGCCGATAGATAATCATGGCCAAGCGGCTTTTCGACCACTACCCGGCTTTGCGGCAGGGCAAGCCCTGCTTTTTGCAAAAGCTGGCAACTGGGCCCGAACAGGGCAGGGGCCACTGCCAGATAATAGATAAGCGGGCGCCTCTCGCTTGCCTCTTGCAAGAGAAATGTTGCCATCTCTTCAGCCCCTTCCCCTGAGGCAATATCCACAATCTGGATAGAAACAAGCTGTATAAATTTTTCCCAGACCGCTTCTGCCTCTGGCGCAGCAGCCAGCGCATCAGCACAAAATGGCCTCAGCCTTTCTGCAAATTCAGCCAGATTGACGGGTTTGCGTGATGTCGCAATCAGACGGAAATTATCGCCTATTTGCCCGTCAATATAGCGCCAGAAAAGTGCCGGAAATATCTTGCGTAAAGCCAAATCGCCTGTCCCGCCAAAAATGACATAGTCACTATCGGCTATGGCCGCGCTTTGTGGAATTTGATCATGCATTTTTTTGATAGTAAATTATCTGGTTAAAGCTGGGGCATATCTAGCACAGAACAGACAAATTGTCTTGTTCTAATACACCCGAACCGCTAGTGGCGGCAGACATCTGCCCGGGGGCTGGCAAATAATGCGCGCCCAATGCCATTTTCAGCTTGTCGGCAAAAAAAAGCGCAGATAGATTTTAAAGGCTATGACAGATAAAAATAATGATGCACAGGTAAAAGACCGGTTAGCCGCCTCTGGCATATCACCCGCTGATATTGCCCTTGCCCATGAAACAAGCGCGGTTTTGCTGGATTTGCTGGCCAGCTATCCGCTGGATGACCGGCTGAAAAAATCGGTAAGGGATTTATTTGAAGAGGCTGCAGAAAGCCAGCTGCGCTCGGCAGGATAAAAAATATGCCTTTTTACCAGTCTATTTCTGAAATTTTAAGCGAAAACCGCCAGGATATGGCTGGCATCAGCACACGCACCGCAAAGGTGGTAGAGGCACTGGACGGGCTGGGCAGAGAACTGGATGCCACCGTCTTTCTTGACCCGGAATTCAGCCATAATCAGGCACAATCTGTTGCAAAAGGCGATGCCGATTTGCCGCTATTTGGTGTCCCGCTTGCCCATAAAGAGCTATATGGCCGCCATACAGAAACGGCCATCTGGCCAGATGAGGGCGGCTCAAAATCCTGTAAAGGTCAGCTGGCCAAAAAAACCGCTACCACGATTGATAAGCTGGATAGAGCAGGGGCGATAGATTGCGGACGCCTGGTATCGGTGGAATATGCGCTGGGGGTAACTGGCCATAATGCCTATGCCGGCACGCCCAAAAACCCCTGGAACAGGGATTATGTTTGTGGCGGGTCTTCTTCTGGCTCGGCAGCGGTGGTGGCGGCCGGAATTGTGCCAGGCGCCCTTGGCAGTGATACAGGCGGGTCTATTCGCCTGCCCGCTGCGGCCTGCGGGTTGGTGGGCATCAAGCCCACGCAAGGGCTGATTTCCAGAAGCGGTATTTTTCCCCTTTCCGCCTCGCTGGATACTGCAGGGCCGCTCACGCGTTCGGTAGAGGATGGGGCGCGTATCCTGTCCTGTCTGACCGGCTATGATAGCACCGATGCGATGAGCATAAAGGCGGCAAAAATTGACTATACAGAACAGATGGAAGAAGGTCTGAACGGCATAAAAATTGGCCTGGCAGAACGCTATTTTCTGGAAGGCAGTGATAGCGATATCGCAGATATGATAGCCCGCCTGTTTGACCAGATAAATCAGCTGGGCGCGGCGGGCAGCGATGTTGAAATCCCCGGCATTGAAAACACCAACCCGCTAAATGTCTTGCTGATCGCAAGCGAGGCTACGCAAGTACATGGCAGCAAATTAAAAGATATTCATAGCGATCTGAACGCCCAGACATTAATGCGTATTTTAACAGGGGCATTTACCAGCGAGGCAGAATATGGCCGACTGCTGGCGTGCCGGGCAGATTATATCGCCAAAACCCTGCCGGTTTTATTTGACAAGATTGATATGTTCCTCACCCCTGTCTGGCCATTTGCCCTGCCAACCATTGAACAAAGTGATGTGGGCAGCAATCCGGAAGCGGCCGCGCTGGTTCAAAAAATCGGCCATAACACGCGGCCGGTGAATTTTCTGGGTCTGCCGGCAATTTGCTTTCCTGTCGGCATGGATAAAAATGGCTTGCCTGTCTCTGCCCAATTGGTTGGAAAACCTTTTTCAGAAGCCTTGCTTATCCGTGCGGCACGGGCGATTGAACGCGAAATCTGTTTCTGGGACAGGCGGCCGGATATTGCGGCCGATGCCGGATAACAGGGCTAGCGACTTGCGGTCAGCCGCTCCAGCTTTTTCAAGGCAATCTCGCGGCTTTCATGATAATCAATCGTGCCTTTGAAATAGCCCTTGTCATCCAGCAAAAACACCGTTGCAGTATGGTCGATATTATATCCTGTATCGGTGATGTTATTTTTCTCCCAGAAAATACCCCATGCACGGGCCAGCGCATAAACCGCCTCGGCTTCGCCGGTAATCCCTGTAATGCCTTCACCAAAATAGGGGATAAACTCGCCCAGAGCGGCCACAGTATCGCGCGCCGGATCAATAGTGATAAAGAAGATATTAAAGCTCTTTCCAACCGCCTTTACCTGATCGCGCAAATTGGTCAAGTCATTCAGCGTAGTCGGGCATACTTCCGGGCAATGGGTAAAGCCGAAAAATACCGCAGAAGGCGTACCCTGAAAGGCCTGTTCTGTGATCGCCTCTCCTGTATGAGCGGTCAGGGTAAAAGGGCTGCCAAGCTGCATCGGGGCGCCCGTATTTTGCGGATAAAGCTGGCGGGCAATATATTCAGAAAGGCTATAGGCGCCTATCAGCGCAACAATAAAAAGAGCTGCGATAATGATAATTTTTTTCAAATTTTATCCTGTCTGCCCCGGCTAATAGTTTCGGGCACGTTTAATGCTGGTGTTTATGGCTGGCGGAATGTTCCGCATTATCGCTTTTACCAGGCGTTTTTGTCACCTTGAACATTACCGGCACATCCCCGCAATTATCAAAGGTGAGGGTGACCTGATGCATATTTGAAGGTGCAAGCGGCTGTTTGAGCTGCATAAACATAATATGCAAGCCGCCCGGCTGGAGCTGGATATGCCCCCCTGCCGCAATTTCAATACCGTCTTTTAAAGGGGACATTTTCATCACCCCTGCCTCTATCACCATCTGATGAATTTCAGTGTGGCTGGAAAAATCTGCGCTAGCGGCTGTCAGGCGCTGCATGGCTGTACCGTGATTATAAATATGCAGATAACCGCCTGTAACCGGGGCGTTTGGCGGAGTAGCCCGGATCTCTGCCTGGCGGATTTCCAGCCCCTGCTGATAGCAGATATTCTCTGCTGCAAAGCTGGCAGATGGCAGCCCAATCAGAACAAAATAAAGGGCAGATAGAAATAAATGCCGCGCGATGCTATCCATCTTTTGGTTCCCCTTAGTCCTATCTTTTCTTTTTCTATCTGGCGCTGATTTATATTTGACTGGAAATCTACACCAAATAGGGATCTTATGAATAGGAATTTGTTTGCGCCTGTGACAATTTTATACAATCCTCTGAAAGATATCCTACGCGGCCTGATCATTTGCGTAATTAAAGGGGTAAAACCATGTCCACACAAATTTATCCGGAAACCCCGAAACAGACCCATTATGATGTGGTGATTGCAGGCGGAGCCATTATCGGCTCGTCTATCGCCTGGTTTTTATCCAGCAACCCTGATTTTGATGGCTCGCTTCTGGTGATAGAGCGTGATCCCAGCTATGAATTTGCCTCTACCTCGCGCACCAATTCCTGTGTCCGCCAGCAATTTTCAAGCGAGATTAATATCCGTATTTCACAATTTACGGCCGAATATGTGAAAAATTTCAGAAAATATATGGGCGGCGATAGCGATATTCCAGACCTTATTTTACAGGCCTTTGGCTATATGTATCTGGCCGATAATGAGACATTTGCCCGGCATTTGCGCGCCAATCAGAAATTACAGGCCTCGCTTGGGGCGGGAACAAAGATTCTCTCCCCTGAGGAGATTGCCGCTGCCTATCCTTTTTATAATGTTAGCGACCTGATTTTGGGCAGTCATAATTTAAAGGATGAGGGCTATTTTGAAGGCAGTACCATGTTTGAATGGTGGCGGCGTTCTGCTCGCAAAAAAGGGGCAGAATATATCCATAATGAAGCGGTAGATATTCAGCTTAATGCTGCCAGCGACACGGTCGAGGCGATCACACTGGCAACAGGCGAGAAAATATCCTGTGGCCATTTGATCAATGCAGCAGGCCCGCGTGCAGCCCAATTTGCCAGCCTGGCCAATATTCCCCTGCCTATTGAGCCGCGCAAACGCTTTACCTGGATTTTTTCTGCCGAAAAGCCGCTGGACAGAGCCTTGCCGCTGACCATCGATCCATCCGGTATTCATATGCGCCAATATGGCCAGACAGATTATATGGCAGGCTGTCCGCCCCATATAGACCCGGCCGTCGCCTTTGATGATTTTGAAGAGGATCACAGCATCTGGGAAGAATATGTCTGGCCGCTCATCGCCACCCGTATTCCGCAATTTGAAGCTATTCGCGTTACCTCTTCATGGGCAGGACATTATGCCTATAATGTGCTGGATCATAATGCGGTGCTTGGCCCGCATAGCCAGATCAGCAATTTTATTTTTGCCAATGGCTTTTCCGGACATGGCTTGCAACAATCGCCTGCGGTCGGGCGCGGCATTGCCGAGCTTATTTTGTATGGGCAGTATCGCGCGCTGGATCTCTCCAGCTTTAGCTATCAGCGGATTGTTGAAAATCGCCCCTTGCTGGAAACTGCAATTATTTAAGGGCGCTATGCAACCGATTGGCCTTTGATAAATTTTTCGACCTGTGCGCGGTGCGGAATAGGGGCAACCGCCCCATAGCCGGTTGTCGATAAGGCAGCTGTGGCATTGGCATATCGTGCGGCATCAAAGGGGCTGGCTCCTGCCATAAGCTCGGCCAGAAAGGCGCCGTCAAAAGTATCCCCGGCAGCGGTGGCATCAATTGCCTCTACCGCAAATGAAGGGATAATGGCGCGTTCTTTTTTGGATGCCACCATCGTGCCTTTTGGCCCAAGGGTCAGTGCCACAATAGATACGCCCAGCTGCAAATAAAAATCTGCAATTTCATCCGGGCTATTCAGGCCGGTTAGCTGTCTGGCATCTTCCAGGCCTGGCAGGGCAATATCGCATTCTGCAACGGTGTCATGGATGGTCTGGCGGGCTTTTTCCAATGACCATAGCCCAAGGCGCAAATTGGTATCATAGCTAACCCTGCCACCTGCCGATTTCACCGCCCTGATGGCTGCGATAACCGCCTGGCTGGCACTATCGGAAATAGCTTGTGATATGCCTGATATATGTAAAATATCTACCCCTGCCAGCTTGTCTTGAGGCACATCTTCTGCTGTCATCTGGGCAGCGGCGCTCATTTTACGATAATAGCTGAAATGATGCCCGTCGCTATCATGGGTAACAAAATAAATCCCTGTCTGGGCATCAGGACACCGTTTCACCAAATCGGTTTCAATCCCCTCGCCCTGCCACAAGGCGAGCAAGCCATCACCTGCCGGATCACTGCCAATATGGGTAAAGATGCCGGCACGCGCACCCTGACGGGCAGCAGAAATAGCCGCATTTGAGGTATCGCCGCCAAATCCTTGCAGATAGCGGCCATCTGGTTGCTGGTTATATTCGGCCATCGCCTCGCCCATACATAAAAGAAGAGGAGAGGGACTGGAAAGCGGCTTGTTCATATATTTCTATGTTTCTATCTGATAGCCAGCACCGGTGAGTATCTCTTGCAATGTGCGGTGGCCAAGACAGGCCATTTCAAGAGGCGGGTTCTGTTTGGGATCCTGTTCGGCCTCTACCACAAACCAGCCTTCATAATCATAGCCAGCCAGCTGCCTGACAAGGGCGGTAAAATCAATATCCCCGTCGCCCGGTACCGTAAAGACACCTTTAACAACCGCATCCAGGAAACTTTCTTGTGTTTTATCAATTGTCTGCATCACACCCTTGCGGACATCCTTGGTATGAACATGGGTGATGCGTTTGTGATGATTATCAATGACCCGCATATTATCGCCGCCGGCAAAGGCCATATGCCCCGCGTCAAATAAAAGCGGGATAGAAGAATGTTTCATCAATAAATCCAGCTCTGTTTCATTTTCCACCACCGCGCCCATATGGTGATGATAGGAAAGCGGCATACCCTGTTTTTCACAATATTCCGCAAAATCTGAAACTTTGCGGCCATAGAATGCCATTTCCGCTTCATCAATGACCGGTTTTTGAGAAAGTGCTTTATCGCGCCTGCTTTGTACCGAGCCGGACACCTCGCCATATACGATACAAGGCGCATCTGCGGCTTTGAAAAATTGCAGCTGCTGTTCTATCCGCTCTTTTTCCCGCTCTATATCACCGGTTAGCAAATCCCCGGAAAACCAGCCACCGCAAACCTGTATGTTATATTTGTCCAGGATTGGGCCAAGCTCTTGCATATTCATAGGAAAGCGCTGGCCTGTTTCCATCCCGACAAATCCTGCAACCGATGCCTGGCGCAAGGCCTCTTCCAGCGAGACATCATCCGAGAGATTGACATCATCATCATTCCACCATGCGATGGGGGAAATACCCAGTTTTGCGCGCAACATACTTAAATACCCTGTCTTTGTTTTTTTCTAAATTCTTCTTGTGCGGCGCGCGCCTCTCGGACGCTTTCGCGCTCGGAAACCTCTGGTACGCCCACATACCAGTCAGCCCCGCCCGGTGTCCATTTATACGCATCTGTCCGGATGGTCAGCACGGTTGTTCTATCCGTGGTTTGCGCCCATGCCATAGCCTGTTCCAAATCGGACAGGCTGTCACAATGGCGCGCATAAGCCCCCATAGCCTCGGCATGGGCAGCAAAATCGACATACGGAATTTTATCTTTATCTGCCACCCGGCAATCGGCCAGGAGATTGTTAAATCCAGCCCCGCCCATATTTGTTTGCAGCCGGTTAATCACCGCAAAACCGCCATTATCACAAACAATCACAATCATCTTGTGCCCTGACAAAACAGAGGAATAAATATCTGAATTCATCATTAAATAAGATCCATCCCCGACCAGCACAATCGGCACGCCCTTGCCCTGTTTGGCAATGGCATGTCCCCAGCCGCCAGCCAGCTCATAGCCCATACAGGAAAATCCAAATTCGCAATCAAAACTATAGGGTGATTTACAGCGCCAGTTTTTAATTGTCTCTCCTGGCAAACCGCCTGCGGCCGTGACCATTATATCTTCCGGTTTTGCCTGCTGGTTCACCACACCGATCACCTGGGCATAGCTTGGGGTCTCGGCATTAGTGGGTGCCTGACCTTTATCTATTTCTTTATTCCAGTCTGCATATAATGCTTGCGCGTTTTGCATATGGGCTGGCGGGCATGACCAGTCGCCCAGTGCCGCAGAGATTTCCTGCAAGGTCACCAGCGCATCCCCTACCACTGGCACAGAACGATGTTTGCCAGCATCAAAACGTGCGGTATTGATATTCACAAA
>JAYOMZ010000028.1:0-20592 GCA_038121125.1 Alphaproteobacteria bacterium
GGGGCCATAGCTCAGCTGGGAGAGCGCTACAATGGCATTGTAGAGGTCGTCGGTTCGATCCCGATTGGCTCCACCAAACAAGATAAGAAACATATCTCTACGCAAAAATCGCCAGATAAAATCCCTAGATGGAAAAACGGTCGCCCAGATACACCTGGCGAACGCCGGCATGGCCGACCACCTCCGAAGGGGTGCCTTCCATCATCACCGACCCGTCATGGATAATATAGGCGCGATCAACAATATCCAGCATTTCGCGCACATTATGATCGGTGATAAGAACCCCCAGCCCATGTCCTTTAAGCTGAGAGATCAAATCGCGAATATCGGCAACTGCGATCGGGTCAATCCCGGCCAGCGGCTCATCCAGTAGCAAAAAGGCCGGGCGAGCGGCCAGGGCTCTGGCAATTTCAAGGCGTCTGCGCTCCCCGCCAGACAGATTAACCGCCGGCGTGTTGCGTAAATGGCCAATGCCGAATTCGGCCATCAGCTCTTCAAGCATTGCATCGCGCATATCCAGGTTTTTTTCGGTAATTTCCAGAACAGATAAAATATTTTTTTCAACCGTCAGCCCGCGAAAAATACTGGATTCCTGAGGCAGATAGCCCACCCCCATTCGGGCGCGCTGAAATAAGGGGGTGTCGGTAACATCCATGCCATCCATATAAATCGCCCCCTCATCACAGGGGATAAGACCTGACAGCATATAAAAAGTGGTTGTTTTGCCTGCACCATTAGGCCCAAGCAGGCCGACTGCCTCGCCGCGCCGCACACCTATAGAGATATTGCGAACAACCCGTTTCTGGCCAAAATATTTGCCGACACCGCGCGCTTGCAAGCCGCGATTTTCTTTTACCAGCCGAAGCTGATCAGATGGGTTTGTTTGCGTATTATCCATTAGCGTGAAATATTTTTTTGTTTGCGGTTTGTGAGTGATGGCCAGAATTAGCCTGATAATTCCCGGTTGCCAGGCCTTTTTTTCAGTTCCCCATCATAACCTATTGTTTGGGCCCTGTAAAACGTCCAGATACCCGCCCGTCGGTCTCAGCAGACAGCATCTTGCTAATCCCTTTCTTGAAATCAATTTCTGCCTTGTCGCCGGAAAGATAATTACTGCCATCAATAACCGTGACATTGCCTAGCAGAATAGCTTTATCACTCAGCCTGTCATAATCCAGCCTGTCTGCGGTAGCGGTACTGCCAGAAGCCTGGCTTACCTGAACCTCGCCGCGCGCTTCAATGCGCTCGATATTGCTTTGCGTATCCAGGAATAGCTGCAGATTATTTCCCTTTAGCTGGCGGCCATCCTTTAGCTTGATTTCTGCCTTGTCTCGCAAAAATACCTGGCCTTCCTGGCGCAGAAATTCGATTTCTTTCCTGGCTGTTGCCTTGCCATCGGGCCCATCGATACGGGCATTGGGCCCTATCAGCCTGTACGCGCCTGTCCCTGACTGGTAAATCAGGCTGGAGCCGCTGCCTGTATGGGCGGCATCGGCAAAACGCACATTGCCATTGGCATGAATTTCGGTGATATCCCGGGCAAAAGCAGAGGCATCATAAAAAGCTTTTAGATCATCGGCAAAGATTTCCTGTTCACCCTGATAGGCATGGGCATTACCAAGAGCCTGATAAAACCCCTCTTTTTGATTCCATTCCAGGCTGGTATCGGCATTGACAATCATATCGGCTGCGTTGGCAGCATGACCCATAGTGCTGGCCAGCATGGCAGCGGCCAGAATTGGCATGGTGAAATAGCAACGCAAATTTGGAAAAACAGTCATCTAAAACCCACTTTTTTAATTTTGTTTCAGCTCAATTCGTGATTTACCGGTAAACAGGATAACCTCGCCATTTTCGGTGGCGTGCATCCCCTGGGCGGTCAGAAATATATCCTGGCCTGTCAGGGTGACAGGTGTTTTTGTCAGCAACTCGCCCTTGCCAATAAGCGCGGTCATTTCCTCGCTTGTCAGGGTCAATTGCTGTCTGGATTGGAAAATATTCACCGCACCATAGAGGTCGAGGCGACGTTCATCTGCGTGATATACCGCCTCATTGGAAGACAGGTTGGTGCGGCCATCCTTGTCTGAAAAGACAAATCCATCCGGGCCAAACAGGCGGATTAAGCCTTTTTGCGAGGTTGATTCAACTGCTCGCTCGACGCTGATTAAAAATTTCATGCCGTTATCGGTAGTGCCGGAATAGCGCCCCCCGGTCATTTCCAGATTGCCGGCGGGCTGGGTGCTTACACTCTCCAGGCTGATCTCGATATTATCCGATTGTTGAAAAAAGCTGGTCGAGCCGATAATCGCCCCGCCAATCCCTATCGCTGTGGCCAGCAGGACAAGGCTAAGTGAAACAGGCAGGCCCTTGCGGCGCGGCGATGGCTGCGCGTCAATATCGAGTGGCGGCATTTCTGCTTGCGGGGTGAAAATCGAGCGTTTCGGGGGCTGTGTGGCGGGGGGTTCTTGCATCTATCTCTGCCTCAATGATGGAAAATATCCAGCTCATCAAAGCCGGAAATATCCAGCTCTATGCGCGTGCCAAGAAAGGCAAAACAGGCCTTTGCCATTTCCAGCCTGTCGGTACGTACCAGCATTTCTTCGAGCTTTTCACGCAAGCGATGCAAATATAGTACATCCCCTGCAGCATATTCCTGCTGGGCTGGCGAGAGGGTCTCTGCTCCCCAGTTGGAAGATTGCTGCTGTTTGGAAATTTCCAGGCCAAGCAATTCGCGGCACAGCTCGGACAGACCATGCTTGTCGGTATAGGTACGGCATAATTTGGAAGCGATTTTGGTACAAAATACAGACCCGTTTACCGCGCCAATATGCTGTTTCAGCATGGCCAGGTCAAACCGCCCGTAATGGAATAATTTTTCAACGCTCGCATCAGCCAGAAGCCGGGCTAAATTGGGGCAGGGCTGGATATCTGCACTAATTTGCACCAGATGGGCATCGCCATCGCCAGAGGAAAGCTGTACCAGACAAAGCCTGTCTCTATGCAGGTGAAGCCCCATCGTCTCTGTATCAATGGCAATATGTGCGCCTAAATCCAGCCCGTCTGGCAGATCATGTTGATAAAGATAGATGCTCATCGCACAAAATCCCTCTTTTCCCTATCGGCTGGCCAATGCCGCTTCTCTCTTATTTTGGCGGAATATAGGCAGAAATGATATCCTTTTTTTCCGGGCGTCTGCGCGGCTGCGGTTCTTCTTTTTTGTGGCCGATATAAATAAAGCCGGCACATTTATCTGTTTGCGGATTACCGCCCAGTTCGGCAAGTAATCTGTCATTATAGGCATACCATTCTGTGACCCATTGTGCGCCATAGCCAAGACCAAGTGCGGCATTCAATAAATTCTGGCATACCGCCCCGGCCGATAGATGCATTTCCCATGCCGGAATTTTAATATGCTCAACCGGTGTGGAAAGCACCGCCAGAACAAGACCTGTTCGGGTAAAACGCTGGCGTTCAAATTCCAGCATCACCTCTGTTGCCTCTGGATTCAGCCTTTGAAATTCAGGGGCAAGAATATGCTGGCCAAGATATGCACCTGTTTCAGGCGTGATGGTCACAATCCGCCAGGGCCCTAGAATCCCGTGATCCGGCACGCGCAAGCCACATACCAGAATCTCTTCTAAATCGGCCTCTGCAATAGGGGCATTATCCAGCAATTTAATCAGAACAGAACGCCTGTTTTTCAAGAATTCTGTGATTTCATTCATTTTTTTGTCTCTTTTTTCACGGCTCTTTGGCCTATCGTATTTTCAAGGCCTGTTTTTTTGGCTTTTTTTGGCAGGGCAGCCATCAAAGCCCTATCCTAATAACAGGAATTACCGATAGAATATAGGGGCTTGCTTGACATTTTTGTCGAAGAAAGGCAACGTTCGGCTATGGCTGAAATTACACAAACACAGATAGCAGATAGCGAGCCGGTGGCAAAATTGCGTGCCGCAGGGTTGCGCCCTACCCGCCAGCGTATTGCTATTGCATCGCGCCTGCTCTGCGGCAAGGCACGCCATATCAGCGCAGAACAGCTGCATGACGAGCTGAGCGCACATGGCCAGCCCATGGCACTGGCCACGATTTATAATTGTTTGCACCAATTTGAAGAAGCCGGATTGCTGCGCCCGGTGCATCATGCAGGGGATGCGGTATTATATGATACGAATTTGGGCGATCACTATCATTTTGTGGATGTCGAAACAGGCACAATAATGGATATTGACCCGGGCGATATTGCCCTGCCGGATTTGCTGGAAATCCCGCAAGGCTATGAAGCAGAAAGCATCGAGCTTACTGTGCGCTTGCGGCGCAAAAATTAATCTGTATTTTTACAGTTTAGAACCATTCTAAATTACTTGACCTTTTTTTTATGGCTGTTGTAGGCTTGCATCATCTATTGATAAAAACAGGGAAGTATATATTGTCAGCAGATTTTTGAAACCGGCTCTTGTAATCTGCTGATTTGCGTTAATTAATGTTTTGAACACCCAAATTGTCCGAGGAGACGGTTATGAACACCCAGAACAAATGTCCGTTTATGCATACCAATTTAGAAGGTACGACCAATAAGGATTGGTGGCCAAACCAGCTGGATGTCAGTGTGCTGCGTCAGCATGATGCGCGCTCTAATCCGATGGATCCGGATTTTGATTATCGCGAAGCATTCAAGAAGCTGGATTATACCGCTCTGAAAAAGGATTTGAATGATCTGATGACAGATTCGCAAGAATGGTGGCCAGCCGATTACGGCCATTATGGCGGGTTTTTCATCCGTATGGCCTGGCACGCTGCCGGCACCTATCGCACCACAGATGGCCGTGGTGGCGGCGGGACAGGGGCACAGCGTTTTGCCCCGCTTAACAGCTGGCCGGATAATGGTAATCTGGATAAGGCGCGCCGCCTGTTATGGCCGATTAAACAAAAATATGGCAACCAGATTTCCTGGGCAGATTTATTAATCCTCGCTGGCAATGTCGCGATTGAATCCATGGGTGGCAAAACTTTCGGTTTTGGTGGCGGTCGCCCTGATATCTGGCATCCGGAAGAAGATATTTACTGGGGCAATGAAGGCGAATGGCTGGATAATAAACGCTATCGCGGCGAGCGTGAGTTGGCCAACCCTCTGGCCGCTGTTCAAATGGGTCTGATTTATGTGAATCCGGAAGGCCCGGATGGCAATCCTGACCCATTGGCCAGTGCAGTTGATATTCGGGAAACCTTTGCCCGTATGGCCATGAATGACGAGGAAACCGTCGCGCTGGTTGCAGGCGGGCATACCTTTGGTAAAGCCCATGGTGCAGGCGATGCCGGCCTGGTCGGGGCAGAGCCGGAAGGCGCACCAATAGAGCAGATGGGTCTTGGCTGGATCAGCAGCCATGGTTCCGGCAAGGGAAGTGACACTATCACCAGCGGTATCGAAGGGGCATGGACCAGCAACCCGACAAAATGGGATAATGGCTATTTCGACCTGTTATTCGGCTATGAATGGGAGCTGACCAAAAGCCCCGCCGGTGCCCAGCAATGGCAGGCAGTTGGCCAGAAGCCGGAAGATATGGCACCAGATGCCGAAGATGCCTCCAAGCGTGTGCCAACCATGATGACCACTGCAGATATGGCGATGCGGATGGATCCGGCCTATGAGAAAATCTCTCGTCGTTTCCATGAAAATCCGGATGAATTTGCCGATGCATTTGCCCGGGCATGGTACAAGCTGACCCACCGTGATATGGGCCCGCTTGTGCGCTATCTGGGGCCTGAAGTGCCAAAAGAGGAGCTGATCTGGCAAGACCCGATTGAAGCCCCCTCTTATGTGCCAAATGCCGGGGATGTGGCGGATCTGAAAGCCCGTATCGCGGCTTCTGATTTGACCATTTCCGAAATGGTCACCACCGCATGGGCGAGTGCATCTACCTATCGCGGCTCGGATATGCGGGGCGGGGCAAATGGTGCGCGTATTCGTCTGGCACCGCAAAAAGACTGGGAAGTAAACCAGCCCGATCAGCTGGCACGTGTTCTGGATGTGCTGGAAGGTATCCGCAAGGATTTCGGTAAGGAAGTCAGCATGGCCGATATGATTGTGCTGGCCGGTAATGTCGGGGTGGAAAAAGCTGTCCAGGCAGGCGGAATGAATGTTGATGTGCCGTTCACACCGGGCAGAGGGGATGCGACACAGGAAAACACGGATGTAGAATCCTTTGCCGTGCTTGAACCTCTGGCAGATGGTTTCCGCAATTACCAGCAACAGGCCTTTAGTGTAAGTGCAGAAGAGCTGTTTCTGGATAAAGCCCAGCTATTGACATTGACCGGGCCTGAAATGACCGTTCTGGTCGGTGGTTTGCGCGTATTGGGCGCAAATTACGGCGGCACAAAACATGGCGTCTTTACCGACAAGGAAGGCGTTTTAAGCAATGATTTCTTTGTTAATCTTCTGGATATGAAGGTGGCATGGAATGCGGCTGGCAATGATATCTATGAAGGACGGGATAGAAAGACAGGCAAGATTATTCGCACCGCATCGCGGGTGGATTTGGTGTTTGGCTCGAACTCTATCTTGCGGGCCATTGCCGAGGTTTATGCCCAGGACGATAATAAAGAGAAATTTGTGAAAGATTTCGTTGCGGCCTGGACAAAGGTGATGGAGCTGGACAGGTTTGACCGTGCATAAATGCTCCGCCTTTTAGGTCTGTAATAAAATGTGAAAAGACAGCGCTGATTTCAGCGCTGTTTTTTATGGGTCTTTTTCAGGCCTATATCTGGCGGTGGCGCAAATGCTGGTTGGATAAGGCAAGGCCTGCGCCCAGCAATCCGGGATGTGCGGCCGTTATCAGCCAGACAGGAACATTAGCCAGATAGTCGCTGAAAATGCCGTAATGCGACAGGCGATGCATAAAGGCGCTTTTGTCAAAAAAACCGGACAGGCGCGGTAAAATCCCCCCGCTTAGATAGACGCCCTGGCGCGCACCGGTCATTAAAATGACATTCAACACAAAATTGGACAGGCAGTTCAAAAACAGCAGAACTGCCTGTTCGGCTATCGGGTCATGCGGGGCATTTTCGGTAATTTCGGCTGCAGACAGGCTTTTTTTTTCTGCTGTGCAAAAACGATAGATAATCTCCAGCCCGCGCCCGCTTAATACCTCTTCAAAAGTCACGATGCGGCCTGTTTTTTCCGCGATAAATTCGCGCAAATCTGCCTCCTGGCTATCGCGCGGGGCAAATAAACTATTTCCGCCCTCGCTTTCCAGTGGCCGCCAGCTGATATCCTGATGGTCATTGCCAGAGACAGGAAGCAGGGCGCATACGCCCAGACCCGTGCCAGGCCCCAATATTGCATAAGGGGTGGCGTCCATTGGCTGGCCGGATTTTATCAGCTGTTTTTCATCCTTTCCCAGCATGGGTGGCAGCAATGCCTGAGCGGTAAAATCATTTACAACGCACAATCTATCCAGCAAGAGGGTTTCTTTCAAAGCGGTTTTGGAAAATGACCAGTCATTATTGCTCATGATAATGCGGTCTGCCTCTACCGGCCCTGCAACGGCCAGACATAACCGTTCAGGCGTTATGTGCTGCCCGTCGCAATAGGCCTTCGCTGCTTCTGCCAGGCTGGCAAAATCGCGGGTCAGGAAAGTTTGCACTGCCTGCAAACGCCTGGAAATAGCCATATCCTCACCGCAATCCCAAAGGGCGAAACGGGCATGGGTGCCGCCAATATCTGCGATGACATCAACCATTAATCTCCAGCCCTTCTGGCAATTGTTTTTTCTTTTTATTGGCCAGTTGAACCTCGCGGCGGACAATATAAAAGGCCGAGCCAAAAATAATGCTTGCCCCGACCCATGTCCAGATATCGCTCAGTTCAGCAAACATCATCCAGCCAATAAGGGCAGCAAAAGGAAGGCGTGCATAATCCAGTGCTGCAATAAAGGACGCATCAGCCAGCGAATAGGCCTTTGCCAGCGCAAAATGCCCAAGAAAGGCAAAGGGGCCAAAACCGGCCAGTACCAGATAAAGCTCTGGCGGAAAGGATTCCCAGACAAAAAGAGCCGGGACAAGTGATACAGGCGTCATAAATAAATGCGAGAAAAACACGATCATCAATGGCCCGTCCCTGGCGGTCAGATGTTTTATCAGCAGCATTGACATACCCATCATTACCGCCGAGCCAACCGCAAAAATATGCCCTGTATTCAGGTCAACAAAGCCTGGCCGGACAATAACCACCGCCCCAAACAGCCCGATAATAATCGCCATCCACCGGCGGACACGCACAACTTCCTTTAAAAATATCACCGCCCCCAAAGTGGTGAAGATCGGCGCAAGAAAGCTGAGCGCGGTTTGATCGGTAATCGGAATAAAGGATATGCTGGTAAACCATAGCCACATCGCACACATACCAACGCCCGCGCGCATGAGATGCGCCTTTAGCTGAACGGTTTTGTTCAGCGTCAGACCCGCCCGCCAGGCAAAGGGTAAAATCAGCACAAGGGCAAAAAACAGTCGGAAAAATACCGATTGGGCAGGATGCATACCGGCATGGGCAGCATAACGCCCAAGTGCGGCTATCATGGTAAGATTAAAACAGCAAAAAAACATCCATATCACAGCCTGAATAGCTGTAGAGGAAAAAACCGAAGCCCCTCTCATGAAGATGCTTTCATCAGGCCGGCAATATCCGGCAAGGGACGGCTGGTATCGGGGTTTTGGGCAAATAGCTGTTCCAGTGCCAGCGCAATATTTAAAATCTTGCGATCGCTTCCCGGAGGGCCCAGCACCTGCAGGCCAAAGGGCAGCCCATTTTCATCCCTGCCACACGGGATTGCGGCCACGCAGGCCATCGCCATAGTCGGGCGATAGGTAAGGGCAAGCCAGCTCATATAGGTATCCAGCGGCTGGCCATCAATTTCTGTTACCGTGCCATTTTCATGCGGGAAGGGCGGCACAGAACAGGCAGGGGCAATAACCGCATCCACCTCGTCAAACAGAGCCAGCCAGTTACGGGCAAGTTTCGATTGCTGCAGATGGGCGCGGGCCACATCCTCTGCATCATATTTCAGGCCGCGTTCCACATTATCAATCACAAATGGCCCAAGCTGGTCTTTATGCTGGCGCAGCTTTTCAATATGGGCAGCAATAAAATTCACCCCGCGCAATACTTCAAAAGCATTATCGGCATCGGTGAAATCCGGATGGCCGGTTTGGGCGTGGGCACATTGTTTTTGCAAAATCGCTGTCTTTTCATGGAACAGGCGGCGATAGGCAGCCGATAAGGGCGCCCCATCCAGATCATCTGACAGCATCAAAACAAGGCTGGAAAGATCAGCCGGCTCAATCGGCCATTCCAGATCATAATTCAACGAGACAGCAAAAGGATCGCGCCTGTCAGCTCCCATCTGGGCACGCAACAGCAAATCCAGATCAGTTACATTTCTGGCCATAGGCCCCAGAACAGAAAAAGGCGACAGGCTAACCGGCCTGTCTTCGGCAGGGATAACACCCGGGCTGGGGCGAAAGCCGGCTACCCCGCAAAAACCGGCAGGGGTACGCACAGACCCGCCATAGTCCGAGCCTGTTGCCAGTGCCATCATGCCGGTGGCCAGTCCGACAGCTGTCCCGCCTGATGAGCCGCCAGATGTTTTGTCCGGGTCAAACGGATTACAGGTTGCCCCAAACAAACGATTGCGGGTATTGCCGCCCGCCCCGAATTCCGGGGTGTTTGTTTTGCCAATTATGATGCCGCCTTCACGGTGCAGGGCCGCGACCGAGGACTGGTCGCGATCCGGTATGTTTTCAGCAAAAAGCAGCGAGCCAAAAGTGGTGCGCAGACCCTTTGTAACCTCCAAATCCTTCACCCCGACAGGCAGGCCATGTAACAGGCCCAGCTCATCACCATCCTTTATGGCTTTATCGGCTTTTTTGGCGGCCTTGCGTGCGGCGGTAAAATTATCTGTCACCACCGCATTTAATATCGGATTTAGTGCCTCTATTCGCTGGATGCTGGCTTCGACAAGCTCGCTGGAGGATAACTGTTTTGTGCGCAGCAGAACAGAAAGCTCGGTTGCGGGCAGTGTAAGCACCTCTTGCATCTTGTCCATTTTATTCTCCCCTGACTTTCCCTAAACTAAACCCCTAATGCAAAAACGCTATTTTGATGATAGCTTTTTTATTTACCTGTTTTGCCGCGCAAGGCTGGCAGGCCAACCCCGGTGGCTTCAAACCCGCCATCGGCTGCCAGAATCTGTCCGGTAATATAGCTGGCTTTTTCCGAAGCAAGGAAATAGATCGCTTCTGCTATTTCGCGCTCCTGGCCGTAACGGTTTAGCGGTATCGCATCATGATAGGCATCGATAATATCCTGGGTATGCACCGCCATTGCCAGCTTGGTGCGCACCGGGCCCGGTGCCACACAATTTACCCGAATACCATATTCGCCCAGCTCTACTGCCTGTTGCCGGGTCAATTGCATTACCCCTGCCTTGGACGTGCCATAGGCCACCCGCAAGGTAGAGGCGCGCAAGCCTGAAATAGAGGCAATGTTAACAATAGAACCTTGCGTTTTTTTCAGGGCAGGTGTCGCAGCTTGCGTGACCAGAAACACCCCGTCCAGGTTAGTTGCCATGACCTTGCGCCATCGCTCAAAATCTGTTTCCTCGATAGGGCCAAAATCTGCTACGCCGGCATTATTGACCAGCGCATCGATACGCCCTGACCAGTCCAGCGTGCGTGCAATCATATCTGTCACCGCTTCGGGATCAGAAATATCACATACCAGCGCCAGGCTATTTTCAAAGCCTTTTGCGCTTTCTGTCAGCGCCTCTTCATCCCGGTCTACCCGCACGATATGCCAGCCCGCCTCCTGCATCAGATGGGCAGTGGCCAGCCCGATCCCTCTGGCAGCGCCGGTAATGATAACTGTCCTGGCTTCAGGCGATGGATTTTTTTGCATCTTGCTATTCTCTTTAAACGGTTTTGTTTGACAGCCCTTACCATAATGGATGGGTGGTGCATATTTTTAGCCATGCAACCAGTATCGGGATATTTTTCATGGCAGGATTTAGGCTATGAATCAGTCTAGATTTTGACACAGAACGGAGCAAGAAAAATAACTTCCCTTGCCCATTTGGGAATAATTATGGACTAGCCAAGAAATTTTAGGCTGTTAGAGTTGTCTGCACTCTCCTTTCGGATGGCCGGCATCAATTTATTTTAGGGACATAAGTTTAGATAAGATGAAATTAACGCTGCATCATATTAATTTTTCCACCCGCCAGGTTGCGGAAATGGACAGCTTTTATCGCGAGGTCATTGGCCTTGACACCGAAACAGAAGGCTTGCCGGTGCTGGAAAAGAAAAAAGGCTATGCAGGCGATGTCGCCTTTGTCAGTGATGGGCATATTCAAATGCATCTGGCCGCCAAGGATATTCATGCCGGTTTTCGCACCGGTCAGATTGTTAACCCCGTTTCCAACGGACATATTGCCTATCGCACCGATGATCTGAAAGCGTTTATGGCGCATCTGGACAAGCTGGGCGTACCCTATTCGGACTGGGGCGACCGGGCAGTGGCGGGCTGGCATCAGATTTTTTTCTATGACCCGGATGGCAATGTAATAGAGGTTCATCAAATTACCGAAAGCAGTGGTGCAGAAGACAAAGAGTAGGGCAAAGGCAATGCGGCAGGCAATCAGGCTGGGCGTAGATATTGGCGGTACATTTACCGATGCAGTGCTGGAGGCCAATGGCCAGCGCTATTCTACCAAAGTGTTGACCACCTATGGCGCGCCCGAAGATGCGATTTTGGAAAGTATGGGGCAGGTCTGCCGCAAGGCCGGGATTCAGCCAGATGCGATCGAGCAAATCATTCATGGCACAACTTTGGCGACCAATGCGCTGATAGAAAGGCGCGGGGCTAAAACAGCCTTTATCACTACCAAAGGTTTTCGCGATGTGATTGAAATGCGCACTGAAAGCCGGTTTGAACAATATGATTTAAATCTGAAATTGCCAGACCCGCTTTTGCCGCGCAATCGCCGCTATGTTGTCGAAGAACGCATTTCTGCCTCTGGCGATGTGCTGATAGAGCTGGATGTGGCGGGCTGTGAAGCGCTGGCAAAAAAGCTGGCAAAGGCCAATTATGAAAGTATCGCTATTGGCCTGTTACATTCCTATGTCAATGACAGCCATGAAAAACAGATTGCCGATATTTTCCGCCAGCATATGCCTTCTGTGCTTGTATCGCTCTCTAGCAGTGTTTCGCCGCAAATGCGCGAATATGAACGTTTTAATACCACGATTGCCAATGCCTATATTCAGCCTTTGATGAAAGCCTATCTGGACAGGCTGAAAGGCCGGTTACAAGCGGCCGGGGCGGATTGTCCTGTCTTTTTAATGCATTCGGGCGGCGGGATAATATCGCTTCAAAGTGCGGCGGCATTTCCGGTAAGGCTGGTCGAATCAGGGCCGGCAGGCGGGGCAATATTTGCCGCAGAAATCGCTGGCCGTCACCAGCTGGACAAGGTGCTATCCTTTGATATGGGCGGGACAACCGCAAAAATCTGCTTGATCCAGAACCATACCCCGAAAACCGCGCGGGTGTTTGAAGTGGCACGCAGCTATCGGTTTAAAAAAGGCTCTGGTATGCCGATTTCCATTCCGGTTATTGATATGGTCGAAATCGGGGCAGGGGGCGGCTCGCTTGCCCATGTTGACCAGCTTCGCCAAATTCGCGTTGGCCCGGAAAGTGCCGGCTCCGAGCCTGGCCCTGCCTGTTACGGGCGCGGCGGTGAACGCCCTGCGGTCACCGATGCCGATCTGATTATGGGCAAGCTGGATCCGGATAATTTTGCCGGCGGCAGCATTCAGCTGGAAACCGGCAAATCGGCAGCCGCACTCAACGCCCATATTGGCCAGATACTGGATATGGATGCAACAGAAGCGGCCTGGGGCCTGGCCGAAGTGGTCGATGAAAATATGGCCAATGCCGCACGGGTTCATGCCATTGAAAATGGCGAGGATTTATCTGAATATACGATGATCGCCTTTGGCGGGGCAGCGCCCTTACACGCGGCCCGTTTATGTGAAAAGCTGGGCATTGCAAGATGCCTTGTCCCCACCGGGGCAGGCGTAGGCTCGGCGATTGGTTTTTTATGTGCGCCATTCAGTTTTGAGGCAAACCGTTCTGTCTTTATGCCGATGCGTGCCTTTGATGCCGAACAGATAAAGGCGCTCTTTGCCGAGATGGAAGCAGAAGCAGCCGGATTTGTGCGCTCTTGCGACGGGCAGGCTGATATCGCCCTCGAATATAAAATCTATATGCGCTATGCCGGGCAGGGGTGGGAAATCGCTGTTCCTATCAGCGCAGCAGATGCCAGCCAGCCAGAGGCGAGCCGTTTTCTTGCCCGGTTTGAAGAAGATTACAAACGCCTGTTTGGCCGCACGGTTCAGGGGATGGAAGCAGAAATCACTGTCTGGTCTGTCAATGCCTTTACCCCGACAGCCAAGCCGGAAAGAGTTCAGGATGTGGCGGCAAAAACGCCTGTTGAAAGCCAGCAGAGCCGGCTATGTTTTGACCCGGCTCTGGGTCAGGCTGTGCCGGCACAAATTATTGCCAGGGATATGCTGGCAACTGGTAGCCTTGTCGATGGGCCTGCCCTGATTGTCGAGGATGAAACAACGATTGTTTTGCCCGCCAGCCGGCAAGCCACCGCTGCAAGCGATGGCACGATAGATATCCGTGTAAAAGGCCAGATAAATGGGCATTAGATATATGATTTTGCAACAGAGGAAGGCTGGATATTCCGCCTTGATGACAAGATGAGCATTTCAGAAGTTGCCTATCAGGTGATGTGGAACCGCCTGATCTCGGTCGTAGAAGAACAGGCACAAGCGCTGGTTCGCACAGCCTTTTCAACTTCCGTGCGCGAGGCAGGCGATTTATCTGCCGGGGTATATAATGACAAGGGCGAGATGCTGGCTCAGGCGGTCACTGGCACGCCTGGTCATGTTAATGCGATGGCCGATGCCGTGCCGCATTTTATCCGCCGGATTGGCCGGCAAAATATGTTTGAGGGCGATGTTTATATCACCAATGACCCGTGGGAAGGCACAGGCCATCTGCATGATATTACGGTGGTGACCCCGTCATTTTTTGATGGCCAGCTGGTCGGGTTTTTTGCCTGTACCGCCCATGTCACCGATATTGGCGGGCGCGGCTTCGGGGCAGATGGCAATTCTGTCTATGAAGAAGGCTTGTATCTGCCGGTCATGAAATTTGCAGAAAAAGGCGAGGTAGATAACACCCTTATCCAGATGATCAGAGGCAATGTGCGCGAGCCGGATCAATTAATTGGTGATATTTATGCGCTGGTGACCTGTAATCTGGTAGGCGACCGTCGCTTAAGCGATATGATGACCGAATTTGGTTTGACAGATTTATCGGGCGTTTCCGATTTTATTCTGACCAATTCGCATCAGGCGACGCTGGCTTGTATCAATGCGCTGGCACCTGGCAGTGCCGAAGGGGCGATGCGGATTGACGGCTATGACCAGCCGATTGATCTGAAAGTAAAGCTGACCATTGAAAAAGACCGTATCCTCAGCGATTGGGAAGGGACGTCCGGCATTGATAAAAAAGGCATTAATGTGCCGCTGGTCTATACCAAGGCCTATGCCTGTTATGCGCTGAAATGTGCTATCGCCCCCGATATTCCCAATAATGCGGCTTCTCTGGCGCCTTTCGAGATTACCGCCCCTGAAAATTCAATCGTCAATGCATTGCACCCTGCCCCGGTGGCATTGCGCCATATTATCGGCCATATGGTACCGGATACGATTTTTGATGCGCTGGATAAATTATTGCCGAACAGAGTGCCAGCAGAAGGGGCGGGATGTTTATGTAACTTCCAGCTGCAAATCCGCCCGCGCCGTGATGCCGCTGCCCCTGAAAATGCCCGCAATGCCGAGGTGCTGATCTTTAATTCCGGCGGCTCGGGTGCGCGCCCCTCTCTGGACGGGCTGAATGCAACCGCTTTTCCCTCCGGGGTCATGACAATGCCGGTAGAAGCCACAGAACAGGTAGGGCCGGTGATTATCTGGCGAAAAGAGCTGCGTGCCGGCTCCGGCGGGGCAGGGAGATATCGCGGCGGCCTTGGCCAGAATATGGATGTTGGGGTAACAGAGGGGCATGAATTTTTTCTGCAAGCCATGTTTGACAGGCTGTTTCACCCCGCACGTGGCCGACATGGGGGCGGCTCGGGCGCGCCAACCACTATCGCCCGCGAAGATGGCACGGTGATGCGCGGCAAGGGCAAGCAATTTATCGGCCATGGCCATTATGTGGAAATGGCCTTTCCGGGCGGGGCAGGATATGGCCAGCCGGAAGAGCGCGACAGGGCATTGGTGCGCCGGGATTTGGCCTATGGCTATATTACAGCCGAGCAAGCAGCAGAAAATTACGGGCTCGGCACAGCAGAAATCGAGGAGATATTGCAACTTTCAGAAGAAGGGGCAGATTTCTAGCCCCCTTTTTGATGTGCCGAGATAAAATTTCAGGCGATTTGGGCAATTATTGAACGCTCAATCACTGAAATTTTTGTGTTTTTTGCTTTCCAGTTTTCACTATGCCAGCTGAAAACAGCTATGGCCGCCAGTCCCAAACAGGCCATTAAAACATAGATAAGCAATCTTTTTGTGCGCGCGCCCAAATCAGAATGTGTGATTTTTTCCATTGCCAGCCAGGCCAGGCCGGCAAGTGCCAAAAACGCAATTCCACCAACAAGTACAGTATCTTCAAGCATGGGTTCCCTCTCATCCTGATGCATGATTTTTTTCATATTTTCTGTCCAGACTAGACAAGCCCAAGTAATCTGCCTAGTTCTTTTCGGCGTATATGTCTTAAGTTATCGGTGGATGGCCTTGCTGTTGGAAAAATAACAAAAACTTGCCAACAGGCGAAAATCAGGTACTATTGGTGGCTAACGGGGAGAGGTCTGTCAGGACGGGTGTTTTGGCAGGGATAAAAAGTAGGACGTTCTAGAACGCGACGTTTTGGGGAGTGTCCTATGTCAATTAAAAAACTTTTTAAGTTCACTGCACCTGCAGCTGCACTTTCACTAATGCCTGCTATTGCTCAGGCGTCTAATCTGAAATCTGATGATTTCGTGGGCATCAGCTTCTGGCTGATATCCATGGCTCTTGTAGCCTCTACTGCTTTCTTCTTTCTTGAAACACAAAGAGTAGAAGCAAAGTGGAAGACCTCACTGGTTGTGTCAGGTCTGGTCACACTGGTTGCTGCTGTACATTATTTCTATATGAGAGATGTATGGGTAGCCACAGGTGATACACCAACAGTCTATCGTTACATTGACTGGCTAATCACAGTGCCATTGCTGATGATCGAATTCTACTTGATCCTGCGTGCGATTACCAATGTATCGGGCGGCATTTTCTGGCGTCTGACCATTGGTACATTGGTCATGCTGATCGGTGGTTACCTCGGCGAAGCCGGTTACATGAATGTAACCCTTGGCTTTGTTATCGGTATGGTCGGTTGGGCATATATTCTGTATGAAATCTTTGCTGGTGAAGCTGGCAAGGTTGCAGCAGAAAAAGCCTCGCCTGCCGTGGCATCTGCCTATTCAACAATGCGTTGGATTGTGACCATTGGTTGGGCGATTTATCCGCTTGGCTACTTCTTCGGCTATATGGCCGGTGGTGCCGATATGGAAACGCTGAACATCATCTACAATCTGGCTGACGTGCTGAACAAAATTGCGTTCGGTGTGATCATCTGGAATGTGGCGGTGTCACAGTCAGAAGGCAAGTAACGCTTTAGCAAGGCAGGGGGGCCCAGCGGGCTACCCTGCCTTGCAGCTTTTACCCGATATTTCATTTATTTTTTTAAAGATTTTAATTTGGGAAGGGTAAGGATAATGCCAGAGAGCTTTAACAGCAATTTTGAACCTGTCCTTGTCAATAAAGAGGTTAATCTGCCGCTTTCGGACAGTGCCCAATCCCTGTCTGATTTTATTCTCGGCCGCTTGCCAGATAATCGTCATCCGCTTGGCAAGCCTGCCCATCACCATTTTAAAAAGACAGGAAAACAATTGCGCGGCCGCATGGCATTAACGGCTGCAGATTGTTTTGGCGTGCCGCGGGCGGTCTCGCTTCGCTGGGCAGCAGCCGTTGAAATTCTGCATAATGCCTCTCTGGTACATGATGATATTTGTGATGGCGATATGGTGCGGCGCGGGGCGCCGTCTGTATGGGCACAATATGGCAAGGATACAGCCCTTGCCCTTGGTGACTGGCTGATCGCCCTATCGTTTGAGCTGGCAGCAGAGGCCGCTGTCATGGGGCAAACGCCTGCGCTGGTTCGCGTGCTATCGCATCACATGGCGGCGACCACCACGGGCCAGGCGCTGGAATTTGCCATAGACAGCTATCCGGGCTGGGCAAAATATATGGATATCAGCACCGGCAAAACAGCACCATTATTTGTCGCCTCTGTGGAAGGTATTGCCCATCTGGCAGACAGAAATGATATTATTGCCCCATTACAGCGATTTTTTACCGCCGCTGGCGGGTGCTATCAGATTGCCAATGATATGCTGAATGTCATTGGCAAGGACGGGGCGGCCAGCCCGGCATCGGATTTATTGCGCCGCGCGCCCAATGCGGTGATTGTGATGTTCAGAACCACCCTGGACAGGGAACAAGCCAGTGCCTTTGATAAATGGCTGGCCTCTGGTACAGACCATAATGCGCTGGACTGGCAAACACGCCTTCGCCGCTCGCCTGCCTTGTCCATGACCGCTTCTGCCCTGATGAGTATGTTTGACGAGGCAGAAAGCTCGTCTGATGCCCTTCCTTCTGACTGTCAGGCCATCATTACCCCGATTAAAGCGCAATTGCGCCATGTCTGCAGAGATCTTGTTGCAGATAACAGCTAATTGCTGGCACACTGTAGGGGATATATCAGGCGTGCCTTATTTGTGCCTGTCAGAACCGGCTTTTTATAATTTTTACCCCCAATCAGGGAGCGCAGCATTGTCATGAATGACATGGGCAAAATGGATGCTGGTGACAGCGCAACACATACGCTTGTTATCGGCGCTGGCTTTGGCGGGATTGCCGCTGCCTTGCGTATGCGTGCCAAAGGTCACCGCGTTACGCTGGTTGAGCGCCTTGACGCCATAGGCGGCCGCGCCCAGGCCTTCGAGCAAGGCGGTTTTCGCCATGATGCCGGGCCAACCGTGATCACCGCCCCGTTTTTATTTGACGAGCTATTTGCGCTATTTGGCGAAAAGCGCGAGGATTATCTGGATTTTCGCCCGCTTGATCCCTGGTATCGCTTTCATTTTCATGACGGGTCTGAATTTGATTATCGCCCATCTTTGGAAGATACCCATGCCGAGATAGCGCGTTTTTCGCCAGAAGATACAAAAAATTATGACAGGCTGATACAAACCTCAAAAGATATCTTTGATATTGGCTTTAGCGAACTGGCAGACAAGCCCTTTACCCGTTTCGGGGCGATGCTGAAACAGATACCGCAATTATTGCGCCTGAAGAGCTATATGACGGTTGCACAGCTGGTTAATAGCCATATCAAACATCCGCTTTTGCAACAGGCTTTTTCTATCCATCCCTTGCTGGTGGGCGGCAATCCTTTTGATACCACCTCTATCTATGCGCTGATCCATTATCTGGAACGCAAATGGGGGGTCTATTTTTGTATGGGCGGCACGGGCAAGCTGGTTGCGGAACTGGAAGCGCTGATGCGCCGGCAGGGCATTGATATCCGGCTAGATACCGATATCAAGGAGATATTGGTTCAAGGCGAGCGGGTCATAGGTGTGCGCACACAAGATGGCACAGAAATTCACGCTGACCGGATTATCTGTAATGGCGATCCGCCCACTATTTATGCTGAAATGCTGCCTGTCCATAAAGGCAGGCGCAAAAAAGCCCTGCCAGATAAGATGACCCGCTATTCCATGGGGCTATATGTATTATTCTTTGGCACAAAGAAAAAATATCCCGATATCGCCCACCACACCATCTGGATGGGCAAGCGCTATAAAGCGCTATTGCATGATATTTTTAATCGCAAAATTCTGTCAGAGGATTTTTCTTTGTATCTGCACCGGCCAACGGCCACCGATGCCAGCTTTGCCCCGGAGGGGTGCGACAGTTTCTATGTGCTTTGTCCTGTGCCCAATCTGCAAGGCGATGTGGATTGGAAAAAACAGGGGCCTCCTCTGCAACAACGTATTGTCAGCGCGCTGGAAAAAACCATTATGCCAGAGCTGGGCGCGCATATTGTCGAAGATTTTTATATGACACCGGAAGATTTCAAAAGCCGCTATCGCTCGATGCATGGGGCGGGATTTTCCATTGCCCCCAATTTTACGCAATCGGCCTGGTTTCGATATCATAACCGTGACCCGCATCTGGCCAATCTGTATTTTTCGGCAGCGGGCGCACATCCGGGCGCGGGTATGCCAGGGGTGTTATGTTCGGCAAAAGTGGTGGAAACGCTGATAGAAGAAGAAACCGCATATCCTGCCAAGGCACGGTAATCTGTCATGGATTTGCACCTGAAAAGGCTGTGGTAAACAGAGCAAAAAATGGGCCGGCACGCAAAAAAGACAGAGGAAACCAAAAGGGCTAAAGCAGATGCACAAGCGTTAAATGTGCTGGCCAAGGGCGGGCGCAGTTTTTTCTGGGCCTCGCATTTTTTGGGGCGCGAAACCGCCTATAATGCTGCTCATCTCTATCAATTTTGCCGGATACTGGATGATTTGGCAGATGGGGATATCGCCAATGGGCCGGCACGGCTTGCTGCGATAAAGACACAGCTGGAAAGGCTGGCAAATGGCAAGACGATAGCTGAAACTGATCCGGCACTTGCAGCCTTCCTGCCCGTGATGAAAACCTGCCGCGTGCCGATAATGCCGCTTTTGCATTTGCTGGAGGGGCTGCTGTTTGACCAGGGCGAGGTGGCCATCGCTTCAGAAGACGGGCTGATACAATATGCCTATCAGGTTGCCGGAACAGTAGGGTTGTTAATGTGTCCTATCCTGGGATGCCGGAACAGCCACGCTTTTAGTTTTGCGGTGGATATGGGTGTGGCGATGCAGCTGACCAATATTGCCCGCGATGTGCTGGAAGATGCAAAAATGGGCAGGCGCTATCTGCCTGCAAAATGGACAGAAAACCTTGACCCGCAAGATATTTGTGAAGCCGCCCGCCATCCGCAAGGGGCAGAGGCATTGGTCATCAAAACAGCTATAGACAGGCTTCTTCATCTGGCGGATAGCTATTATGAAAGCGGGCAAAGGGGGCTGGTCTATCTGCCTTTGCGTGCCCATATCGCTATCGCGGTTGCCGCAAATGTCTATCGGGCAATCGGCCAGAAATTACACCGCCGCCAGCTGGACTGGACAAAGGGGCGGGTCGTAACAAATGGTGCAGAAAAAACCCTTGCCAGCCTGAACGCTTCTGCCAGCCTGGCTGCCAGAGCGCGCCGGAAACCCCTTTATCAGGCCGGGTTGCAATCTGCCCTGAAAGATTATTTTAGCGGGCAAG
>JAYOMZ010000028.1:20692-24508 GCA_038121125.1 Alphaproteobacteria bacterium
CCCCTTTATCAGGCCGGGTTGCAATCTGCCCTGAAAGATTATTTTAGCGGGCAAGACTATTCGGGGGCAGATAGATGACCGCAAATCAGTCAAAGCCGAAAAGTGAGGATATTGCCATCTGGGGGGCAGGATGTGCCGGCCTGTCCCTGGCACGCGCCCTTGCCCCGCATCTCGCCTCTGGCAAGATAGGCGCAAGCGCAACCATTCATGGCGCGCTTACACCGGCGATAGATAATAGCCATATTTGGGGCTTTTGGCAGACTGACTGGCTGGCTGAGGCAGCACAGCTATCGCGCAAGAGCTGGCAATATTGGCAGATTATCACCCCTTTTGGGCGGGTGACCCAGCACAGTCAGCATTTTGCCTATCATGGCCTGGAAAGCGCGGTATGGCTGAAAGATTGTTTGAAACAGGCAGAAGGGCAACTGGCCTTTAAACAGGAGGCGCCAGAGCCGGGTGATAGCGATGGTGATGGCCAGGGTCAGGGTCAGGGGCTGATATTGGATAGCCGCACCCCTGATGTGCCGGAAAACAGCTTGCTGCAACATTTCAAGGGGTGGGAAATCAAGACAGATAAAGCTGTTTTTGATGCAAATACACTCACCCTGATGGATTTCAGATGCGATCAGTCCCGCGGCATTCATTTTATCTATCTGCTGCCGTTTTCTGAAAATACGGCTCTGGTTGAATCCACCCTTTTTTCCGAACAAACAGAAGATAGCGCCTTTTATGAACAGGCTATCCAGACCTATCTAAAGGATATCTATCAGATTGATGATTTTCAGATTTTGCGACAGGAGGCGGGCTGTATTCCGATGAATTTTCTATCCCCGCGCGATCCGTCCTTGCGGGCGATAGGGGCAAATGGGGGCTGTGTGCGCGCCTCATCCGGCTATGCCTTTGCCTTTATTCAAAAACAGGTACAACAGATAGCCCGCGATCTGGCAAAAGGGCAGAAAATCACCAAAATCCCTGTTCCGCACCGTACAGCAGATCGCTGGCTGGACAGGGTGTTTTTGGCTGTTCTGAAAGCCCATCCAGAAGCAGCACCGGATATTTTTCTGCGGATGGCAAAGGCGTTGAGCGGTGATGAATTGGCCAAATTCATGTCTGGCCTTGCAGATTTGTCTATCTATGCCAAACTGATATTGGCGATGCCAAAGCAGATGTTTATAGCTCAGATTATACCTGCTTTTAACGGCACAAAAATAAAGAGGGATTAATGCTTACCCCTATCGATATTTTTGCTCTTGTTGCGGTGATGGCCATTGGTTTGCCGCATGGGGCATTTGACGGGGCAATCGCATTTTTTCTGGGCGCCGGACGCTCGGTGATGAAAATGACAGGCTTTCTTGTCGCCTATAGCCTGCTTGCCGGGCTATATATCGGCTTTTGGGCTTTTTTGCCGATGCTGGCGCTGGGTCTGTTCCTGATTTTAAGCATTATCCATTTTGGCAGCGGTGACATACAGCCCTTCGCCGCCGCCCCTGCCGGCAAGTGGGGCAGGGCATTAACGGCCGTGCGTATCACTACCCATGGCGGGATTGTCGGGATTGTTCTGCCTGCCTTGCATATGCAAGAAGTAGCCGGCCTTTATGCCGCTCTGACAGGTACAAATGCCGAGATTCTGATGGCGATGACAGCATTGCTGCTGCCTGTCTGGATGGCCGGATTTGCCATTTATGTGCTGGCCAGCCTTCGCTATAGCGCGTTGCGCGGGGCGATTATCGAAATCGGGGTGTTATGCTGTCTGGCAGGGCTATTGCCGCCTCTGGCCGGATTTGCGGTCTATTTCTGTCTGGTACATTCGCGCCGTCATTTCCTGTTTATCTGGACCGCGATGCAAGAGATGCTGTCACGCCAAAAGATTCTGACAATAGCTATTCTTTTGACGCTCGCAACCTGGATAGCGGCCGGGCTTGCCTTTTATCTGCAGCGCGATCTGGCCGCCCTGTCGGCAAGTGAGGCCGGTTTGCGCACCGTATTTATTGCCCTTGCCGCGCTAACTGTACCGCATATGCTGCTGGTAGATGGCCTGTTTCGGCCTGTTTACGAAAAAAGAGGTGTGTCATGAGCGAATATTTAGCCTCCCAGCGTAAAGACGCCCATCTGGATCTGGCCAAACAGACGCTGGCAGACAGGGCGCAGACACCTCATCCGCTGGACAGGATAGAGCTGCCCTATTGCGCCCTGCCAGAGCTGGATTTGTCGCAGATAGATATCACCGCCCGTTTTTTAGGCCACCAGCTGGCCGCCCCGATGCTGATAACCGGCATGACAGGGGGAACCGCCCGGGCAGACAGGCTGAATGCAGCGCTTGTTTCGGTGGCGGCCCGGCATAATATCGCTATCGGGCTGGGCTCGCAAAGAGCCAGCCTGGAAGCCGGCCAGTCCCAGCGCGCCTTGCGCAAAGCCCATCCAGAGGCCTGTCTGATAGGCAATCTGGGCGGGGGACAGATTATCGGCAAGGCAGGTCTGGCACTGGCAGAACGCGCGGCTGGCGATATCGAGGCCGATGCGCTGGCCATCCATCTAAACCCGCTGCAAGAGGCTATCCAGCCCGAAGGCGATCATGACTGGCAGGGCGTGGAAGAGGCCATTATGCGTCTGGTCGACAAGCTGGCCTGTCCGATTATTGTCAAGGAAGTAGGCGCAGGGCTGTCTGCTTCTGTGGCGCGCCGTCTATATGCAGCGGGCGTTACCCATATAGATGTGGCCGCACGTGGCGGTACGAATTGGGCGCTGATTGAATGGTTGCGCCAGAACCCCGAAAAACAGAGCCTTTATGAACCTTTTTTAACGGTGGGGATTGACCTGCCCGATGCGGTGACGGGCGCGCGCCATATTGCCCCGAATATGCATATCATTGCTTCAGGCGGCATCCGGCATGGGCTGGATATTGCCAAAACGCTGTGGCTGGGGGCGGATATGGCCGGAATGGCAGGCGGGCTATTGCAATGTCTGGAAGATGAAAATGGCCAGCTGCACCCCGACAGGCTGAGCAATAAAATTATCGAGATTCAGGAACAAATCCGCCTGTCCTGTTTCCTGACAGGGGCAAAATCTGTGGCTATGCTAAAAAAAATGTCAAAAATTTAAAAAAAAATCAAAAAAATTTTATAATGATAACAGAGTCTTGTTTAAAATCATTCTAAATTAGTCAAAAATAATAAACCCACGGAAATCCAAACAGAGCTTGCGTAGGTAAAAAGTACGGCTTGAAAAAGCCTTCCCCCCGTTGGAGGTCTCGGTTTTCCTACTTTCCGAGACCTCCCTTTTATCATATTGTGGAAGATTTGAAATCAGCTATTCCATCATGTGATAAGGGGCACAGGATATGGGGCGGTAGAACCCCCGGCCGTGACTAATGGCAAAACCAGCTTCTTTAGTGCCTACCAGACATGAAAGACCAGTATCGCTACCGCGATATAGCGGCCTGTCTTTGCCAGTGTGACCAGCATTAAAAAGCGCCAGAACCGCACCCCCAACAGGCCAGCTGCCAGGGTGAGGGGGTCACCAATAACGGGCATCCAGCTTAGCAGCAGACTCCATACCCCAAATCGTTGAAACCAGCGGCTGGCACGCGCCATCTGGCCGGTTGTTACAGGAAACCATTTTTTTGATTTCAGCTGCTGGAATTTGCGCCCCAGAACCCAGTTCACCACCGCGCCCAGAATATTGCCGATACTGGCAAAAAATATCAGCCAGAAAGGGGAATGTTCGCCCAGTACCAGCAACGCCCCCAGCCCCAATTCGGACTGGGCTGGCAATATGGTGGCAGCCAGAAAGGCACTGGCAAACAGCCCGGCATATATC
>JAYOMZ010000029.1:0-3033 GCA_038121125.1 Alphaproteobacteria bacterium
GGCTGGCAATATGGTGGCAGCCAGAAAGGCACTGGCAAACAGCCCGGCATATATCCCCAAATCCTGCAAAAAACATCCCCCTTTGATAGATGGACAGACCCGCCCGGCCTTTTATCCTGGTAGAGATATATTTATCAGGCAAAGCCGCCATCTTGCAATCTGGCAAGGGGGCGATAGCTTGGTCTATCCAGGACATTAACCACTTCAAAGCGCACCACCAGCCAGGCACAATGGCGCATTGATGCCTAACCTTGCTGGCCTTCACCCCTTGTCGCATTGGCGATGCGCGGCTATTGGGTCGCCATAATGAAGTTATGCGCGGCGGCGTCCGCTACCTTGAATGGCAACCAGAGAAAAAAATGCCGCCTTTGTCTCTATCCCGATAACGCCCCCAGCTGGGGACCGCGCTTGCCGATATGCGGCTGGTGGGCTCTACCTAACAAGGGCAGACCCTTTATCAGCGCGGACGTAATGAGCCAGAGGTTTAGTAAATGGGCGCGGGAAGCGGGGCTGGAAAACCGCACCGCACACGGGATCAGAAAGGCGGTGGGCCAGCTGCTGGCAGAGGCGGGATGCAACCAGTATCAGATAATGGCTATTCATGGCCATACAGAAAGCCGCACAAGCGAGATATATACCAAATCAGCGTCCCGGCCGGAACTGGCCAGACAGGCGATGCAAACAATGGCAGAGATAAAATGGTAAATGTGATCCACGCCCGATTATTTCGTGGATCACAATTTTCTTTAATAAATTGAAAAATAACGTTTTTTTAATAGTATTGGTGCCCAGGAGAAGACTCGAACTTCCACGACCGTAATGGCCACTGGCACCTGAAGCCAGCGCGTCTACCAATTCCGCCACCTGGGCTTGCCAAGGGTCAAATGCCATCTTTTCGGCATTTTCCCGCCTCTGGAATGAAGGCACAACATAACTATAATCGCCTGTCTGTCAATCCTTTTATTGGGGCTGGCCATATTGGCTCTTTTCTTGGCTTTATCTTCCTGATAAGACAAAGGGCATCACAGCCAACAAAGATATCAGAGCATCACAAGCCAGTGGCCGGATAACAGGCCTTGAAGATGGGGATTTAAATGCGTGTTGACCTTTCACAGAAAACAATAGCGGTTATTGGCGGTACAGGATTTGTCGGCCGGGCAGTGGTCGAACAGCTGGCCGCGACCGGGGCGCGTATTCTTGTTCTGGCACGCAATAGCGAGCGGGCAAAACAGCTGAAAGTCTTCGGTGCGGTTGGCCAGATAAGCGCGGTTGCCGGCAATGCCCTGCGGGATGAAGATTTGGCCAGCGTTATTGCTCCTGCCGATATGGTGGTGAATCTGGTCGGTATTCTTGCCCCGTCCGGACGCCAGACCTTTGCCGGGCTGCAAGCAGAATTACCCGGCCGCATTGGCCAGATGGCCAGCCAGTACGGGGTGGAAAGCATTGTCCATCTCTCGGCCATTGGGGCATCGCTGAAATCGCCCAGCCTGTATGCCCGTACCAAGGCAGAGGGCGAGCGTGCATTGCTTCGCCAATTCTCGCAAGCTACCATCCTGCAGCCTTCTGTTATTTTCGGGCCGGGCGACGGGCTGTTTTCGCGCTTTGGCCAGATGGCGATGCTGGCCCCTGCCCTGCCGCTGATAGGGGGCGGGCGCAATCTGATGCAGCCTGTTTTTGTGGGTGATGTTGCCCGGGCGGTGGTTGCCGCGCTGCAAAGCCCTGATACACAAGGCAGGATTTACCAGCTTGGCGGGCCAAATTGCTATAGCTTTGCTGAATTGATGCGCTTTATTTTGTCCTCTATCCAGCGCCAGAGAATGCTGGTTTCCGTGCCATTTGCGCTGATGGCGATCCCGGCCTTTTTCGCGGGCTTTTTGCCAAACCCGCCTCTGACAAATGATCAGCTGAAATTGCTGAAGACAGATAATATCTGTGCCAAATCTGCCCCGGGTCTGGCAGAACTTGGCATTACCCCAAACTCTATCGAGGCGATTGTGCCGGAATATCTGGCCGTCTTTCGCCCGGGCGGGCGCTTTTTTTACCGCTAGAGGATATTGAGCCCCAGCAAACCCAATAAGACTATCCCCAGCCCAAACCGGTAAAAGACAAATATCCGGAAATCTGCCCGTGCCAGCCAGCCCATCATCCAGCGAATAGCCAATAGCGCAAAGATGAAGGAAAGACCTGCCACAAGGCCAAGGGAGAGCATATCCACGCCTTCGCTTGTGCGATAGAGCGAGATACCCTTTAAAACGCCAGCCCCGGCAATAACCGGCACCGATAATAGTAACGAAAATCGGGCAGAAGAAAGACGATCATAGCCCAGCTGGCGTGCCATGCTCATAGTCACCCCGCTGCGAGACGCACCAGGGATAAGCGCAAAAATCTGGGCAAGACCGATATATAGCGCATGGCGATAGGACAGCTTTTCCCATTCAGGCTTCAGGGTATCTGAGCGGCTTAAATCTGTCTGAATATCGCGCCTGTCGGCCACCCACAGCCAGAGGGCAAAAACCAGATTGGCAGATGCTACAATCCAGACAAGGCGCAAAAACTCTGCCCCGGCCAGCTCCAGCAGCAAACCGGCTATTATCACTGGCAGGCTGGCAATAATTAACAGGCCTGTCAGCCGGCGATAGCGCATTTTATCAACCGCCCGGATAAACAGGCTGGCCAGCATCGCGGTAATATCCCGGCGCAAATAAAGCATTACCGCTGCCAGCGTGCCGATATGGGCAGCCACATCCATCACCTGTCCCTGATCGGCAAAGGCGGTGATATGCGGAATTAATACCAGATGACCAGATGAGGAAACGGGCAGAAATTCGGTAATACCCTGTATCAGGGCAATGAAAAAATAGGCAGAGAAATCCAGCATGGCGTCACCCTATTCCGACCAGTGATAGATGGCAAGAGGCAATAAATAGTACCGAAACGGAACTATATTAATCTGTTTCATGGGGTTTTTACGTAAGGATATGGCGCAAGACTTGCATTTTTGGATTAAATGGGTAATAATTGTTGACCTTTAAC
>JAYOMZ010000029.1:3133-24441 GCA_038121125.1 Alphaproteobacteria bacterium
GGATGATGGCAGAAAAGATGCTGAAATTTGTTTCGCAATCAAAAGCGATGCCGGATAAGCGTAAAGCCAAAGAGCGCGTTGCAGATTTTGACGAGATTTATGCCGATTTTAATGTCCAGGAGGCAGAATCCCAGGCCAGCCGTTGTTCGCAATGCGGCGTGCCTTTTTGTCAGGTAAATTGCCCCTTGCATAATAATATTCCCGATTGGCTGATGCTGACAGCTGAAAACCGGATGCAGGAAGCTTATGAGCGGTCTTCTGCAACCAATACTTTCCCGGAAATTTGCGGGCGTATTTGTCCGCAAGACCGGCTTTGCGAAGGCAATTGCGTTATCGAGAAGGGTTTTGAGTCGGTCACTATCGGTGCGGTGGAAAAATATATTACCGAAACCGCTTTTGAAGAAGGCTGGGTAGAGCCGATTAAGGTTGTGGCCGAGCGCGATCAGTCTGTCGGAATTATCGGGGCAGGGCCTGCGGGTCTGGCTGCAGCTGATATCCTGCGCCGCAAAGGCTATCAGGTGGTGGTATATGATCGCTATGACCGGGTGGGCGGCTTGCTGATCTATGGTATTCCGGGCTTCAAGCTGGAAAAGGAAATTGTCGAAAGACGCGCAAAGCTGCTGGAAAAGGGCGGCATTCAGTTTCAGCTGAATTGCGAGATTGGCCGCGATGTTACCTTTGAAGAGCTGCAAAATCGCCATGATGCGGTGCTGATCGCCACAGGCGTTTATAAGGCGCGCGATATCAAATTGCCGGGCATTGGCCTGAAAGGGGTTGTGCCTGCCCTTGATTATCTGACCGCTTCTAATCGTAAATCACTGGGCGACAAGGTTGCAGATTTTGAAAATGGCCTTTTGAATGCAGAAGGCAAAAATGTGGTGGTGATTGGAGGCGGGGATACAGCAATGGATTGTGTGCGTACCGCCATTCGTCAGGAAGCAAAATCCGTGACCTGTCTGTATCGCCGGGACAGAGCCAATATGCCAGGCAGCCAGCGCGAGGTGGAAAATGCCGAAGAAGAAGGGGTAAATTTCCAGTGGCTATCTGCCCCGCATGCCTTGCTGGGCGATAATGATGTGCGCGCAGTGCGTGCCCAGCGCATTCACCTTGGTCAGCCAGATGAAACCGGTCGGCAAGTGCCGCAAATTATCGAAGGCTCGGATTTTGATATTGATGCCGATTTGGTTGTCAAAGCGATTGGCTTTGACCCGGAAGACTTACCGGTCATGTTTGAACTAAGGGATTTGGCCGTCAGCCGCTGGGGAACTGTCCAGATTGACTGGAAAAACATGATGACACAAATCCCGGGCGTATTTGCGGCAGGCGATATTGTGCGCGGGGCATCTCTGGTGGTGTGGGGTATTCGCGATGGCCGCGATGCTGCCGAGCAGATAGATGCCTTTATTCAGGCAGAATTGCGCGGCGAGGCGCGCCAGGCCAGCTAGTCCTGTCAGACAGGCAAAATAAACGGCTGGTAGCCGAGGTCATCCAGAGGCAAAGCCGATTTTGAAAAGAGATATAATAGAAGGTTAATAAAAATGACCAGCAAGCAAATATTCGATGCAGAGAATTATGTAAAAGCCCGTAAAGAAGCCGAAGCGCGGCTGATAGAGGCTGGTGTTTACAGCCCCGAGATGGAACATGATGCCTGCGGGGTGGGATTTGTTGCCTCTATCGATGGCAGTCCGCGCCGCGCGGTTGTGGATGCCGCCATCGAAGCCTTGCAATCTATCTGGCATCGCGGTGCGGTAGATGCCGATGGCATGACCGGCGACGGGGCTGGCATTCATCTGTCTATCCCGCGGGATTTCTTTATCAAGCATATTGCACGTACCGGCCATAGTGATGATGGCGGGCGTCTGGCTGTCGGGATGGTGTTTTTGCCGCGTAATGATATTGGCGCGCAAGAACAGTGCCGCTGTATTGTTGAACGGGAAATTCTGCGGCTTGGCCATTTTATTTATGGCTGGCGGCAAGTGCCGGTGGATACGCGCGCGCTGGGCGATAAGGCACTGGCCACTCGCCCCGAAATTGAACAGATTATGTTTTCCATGCCGGAAACGCTGGAGGAGGAAGAGGCCGAACGCCAGCTTTATAAAATTCGCCGTCGCATTGAAAAGGCGGTGCTGGCCGAGCTGATCACCGATTTTTATATCTGTTCATTATCCACGCGCTCTATCATCTATAAGGGTATGTTCCTGGCAGAACAGGTCACTGCTTTTTACCCCGATTTGCTGGATCAGCAATTTGTATCAAATTTTGCGGTCTATCATCAGCGCTATTCTACCAATACTTTCCCGACATGGCGGCTGGCACAGCCTTTCCGTATTCTGGCCCATAATGGCGAGATTAATACCCTGCGCGGCAACCGCAACTGGATGTCCTGCCATGAAGATCGCATGGAACATGAAATATTTGCCGATAGCATAGAAGATATCAAACCGGTCATTGAAAAAGGTTCATCTGATTCAGCGGCGCTGGATTCGGTATTTGAATTATTGCTGCAAGCCGGACGCAGCTTGCCAATGGTGAAAACCATGATGATCCCCGAAGCCATAGATGTCAGCGGCGATAGCAAGCTGGCAAAGCTCTATGCCTATTGCAATTCGGTAATGGAACCCTGGGACGGTCCAGCAGCGATTGCGGCACATTTTGGCGACTGGGTCATTGGCGGAATGGACAGAAATGGTCTGCGCCCGATGCGCTATACCCATACAAAGGATGGCTTGCTGATTGCCGGCTCGGAAACCGGCATGGTTCATGTGGATGAAGCCCAGATTCTGGAATGCGGGCGTCTGGGCCCTGGCGAGATGATCGCGGTCAATTTAAAAGAAGGCCGCATCATAAAAGATGGCGAGCTAAAAGAAGGCCTGTCCGACCAGCAGGACTGGAGCAGCTGGACAAAGCGGTCAAAATCGATGAATGCCTTGCTGGAAAGCGCGCGCCCGAACAAGGAGGATCAACCCTCTGACGAGGTGCGCCGCCGCCGCCAGCTGATGTCTGGCTGGTCGATGGAAGATATGGAACTGATCCTTGCCCCGATGGCCAGCACTGGCAAGGAGGCGGTCGGCTCTATGGGCGATGATGCGCCTTTGGCTGTCTTGTCCGGAAAATATCGCGGCCTGCATCATTTCTTCCGCCAGAATTTCTCGCAAGTTACCAACCCGCCTATTGATAGCCTGCGCGAACGCCATGTCATGACCTTGCGCACGCGCCTGGGGAATCTGGGTAATATTCTGGATGAAAGCCCAGATCAATGTGATCATTTGCTGCTGGATAGCCCGGTTGTCACCAATGCAGAATGGCATGCGATTATCGAACATCTTGGCGATAAGGCGGTCGAGATTGACTGTACCTTTGGCGCAGAAGACGGGCCAGAGGGAATGAAAGCTGCCCTTGACCGTATCCGCAGCCATGCAGAACAAGCGGTGCGGGGCGGGTGCGAGCATGTGATGCTGACCGACAGAAACAGCTCAAAAGAGCGTGTGCCGCTGCCGATGGTGCTGGCAACAGGGGCAGTGCATTCGCATCTGGTGCGCCAGCAATTGCGTACCTTTACTTCTGTAAATGTGGCCTCAGGCGAATGTCTGGATGTGCATCACTTCGCAGTGCTGATCGGGGTGGGGGCAACCACCATCAACGCCTATACTGCAGAATGGACAATCGCAGAACGTCATCAAAAAGGCCTGCTGGAAGGGGTCAGCCTGTCAAAGGCGGTCGCCAATTATCGCAAGGCTATCGAGGATGGCTTGCTGAAAATTATGTCCAAGATGGGTATTTCGGTTATCGCTTCCTATCGCGGCGGCTATAATTTTGAAGCTCTTGGTTTGTCGCGCTCGCTGGTGGCAGAATTTTTCCCGCCCATGTCCTCGCGCATTTCCGGCATCGGCCTGAACGGTATTCAGTCCCAGCTGATGGATTTGCATGATAAAGCCTATAGCGAGAGCCTGAGCTATCTGCCTGTGGGCGGCTTTTTTCGTTTCCGCAAATCGGGTGAGCGTCATGCCTTTGATGGCCAGATTATCCATGCCATGCAACACGCCTGTGATACCGGCTCGTATCAGAGCTGGAAAAAATATAGCGCGATGGTGGCCAGACAAGGGCCGGTCAATCTGCGCGATTTAATGGATTTTGACCGCAAATATGAGCCGGTTTCCGTTGATACAGTAGAAAGCATCACCGATATTCGCAAACGGCTGGTCTCGCCTGGTATCTCGCTTGGGGCGCTCAGCCCCGAAGCTCATGAAACCCTGTCCATTGCGATGAACCGTATCGGGGCAAAGTCTGATTCAGGCGAGGGCGGGGAAGATCCCTCCCGTTTCAAATTGCGCGAAAATGGCGATAATCCGTCCAGTGCGATTAAACAGGTTGCCTCTGGCCGATTTGGCGTGACAGCCGAATATCTGAATAATTGTGAAGAGCTGGAAATCAAGGTCGCGCAAGGGGCAAAGCCTGGCGAAGGCGGCCAGTTGCCAGGCATCAAGGTGAATGCGCTTATTGCCAAATTGCGCCATTCCACCCCCGGGGTGACGCTGATTTCGCCGCCGCCCCATCACGATATTTATTCTATCGAGGATTTGGCACAGCTGATTTATGACCTGAAGCAGATAAACCCGACAGCGCGCGTATGCGTCAAGCTGGTGGCCTCGACCGGCATCGGCACGATTGCCGCCGGGGTGGCCAAAGCCAAAGCCGATACAATCCTGATATCTGGTCATGGGGGCGGTACCGGAGCCAGTCCGCAATCTTCTATTAAACATGCCGGCATGCCGTGGGAAATGGGTCTGTCAGAAGTGCATCAGGTGCTCACCATGAACGGCTTGCGCGACAAGGTGGTGCTGCGCACAGATGGTGGTCTGAAAACCGGCCGCGATATTGTTATGGCGGCTATGCTGGGGGCGGACGAATTTGGTATCGGCACTTCTGCGCTGGTAGCGATGGGCTGTATCATGGTGCGTCAATGCCATTCCAACACCTGTCCGGTAGGGGTATGTACCCAGCGTGATGATTTGCGGGCAAAATTCGAAGGCACACCTGAAAAGGTGGTGCAGCTCTTTACCCATGTCGCAGAAGAGGTGCGCGAAATTCTGGGCTCTCTCGGCTTTAAGCGGCTGGATGAGGTAATTGGTCGAACCGATTTGCTGACACAAGTATCACGCGGCGATGCAGCACTTGATGACCTTGATCTAAACCCTGTTCTGGTTCAGGCCGCGGTTGATGGCGGGTCTGGCTATGGCGGCGGCAAAGGGCGTGTAGAGGTAGCCGATACGCTGGATGCGCAAATGGTCAAGGATGCAGAAACAGCCCTGCAGTCGGGCGGTAAAATGCAGCTGACCTATAATATTGAAAACACCGCCCGTGCGATTGGCACGCGCCTGTCCTCGCATATTGTTCGGCGTTTCGGGATGGATGGTTTGCGCGAAGGGCAAATTACGGCTTGCCTGCGCGGCACGGCTGGCCAGTCTCTGGGGGCATTTGCTGTACAGGGCTTGCGCCTGGATGTTATCGGGGATGCCAATGACTATGTAGGCAAGGGGCTGTCCGGCGGGATGATCACCGTTCGCCCAAGCCCGTCTGCCAGCTATCTGGCAGAACATAATACCATCATCGGCAATACAGTACTTTATGGTGCAACCTCTGGTCTGTTGCTGGCTAATGGTCAGGCAGGCGAGCGTTTTTGTGTGCGTAATTCCGGCGCTTCTGCGATTGTTGAAGGGTGCGGCTCAAATGGCTGTGAATATATGACCGGCGGGGAAGCGATTATTCTGGGCAAGACAGGGTCTAATTTCGGGGCAGGGATGACAGGCGGTATGGCCTTTATCTATGACAGGGATGATGAATTTTTATCCAAGGCTAATCCTGAAACCCTGCATATCAGCAAGTTATCAGCTGGCTATTGGCAGGATTATCTGGAAAGCCGCATTGCCCTTCATGGCGCTGAAACCGGCTCGGAACTGGCAAAAAGGCTATTGAATAACTGGGCAGTGGAAAGCCGGTATTTCTGGCATGTTGTGCCAACCGAAGTGCTGGGGCTTTTGCCGCAACCAGTTGCCGATAATCAGATGCCTTTACGCTCTGCCTGATCTGTACAGACCATAGAAGCAGTGATAATCTGCTGACCTGTCAGTCCTGGATTAGAGGCGGAAAACAAGCGTGGATATTCGTGTGCAAAGTGATGCGGATAAGGAGCGGGTGGAAACACTTGTCTCCCTGTCCTTTAGCGAGCAACATCCCGGCCGTGCGGTATGGAAATTGCGCCCGGGCGCCCCGGTAGCAGAATTATGCCTGGTGGCCTCTGATTATCGCAATATTGTCGGCTCTCTGCGATTTTGGGAAATGCTGGTTGCCGGGCGTCCGCAATTATTGCTGGGCCCGCTGGCGGTTTTGCCAGAATTGCAGGGGCGCGGTTTTGGCCGGGCGCTGGTCAGTGACGGCTTGCGTCGGGCAGAACAGATGCGCCGATGGTCTTTTGTGCTGCTGTCTGGCGATACACAATATTATCAGCGTTTCGGCTTTACCGAAGCCGAGGAAGGCAAATTTATTTGGCCGGGCAAGCTGGCGCCAAACAAATTGCTGATTCGCCCGTTAAAGCGCAAACAGCCAGAGGAAAATTTGCCAGGCCCAATGGCGCTTTTGCCCATTATTGAAAAAGTAGCGGAGTAGAAGCAATGGCAATTTTGCATCATTATCCGCTTGCTGCCTCTAGCCGGCTTATTCGCCTGCAATGCGGGGAATATAAACTTTCTCTGGATTTGGTTACCCAGCTTCCCTGGCTGCGAGATGAAAAATTGCTGGCGCTGAACCCTGCCGGGGAATTGCCTGTTTTCGAAGATGAAACACATGGCGTTATTTGCGGGGCAAGGGTGATTTCGGAATGGATAGAAGAAACCGTTGATAATAATTTTCTGATGCCCAAAAAAGCAGGCGAGCGCGCAGAAGTGCGCCGCCTGATTGACTGGTTTGAAGGCAAATTCACGCTGGAGGTCACCCGCCCCCTGTTGCGCGAGAGGGTGATAAAAAGGTTTCAGTCCGGCCAGCCCGCCTCTTCGCAGATTTTGCGCGCCGCATTGGCCAATGCCCAAATTCATCTAGGCTATGTCGAATGGCTGGCCGGTCAGTATAGCTGGCTGGCAGGGCCGGATATCAGCCTGGCAGATTTATCGGCTGCGGCGCATATTTCGGTTCTGGACTATTTTGGCGATGTGGATTGGCAACGTTATCCAGAAGCAAAGCTCTGGTATATGAAATTGAAAAGTCGCCCCGGCTTTCGCCCGCTTTTATCTGATGTTCTGGTTGGTATGCCACCTGCCAGCCATTACAGCAATCTCGATTTTTAGTCTGCCCCGGCGGTCAGCTTTTTATGCATATCCATAATGGAGGCCAGGAGCCCCTCTATCTGCTCCGGCTCGGAATATCTGTGGCCAGCCTGTTTATCCAGGATAAGGCGGACATCTCTGCTGGCTAATTTATCGGCCAGCATTATGGCTGTCTGGTAGGGGACTTCTTCATCTGCCATCCCCTGATGCAAAATGACCGGAATATCCAGCGCAATTTCAGCTTCCAGCAACAAATGTTTTTTCCCATCCTCTATCAGGTGATAGGGATAAATAACATCCTCATCGGCATAGGGGTTTGGCAGGGCAATCTGGCCGTCTTTTTTCATCTGTTGTTGCTGGTCAGGGCTTAGCTCCTCCCAGATAAGCGTCCGGGTAAAATCCGGCGCAGCCGCAATGCCCACAAGACCCGCAACACGGCTTTTGCGTTGCAGGGCGCACAACAGCATTAACCAGCCTCCAAGAGAAGAGCCGACCAGAATTTGCGGGCCCTTTGTCAGCCCGTCCAGCATGGCCGTGCAATCGGCCAGCCAGCGCGATAAATTGCCCTCCAGAAAATCGCCGTCCGAGCGGCCATGACCAAAATAGTCAAATCTTAAAAAAGGTATTTTATGGCGATCTGCCAGTGCTTTAATAGCAAGAGCCTTGCTGCCTTCCATATCCGAGCCATGCCCGGCCAGAAACACAATGCCCGGGCGCGTTGGGCTGGATAAATCCTGATGCAACGCATGATAGGCACGTTTGCCGTCTGCCCCAAGGTTATGGTAAGAGATAGGCGTGTTATTTTCGGTATCAGGCATTTTTACTGTTTCTCTTAATGTTTAACCAGAGTATCACTTGTGCAACTTGGTTCAACCCACCCCATTTCCATAGAGTAATCTATTTATGCCATCGGTAACAAATATCGTCCAGCCAGTCATCGTCCAGATTGTACCGCAGATGAACAGGGGCGGGGTAGAGCGCGGCACGGTTGAAATTGCCGAAGCGATTTCTGCCAGAGGCTGGAAGGCTGTGGTTATCTGTAATGGCGGGCGGATGGAAAACCAGCTAAGACGTGCCGGGGCAGAAGTATATACCCTGCCTGTTGATACAAAAAATCCGCTGAAATGGCCTGCTGTGCGCCGCCGGTTAAAGGCTGTTTTATTAAGTGTGGGCGCAGATATTGTTCATGTGCGCTCGCGTGCGCCTGCCTGGATTGCCCTGCCATTGACCCGGGCGATGGGTATTCACAGCATTTCGACCATCCATAGCAAATTTGTGCCGCAAAATTTTGTAAAGCGCATCTATAACCAAAAGATGCTGAGTGCAGATGGCATTATCGCTATTTCAGATTATGTCAAATCGGTAATCACCAGCCATTACAGCGAGGCGGTTTCAGAAAAGGCGATACAGGTTATCCATCGCGGCGTGGATTTGGATGTGTTTGATCCGGCAAAAGTCAGTCAGCATCGTATCGTTCGGCTATCAGAAACCCTCAACCTGCCCGATGACGGGCCGGTGGTGATGCTGCCGGCACGTGCGACAGAATGGAAAGGCCATGCGCCACTGATCGAAGCGGTTGCCAGGCTGGAAGCAAAGGATGTTACGCTATTGCTGTTGGGGGCGGGTGATGGCCATAGCCGGTTTATTGAACGGCTTCGTGCGCTGGCGATAAAAACCGGTCTGGATGGCAGGTTGCGTATCGCTTCCGGCACTGATGATATGCCAGCTGCCCTGATGCTGGCAGATGTGGTGGCGATGCCATCTACCATTCCAGAACCCTTTGGGCGCGTCGCACTGGAAGCCCAGGCGATGGGACGCCCTGTTGTGGCCTTTAAACATGGCGGGGCAATTGAATCCATACAGGAAGGCGAAACAGGCTGGCTGGCCGAGCCAAATAATGTGGAAGATTTGGCACGATGTCTGCAGCTGGCTCTGAAGTTGGAGCCGCGCCAGCGTACCATTTGGGCAAAGCGGGCACGCGCGCATGTGGAATCTGCCTTTTCCAAACAGAAAATGTGCGAAAAAACACTGGAAATCTATGCCGATTTCTTGCAGAAATGAAGCAGAATCGGCCATTTAGGTGGTTTTTAGCCTAAGATTTTAAAAAAAGTGAGCAGTACAGGAAAGATATAGATGCCAATTATTCAGCTGCCAGATGGGTCAACAAAACAATATGACGCAGCGGTCACCCCTGCCACAGTCGCCAGCGATATCGGGCCTGGCCTTGCCAAGGCGGCAATGGCCGCCAGAGTAGATGGCCAGGATTGGGATCTTGCCCGCGCGATTGAAACAGATTGCGCCCTGGAACTGATTACCGCCAAGGATAGCGCCGCCGCGTTGGAACTGGTGCGCCATGATTGTGCACATATTATGGCAGAAGCGGTACTGGAGCTTTATCCCGGTACACAAGTGACCATTGGCCCAGCTATTGAAAATGGCTTTTATTACGATTTTCACCGTGAACAGCCCTTTAGTACAGAAGATTTGGACGCAATCGAGCAGCGTATGCATGAGATTGTCGACAGGGACGAGCCCATTATACGCGGCGTCTGGACACGTGATGAGGCTGTCGCTTTCTATAAAGAAAAGAACGAGCCTTTTAAAGTGGAGCTGGTAGAGGCCATTCCGGCGGATGAGACAGTTAGCTATTATACACAAGGGCAATTTATTGATTTATGTCGTGGCCCGCATCTGGTCTCTACCGGGCGGGCAGGTCATGCGTTCAAGCTGATGAAAGTTGCGGGCGCCTATTGGCGCGGCGATTCAAACCGGCCAATGCTGCAACGTATTTACGGCACCGCCTGGCTGAACGAAAAAGATCTGAAAAATTACCTGACCATGCTGGAGGAAGCAGAAAAGCGCGACCATCGCAAATTGGGGCGGCAGCTGGATTTCTTTCATCTGCAAGAAGAGGCGGCCGGGTCTGTTTTTTGGCATCCGCGCGGCTGGACACTCTATCGTGAAATAGAGGAATATATGCGCCGGCGTCTGGATGCCGCCCAATATCGCGAGGTTAAAACCCCGCAATTGGTGGATCGCAGCCTGTGGGAAGCCTCTGGCCATTGGGACAAGTTTGGCGATAATATGTTTACCGCTGAAACCAATGAGGACAGAACCCTGGCCCTGAAGCCGATGAATTGTCCGGGTCATGTGCAGATTTACCGTCAGGGGGTGAAATCCTATCGCGATTTGCCGCTTAGAATGGCGGAATTTGGCTCCTGCCACCGAAATGAGCCTTCAGGGGCTCTGCATGGCATTATGCGGGTGCGTGCCTTTACCCAGGATGATGCCCATATTTTCTGTACCGAAGATCAGATTAATTCAGAATCGGTCGCCTTTTGTCATTTGCTGCAGGATATTTATGCCGATTTTGGCTTTACCGATATTCGGGTAAAATTCTCTGACCGGCCAGAGGTGCGGGCAGGCGATGATGCAACCTGGGACAGGGCAGAAAAAGCGCTGGCTGATGCAACAGAGGCAGCTGGTCTGGAGACGACACTAAATCCGGGCGAGGGGGCATTTTATGGCCCGAAGCTGGAATTTGTCTTGCGTGATGCGATTGGCCGCGACTGGCAATGCGGGACATTGCAGGTTGATTTTGTGCTGCCTGAAAGGCTGGATGCAGAATATGTTGCCGAAGATGGCAACCGGCATCGCCCTGTCATGCTGCATCGCGCGATTTTGGGCTCTCTTGAACGCTGGATCGGTATCCTGATTGAACAATATTCCGGGCGTATGCCTGTTTGGCTGTCACCTGTTCAGCTGGTGGTTGCCTCTATCACCGATAGCTCTATTGCCTATGCCGAGGAAGTTTGCGCTGCCGCACAGGCCGCTGGTTTACGGGCAGAATGTGACATACGGAACGAGAAAATCGGCTATAAAATCCGTGAACATTCCACCGCAAAAATACCCTTCATTCTGGCAGTTGGCGGGCGCGAGGCAGAAGCCCGCTCGGTGGCGGTGCGCCGGCTGGGATCGGATGGGCAGGAAATACTCGGCCTTGAAGCGGCGATGGAAATGCTGAAAGAGGCTGCGATGCCGCCAGATTTGAAGTAGACCCGGCAGAATGCAAGACAGTGCTTGAATTTAGAGACGAACAAGACTAGTTATGCTAGGATTAGGCGAAGATACAGGCCATTTGCCCATGCAAGGGGTCTGTAAGAAGATGGTGAAACCATAATAGGAGAGTAATATAGTACGTCCACGCCAGGATGCGCCACCCGTGAGCGACGGTCCCCGCATCAATGAAGCTATCAGAGCAGCTTCTGTTCGTTGTATTGATCCCGAAGGGGAACAATTAGGAATTCTGAGTTTAGATGAAGCCTTGCGCAAGGCCGAGGAACTGGGTCTGGATCTGGTTGAATTGCAACCAAATGCCGCCCCGCCGGTTTGTAAAATTCTGGATTATGGCAAATATAAATATCAGGCACAAAAACGTGCCTCTGAAGCGCGCAAAAAACAAAAAGTAATTGAAGTGAAGGAAATTAAACTGCGCCCCAATATCGACAGTCATGATTATGATGTGAAGATGCGTTCGGTGCGCAAATTTCTGGAAGCAGGCGATAAGGTAAAAATCACCTTGCGGTTTAGAGGGCGCGAGATGGCCCATGTCGAATTGGGCAGCCAGCTATTAGAGCGGGTGCGTACCGATATTGATGAAGAGGCAAAAATCGAAGCCATGCCGAAAATGGAAGGCCGCCAGATGATTATGGTACTGGCACCAAAATAAAGGCTAAAAACTGGCGCAAACAATAAGCGTGATTTCAGCGTTAAGATTTCAGTTGATTTCTGCCTGTTTTTTGGTATAACCCAACCTTTAAAAATGACCGCCGCGTCCGGGCTGAAAAGGGCTGCCTGGCCGGCTAACAAAATAGCAGGGAGATTTCCTTTGCTGTTTAACCCTAAGTAAAAGCGAGGTTAAAATGCCCAAATTGAAGACCAAAAGCGGTGCGAAAAAGAGATTTCGCGTTACCGCAAAGGGAAAAGTTCGCGGCTCAGCAGCTTTCCTTAGCCACAATCTCCGTCGTCGTTCGCAGAAGATGAAGCGTCAGGCACGCGGCACCATGATCCTTCATGAGGCTGATGCAAAAATTGTACGCGGCTTTCTGCCTTACGCCTAAACCCCAGATTTTAGTTACAGGAGAGTGAACGATGGCAAGAGTTAGCCGCGGCGTGACATCCCACGCACGTCACAATAAAGTTATCAAGGCCGCCAAAGGATATTATGGCCGCCGCAAAAACACCTTTAAAACAGCTAAACAAGCGGTGGATAAGGCACGTCAATATGCCTATCGCGACCGCCGTGTGCGCAAGCGCGAGTTCAGAGCCTTGTGGATTCAGCGTATCAATGCAGCAGCGCGTTTGCATGGCATGACCTATTCAACCTTGATGGGCGGTTTGAACAAAGCCGGTATCGAGGTCGATCGTAAAATGTTGGCAGATCTTGCTGTGCATCAGCCACAAGCCTTTGCTAGCCTTGTTGAGCAGTCAAAGCAGGCAAGCTAACAAAGCTGGATGAAGTTTAAAGGGTTGCCTGTGCTTTTCCCATGATTTTCGGGAAGCGCTGGCAGCCTTTTTTTAATCATAGGCTCTTTTATGGCCGAAGCGAAAAGGCAGGTTTTCGATGACGGAAATTGAAACACTGAAGGGCGAGTTACTAGCCGCTGTTGCCGCTGCAACAGATTTGGCCGCTCTTGAAGCCGTGCGTCTGGATGCGCTTGGCAAAAAAGGGCGTATATCGGTTCAACTTAAAACACTTGGCGGACTGGAACCTGAGTTGCGCAAGCAAACAGGTCAGGCACTTAATCTGGTAAAGGATGAGGTGGCCGAAGCCATATCTGTGCGCCAAGCAGAGCTGGAAGCAGATGCCTTGAGCGAACAGCTGGCAAATGAACGTGTGGATATCAGCCTGCCTGTCCAGCAGCCACTGGCAGGGGGTATACATCCCCTTAGCCGTACAATGGAAGAAATTGCGGCCATCTTTGCCGATATGGGTTTTTCCATCGCCGAAGGGCCGGATATTGAAACCGATTTTTATAATTTTACCGCCCTGAACATTCCGCCTGAACACCCTGCGCGCCAGGAACATGATACCTTTTATCTGCGCCCGGATGAGACAGGTGCACGCCCTGTTTTGCGTACCCATACCTCGCCGGTGCAAATTCGTACCATGCAAAAGACAGCACCGCCTATTCGCATCATTGTTCCGGGTCGTACCTATCGCTCAGATCATGATGCCACCCATTCGCCGATGTTTCATCAATGTGAAGGGCTGGTAATCGGCGAAAATATCCATATGGGGCATCTGAAAGGTTGTCTGATTGATTTTTGTCGTGCCTTTTTCGGAGTGGATGATTTGCCGGTTCGCTTTCGGCCCAGCTTTTTTCCCTTTACCGAACCCTCTGCCGAGGTGGATATTGGCTGTCGCCGGATTGATGGCAAGCTGGAAATCGGGGCAGGCGATGACTGGCTGGAAATTCTGGGCTCTGGCATGGTACATCCCCGCGTCATTGAAAATTGCGGGCTGAACCCTGACGAGGTGCAGGGCTTTGCCTTTGGGATGGGGATTGAAAGATTGGCGATGCTGAAATATGGCATTCCCGATTTGCGGACATTTTATGATAGCGATTTGCGCTGGCTAAGGCATTACGGCTTTATGCCTATCGATGTGCCTGCCTTGCATACCGGCCTGGATGAAGGGGTATAGAGCAATGAAATTTACCTTTTCCTGGCTAAAAGATCATTTGGAAACCAGCCATAGTCTGACGGAAATCTGCGATGCCCTGCCGATGCTGGGGCTGGAGGTGGAGAGCCTGTCTGATCCGCTTCAGCATCTGGGCGATTTTCTGGTTGCTGAAATTACCCATGCAGAACGCCACCCCGATGCCGACCGATTGCAGATATGCACGGTGAATAAAGGCGATGGGCAGAGTTTGCAAATTGTCTGTGGTGCACCCAATGCCAGAGCTGGCCTGAAAACAGTTCTTGCCCCTGTTGGCGCCTGGATACCTGGCAGTGATATGATCCTCAAAGAAGGTAAAATTCGCGGCCAGGCCTCGCAAGGGATGTTGTGTTCCTATGCCGAGCTGGCTTTGGGTGAAGATCATGACGGTATTGCCGAATTGCCAGCAGATGCAAAAGTGGGTAGCAGCTTTGTCCATTTTGCTGTAGAGGCAGAATTGGCAATGACTGACCCGGTCATTGAAATTGCCATTACCCCAAATCGCGGAGATTGTTTAGGGGTGCGCGGGGTTGCACGCGACCTGGCCGCTGCCGGTTATGGCACGTTAAAGCCGCTCGATTTTAGCCCAGAAGAAGGTAGTTTCACCTCTTCGCTGGTTTGGAAAATTGATGATGCGGCCAAGCCATTTGTGCCGCTGATATCGGGGCGTATGTTTGAAGGCGTTAAAAATGGCGATGCCCCGCAATGGATGGCAGAAAGGCTTACCGCGGTTGGCCAGCGTCCGATATCTGCGCTTGTGGATATCACCAATTATGTGATGATCGATCTGGGGCGCCCGTTACATGCCTATGATGCAGACAAGGTTGCCGGCGACAGTCTGATTGTGCGCCTGGCCAATAAGGGCGAGCAAGTGGAAGCCCTGAACGAGAAAACCTATGACCTGGAAGAAGGAGCATTGGTTATAGGCGATATAGATGGGCCGGATGACCTGGCGGGCATTATGGGCGGTGAGCGTACCGGCGTGTCAGAAACCACCACCAGAATGTTTCTGGAAATCGCGGTATTTGATCCGGTTAAGGTTGCCATTACCGGCCGGCAATTAAATCTGCATTCTGATGCACGTTACCGTTTTGAGCGGGGGCTGGATGCCTGTTCCCCGATTGAGATGGCAGGCTATATCGCGCGTCTGGTCACCTCTATTTGTGGCGGCACATCCAGCCATCTGGTGGTTGAGGGCGCGGCCAATCCGGCTAAAAAAACCATCACTTTTCATCCGGAAAAAGTTTTGCAATTAACAGGGGTAAAATGCCCGCCAGACACTCAGGAAGAAATTTTGTCTGTGCTGGGGTTCGAGGTGGATAAAAGCCAGCCGGAATGGCAAGTTTCTGTCCCGCATTGGCGCAATGATATGGACGGGGCAGCTGACCTGGTCGAGGAAATTATCCGCATTTACGGCTTTGACAAGCTGGAGATGGCCAGCCTGCCTCGCAAGGATGTTGTCGCCCGCCCCTCTTTTTCGGCCGCCCAGAAACGCAGCGTTATGTTGCGCCGTATATTAGCCACACGCGGCCTGACAGAGGCGGTTACCTTTTCCTTTATGAAACGCCAGGATGCAGAATATTTTGACGGCAATAATGACCAGCTGATGCTGGCCAATCCGATTAGTCATGATCTGAATATGATGCGCCCCTCTGTTATTCCCAATTTGCTGCAAGCAATGGGACGGAATATCAATCGCGGTATCGAAGAGGTGTGTTTCTTTGAAATAGGCCCGGTCTTTTTAAGCCCGGATGAGGATGGCCAGCGCATCGCAGTTGGCGGTGTGCGCCATGGCCGGCGCCAGCTGGCAGACTGGCAACAGACAGAACAGCGTTTTGACCTGTTTGATGCAAAAGCAGATTTGCTGGCCGGTTTGTCTGTATTGGGGGTACGCACTGATAATCTGGTTGCCAGCCGCGATGTGCCGTCATGGCTGCATCCCGGGCGTTCCGGCCGCCTCGGTTTGGGCAAGATGGATATGGGAGTTTTCGGGGAAATTCATCCTGCTATCTGTCGGCATTTTGATATTCCTGAAGGGGTGGCAGTGTTTGAATTCTGGCTGGATAATATCCCCATGCCGCGCCGAAAGGGGCCTGCCAAATCCCCTGTGGATTTATCTGCCTTGCAACTTGTATCACGCGATTTTGCCTTTATCGTGGCAGAAGAAATAGAGGCGCAATCCTTGATAGATGCGGTGCGCCGGGCAGCGCGCGATCTGGTCGATAGCGTTTCTGTCTTTGATATTTATCAGGGCAAGGGCATTGAGGAGGGGCATAAATCTGTTGCCCTGAATGTAAGGCTGCAGCCGCGTGATAGCACCTTTAGCGAGGAAGAGATCACTAGGATAGCTGATCAAATCATCGCCAATGTTGCAAAAAATTGCGGCGGTATCCTGCGCGGCTAAAACAGCAGGGATTAAATCTGTCAGCAGATAAACAGGGGAATTAAAGCCTGTTTATCGCAGACATCAGCGCCAGAATAGGGGCTTTGGTGATAGAGGTGTCAATCCCTGCCCCGAAAACAGATTTCCCGTCCGAATTTTTCAGCTCAACATAGGCAGCAGCTTCCGCCTTCGAAGTAGAAGAGCGCGTATTCTGGCCAAAATCTGCCAGTTTGAATTGCAAGCCGAAATGGTCGCGAAGGGCAGTGACCATGGCAGAGATAGGCCCATTTCCTGTGCCGGAAATTTCATGGACTTCCCCGTTAAAGCGCACTTTTGCATTTACCCGCTCTGTTTCGGCACTGCGTGAGGCCGGGGCATTTTCAAAGGAAACCAGCTCGTAAGGAGCGGTGATATTCAGATATTCTGCTGCATAGAGCGACCAGATAATATCTGCGGTCATTTCCCGTCCGCTGGAATCAGCTTCTTTTTGTACCAGCTGGCTGAATTCCATCTCCATCGCGCGCGGCAGGCGCACATGGTGTTCGGTTTCCAAAAGCCAGGCAGAGCCAGCTTTGCCAGATTGGGAATTAACCCGAATGATCGCTTCATAGGTACAGCCAATATCGGCAGGGTCGATGGGCAAATAGGGAACTTCCCATAATGTCTGGTTGGACTGGCGCATCGCATCCATGCCTTTGCGGATAGCATCCTGATGCGATCCGGAAAAAGCGGTATGTACCAGCAAGCCGGCATAGGGGTGGCGCTGATGCACTGGCAACTGGTTGCAAAATTCTGCGGTATCGACCAGCGATTTGATATCCGAAATATCCAGCATCGGATCGACCCCTTGGGTAAACATATTCAGCCCCAATGTAATGATATCCACATTGCCGGTACGCTCGCCATTGCCAAATAACGTCCCTTCTACCCGGTCTGCGCCTGCCATCAGGCCAAGCTCGGTGGCTGCCACTCCGCAGCCCCGGTCATTATGCGGATGCAGGGATAAAATCATGCTCGGCCGGCGCGAAAAATTGCGATGCATCCATTCGATTTGATCGGCATAGATATTCGGGGTGGACATCTCGACGGTTGCGGGCAGATTGATAATGGTTTTATTTTCCGGCGTAGGCTGCCAGACATCCATCACCGCCTCGCATACATCCAACGCATAGCCAAGTTCGGTACCGGTAAAGCTCTCAGGCGAATATTCCAGCCGCAAATCGGTATCCGAGCCAAGCTTGCCAATACGGTCAGCGACCATTTTTGCCCCGTCAACAGCAATGGCCTTTACCCCGTCTTCATCGGCATTGAACACTACGCGGCGTTGCAGGGTAGAGGTGGAATTATATAAGTGCAAAATCGCCTGCGGTGCGCCTGCCAGCGATTCAATCGTACGGTCAATCAGATGTTCGCGCGCTTGTGTCAGCACCTGAATGGTAACATCCTCTGGTACATGGCCGCCATCTATCAGCTCGCGCAGGAAGTTGAAATCTGTCTCGGACGCAGAAGGAAAGCCAACTTCAATCTCTTTAAAGCCCATCGCAACCAGCGTTTTAAACATCCGCATCTTGCGCGCGCTATCCATTGGCTCGATCAGCGCCTGATTGCCATCGCGCAGGTCAACCGAACACCAGACGGGGGCGGTATCAATAACCTTGTTTGGCCAGCTTCTGTCTGGCAGGTCGATAACAGGATATGCACGATATTTTTGAATGTTCATCTGAGCCATTTTAATTTCTATCTTTTTTACGGGTATTTTACAGATAAATTCCCTGATTTAGAAGCAATTTGATGTTGTACCATGTTCGCTTGCAGGGTCAAGTCCGAGCACGATAACCGGTTTTTATCTGACAGGTGAAAATTTATGCCCAAAGCAGCAGGATTTACGCTTCATCTGGCTGGATTATCCCCCGCATTTAGGATAGATATAGGCCATGACAGAGCTGAGCCATATTCGTAATTTTTCCATTGTTGCCCATATTGACCATGGCAAATCCACCCTGGCTGACCGCCTGATACAGGTTTGCGGCGGTTTGAGCGAGCGCGAGATGTCCGAACAGGTTCTGGATAATATGGATATTGAGCGTGAGCGCGGTATCACCATCAAGGCACAAACCGTGCGCCTGGACTATACCAGCCAGGCGGGCGAGAAATATGTTCTCAACCTGATGGATACACCCGGTCATGTGGATTTTGGCTATGAAGTGTCACGCTCTTTATCGGCGTGTGAAGGCTCGTTGCTGGTAGTGGATGCCTCGCAAGGGGTGGAAGCCCAAACTCTGGCCAATGTATATCAGGCGATTGATGCCGATCATGAAATGGTCGTGGTGCTGAATAAAATGGATTTGCCCGCTGCCGAGCCAGAGCGCGTAAAAGCCCAGATAGAGGATGTTATCGGTATTTCGGCTGAGGATGCTATCGCGGTGTCGGCAAAAACCGGTCTGGGTATCGATGAAGTGCTGGAAGCGATTATTGCCAAACTGCCTGCCCCGCAAGGTGATAATAGCGCCCCGCTAAAAGCCTTGCTGGTGGATAGCTGGTATGACCCTTATCTGGGGGTGATGACGCTGGTTCGGGTGCGCGACGGCGTGCTGAAAAAAGGCATGAAGATAAGGATGATGGCCACCGGGGCGGTACATAATGTTGAACGGGTAGGGGTGTTTCGCCCAAAGCCCGAGACAGTGGATCAGCTGGGCCCGGGCGAGATCGGCTTTATCAATGCCGGGGTAAAAACTGTATCAGATGCCAAGGTAGGGGATACCATCACCGAAGACAGGCGGGTATGTTCCGAAGCCCTGCCAGGCTTCAAGCCCTCGGTTCCTGTGGTATTTTGCGGCCTGTTTCCCATTGATGCAGCCGATTTTTCCGATTTGCGCGAAGCGCTGGAAAAATTATCGCTCAATGACAGCTCTTTCTCCTTTGAGGCCGAGACCTCTGCTGCGCTTGGGTTTGGCTTTCGGTGCGGCTTTCTGGGTTTGCTGCATATGGAAGTTATTCGTGAACGCCTCAGCCGCGAATTTGATCTCGATTTGATCTCTACTGCCCCGTCTGTGGTCTATAAGCTGAATATGACCGATGGCAAGGTGATAGATATGCATAATCCGGCCGATATGCCGGAAGTGACCAAAATTGACAGTCTGGAAGAGCCCTGGATCAAGGCTACCATCATGGCACCGGACGAATATCTGGGTCAGGTATTGAGCCTGTGTGTCGAGCGGCGCGGCGAGCAGATAGATTTAACCTATGCTGGCAGCCGGGCTATGGTGGTGTATCGCCTGCCCCTGAACGAGGTGGTGTTTGATTTTTATGACCGCTTGAAATCTGTCACGCGCGGCTATGCCAGCTTTGACTATCAGATGGACAGCTATCGCAGCGGTGATTTGGTAAAGGTATCTATTCTGGTCAATGGCGATCCGGTCGATGCGCTGGCAATGATTGTGCATCGTGAACAGGCCGAATATCGCGGGCGGGCCATTTGTGCGCGGCTGAAAGATTTGATCCCCCGCCAGATGTTCAAAATAGCCCTGCAAGCCGCCATAGGCGGCAAGGTTATCGCCAGAGAGACCATCTCTGCCTTGCGAAAAGATGTTACAGCTAAATGTTATGGCGGGGATGTCAGCCGCAAGCGCAAATTGCTGGAAAAGCAAAAAGAGGGCAAAAAGCGTATGCGCCAGTTTGGCAAGGTGGATATTCCGCAAAATGCCTTTCTGGAAGCCTTGAAAATGGGCGATAACTAGCCCGCCATCAGCGCGAATTAAAAGCTGTCGCGGTTCAGATTGCGGCGTTTGCGATAGCCCCGCGGAAACAGTCTGGCCAGCAGATTTAAGCCCACTGCCAATACCGAAAAACACAAAACAGCTGGCCATTGCAGGATGGTTGCGATAACCGGATGCCATAAAAAGGGCGCACAGCCCAAAGCCGGGACAAGGCCGCACGGGTCGATATAGCGCTCGATAATCGCTTCACTGACCTGCAGCGATTGCGGGGCAATTTCAAACCATATCTGGCCGAGCAGGACAGAGGGCTTGTCGCTCACGAAATCCTGCCACATCAGGCCGGCAGCGATGATAATGGCAAATAGCGCCAGCAAATTAAGGCATAAACGTACCATGGCCATAGTGTGACCAAATATCGCGCGGCTGGCAACCGCTTTTAAAAAAAGCCGAGGCAAGCGGCACTGGAAAAAAACAGAAGAGCCAGAAGAAAATAGCCGCACCCCCCTATCAAGAAGATTGCAACTGGCCGGCAGACAGGCTATGGTGCGCTGCATCCGGTATTATAGCGGATGCCGAATGAGGCAAGATGGAAAGCTGTGTAATACAGGCCTGTGCCATCTGCATGAAAATAGCGCCGAAACAGGCGCGATGGAGGGGTGGCCGAGCGGTTTAAGGCGCACGCCTGGAAAGCGTGTTGGGGTGAAAGCCCCTCCGGGGTTCGAATCCCCGTCCCTCCGCCACACCCCCTTATTAAATATTAGCTTTAATTATGGTTTATATCTAATTATTAGATATATTACATACACTTATGCATATATTCTTCTTTAACTTATCCAATGCCGTCCTGTAGAATCTTAGTCATAATGTGGGGTAATATGTGGGGTGAACAAGAATGGGTTCACACAATCTTCATAAGCTAACATCTCTGTTTGTTAAGAAAACAGCCGCGCCAGGCAAGTATGGAGACGGGCATGGCTTATATCTGATTGTAGATGCTAGCGGTGCTAAACGCTGGGAGCAGCGTTTAGTGATTCAGGGTAGACGCAGGGATATTGGGCTCGGAAGTGCCGCTCTAGTGAGTTTAGAAGAAGCAAGAGAGCAAGCTTTAAAGAATAAAAGGCTTGCTCGCTCTGGCGGTGACCCCATTGCAGAGAAGCGCATATCCATAGGCG
>JAYOMZ010000030.1:0-23247 GCA_038121125.1 Alphaproteobacteria bacterium
GATATCCATTTGCAGAGCATAGAGGCAGGACAAAGCCATCCGGCTTTTCATTATCATCAGCTTCGGCGCAAAAATCCTGTTCCGCCCCCTGGTCACCAGATTTTATAGTTATTCCATTACCAGCTTTGGAGCAATGCGTTTGCCTTTGGCCAGCTGATCCAGAATTTTTTGGGCAATCTCCTGATATATTTTGGCATGAGGGCTATTTGGCTGGTTCGCGACAATAGGCGTGCCGGCATCGGATGTTGTGCGAATATCCATATGCAAGGGGATTGCCCCTAAAAAGGGCAGGTTAAGGCGCCGGGCTTCGGTTTCTGCCCCGCCTGTGCCAAAAATATCTGCCCGCTCACCGCAGGAGGGGCATAAAAAATGGCTCATATTTTCAACAATACCCAGGACAGGTACATCCACGCGCTTGAACATATTCAAACCCTTTCGGGCATCTATCAGCGCCAAATCCTGGGGGGTGGAGACAATCACCGCTCCGGCCAGTTCTGCGCGCTGGGACAGGGTAAGCTGGGTATCGCCTGTGCCGGGCGGCATATCCACCACTAGAATATCCAGCTCTGTCCAGGCAACATCGCGCAGCATTTGCTGTACCGCAGACATCACCATTGGCCCGCGCCAGATGGTGGGCGAGTCTTCCTCTATTAAAAAGCCTATCGACATGGCTTGCAAACCCCATGCATCCAGTGGGATAAGCTTGTTATTTTTGGTCTCCGGCTTTTTATTCATGCCCAGCAGACGCGGCAGGGACGGGCCATAAATATCGGCATCCAAAATCCCGACTTTTTTGCCTGTATTGGCCAGCGCAAGTGCCAGATTGATCGCTGTTGTGGATTTGCCAACCCCGCCCTTGCCAGAGGCCACCGCAATCACCTGGGCAGCCGGGCGAATAACCTCTTCGCGTGCAGGCGCTGCTGTCTGTGCCGGAGGCGGCGTTGCCGCGGCCGGCCTGTGGGCGGTCATTAAAATAGTAACCGACAATACCCCTTCAATGGCATCTACCGCTTTTTTTGCCGCTATTTTGATATTTTCCGCCTCGGCCGCAATTTCCGGGGCAATTTCAATCGTAAAGCCAATATTTCCGTCCTTTATCACGATACCGGATACCGCCCCTGCTTCGCCAAGAGAGATATTTTGATGCGGCAGAGGAACAGATTTTAGTGCCTGAAGAATTTTTTGTTCTGTTATTTTACTTGGCATTCTTGAATTTTCTACGTTTCGTTCAAATATAAAGCTGTAAAGGTTTCTGGGTATGGTTTAGGCTTATCATTTCGATTTGGCAAGTTAGATTAAGAGAAGCTACATTCAGTATCTGAAATAAAACGGCGAACGATAAGGGAGCGATATTATCATGCCCTGGAATAATCAAGGCGGCAATCAAGGCGGCAATCAAGGTGGGCCTTGGGGTGGCGGCGGCAATCAAGGCGGTCCCTGGGGCGGTGGCTCTGGTCGCCAGCCAAACCGGCCAAACCCACCAGATTTTGATAAGATTTTTAAGGATTTTCGTAACAGCTTTGGCGGCCGGGTACCTGGTGGTGGCAAGCCATCACGGTTTTTATGGCTTATCCTCATCGTTGTTTTGGGGTTATGGGTAGCCACCGGTTTTTACCGTGTGAACCCGCAGGAACAAGGGGTTGTTTTGCGCTTTGGAGAATGGGTGAAAACCACCTCGCCCGGCTTGCATTATCATCTGCCTTTCCCGATTGAAAGTGTGCTGACCCCGGATGTTACCCGGGATAACCGCCTGGAAATCGGTTTCCGTGATGTAGGTGGGCGCAGTGTATCGCGCCGCGATATCGCCGATGAAAGCCAGATGATCACCGGCGATGAAAATATCGTGGATATTGATTTTGTGGTGTTTTGGCGTATCGCGGATGCCGGGCAATATCTGTTTAATCTGGCAGAGCCGGATGACACCATCAAGGTGGCAGCAGAAGCGGTGATGCGCGAGATTATCGGCCAGACCCGTATTCAGACAGCCCTGACAGAAGGCCGGCAAAATATTCAGGTTTCTGTGCGCCAGAAACTACAGGAATTGCTTGATGAATATAAAGCCGGGGTGCGGGTGCGCGAAGTGCAATTGCTGGCTGTTGACCCGCCCGCAGATGTTATCGATGCCTTTAATGATGTGCAGCGGGCCCGTCAGGACAGGGATCGTCTGAAAAACGAAGCCGAAGCCTTTCGAAATGATGTGGTACCACGTGCGCGTGGTGAAGCAGCGCGCCTGATAGCCGAGGCAGAAGCTTACCGCGAGGAGGTGGTTAGCCGGGCTGAAGGGGATGCCTCGCGCTTTGACCAGGTCTACAACGCCTATGAAATGGATAAAAATGTGACCCGCGAGCGGATTTACATTGAAACTATTGAAGAAGTATTTGGCAATATTGAAAAGATCATCATTGATGAAGATGGCCAATCAGTCGTGCCATATTTGCCGCTCAAGGAACTGGGGCGCAACAGCACATCTAACCAGGGGAGTAACTAGATTATGAAAGCAACACGTAATGTAACATTGCTCCTGTTGGCTATTGCACTATTTGGTGCCTATTCCGCTGCCTTTGTAGTAAATCAGACCCAGCAGGCGCTGGTACTTCAATTTGGTGAGCCAAAGCGTACTATCCAAGACCCCGGTCTGAAGTTTAAATTGCCCTTTATTCAGGAAGCTGTTTTTTATGAAAGACGGGTATTGTCCCTGATCCCGCAAGATGCCGAAGAGGTCATTCTGGCCGACCAAAAGCGTTTGCAGGTAGATGCCTTTGCCCGATATCGTATTCAGGATCCGCTGTTATTCTTTCAAACAGTCCGCAATGAGATAGGTGCGCGCGCAAGACTGGAATCTATAATTGACTCTTCGGTTAGACGGGTGCTGGGCCGTGAAACACTGGCCTCTATCCTGACAGGTGAGCGAGAAGGCATTAACGGCTCTATCCGTGATGAAGTGAACCAGTCTGTGGCCTCGCTGGGGATTGAGATTATCGATGTGCGCTTGCGCCGGGCAGATTATCCCGAAGCGACCAGCCAGAACATCTTTAACCGGATGAAGTCCGAGCGGGAACGTGAAGCAAAAGAATTCCGTGCAACAGGGGAAGAAGAAGCGCAAAAGATTCGGGCAGACGCAGAAAAGACACGTACCGTACTTGTTGCAGAGGCGAAAAAAGAAGCCCAGCAAGTGCGCGGTGAAGGGGACTCCAATGCTATCCGTATCTATGCGGAAAGCTTTGGGCGTGATCCGGAGTTTTTCTCTTTCTATCGTTCGATGGAAGCCTATCGTAAATCGATCGGCGAGTCCGGCACCTCTATGGTGCTGTCTCCCAATTCTTCTTTCTTCCGTTATTTTAAAGATAAGGATGGAAGCGCGGAGAAATAAAAAAATATCAAACCTGTTGCCTCAATCTGGCCTGATTTTGGACAGATTGAGGCCTATCTAACGCACTAGCTTTGCAGAATGGAAAAGACAGCTTCTCTCCTCCTCTTGAAAAATCTTTGTTGTCTTTTCCGCCTTAACTTTTTAGGTCAACCATTTTAACAAACAGGATTATCCCTGATGAAAAAGATGACACCCTTATTTTCTAATATGCCTCTTGCTCGCACTGTTGATGTGATGGATGCACAACGGGCGATGAAATATTTCTGGACAAGCTCTCTTTTGGGCGGGCTGGCCTTGTGCCTTGCGATCCTGAACAGCCCCGCTCAGGCAGCAGACCGCCCGGACAGCTTTGCAGATTTGGCAGAGCGCCTGTCGCCAGCAGTGGTGAATATCTCTACCTCTATGGTTATTAAGGGTGACAGCCGGCCTGCCTTGCCGCGTTTTCCCGAAGGCTCGCCCTTTGAAGATTTTTTCAAGGAATTTGAAGATAGAGGCCAGGCACGGCGCACCCAGTCACTGGGTTCCGGCTTTATCATCGATAGCAGCGGCATTGTGGTAACCAATAATCATGTTATCGAAAATGCGGATAAAATCTCGGTTATTCTGGCTAATGATGAAGTGTTTGAAGCCGAGCTGATAGGGCGGGATCAAAAAACCGATATTGCGGTGCTGAAAATTGATCCCGGCAATACCAGGCTCAGCGCGGTGACTTTTGGCGATTCAGACAAATTGCGAGTGGGGGACTGGGTAATCGCGATTGGTAATCCCTTTGGTCTGGGCGGTACGGTAACCGCAGGTATTGTTTCTGCACGGGGGCGCGATATTGGTTCTGGCCCTTATGATGATTTTATCCAGACAGATGCCTCTATCAACCGGGGCAATTCAGGCGGGCCTTTATTTAATCTCGATGGCGATGTTATCGGCATTAATACCGCTATTTTTTCCCAGTCAGGCGGGTCGGTTGGTATCGGTTTTGCCATCTCGGCCAATCTGGCAACACAAGTTGTCCAGCAGCTGCAGGATTTTGGCCGTACACGGCGCGGCTGGCTAGGGGTATTCATTCAGGAAGTTACCGAGGATATTGCAGAAAGCCTGGGGCTGAAGACAGCCAATGGCGCACTTGTGGCCTCTGTTACCGAAAATGGCCCTGCTGACAAGGCCGGATTGCAGGCAGGCGATGTCATTCTGAAATTTGATGGCCAGGCAGTAGAAAAAAGCCGTGACCTGCCGCGTATTGTTGCTGAAACCGCAGTAGAAAAAACGGTTGAGGTAGAGCTGGTGCGTGATGGTAAAACCATCACGAAAAACGTCACGCTGGGCGAATTGGAACAGGCTGAAAATGGCGGGTTGCTGAGCAGCAAGTCAGAGCCGGGAAGCCCGGAAACGATTGAGGATGTCGGGCTGGCCGTCTCTGTACTGGATGCAGCACTGGCAGAACAATTTGGCCTGAAAGAAGATAAAATGTCTGTGGTGGTGGTCAGTGTGGCCGAAAATGGCCCTGCTGGTCAGCGCGGCATTCGTGAAGGCGATATTATCCGCCGGATCAATCAAACAGCGGTTACGTCTGTTAAACAGCTTTCCGACAAAATCCGCGAGGCAAAACAAAATGGCCGTCGCGGCGTTTTGATGCTGGTGGAAAGCGAAGGCCAGACCCGCTTTGTTCAGGTCAGTTTCGAGACAGAATAAAGTATCAAAACCATAAAAAAATCAAAATGAACAGCTGGCCTTTCCGGGCTGGCTGTTTTTTTATGCGGTGAAATCCCTTGCCTCATAGCCTTGCAGATATAATAACGCGGTTAAATCGCTATAGGATATTTGCGTATCAATAGCGGCGCGCAATGCAGGCTTGCCTTCAAAGGCAACGCCAAGTCCGGCCTCCTGCAGCATCATCATATCATTTGCCCCGTCGCCGACACACAGGCTCTGGCTGAGCGGGATATTCATCTGGCCGCAATAATGATGCAGGAAATCACGCTTGGCCTGTTTGCCTAAAATAGGGGGCAGGGCGCTGCCGGATAGCTGGCCATCTGTCAGACCCAACTGATTGGCGTGATGGCCGGTAAAACCCAGCTTCTGCGCGATGTAAGAAGTCAGAAACGTAAATCCGCCAGAGATAAGATAACATTCTGCGCCATGGGCGCGCATGGTCGCGATAAGCTGATGCGCCCCGGGGGTGATTGTAACGCCTTTGACTACCGCATCCAGCAGGCTGGCTGGCTGGCCTTTTAACAGGGCAAGGCGGGCGGCAAGGGCTTGTTCAAAATCCAGCTCGCCTGCCATTGCACGGGCGGTAATCTTGCTAATCTGGCTGCCTATGCCTGCCAGCTCTGCCAGCTCATCCAGCGACTCCCCGCGAATGATGGTGGCATCCATATCCGCAATAAGCAGCTTTTTGGTGCGGGTGTCTGGCTGAATGTTATTCACATCTATCTGATAGCTGGCCGCCGCCTCGCGCAGGGCAGAAAATTCTATTTTCTCGTCACTATGGGCTTCTTGTGCAAGACAGCTGCTTGTCCTGTCTGACAGGGTTTTGCCCATCTCTAGGCCGAATTCACGGCATAATTGATGGATATTTTTATCCGTTTCTTCAGAGGACGGGCTGGCAGTAAACAGGATACAGGCTTGCATTTGAAACTCTAATCGCTTAAGGGGCAGAAGATGGAACGCTTTCTAAAACAACGCGACTATATCATCATTGCCGGCCCAACGGCAGGGGGTAAATCTGCTTATGCAGTTGCGCTGGCAAAGGCGCTGGACGGGGTTATCATAAATGCCGATTCCATGCAGGTTTATGCCGATTTATCGGTGCTTACCGCCCGCCCTTCTGCTGCAGATGAGGCGGATGTTCCCCACCGCCTGTATGGCGAGATTGACGGGGCGGTTCGTTTTTCTGCAGGTATGTGGCTGGAGGCCGCAAAGCGCCATATAAAGGCGGCTCGATCAGCTGGTAAATGGCCAATTTTGGTTGGCGGGACAGGCTTTTATCTGCGTGCCGCCGAACAGGGGCTGTCGGCTATTCCCGATATTCCCGATAATGTGCGCGCCGAAGTGGTGGCCGAACACGCCCAAAAGGGCGGGGAAGCGATGCTGGCCTATCTGGCAGAAGTGGATCCCGATATTGCCAGCCGCCTGGTACCGGGCGATAGCCAGCGCCTCATTCGGGCAACAGAAGTCTATCGCCATACCGGCATAGCCCTTAGCAAATTTCAAGAACAGCCCCCGACAGGCGGACTATCGGGAAAGGCGCTGAAAATCACCCATATGCCCCCGCGTGAAGTGATTTATGCCCGCATAAATACCCGATTTGATGAGATGATGGCGACCACCGCCCTGGCAGAGGTGGAAAAATTGCTTGCCCGTAACCTGGCTGCCGATCTGCCGGTTATGAAGGCGCTTGGCGTATCTGCTCTGCGTGATTATTTGCAAGGAAAACAGAGCCTTGAGCAGGCAACCTATCTGGCGAAAAGGGATTCCCGTCATTATGCAAAACGCCAGATGACATGGCTTCGTAATAATTTTATTACAAATTTGTTGAATGAAGAGTTATATTCAGAAAGAAATTTCGATAGATTCTTTTCAAAAATTCTCAAAATGATTTGACTTTCTTTTCCGGCCTATGCTATACCTACACTAGCAGATACAGCGCAGGTTTCGTAAATCGGCACGCTTACCAGATAAAAGGCACTTTATCGAAAGGCCTTTTTTTGATTCTTGGCAGGTGTGTGATCCGTATAAAGGCCATTGTTACGAAACAATATGCCAATGTTTGCGAATAAATGAATTTGATAGATATTTGACCTGATTGATAGATAGACTCGTGAGAAGATAAGATGACTGCAGTACAGGAAAGCTCGAAAACCGCTTCCGCCAAATCAAAGGCGGCCAAGACACAAATGATGCCAGGGGCATCCCTGTTGCTAAAAGTGCTGGAAGCAGAAGGGGTGGAGGTGATTTTCGGCTATCCCGGCGGAGCGGTATTGCCGATTTACGATGAAATTTTCAAAAGCAATGCTATTCGTCATATTCTGGTGCGCCATGAACAGGCAGCGGTTCATGCCGCAGAAGGCTATGCCCGCTCTACTGGCAAGGTCGGGGTGGTTCTGGTCACTTCAGGGCCGGGGGCAACCAATGCGGTAACCGGTCTGACAGACGCGCTGATGGATTCTGTGCCTATTGTGTGTTTGACCGGCCAGGTACCCAGCCATCTGATCGGCACAGATGCCTTTCAGGAAGGCGATACATCCGGCATTACCCGTCCCTGTACCAAACATAATTACCTGGTCAAGCAAAGCGGAGACCTGCAACGCTCTATTGAAGAAGCCTTTCATGTAGCGCGTACCGGCCGGCCAGGCCCTGTGGTCATTGACCTGCCAAAAGATATTCAGATGCTGGATGCGCCCTATCAGGAAGGCGGTGTATGGACAGATAAACCGCATCGCTATCGCCCGGTACTCTCGCCTGACAAGGCAGCAATAAAAAAGGCCGTACAGATGATGAAAGCAGCCAAACGGCCAGTGATTTATGGCGGCGGCGGCATCATCAATAGCGGCCCTGAAGCGACAAAAGGCTTGCGCAAGCTGGTAGAGGTAACCGGCTGGCCAACAACCCTGACGCTGATGGGGCTGGGGGCGTTGCCAGCAGATGACCCGCATTTTCTGGGTATGCTGGGGATGCATGGCACCTATGAAGCCAATTTAACCATGCATGGCTGTGATTTCATGCTGAATTTGGGCGCTCGCTTTGATGATCGGGTAACAGGCAGGCTCAATGCCTTCTCGCCCAATAGCGTAAAAGTTCATGCCGATATCGACCCGGCTTCTATCAATAAGGTGGTGCGGGTGGATTTGGCTATTATTGGCGATGTCAAGCAGACCATTGCTGCCTTGCTGGAAGAAATGAAGGCGCAGAATTTTGCCCCAAACACAAAGGCTCTGTCTGGCTGGTGGGATCAGATTAATGCATGGCGCAGCAAGAATTGCCTGGCCTATGAGCAGAAATCCAGCATCATCAAGCCGCAATATGCGATAGAGCGCCTCTATCAGATGAGCCGCGACAGGGATGTATATGTCACCACTGAAGTAGGCCAGCATCAAATGTGGGCGGCGCAGTATTTCGGCTTTCATCAACCCAATCGCTGGATGACATCTGGCGGGCTGGGGACAATGGGATATGGCTTGCCAGCAGCTGTCGGCACGCAAATTGCCCATCCCGAGGCAACGATTATCGATATTTCCGGTGAAGCCTCATTTTTGATGAATATGCAGGAATTATCGACCATTTCCCAATATCGGCTGCCGGTGAAAATCTTTATCCTGAACAATGAATGGATGGGGATGGTGCGCCAATGGCAGGAGCTAAATCATGGCTCGCGCTATTCTGAAAGCTATACCGCCTCGCTTCCTGATTTTGTGAAATTGGCCGAAACCTTTAACATGACCGGCTTGCGGGCAAAAACAGCCGATGAGCTGGATGATGTGATTGCCAAAATGCTGGCCACAGACGGGCCGGTAATTGCCGATATCTGTATCGAGAAGGAAGAAAATTGCTTTCCGATGATACCGTCTGGTTCTGCCCATAACGAGATGCTGTTAAGTGCCGCAGAAGAATCGACCGCAACGGTTTCTGAAGAAGGTAAAATTCTGGTCTAGAAGAAAGTCTTTTTCTAGCGGGGGGATGAAGTATCTTCCCGTCCTGTAATGGATTTAAGTGATTTTAGGAGCGTATCAAATGTTGGATACAACACAGACTGAACGGCATACCCTTTCTGTTCTGGTGGATAATGAGCCTGGTGTGCTTGCCCGGGTTGTGGGGCTGTTTTCCGGGCGCGGCTATAATATCGAAAGCCTGACCGTATCAGAAGTGGATGAACAGCGTCATACCAGCCGTATTTCGGTTGTGACCAGCGGCACGCCCATGGTGATTGAACAGATAAAACAATTGCTGGCGCGGCTGGTGCCAGTTCATGTGGTGCAGGATTTAACCACCGGCCCGTCTCATGTTGAACGGGAAATGGCGCTGGTAAAAATCGTCAATAATGGCAGCCAGCGGGTCGAGGCCTTGCGGGTAGCAGACAGTTTTCGCGCCCGTACTCTGGACAGCACGCTGAACAGCTTTGTCTTTGAAGTAACTGGCAATTCTTCCAAAATTTCAGCCTTTATCAAGCTGATGGAATCACTTGGCAAGGTTGAGATTGCCCGTACAGGCGTATGTGGCATGACCAGAGGCAACACTATCGATTTGATAGATACAGAATAGGGTTTCGCCTTTTTTTTCTTTTGTTTTTTACCGGCTTGCCTTTATGAGGGGCAAAGAGCTAAAACAGGGGCGACAAAATTTTCACGGTTGGCGATTGTGCCAGCCCTCATTTTAAAAAGAATAAAGCGAATTTTAACTGCGTAGAAATTTAAGGAGATAAGGATATGCGGGTTTATTATGATCAGGATGCCGATATTGGCCTGATTAAAGGGAAAAAAGTGGCGATTATTGGCTATGGCTCGCAGGGGCACGCTCATGCTGCAAACTTAAAAGATAGCGGTGTACCGGAAGTGGCTGTTGCCCTTCGTGAAGGGTCATCCTCTATCGCAAAGGCAGAAGCAGCCGGCTTTAAAGTGATGAGCGTATCAGAAGCAGCTGCCTGGGCAGATGTTGTCATGATGCTGACCCCGGACGAATTGCAGGCAGATATCTATTCAGATGAAATCGCTGCCCATATCCGCCCGGGCGCGGCCATTGCCTTTGCCCACGGTCTGAATGTGCATTTCAGCCTGATTGAGCCACGTTCGGATATCGATGTCTTTATGGTTGCCCCGAAAGGCCCTGGCCATACTGTGCGCGGCGAATATCTGAAAGGCGGCGGCGTGCCATGTTTGCTGGCGGTTTATCAGGATGCTTCTGGCAATGCCCATGATATCGGCCTGTCCTATGCCAGCGGTGTTGGCGGCGGGCGTTCGGGTATTATCGAAACCACCTTCCAGGAAGAGTGCGAGACAGATTTGTTCGGCGAGCAGGTCGTATTATGTGGCGGTCTGGTCGAGCTGATTAAAGCTGGCTATGAAACGCTGGTCGAAGCCGGCTATGCCCCGGAAATGGCCTATTTTGAATGTTTGCATGAAGTAAAGCTGATTGTTGACCTGATTTATGAGGGCGGCATTGCAAATATGAACTACTCCATCTCCAATACAGCTGAATATGGCGAATATGTCACCGGCCCTCGTATCATCACTTCTGAAACAAAAGAAGAGATGAAGCACGTACTTGAAGATATCCAGTCTGGCCGCTTTACCCGTGACTGGATGCTGGAAAATAAAGTCCGTCAGGCCAGCTTTAAAGCCACCCGTCGGCGCAATGCAGAGCATAATATTGAGCAGGTGGGTGAACGCTTGCGCGGCATGATGCCATGGATTGGTGCTAACCGTCTGGTAGATAAAGATAAAAACTAGGAGAATTAAGCCTCGATTTTACCACAATTTTAGTTATAGTAGGGAAGGGTATCGGTTACGGTGCCCTTCTTTTCAATAGGCTGGTCTGTTTTGCCTGGCGGGCATAAAATATGCATTAGGGTCATCCAGACAGGCAATTAACAATGATGGCACGGGAATTTTAGAAAAATGTTCGGCTCTTTATTTGGTTTTATGTCAGCAGATATCGGTATCGATCTGGGAACGGCGAATACAGTTGTTTATGTTAAGGGGAGAGGCATTGTGCTTAACGAGCCTTCTGTGGTGGCAATGGCACAGGTGCGAGGCAAGACACAAGTGCTGGCCGTTGGTGAGGAAGCCAAAGTGATGCTGGGCAAAACTCCTGGCAATATCCAGGCTATTCGCCCAATGGCAGACGGGGTGATTGCCGATTTTGAAGTGGCCGAGGAAATGATCAAGCATTTTATCCGAAAGGTGAATGGCCGCTTTTCCATTGCCAGCCCGCAGATGATTATTTGTGTGCCTTCCGGCTCTACCGCAGTAGAACGACGGGCTATTCAGGAATCAGCTGAGGCAGCCGGTGCGCGCCGTGTATTCCTTATTGAAGAGCCGATGGCCGCTGCGATTGGTGCGGATTTGCCAGTAACAGAGCCATCCGGTTCAATGGTGGTGGATATTGGTGGCGGAACAACTGAAGTAGCTATCCTGTCTCTTGGAAATATTGTCTATGCCCATTCTGTCCGCGTAGGTGGGGACAAGCTGGATGAAGCGATTATTGGCTATATGCGCCGGACACATAATTTACTTATAGGCGAAGCATCTGCAGAGCGAATTAAAAAAACTATTGGGATAGCTAGGCGCCCAGAAAAATCAACCAGTACGCGCTTTGAAGTTCGAGGCCGTGATTTGGTCAATGGTGTGCCAAAGGAAATCACTATTTCAGAGGCACAAGTCGCGGATGCTATTTCTGACCCGCTGAAACAGATTGTTGAAGGGGTAAAGATGGCACTGGAACAAGCCCCACCAGAATTGGCAGCCGATATCGTGGAAAAAGGGATTGTGCTGACCGGAGGCGGTGCGATGCTGCGTGAAATGGATACCGTCCTCAGAGAAGCAACCGGCTTGCCGATTTCAATTGCCGAAGACCCGCTCTTTTGTGTGGTAATGGGTACAGGGCGCTGTCTGGAAGAGTTGAAAACCCTCAGGCACGTTCTTATCGGAGCATAAGGAAAATGGCTGGTCGCACGGGCAGAACGCGTGCTACCCAACCTCGGCGCTTTTATCATCTTTTGATTATTCTAATAGGCTTTGTGCTGATTTTTATCGGCAAGGCCGACATGTTGGCTGTGCGAACGGTTCAGACCAGCGTATCGGGTATATTTGCCCCGCTTTTTGATGTGGTGGCCGCGCCTGTGCGGGCGGTTGAAACCATGTTTGAAGGGATGCGTACCGTTGCTTCCCTGCGCGAGGAAACCGTGCGATTGCGTGCTGAAAATGAACGGCTGAAACGCTGGCAAAGACGCTCGGAGATATTGGAGTCGGAAAACCGCCAGTTGCGCACTGTTCTGGGGGCGGTTATTCCGGCAGACAGACAGGCCGTGACCGCCCGCGCAATCGCCGCCCCGGGCAGCAGTTTCTCGCATACCATGATGATCACACATGGCAGGGATAAACGTATTCATCGCGGCGATCCGGTGGTTACAGCAGACGGGCTGGTCGGCTATATTATAGAGGTAGGCAAGCGTCATTCCTGGGTATTGATGCTAAGTGATGTTAATTCGCGTATTCCCATTTTGCTTAGCACCTCTTCCTGGCCGGGTCTGGCGATAGGCCAAAATAGCGATATGCTATCGCTATCCTTTTTGCCGCTGGAAGCAGAGCCAAAGGAAAATGAACTTGTTCTTACCTCCGGCCATGGCGAGATTTTGCCGCCCGGCCTGCCGGTTGGGCGTGTGGTCAGCGGAGGCGGGCGCGATTTTTATATTCAGCCTGTTGTTGATTTGCGCAAAGTGGCCTTTGTATCGATTTTGGTACGCCCCGAAGGCGATGACAGGCAAGATATTGACGGTTTTGCCGATTTCTTCACACCCCTGCCGGAAAATGACGATAAGCGCCTTCTTGAAGGGTTTAGCCCAAAGGATGTGTTGCAATGAGCAGCCCGCTTGAACGTCCGGCCGAGCTTTCCTCGCCCCTGCCAATTCAGATATTACTGGCCATATTTGGCTGTTTTCTGGTGTTGCTTGAAGGGGCGTTTGCCCAATGGCAGGTCTTTTTTGCCTCTGCGCCCTTGCTGGTTCTAGCCTATGTTTTTTATATGAATTTGTTTTTTGCCAATCGGCTGTCTATTTTGGCGGTGTTTTTAATCGGGCTTTTTTCAGAATTGATGTTCTTTGATATGCTGGGAATGAGCGCAACCGCCCTGGTATTGTCGGCTATTATCACCAGATGGCGCAGCGCTGTTTTAATCCATAGCGACTTTTTGGAAATCTGGTCAGCCTTTTCCCTTATTGTATTATTTTATGCTGCTTTCAAAATATCGGTCTATGCGATCATTTATTTCTCCTTTCCGGATTTAAGTGATATCTTTTTACAGGCAGGGATGACGATTTTACTTTTTCCTGTGTTTTATGTCTTGCTGGTTTCTGCCGCCTCTGCTGGTCAATTTATGTTGCGCGGGCAAATGGATAGCAAAATCAAATGAAAAAGCGCAAAGAACAAAAAGAACTTTCCTCGGTGATGACCCGGCGTATGGTGATGCTGGGTATCGGGCAGGGGGTGCTGGGCACTTTGCTGGTCGGGCGGCTCTATCAGTTGCAGATTGCTCAAAATGAAAGCTATCGCAGGCTGTCTGATAATAACCAGTTTGATCAGCGTCTGGTACAAGCCCCGCGCGGACGTATTCTGGATCGCAAAGGCCGGTTGCTGGCCGGTAATTCAGAGGTGTTTGAGCTACGGATGCTGCCCTCGCGCATTAAAAATCCCAAAGCATGGCTGCAACGCGTCAGCCGTCTGATAACCCTGAAACCGGAAGATATAGAAGAAATTCTGGAAAAAATAGCTGACCAGCCCAGCTTTTTGGAGGTAACGGTTAAATCCAACCTTACCCAGAGAGAATTATCCCGACTGGCGGTCTTATCGCCTGTGCTGGAAGGGGCGTCTTTTCAAAAAAGCTATAAGCGCATCTATCCGCAAGGATGGATGACCGCCCATGTGACCGGCTATGTCTCGCCGGTGAATAAGCGCGATATAGAAGGCCAGCCAGATTTACGCTATTTGCCGGAAACCCGTATCGGGCGCACCGGCATTGAGCGCAAGATGGAGCCGGATTTGCGCGGCCTGTTCGGCTTTGAGCGGGTAGAGGTTAATGCCAAGGGAAAGCCTGTACGTGTCTTGCGCGATCAACAGGCTAACCCGGGGGCAGATACCTATCTGTCCATTGATATCGAAGCCCAGTCTTTTGCCACCGAACGGCTGCGGCGCGGGCGCTGGCAGGCAGTGCCGGTGCATCGCGCAGAGGTTCAGGAAGCCCTGATGCAGGATGCTGAATTGCGCGCCCATGTTGCGATGGGGGATGATCTGGTTCTAAAGGATGAAAAAGGCCGTCTGGTTCCGCCTGAATCCGGGGCGGTTGTGGTGATGGATATCCAGACAGGCGAGGTTAAAGTCATGGTTTCCACACCGGGCTTTGATCCGAATTTATTTTCCAACCGGCTATCTGTCCGCGATTGGCAGCGCATGAATACCCATCCGCGCACCCCGCTTTTAAACCGCACCATATCGGGGTTATATGCCCCCGGTTCGACCTTTAAAATGGTGGTGCTGGCAGCGGCACTGGAAGCCGGTGTTATCAGCCCCAATACCCAATATGAATGTTCTGGTGCGTTTGAGTTTGGCAATCGAAAATTTCACTGCTGGAACGAGCGGGGACATGGCTTTATCAATGCCGAGCAATCGCTGGAACGCTCTTGTGATATTTATTACTACCAAATTGCTCTGAAAACAGGGATAAACCGCATCCATGATATGGCCCGTCGTTTGGGATTGGGGGATTTAAGCGCGCTGGGGCTAGTCAGTGAAAAACAGGGTATTATTCCAAATCGTGACTGGAAAGTGGCACAGCGCGGGGTGGTCTGGACACCGGGAGAGACTGTTGTGGCGGGCATTGGACAGGGATTTGTGCTGACCACGCCCTTGCAACTGGCGCTGATGACCGCACGAATTGCCAATGGAAAATCTGCGATTATTCCCAGCCTGGTCGCCCAGAATGACCCGCAACTCGCCTCTGCCTTTGCACCTCTGGATGTATCGCCTGATATTATTCGCTTTCTGCATAAAGGTATGCGCAAAGTCATGGCAGGGGGTCTGGGAACCGCACGCAAATATGATATTGCCCAAGGGATAGCGGGCAAAACAGGAACAGTTCAGGTTAAGCGGATAACCAAAGCCCAGCGCGAAAAAGGTATTATTGATAATATTGACCGCCCCTGGAAAGAGCGGGATCACGCCCTATTTGTTGCCTTTGCGCCCTATAAAAATCCCCGCTATGCCATCTCTGTTGTTGTTGAACATGGCGGCAGCGGGTCAAGTGCGGCTGCCCCGATAGCCAGCGATATTCTGGATTTCATGCTGGCCTCTGACGGGGTGTCGGCATGATTTTACGCATCTTTCAGCTGTTATATCGGTTGCCATGGCTGTTATTGATATCGGTTGCCGCGCTGGTGGTGGTCGGAACTTTGGCGCTTTATTCGGCGTCGGAAGGGGCATGGTCGCCCTGGGCAGAAAGACAGATGATACGCGCCGGCATTGGTGCCATGTTGCTGGTTGTTGTGGCGTTGATGCCGACCATCTGGCTGCATCGCCTTTCCTATTGGGGATTGGCAATGGCGGTCGCTTTATTGCTTATTCTGCCCTTTATCGGTACAGGGACAGGGGCGACCAGATGGATCGAGGTGGGATTGTTCAATTTCCAGCCTTCCGAGCCTGCCAAGCTGGCGGTGATTATCGCTCTTGCCCGTTATCTGAGCAGCCAGACACCTGAACAGGTGCAATCGCTTATTTCCTATCTGCCGGTTATATTTATGCTGGGCGTGCCATTTGCCCTGGTTTTAATCCAGCCGGATCTGGGGACATCTTTTATGTTGCTGACAGGCGGGCTGGCGGTGGTGTTTGCCGCTGGTGTGCCGCGCCGGTTTGTGGTAACCGGCATAATGCTGGCCGCGGCGGCTGCCCCTGTCTTGTGGTCTCAGCTATATGATTATCAAAAGGCGCGTATCATGACTTTTTTGAACCCGGAAGCAGATGTGCTGGGGGCAGGATACCAGATTACCCAGTCAAAGATTGCGCTGGGATCAGGCGGGCTGTTTGGCAAGGGGTTTTTACAAGGATCGCAAAGCCAGCTAAATTATTTGCCGGAAAAACAGACCGATTTTGTCTTTACCATGATAGGCGAAGAGTTTGGTTTTATCGGCAATCTCGGCATATTGCTTATCTATTTTACCATTTTGGCTTCGGTCATGTTAACCGGCCTTAGATGCCAGCATCGTTTTGGCCGACTTGCCTGTATGGGCATTTCTTTTATGTTATTTTTATATATCTTTGTGAATATTGGTATGGTTACCGGATTATTGCCAGTTGTGGGGGCGCCCTTGCCGCTTATCTCTTACGGGGGAACAGCGATGCTAACCGTGTTTATCGCGCTGGGGGTGGTGGTGAATATATCTATTTACAAAAAAGTACAGGATAGTGATTTTTATTAAATATCTGGCCAGAATTATTTTTGGAAATTTTGTTTAAAATTTTTCCGGCAGAAAGAACCAGTAAAAAGAGATAAAACCATGTTTGAAAGTTTTTTTCCGCGCCCGAAACTGTTTTTGCTCAGCGCAATTTTATCGGCAGCTGTGGCGATTATTGTCTGGTATGGCTTTGGTACAGAAATTGGCCGTACTCTGGGCTTTGCGCTGGATACAGACCCGAATAATCCAATCGTCGGTGTGGGCTATTTCATCAGTTCCGAATTTTTGTGGTTTTATCTTTATTATATTTTTATATGTGCTGTCTTTGCCCTGTTCTGGTTTCGCTATTTGCCGCATAAATGGCAAATCTGGTCGATTGTTGGTAGCCAGCTGATTTTATTTTCCACCTATTTCAGCGTTCAGGTATCGGTGGCTATCAATAATTGGCGGCGTCCCTTTTTTGATGCGGTGCAAAATGCCCTTTCCGGGGAAAGCACAACCACAGCCGCCGATCTTTACAGCCTGATTTTGATTTTCACGCAAATTGCCTTTGTGTGGATTTGTGTTTATGTGGTGACCCGCTTTTTTGTCAGCCATTATGTGTTCAGATGGCGCACGGCCATGAATGATTTCTATGTCGCCAAATGGGGACAGGTGCGCCATATCGAAGGGGCATCCCAGCGGGTACAGGAAGACACTATGCGCTTTGCCGGGATTGTCGAAGGGCTGGGGGTTGCGATTGTTGATTCCATCATGACTCTGTTTGCCTTCCTGCCTGTTTTGATGGCGCTTTCATCGAACGTCACCTCTCTGCCCTTTGTCGGGGAAATTGCCAATCCTTTATTGATGGCAGCTATTTTCTGGTCGGTTTTTGGCACTGTCTTTTTGGCAGCGGTGGGTATCAAACTGCCCGGGCTGGAATTTAAAAATCAGCGTGTGGAAGCGGCCTATCGCAAAGAGCTGGTCTATGGCGAGGATGATGAAACACGCGCCCAGCCACCCACATTGGCCGAGCTGTTTTCGAATGTGCGCCGGAATTATTTCCGCCTCTATTTCCATTATATGTATTTTAATGTGGCCCGCAGTTTCTATCTTCAGGCCGATAATATCTTTGCCTATCTTCTGCTTATACCAACCATCGCGGTGGGCAGCATTACCTTTGGATTAATGCAGCAGATTTTGACAGCCTTTAGCCAGGTTACCAATTCTTTCCAGTATCTGGTAAACTCCTGGCCAACCATTGTAGAGCTGTTATCTATCTATAAGCGTTTGCAAGCCTTTGAGGCGGCAATTTCAGATACGCCCCTGCCAAAGATTGATCAGGAATTTATGGCACAGCCGACAGAAGATTAAGGAAGGAATATAGTCAGGCGCGCGGTAAATCCGGGCGCTTGCCAGCTAGTCTGTCTGGATAGAAGAGGAGGTTAAAAAACGGCTGGTGGAATGCCCCTCCAGCAACGCGATTGCCCGCACCTCGCCGCCTTTTGCCATGACAAAATCCGCGCCGACAATATCCTGTATCTGATAATCCCCGCCCTTGGCTAAAAAATCGGGGCTAAGGGCTTCTATCACCTCTTTCGGGGTGTCCTCTTCAAACAGGATAACCGCATCCACAAAGGGCAGATTGGCCAGAATGGCACTTCGCACCTCTTGCGGCTGTACAGGACGCTCCTCGCCTTTCAGGCGTTTGACACTGCTATCGGCATTTACCGCGACAATCAGCTTGTCACATCCGCCAGCGGCCTGTGTCAAAATATGAATATGGCCTGGATGCAGCAAGTCAAAACAGCCATTGGTAAAACCGATTTTCAGGCCTTGCTGGCGCCATTTACTGGCCTGTTCTGCCGCCTTTGACAGGGGCAGGGCCTGTTTCTCGCCTCTATGCTGGGCCAGCAGCTCGCCAGGGGCAAGGCACGCCGTGCCGGACTTTGCCACCACCAGAGAGGCGCCCAGATTGGCCAGATGGGCAGATGGCGCCATCCCAAGCTCTGTGATAATGCCGGAGGCCAGCAGCGCGATAACCGTATCACCTGCCCCTGAAACATCAAACACCTCGCACGGGCGGGCAGGGATATGACAGGCGCTATCCGGTGTGACCAGCATCATACCGCGCGCGCTCAATGTCACCAGCATTTGCCGGATATCACATTCTTTTAATATATCCCTTGCTGCCTGTTCAATTGCGCTCAGGCTGTCTTCTGTCAGGCCGGTTGCCCGTCTTAGCTCTGCCAAATTGGGGGTCAGCAAATCTGCCCCGCGATAATCGCTGAAATCTGCTGATTTGGGATCGATGAAGACCTGGATGTTTTGTTCATGCGCTGCTTTTATCAACCGTCTGTTTAGTGCAGGGCCAAGGCAGCCTTTTGCATAATCAGACAGGATCAAAATATCGCAATCCGCCATTAACAGGCTGGCCTGTTCAAACAGCTTTTCACGCTCCTCTTTGTCTGGCAGGTCGGTAATTTCCCTGTCCACACGCAGCATTTGCTGGCCAGCAGACAGATAACGGGTTTTAACCGTGGTCGGCCTGTCCGGACACAGGATGGGGGTGAATAATATTTGCGGTATCTGTGCAATCGCGCGCGTCAGCTCTTTGCCAGCATTATCCATACCTACCAGCCCTATCAGGCTGACCCGGCAGCCAAGCTGAGCCAGGTTGCGCGACACATTGGCCGCCCCGCCTGTGGTCATGCTGGTATGGTTTTCACTCAAAATAGGAATAGGGGCTTCGGGCGAGATGCGGTTGACCTTGCCGATCACATAGCTATCCAGCATTACATCGCCCACCACAAGCACAGATTTTTGCTGCAGGTCGATAAGATGACGGGTGAGCAGGGCCGGGTCTAACATCATGATGTTTTACTGTCTTTTAGCTTTTGCGCTTTTTCACGAAACCGTTCTGCGCCTTTGGGATAGGTTTTTTGCTCGGCTCTGGTCAGGCTTAATGCGCCTGCTTCCACCTGTTGGGTGATAACCGATCCAGCGCCAATCAGCGCATAATCTGCAATCTGGACAGGGGCGACCAGCGCGCTGTTTGACCCGATAAAGGCATAAGCGCCTATCTCTGTTTTAAATTTATTAAACCCGTCATAATTACAGGTGATTGTGCCGGCACCGATATTGGCGTTTGTGCCGATATGGGCATCACCGATATAGCTGAGATGATTGGCCTTCGCCCCGGCTTCAAAATGGGCATTTTTGGTTTCCACGAAATTGCCGATTTTCACCCCTTTTTCCAGAATTGTGCCCGGGCGCAGGCGGGCATGGGGGCCGATAATACATCCCGCCTCTATCATCGCACCTTCAATATGGCTAAAAGATTTGATATGGCAATTATCGCCAATTTCAGTATTTTTCCCGATAACAACATTCGGCTCTATAATGATATCCTGGCCAAACTCTGTATCGGCAGACAGGTAAATTGTTTCAGGGTCTATCAGCGTTACCCCGCCCAGCATGGCCTGTTGGCGAAGGCGCGTTTGTATCACCGCTTCCATCTCGGCCAGCTGCAGCCGGTCATTTATGCCGGCAACTTCTTCTTGTGCTACGGGCAGATAGGTTGCGTGCAACCCTGCCTGATGGGTCATAGCGACCAAATCTGTTAAATAATATTCGCCTTGTGCATTTGCCTTTTCAAGGCGCGGTAGCAACTGGCATAACAGGCCGGCCTTTGCCCCCATCACCCCGCCATTTACCAGCGTAATGGCTTTTTCATCTGCACGCGCGTCCCGCTCTTCAATAATGGTGTGCAAGATAGCGCCATCAGTCACCATCCGGCCATAGCCAGCGGGATTTTCTGCCTCAAAAGCAAGACAGCATAAATCGCTGCCATGCCGGTTTATCTGGTCTGCCAGCTTGCGGATGGTATCCGGCTGGATAAGGGGGGTATCGGCATATAAAACAATCACCGGCTGTTCGGCTGGCAGTTTGGCTAAAGCGTCTATCGTGCAGGCGACCGCATGGCCGGTGCCTTGCGGCGGGTCCTGGATAAAATGCTGGCTATCTTCGGGGATATGGGCACTAAAAAGGGCAGTATCCGCCGGGGTAACGATAAGGGTCTGTCTGGTGCCGGCAGATTTTGCCGCCCCTGTCACCCAGTTCAGAAGCGGTCGGCCACCAAGCAGATGTAAAGGTTTGGGAATGGCAGATTTCAGCCTTTTTCCTTGTCCTGCTGCTAATATAATGACACTAAATTGCATATGCTTATATAGACACGTCCATAGGGGTTTCGCAAGCACTACCATGCCCGCCAGAACAGGCAAAATTAAGGCCGGGCAATCTGAATAAAATCTTGGCTTTATCCAGTGCTTTGGGTAAGACTTGGGGCTATAGAGATAAAAATGGCAAAAAGGGCTGGCATAAAGGCCGCCTTGGGTCAGAAAATGAAGCAAGGCAATCAGCAGAAAAGCAGCTAAATATGTGCGGCATTGTAGGGTATATCGGAGATCAGCCAGCAGCAGACATCATTTTGGATGCGCTAAAAAGGCTGGAATATCGCGGCTATGACAGCTCCGGCATTGCAACGCTGGAAGGCAAAAAAATTCACCTTACCCGCGCGGTTGGCAAGCTGGCACAGCTGGATACAGCCTTAAAAAAAGCACCGCAAGCCGGTAATATCGGCATCGGTCATACACGCTGGGCAACCCATGGCGGGGTGACCGAGGCCAATGCCCATCCGCATCTGGCCGCAGATGAGGTAGCGATTGTCCATAATGGCATTATTGAAAATTACGCAGAATTAAAAGCAGAATTGCTGGCAAAGGGGCATGAATTTTCCTCGCAAACCGATAGTGAGGTACTGGCCCATCTGTTTCTGGATATTGTCCGGCAGGGATATGAGGGCGCGCAGGCCATGCAACAGGTGCTGGCCAGAATTAAAGGGGCCTTCGCGCTGGCAGTGATGCTGCGCGGCAACCCCGATACCCTGTTTGTGGCGCGCAATGCCTCGCCTCTGGCTATCGGTATCGAAGATGGGCTTGTATGTGTGGCCTCTGATGCGATGGCGATGGCGCATTTAACCCGTAATGTGATTTATCTCAAAGACGGGGATTATGCTGCTCTCAGCCTGGATGATCTGCAAATTTTTGACCGCAATAACCAGCCCGCAAACAGAGAGATTATCCGCACCAGCGCGTCTCCTGCGCTGATAGACAAGGGCGGATATCGCCATTTTATGGAAAAGGAAATCCATGAACAGCCAGATGCCATTGCCCATACGATAGCAGCAATGACAGACGCAAAAGGTGTGCTGAAAACCGGCCTGTCAGATGCTGATCTGGACGATATCCGGCATCTGGTTATTCTGGCAGCCGGTACCAGTAATTATGCCGGACAAATCGGCCGATACTGGCTGGAAGGGCTGGCCGGTATACCTGTTTCGGTGGAAACCGCTTCTGAATATCGCTATCGCGCGCCTGCCCATCTGGCAGGCGGGGCGGTGGTGGCAATTTCCCAGTCGGGGGAGAGCCTGGATACGCTGATGGCCTTGCGCCATGCAAAGGAAATGGGACTGAAAACCATTGCGATTGTCAATGTGCCGGAAAGCAGTATCGCCAGAGAGGCCGATATCATCCTGCCCACCCGTGCCGGCCCTGAAATAGGTGTGGCCAGTACCAAGGCCTTTACCGCACAATTAACCGTGCTGTTTGCGCTGGCGGTGGATTTCGGCCGCGCAAAGGCAAGACTGAGTGCAGATGAGGCGGCAGGCTTGCAGCAAAAGCTGTTATCTGTTCCCAGTGCAGTAGGGGCGGCCATTGATTGTTTTGAGGCAATACGCCCGATTGCCCAATCATTCAAAAAAACGCCTTCCTGTTTGTTTTTAGGGCGGGGGCGGCTTTATCCTCTGGCACTGGAAGCTGCCCTAAAGCTAAAGGAATTAAGCTATATCCACGCAGAAGGCTTTGCCGCTGGCGAGATGAAACATGGGCCTATCGCCCTTATCGAGGAAGATTTGCCGGTTATCTGTTTGCTGGATGGCGATGATTTATCGGCCAAGACCATCAGCAATCTGAAAGAAGCCGAAGCGCGCGGGGCTACTATTATTCTGATTGCCACCGCCAGTAGTGCAAAGCTGGTGGATTTTGACAGTTTCAGAGTGGTGATCAAAGATTGCGACCCGCTGCTTGCTCCGCTTGTTCTGGCAATACCGGCACAGATACTGGCCTATCAAACCGCGGTGGAAAAAGGCACAGATGTTGACCAGCCTCGCAATCTGGCCAAATCAGTTACGGTGGAATAAGTCGGAACAGTGATTTTTTTCGGAGAACTGGCAACAATTTCTCTGTTTCTCTGTGTCATTCTCTACGAACAGTCTGGTCAATTCCCGAAACCGCCATGTATGGAAAGATTTCCAGCAACAGGTTCATGATCAGATAAAATCCCTTAACGATTCTGGAATGGGATATAGGCGAATCGCTCAATATCTCAACGCATTGGGGATTAAAACCATTCGTGGAAACGAATGGGGCAGCAACAATGTTTATTCAATCCTGAAAAGAAATAAGGAACGGTTGCACAGGTTGGATGTTGAAAAGCGCGGATCAGAAATCAACTTTGGTAAAATGGAATTGGTTTGGTTGAGGGATGGAGATAGAGGATTATTGAATAGGATAAAAAAGAGGGTTTAAATTATTTTAATTAAATAAGTTATCAAGACTTTCCTTTTTCTTTCCTTGTCCAAAAGGCTGATTTCTGACGAATAGGCTATTTTCTGCCGGGGTGAGGGAGG
>JAYOMZ010000031.1:0-21338 GCA_038121125.1 Alphaproteobacteria bacterium
TCGCCGGGAAACAGGCTGCGCACCATCGGATCATGGCCTGGCACAACCAGCGAGATATCCGATGCCAGCGCGGTAATTTTATCAAAGCCTTTCAGCATCTGTTCGATATCCACCACAATCGGGAAAGGTTTGCGGGTCATAAAATTCTCATAATAATGGGTGGCATCTGATGCCAGGCAGAGCCAGCCTGAAGCGGTTTTTACCCGCACCGCCTGCAAACCCTTTGAATGGCCGCCAACACAATGGGCAGTTACCCCTTCGGCAACCTGGCCATCACCGTCAAAAAATTCCACCCGACCGGAATATAACGCTTGTACCGCATGACAAATATGGCTGCCGGTAAAGGGCATCCGCAGCACATCACTGCACATACAAGGGCCGGTCGCATAGGCCATTTCGGCTGCTTGCAGATAAAAACGGGCATTTGGAAAATCTGCCAGCGTGCCTGCATGGTCATAATGCAGATGGGTAATGATCACCTTTGTGATGGCGTCTGCGCTCAGCCCCAGCGCTTCTATGGCTTTGGCCGGGCGGTGATGGATGGGACGGCTGCGCATATCACCTTCTGCCTCATCATAGCCGGTATCCACCAAAATCACTTCTGCCCCGCAGCGTAGAACCCAGACAAAATAATCCATCGGATGACCAGTGTCATGGTCTGTGGCAAACATAAAGCTGTCATTGCGGGTTCTGTCCTCTCTATCGGCATATTTAACCGCATAAACTTCCCATAATTTTTCGCTCATTTATTCCTTCTCCTCTTCCTCATCGCGATAGCTGAAATAGCGCACGATTTCTGCAAAGGCCTCGCCTGTATCGACATCCATAAAAGGGTGCGGGTCTAGCCAGTGCAGTTGCTGAATACAGGCAGGGTAATCGGCCAGGATTTGCCGCCCGCCCTGATCGCCTGAAAGTCCCTTTAAATCGGCAAAAAATGGACTGCTCCAAATCACCGGATTGCCGCGGCGAACCATTTCGGAATTTCCCTCGGTTTGATAGGTTGGCAAGGTGATTTGCGGCAGGCCTGTCCCAGATTTTTCCTGATGTTGCCTGGCCAAAGCGGTCAGCAAGGCAGGCTTCATCAGGGGCATATCGCCAAGGGCTATCAGCGCGTCACTTACCCCTTCTGGCAGAACAGATATTGCCTGTGCAACCGAACTGGCCTGTCCGCTGGCATAATCCGAATTATGCACAAAGGATACATCCAGCCCGTTCAGGCAATTTTGCAGCTGTTCTGGCTGATGGCCTGTCACCACATAAATATCGCCCAGCCCAGCCTGGCAAAGGGCTTCGGCTGCATGGCGGATAACCGGCTTTCCCCTGATTTCCATCAACAGCTTATTTGTGCCGCCCATGCGCCGCGACTGTCCGGCCGCCAACAGGATACAAGCCATTTTTTGCGGTGTTTCTGCTTTTTTATGCGCCTGCTTTTCTGCCTGAATACGCGGCATGGGACGGCTGGCAATCTCGTTCAGCAATCCGCCTGCTGCCAGATCTGCCAGCGTTTCGCGGTCAAGCGGTATCCCTGCCAGCAATAGCTGTAATACCCAGTCAAACCCGTTTAATTTGGGCGAGCGCGCGCACCCCGGCATACCAATCACCGGCACCCCGCCTATCGAGGCCGTCATCAGCATATTTCCCGGATCAACCGCCAGACCCAGCTGGTCAATCTGTCCGCCAAGCTGGCAAATAGCCGATGGTATCACATCCTGCCTGTCAACAATTGCACTGCCGCCGCACATCAGCACTATCTCTGCGCCCTGTTCTATGGCGCTATTTATCTGGCGGGTCAGCGCTTCTGTTTGGTGGGCAGATTGCAGGCTGGACATCAGCTGTGACCCCAGCGCTTCCAGCCGGTTACGGGTAACCGTTTCTGTTGCCTGATAAACCTTATCGGGCAATGCATGACCATAGGTCTGGATAAGGGCTGCCTTTTTTGTTGTCAGAGCGTGAAAGGTAAAAAGCGGGGCATCGCCCGGCACAGCCAGCAATTTTTCCACCACATCGCGATGCAGAAAAAAAGGAATAACTTTCAAGGTTGCGATAAATTGCCCGGCCGAGACAAGCTGGTTATGGGCAGGCAGGCTAAGCCCAACCCCCTCATGTACCATATTAAAGGCGCGCAGCTGGTTCCGGTCATAGCGAATAATACCTGTTTTTCGGGTTTTGAAATTCACCCGCCCGGTTGCCGCAATGCTGACCTCTATATCCTCTGCTATCAGCCCTTCTGCCAGTTTTTGCGCGATTTGGCTTGCCACCTCATCTTCGGATCTGTCGCCTTTTTCCGGCCTGGCACAAACCAGCGATGTTATCCCCTCGCGCCGAAAGGCCTCTATCAGTGCGGCATCCAGCACGCGGCCTTTGGCAATGCGTTTTCCGCCCAGCTTGCGGCTATGGGCAAGTACCGCCCCAAGACATTCATCTATATCAAATTCTGCAAATATCATGGGCGGCTATCTTGTTCTTTGGCGGTCTTTGGCCTGGCCGGCTTGTGCGCGCCATGCCGCTATCAGCTCCGCCAGAATGGAAACCGCGATTTCAGCAGGTGATTTTGCCCCTATATCCAAACCTGCCGGCCCGCTTATCCGGGCTATCTGATCAGCGCCTATTCCCTTTTCTGCCAGCCTTTTTATACGGCTGGCATGGGTGCGTGTACTGCCCAGACAGGCCAGATAAAATATGTCCGAAGACAGGGCAGGAACAAGCGCATCTTCATCAATTTTCGGATCATGGGTAAGGGTGACAAGCGCGGTTGTGCTATCAAGGCTGATATCTGCCAGATAATCAGATGGCCAACCGGTCAGCAATCGAACCGATGGTGCAAAGCGCTGATCAGTGGCAAAAATGCCGCGCGGGTCAATAATGCTGACCCCAAAGCCGCAGGATGCCGCCATCTGTGCCAGATATTGGCTGATATGTACCGCCCCGATAAGGATAAGATGGGGCGGGGCAGCATAGCGCAGGGTAAAAATCTGGCCATCTTCTGATAGTACAGATCGCATATCATGCGTATCAGGGGCAGAGACAAGCGCCCCTGCCTTTCCTGTTTGGGCATCAAAGGGTATTTCAACAGGCTGGCGCGTCTGGCAGATTACCGCCATTTCCTTTAACATAGAGACAGGCAAGCCCTGCTCGGCAATCGGGGCTAGCAAGATATCTATTTTGCCCCCGCAAGACAGGCCGACCGACCAGGCGGTTTCATCTGCCACCCCGAAATTCAGGCGCGTACCAACCCCGCTTTCAAGACAGGCAAGACCTGCCTCTATCACTGCCCCCTCGATACAGCCGCCCGACACAGAGCCGGCTATTTCCATTTGGCTATCCATTACCAATAGCGCGCCTGTCTGGCGCGGGGCAGAGCCCCAGGTTCGCATTACAAATGCCAGTACGACCCGGCGGCCAGCCTTGCACCAGTCACTGGCCAATATCAACAAATCGCGATCTGTTAGCTGGTCATGGGCAGACAGGTGCGGCTGGGGCATGATAGGTATCTCGTTTTTTAGCTGTTATTGGCTTTTATCCTAGGCGCGGCTACCTTCATCAGGCAAGTATCGATAACAGAAATAACGCCTTTAAAGCGCGCTGGAAGTGATAAAAACACCACCCTTCCTCTTTACAAGAACAGTTTTTTAAAGAACCATATCCTTCTTAAGGAATGTTACGATAAATTTAGGAAAAACAAATGGCGCAAGTCACCCTTCATGTGAATGGGCAGACCACCGTTCACGATATTGCCGATAATATGTTGCTGGTGGATTATATCCGCGAAACGCTGGGGCTTACCGGCACGCATATTGGTTGTGATACCAGCCAGTGCGGGGCCTGTGTGGTTCATATCAATGGCGTTTCGGTCAAATCCTGTACGATGCTGGCCGCCCAGGCAGATGGGGCAGAGATAACCACCATTGAAGGGATTTCAACCGGCGATGAATTGCATCCCATGCAACAGGCTTTCCATGATCAGCACGGCTTGCAATGTGGCTATTGCACCCCCGGCATGGTGATGAGCGCGATAGAGCTGGTCGAAAAAAACAGCGATTTGAGCGAGGAAGAGATTCGCGAAGGGCTGGAAGGCAATATCTGCCGTTGTACCGGCTATCATAATATTGTTAAAGCGGTGCAAAGCGCGGCAACCAAAATGACAAGCTAAGAGGCAGATTATGTATGCAACCCGTTATGTAAAGCCCGAAAATCTGGACGCGGCCATTTCTGCCTTGCAAGAGGCAGATGAGGGGAAAATTCTGGCAGGCGGGATGACATTGATCCCCACGCTAAAACAAAGGCTGGCTGCCCCGGATTGCCTGATTGATATCTCCGCACTTGGTCTGTCCGGCATCCGCCAGCAGGGCGACAGGCTGATTATCGGGGCAATGAGCTGTCATGCAGATGTAGAACATTCTGACCTTGTCGTATCTGAATTACCTGTATTGGCAAGGCTGGCAGGCGGCATTGGTGACCGCCAGGTGCGCAATCGCGGCACAATAGGCGGCTCGCTGGCCAATAATGATCCGGCCGCCTGTTATCCGGCAGCGGTACTGGCACTGGCCGCCAGTATCCAGACCAGCAAACGCCTGATAGAGGCAGATGATTTTTTCACCGGTATGTTTGAAACCGCACTGGCAGAAGACGAGATTATCACCGAGATTCATTTTCCAAAGGCGCCCAAAGCGGCCTATGTGAAATTCGGCAATCCGGCCTCGCGCTATGCGATGGTGGGCGTATGTGTAGCCCGGCATGGCGATGGCCGTGTCAGGGTGGCGATTACCGGGGCAGGACAGGATGGTGTTTTCCGCCATGCCGGGCTGGAAGACGCGCTGCAAAATAATCTGGATAGCGGGGCGGTCGATAAAGTGGTTATCGATGACAGCGAGCTGATGAGCGATATCCATGCCAGCGCAGATTACCGTGCCCATCTGATAACAGAAATCACCAAACGGGCGGTTCGCGCACTCTAGCCTGAACCCCCCGTTTTATCTTTTTGCCCCTACCGGAAAACACCCATGCAGCTTAGCCAGTCCCATGATATTCCTGTCCCTGTTCAAACCGTATGGGAAGCGTTAAATGATGCCGAAATTCTGGCACAGGCCATTCCGGGCTGCGAGGGGCTGGAGAAAATCTCTGATACTCATTTATCGGCGAAGGTAAAGCTTAAAATTGGCCCTGTTTCGGCCACCTTTACCGGCGAGGTGACCTTGTCAGACCTTGCCCCTCCCCATGCCTATGTTATTTCTGGCAGCGGCAAGGGCGGGGTAGCTGGCGCGGCCAGCGGGTCGGCCAAAGTGCGCCTGGAAGAAATAGAAGGGGGCAGTGCAACCCGCCTGACCTATGAGGTAGAGGCAGCGGTTACCGGCAAGATTGCCCAGCTGGGATCGCGCCTGATAGAAAGCACGGCCAAAAAGCTGGCCGGTAAATTTTTTGACGAATTTGTCCGCCTGCTCTCCCCCGAAAAGGCATCGGGCTGAAAATAGGGTCATCTATCGCTGCCTGCGGGCAGTATAATTTTATACTTATGTAAATGTTTTTTTAAAAATTCAGGGAAGTAAAAGCCATGTCCAGCCGTCTGTTTTCGCCCATCACCCTTGGCGGGGTTGAATTACGCAATCGTATTATTGTTGCGCCCATGTGCCAGTATAGCGCCCATGACGGCACGGCCAATGACTGGCATTTAATGCATCTTGGCCAATATGCGGTCAGCGGTGTCGGGCTGATTATTGCCGAGGCTACAGGCGTCAGCCCGGAAGGGCGCATCAGCCCGGGATGTCTGGGGCTGTGGTCAGATGAAAATCAGGCTGGCCTTGCCCGTGTGGTAAAATTCTGCAAGGAATTTGGCCATGCCAAAATAGGGATACAGCTGGCCCATGCCGGGCGCAAGGCCTCTACCGAGCTGCCCTGGCTGGGCGGGGCGCCAATAAAAGCATCTGATCCGCGCGGCTGGCAGACTGTCGCCCCTGTTGCCGCCCCCTATAGCGAGGCCTTTGATATGCCAACCGCCCTGGATGATGCCGGCATGGCCAAAATCAGGGAAGATTTCGTGGCGGCCGCCAGGCGGGCAGATGCTATCGGCTTTGATGTGGTAGAATTGCATATGGCCCATGGCTATCTGTGCCATCAGTTTTTATCCCCGCTTAGCAATCAGCGCAATGATGAATATGGCGGCTCGCTGGAAGGGCGGATGCGCTTTCCTTTGGAGCTATTTACCGCTGTTCGCGCGGTCTGGCCACAGGAAAAGGCGCTTGGGGTGCGCATTTCTGCCACAGACTGGGTGGAAAATTCCAGCTGGGATGTTACAGAGGCCAGCCAGTTTACCGCTGCCCTGAAAGTGGCAGGGGCAGATTTTATCGATGTGTCCAGTGGCGGCAATTCCCCTGCCCAAAAGATAGATGCAGGGCCTGGCTATCAAACCGGCTTTGCTGCCACTATCAAGCGCGAGATAGGTCTGCCCACCATGGCGGTCGGCCAGATTACTGAGCCGCGCCAGGCCGAAGCGATTTTGCGCTCTGATCAGGCCGATATGATCGCCCTTGGGCGCGGGATGCTGTATAATCCACGCTGGGCCTGGCACGCGGCTGAAGCGCTGGAGGATGAGGCGGCCTATGCCCCGCAATATATGCGCTCTAACAAGGCGTTGCGCGGCCTGCCTATCCCCGGAAACCCGCCCGTACCTAAAGGGTAGGGGGTAAGAACTCTTTATCTTTTTGCTCGGGCGGCATAGGCTGGGGCGATGGAACGAAAAAAGCGTGGCAAAAAGGCAGGCGATATGCCGCTGCCCTTCACCCCTGCCCCGCCCATATCCATGGGGCTGAGAGCAGGTCACTGCCCGGGCTGGCCGGGCGGGGCTGACCCGATTGGCATAGAGGGGCTGGCAGAATACCAATTGGCGGAAAAAGCCCGCCTGCTGGACACCTGCAGCGACCAGATATTTGCCTTGCGCCCACCGGTACTAGCAGCGGCCAAAGAGGCGGCAGATTTCATCTCTGCCGCGTTGAACCACCCTGCACCGCTGGCCACAGACAGCGATGGCAAGGCTGTTTTCCTCGCCGCCTGCCAGTTGATACCAGAAGATGTTTTGCTCTTGCTGCCTGCCGCGTCCAAAACCGACCCGGACTGGTATTTGCAAGGCGGGCTTTTGGCCTTTCCCGGCCATTGGCAGCTGGGCGAGAAGATAGGAAAAACATTGGCAGAGCTGCATAGCCCGGTACCTGAATTTGCCCAAAGGTTGGCCCGGCCGGTGAACCGCTTTTTCACCGGGATGCAAGAGGCGAGCCCCAGCTGGCGCCAGAACTGGTCATTGCAGACAGATGACCGGCTATATGCCCCGCACAGAGAGGCGAAAAGGCTGGAAAAGCTCTCCCCCGCCCTTGCCGGGCATTCTGTTTTTGTGCGGATTGAAACCCAGCATTTTTATAAATTGCCGACCAGCGGCGCGGTGATGTTTTTTATTCGTACCAGCCTGGCACCGCTGGATTTCTGGCAGGATAATATATCACCCATCGCTGGCCTTGCCGCCCATTTACGCCAGCTCTCGCCTGCCATGATAGCATATAAGGGACTGGGCGGTATGCTGCCTGCCCTGGAAGGGTGGCTGAAAAAACAGATGGATAAATAGGAAAGGCCTACTCTGGCGATGCAGCTAGCAAAAACCTTTTTTGGGTGGCGCTACCATCTTTGAAAAAACCCCTCTTTAAACAAAAAGAGGGGTTTTATTTTATTCATATTATTTGCCACCGGCCGCTTACAGATGATTACTTTTGGCATGGACAATATCGCCTATCATCTGGGCAGAGACACAACAGAGCGTCCAGCCCAAATGTCCGTGACCGGTATTATAGAAAACGCCCTTTTTCTGGCCGGCGGCAATATGCGGCATCATGGAAGGCATCATCGGGCGTAGACCCGCCCAGGGAATAACCGCCTTGGTTGAAATATCGGGAAAATTATCCTGCACCCAGCGGGTAAGTGGGGCTATTCTGTTGGCTCGTATATCATAGTTAATACCGTTAATCTCGGCCGTGCCGGCTACGCGGAATCTGTCCCTGCCCAATCTGGCGGTAACGATTTTTGCAGCATCATCGAGCAGGCTGACCGTAGGGGCGGCCGCCTGTGAGGCCGCATCTTTTAGATCAACCGTGATGGAATATCCCTTGACCGGATAGACATTCACCCGGTCGCCCAGCGCAGAGGCCAGCTTGCGACTCATCACGCCGGCCGTAATTACCACCCCGTCAAAGGATTGATCCTTTTCCTCGCCATCCAGCTCTTTCCAGAATAAATGCGGGCCCTCGCCTTCATGATGGATGTCGGTTATTTCGGTATTCATGGCAAATTGCACCCCGGCATGGCGAGCCGCCTCGGCCAGGCCATTGGTGAATTTATGAATATCACCGGTAAAATCGCTATCGGTGAAATAGCCGCCAATAACCCTTGCCTGCAAGGCCGGTTCAATTTCATACACTTCTTCAGGGGTCAGCTGCCGACGCAATAGCCCGGCTTTGGCCAGCATTTCGGTTACCTTATGGGCATGGGCAAAATCGGCCTCTTTTTTATAGATATGCAAAATACCGCTATCTTCACGATCAAATTCTACCCCTGCGGCATGGGCAAATTCGGCCATATAGCGGCGCGATTCAATTGCCAGCTTGGCTGTTGCTACCGTGTTTTTTTCATAATTGCCGCATTGGCTGGCAAAAGAGGCCAGCCAGCTATATTTATGCCAGGACGGGCGCAAATTCATGGATAATGGCGCATCTGACTTGAACAGCCATTTCAGCCCCTTCAAAATGGTATTGATATTTGTCCAGACCTCGGCATTGCTGGCCGAAAGCTGGCCACCATTGGCAAAAGAGGTTTCCATCGCCGGATAGCGATGACGGTCAAACACCGTTACGTCATAGCCGCGCTGGCGCAATACCCAGGCAGTGGTAATGCCGGTGATCCCTGCACCGATAATTGCAAAATGTTTCATAAATCTGGCTCCTTTAACAGACAGACAGGTTTCAGGCTGAAAATATCTTTCAGCCCTCCTTTTTCTGCCTCGTCTGTCTTTGGAACCTGAGAGTTTCCCGCCTCAATTGGCGGTTATCCCCGTCGGTGGGCTGACCCTGCCAACCACTCTCCAGACTGTTCACGAATTCTGGCCCTTTTGCCTGAGAGATTTAGAGGCATCTGCTCCTTCGGCGCTGCCATTTGCCCGTATTTTAAGAAAGGGCCACGTGGCAGTCTCTCCCAGAATTCGACTGGAACACCGTCAATTATAAATCAATTAATAAATTTAGTCACATTAATTTTGAATATTTTCAATAAATGCACAATTTTTAACCATTTAGCTTTTACTGCCTGTTGCGGGCCAGGCCGGCTTGCGTGCCAATAGCTGCACCGTGGCGGCTTCGCCCTGATGGCGCGGCCCTTCATTTAGGTGGCGGCGCACCTCTTGCAGCAACTGCAGATCATATCCTGCAAATATTTTGCGCAAGCCTTTGGCTGAAAACATCATTTCCGGGTCTCTTGGCCCGCCTGATTTCAACGCTATCTGATCGCGCGTATAGCCCTCCAGAATAAACAGGCCGCCTGGCTTTAACAGGCGCTGATTCACCTCCATGAAAAGCTGATTATCTGCCGGGCGGAAATGCATAAAACATACCGCTATCAGATCAAAGGATTCTTCTTCAAAAGGCGGGTTCAGCGCATCGCCGACCAGCGCTTTTATCGGCAGCTGATGCTCGGCTGCCAGCGCCTCTGCCTTGGCAACTGCCAAATCGGCAATATCGGTAGAGGTGACCTGATAGCCCTGGGCGGCAAGATATACCCCGTTGCGCCCCTCCCCATCTGCCGGGGCATAGGCCGTTTGCTGCGGGCGGGCAGGCGGTGTGACCGCACGAATAAAATCATTAGCCTGTTTGCCAAAAATATACTCTGAAGACTGATATTTTTCATTCCAGAAATCTGCTGCCGACATGACACGCCCTCTCCTTGCGGCAAGAGACAGAATCACGACATTCTGCCCATTACGATAAAATAGCCTTAAAAAGATTACCCGGCTTTTCGGCAACAAAAAATAGTTTTCCTCGAATATCTCTGGCAGGAAATATAATTCTCTATTTATCGCTTATTTTTAAAATATATTTTTTATTTTAACTCTCAATATAGCCGATTTTAGAAAATATTATTATCTCCTTTATATCTTTCTTCCCATCGTTTCGGTCAGACAGACAGGCTGGCCAATACATATTAAGGAGCGCTACTATGGCATATTTGAAACCGGCATATTGGAAACAATTTTTATTTGCCGCCCTTTTATGGGCTGGTCTTGCAGGAGCTGCCACTGCCCAGCCACTGGTCGAGACTGGCTGGCTGGCAGAACGTCTGGGAGATCAGAAAATCGTTCTGATTGATCTGCGTAACAAGCTGGATGAAGGCAGCTACGAGACCTATCTGGAAGGACATATTCCAGGTGCCATTCATTCAGATTATCTAAAGGATGGCTGGCGGGTTGGCCGCGATGATGTGGTTGGCCTGTTGCCATCTGAAGCAGAATTCCAGGCATTGGCACGCAAGCTGGGCGTCTCGCAAGACAGCCATGTGGTATTTATTCCGGCAGGGGTAAATTCTACAGATTTCGGCTCATCTGCGCGGGCTTACTGGACATTCAAGGTATTCGGCCATGAAAAAGTCTCTATCCTGAATGGCGGCTATGCAGCATGGAAGGCCGCCTATCCAAACCGGATTGAACAGGGCGCGCCCATTGCCCCCTTGGCAGGTGATTTCACCGCCAAATTCCAGCCACAGGGCTATATTTCCATGGCAGATGTTGCAAAAGCTGTTGGCAAGGACAGCGGTGTCACATTGCTGGATGGCCGTAATGAGCCGCAATATTATGGCGAGGCCAAACATCCAAAGGCGGCCAAAGCCGGGCGTATTCCGGGTGCACAATTACTATTTCAGGAAACCGCCTATGATGTCAGCGCCAACCGGCTGAAATCAGCAACAGAACTGGAAAGCCTTTATGCAGAAGTCGCCACTGATCAGCCTGTTATCAGCTATTGCAATACCGGCCACTGGGCGGCGACCAACTGGTTTGTCCTGTCCGAAGTGCTGGGGCGCAAGGATGTAAAACTCTATGATGGCTCTATGGTGGAATGGACCGCATCTGCTGGCAATGCGCTGGAGACAGGCAAATCCAATCTGGAAAAGATAAAGGGCTTTTTCAAATCCATTCTTGGCTAAATGGCCAGCCATGCGATAATATCTCACCTTAAAAAGGCTGGCAGACCGAATGGGATTTGCCAGCCGCACTCCCCGCATCCTGCGTTATTTTTAAAAGGGGCTGTTATGTCAGAAACGCTCACCTCACCCAAAACATCCTCGGCCAGCCCGTCCCCGCACATTGCCAGCGGGTTTGAGATGATTAGCCTCATCGTCTTTATCGCTATCGCACTGGTCATTGCCGGGCTGGTCAGCCTTGATACAGGCTGGACAGGCATTGGGCTATTTGTGCTGGGCGGCCTGTTGGGCGGTGTGTTTCTAGGCTTTCAATATGGCTTTGCCTCTGCCTGGCGGCGCGCGCTGGTTCACGGTGAAATGATGGGCATTTCCGGCCATTTCCTGCTGATCGGGCTATGTGCCTGTATCTTTATTCCGGCCTCTTTATGGGGGCTTGACGGGGCAGGCTCTATTGCCCCTGTATCGGTTTCCTTATTTATCGGCGCATTTATGTTTGGCATTGGTATGCAGCTGGCCAATGGCTGCGGCTCCGGCGTGCTTTTCAGCTTTGGCGGCGGTTCGGGGCGGATGATAATCGCCCTGCCCTTTTTTATCATTGGCTCGGTGCTTGGCTCTTTTATCCTGCCAGCAGCACTGGATTGGGGTTCTGCCGGGCCCATTACCATTGCAGACAATTTTTCAGACGCGCCCAGAGCGCTGATTAATCTGGCCTTAATCGGCCTTGCGGGGGGCGGGTTTTATGCCATCGGGCGGCGGCGCGGCCAGCATCTGGACAAACGGTTATTATTGGCTTGCGTGATTATCGCTGTCTTGTGCGGGGCGGTTTTTGCCCTTTCAGGCCATCCCTGGGGCGTGACCTTCGGCTTTACCCTGTGGGGGGCAAAGCTGGCTCAGGATTTGGGCGTGCCGGTGGAAAATTTTGCTTTCTGGCAATGGCCGGGCCCTGCACGTGCGCTTGGCCATTCGCTGTTATCAGATGTGTCCAGCCTGATGAATATCGGCATGGTATTGGGGGCAGCGATGCTGGCGTCTGTCTCTGGCCAGTTGCGCCGGCAAAGCTGGCCGTCTGGCAAACAGCTGCTGGCAGCGGCCATTGGCGGTATCCTGATGGGCATAGGCGCGCGCCTGTCTTTTGGGTGTAATATTGGCGCATTTCTGGGCGGTATTGCCTCTGGCTCTGTGCATGGCTGGGTGTGGTTTGTGCTGGCGATGGCCGGCAGCTGGGCAGGGGTTTACCTGCGCCCCGGCTTTGGCCTGTCAAAATAACAAGGGGAGCTGAAAAAATGACCCTCACCCCGAAAAATATCTATCTGATGATTGTCCTTTTGGGCAGTATCCTGCTGATCGGGGATCATCTGACAAGCCCGGCTCTGACCGATGTCGGATCGCCCTCCGAGCTGGGCAATGCCTGTGCGCCATGCGGGGCACCCTGTACCGAATAGCCACAATAAACAGGTAAAATAAATCGCCCGGTCTCTGGCCGCTGGACGGGGTGCGACTTTTTGTGGTTTTATCTGAGCTCTGGACAGGAACAGAACAGAAGGTGAAGTGCTAATGTCCGATATAGGCTTTTTGGATGGCGGGCTGGGCCAGGAAATTAACAACCGGGCTGTTCAGGAAAATTCCCACCCCCTCTGGTCGGTAAAGGTGATGTTTGATGCCCCGGAAATTGTGGTGGGGGTGCATAAGGATTTTATCACCGCCGGGGCACAGGTAATAACGGTTAATAATTATACCGCTACCCCTACCCGTCTGAACCGGCATGGCTATGGGGATAAATTTCTGGTCGCCCATCAACTGGCTATTGATCTGGTACTGCGTGCGATAGCCGAGGCACAAGCCGAACAGGGCAAAAAATATGATGTGAATATTGCCGGCTGCCTGCCGCCCCTTGCGGCCAGCTATGTAGCCTCTGCTGCGCTGAATTATCAGCAATCCTATGACCAGTATTGCCAGCTGATAGAGGTACAGGCGGGTCATGTCGATCTGTTTCTGGTAGAGACCATTTCCAATATTACCGAAGCCAGAGCCGCTATCGCCGCCCTGAAAGCTGCGGGGCAGAAATCTTTTATCGGTCTGACGCTTTCAGATGATCTGTCCAATAGCCTGCGCTCGGGCGAAAGCCTGGCACGCGCGATAGATATGCTGGGGGCAGAAGGAATAGATGGTTTATGTGTAAACTGCTCTTTTCCCGAGGCGATAGATGCTGCCATGCCCTTGCTGGCCGCATCGGGCTTGCGCTTTGGCGGCTATGCTAATGGTTTTACCTCTATCGCGGGGCTTGCGCCCGGCACAACGGTCGATAATCTGCAGGCACGCCGGGATTTATCCCCTGCTGTTTATGCCCGATATGCGCTTGGCTGGGCAGAGGCAGGGGCCAGCATTATTGGCGGCTGTTGCGAGATTGGCCCTGCCCATATCGCCTTTTTGCATGACGCGCTATGCACAGCCGGCTATCGCCCTGGCAAGCTGGTATAGGCCATATCGCCAAACGCGCAAGGCACGGCCGGATAGCCGGGCATATAGCTGGTGAAGTGTCCTGACCGGCAAATAATTTCAAAAACGGGAAATGAAATGGCGGAGGGACGGTCTGCCGCACCAACCAGCAACCTACTGATTATAAATTATTTTTTATCTTTCCCAATTTTTACCCCACATTTTGCCCCACAATAAATCTTAAGTAATAACACCTTTAAGGCCCACTATAATTTCATTTCAGGGGTTACTAATACCGTTTCACAATCAACTTGAAGGTTTTTCAAAGAGGTGGAGGTTAAAAGAAACCGGTCTGCGGCTTTCGGATCACGAACGTTTGATGGGTTGGCAGAGACAAAATACTATGTTTTCATTAACTGACGAGACCGAATTTTAAGTTTCATTGGACCTCTTTAACGAGTTTATGATGGTAAATAACAACCTTTTTACTCCTATAAGCATTAGAGGAGTAGTATTTCCTAATAGAATAGTTGTGCCACCAATGTGCCAGTATTCTGCACATGAAGGATACGTAGATGATTGGCATCTAGTTAATTTGGGTCGTTTTGCTATTGGAGGTGCCGGATTAATTATAACTGAAGCAACTGCAGTGCAAAAAAAGGGAAGAATAACCCACGGTTGTCCCGGGCTTTGGACAGACGCGCAAATCGTTGGTCATTCACGAATAGCACAATTTATTTCCAGAAACGGAGCCATTCCTGGCATCCAACTAGGGCATGCTGGAAGAAAAGCAAGCATGCAACGTCCCTGGCATGGAAATGGCCCCCTTAATGAAGATGACTTTAGGCGTGGAGATATGCCTTGGAAAATTGTTGCACCGTCGGCCTGTTCCGTTGGTGAAGGCTGGGAAATTCCTGAAGAGTTAACAATAGAAGAAATTCACGAATTAATTGATGATTTTGTAACTGCTGCTAAGCGTGCTGTAAGTGCAGGCTATCGGGTAATAGAATTACATGGGGCCCATGGGTATTTAATTCATAGTTTCTTATCTCCGATAAGCAACCAACGAACTGATAAATATGGAGGTGACCTATATGGACGCATGAGGTTAGCAATCGAGACCTCAGATGCCTTAAGGCAGTCAATTCCAGATGAAATTCCTTTGTTTTTCAGAGTTTCCTCAACGGACAATATTGATAATGGTTGGTCTATCGAAAACTCTGTTAAACTTGCAAAGGAACTAAAACAAGTTGGTGTGGATTTAATTGATTGTTCGTCAGGAGGAATCTCCGGGTCCGCAACAGCAGCTGAAGGCAAAAGGATGCCGGGTTATCAGGTGCCTTATGCACATGAAATCAAAAAGAATGCTGAAATTATGACAATGGCAGTCGGCCTAATAACTCACCCTGAGCAAGCAAATCATATTATAGAGAGTGAGCAAGCCGACCTAGTTGCAGTTGCAAGAGAGGCCTTATTTAACCCGATGTGGGCTGCTCAGGCAGCGCAATACCTTAATCAAGACAAGCAATTTACCCTTTGGCCGGAACAATCTAGATGGTGGCTAGAAAGACGTGAAAAATCCTCAGAATTTTACAAACCAGAATGAAATAGTGGTTGAGTAAGATGTGGAACTTATGTGGTATTTCTCTTGCCGTGCATGACCTAGATCTCGCTGAACATTTCTACAAAAATGTTCTGGGACTTGGGGCGCCAAAAATAAGAACTGAAATAGAATGTGTATTTGCATCATCCCATTCAATTATTCGTCTTAAAAAGCCCTCAAATAAACTTATAAGAAACGAGGAAGGAATTTTAACGTCAGTTCTAGACAGATACGTTATGATAGAAATTCCAGACTTAGGAAAAGCGAAAACTTCTCTGGTTAAAACAGGGGCAAATTTTCAACAAATTAAAAGTCTTCAAGGTGATGGAACTTGCTTGTGCATAGCTCTGCCCTGTCAGAACATAATGATAGTTTGTGAAGCAAGCAGCAAGATTTTCGAAGAAGACATTGAGCAAGTGACTTTAAAAAAGTGGAAGCTACATCATGTTAATTTGCAAGCTGCTGATGTAAGAAAATCTGTTGAGTTTCTCGCTATGAACTTAGGTTTGAGGGAAGGCAGTTGGAAAGCCCCAAAGGAAAAAGGTGACTTTAGTATAGAGCCAAAAGATTTATCAGTGTTTCCACTTGGCGCCTTTAATGGTGGCTTACATATTATAAAGCCTGATCCAGGATTTGCTTTACGAAATAATTTTGCACACAACCCTTCAATAGGTGGACACCCAGCAGTAGCAGTCCAAGACATCCAAGCAGTAAAAAATCGACTAGAACGGGAAGACATTCAGGTTACAGATGCAGGAACATATGCGATGAGAAATATGCATCAAATTTATTGTCTAGACCCAAGTGGAAATGTCATTGAAATTAATCAATATATACCTGATTAATTTTTTACTGAAATATGCTTAGAACGGCGACGGAATTGAGACAAGCATAAGGACAAAATTACTTTTTAGTTAAAGCACTTCCAACTAGAGAAATACACAATGTCCAAGCATCTTTGTTTCATAAAATATCATTCTTAAAGACACAAAATTGCAAAAACCCAATATTTGAGCTTTATGCTTGGCTGCGAACTAATTTCCCCGGTGTTGCTCCCGTTTCTTTGCCATCGCGATAAGCCACGACGCCAGACAAAACTGTAGCCTTGTAACCAGAGACATCTTGCATCAATCGGCTACCGCCAGCGGGAAGGTCTGATACTAAGTATGGATCTCCAGCTTGGACTGAGGACCAATCGATTATATTTAGGTCAGCTTTTAAACCCAAGGATATTTTTCCACGATCTATCAGCCCTGCAGCATGAGCAGTATCGGACGTCAGTCTTCTAATAGTTTCTTCTATGGAATAACGTTTCTGGATTTGATTCCAGTAACCTATCAACCAGGTTGGGTAACCAGCGTCTAAAATAAAACCAACATGCGCTCCACCATCACCAAGACCCATAATAGCATGTGGGTCATCTAGCATTTCAGCGCAAGCATCTAACGTATAATCTGCGTAGTTAACTAAAGGAGAATAAATGAATGCCCGCCCTCTATTTTCCAGTAAAATATCATACGCCATTTCTTGGGGAGATATACCAGCATTTTCCGCCAGACTTTCAATCGACTCGTCGGGGGAAGGAGTATAATTAGCCGGCGAACCAAGACGAAACATTTGATTAAAAGAAATCCGGTGAATAAGAGGGAAGGTGCTTTCCTTAACTGGATCTTCTGATAAAATCTGTCTTTTAACGTTCTCCTGAGACATGACATCTACCTTTTTTTCAAGGGGAAGATGCTCAATGGAGCGGTAGGTAGGTGTTCCTGAAAATGGGTTTTGTGACCCATTTAAACCAAGCATTATGCCAATAGGACGAGGCGCAACTACTGGCCTTAAAATATGTCCATCTTCACGCGCCTTTCTCGCATATGTCATTAGGTCTTTCCAAAACTCAGACCGCTCGCCATGCCGCTGATTGCAAGTAAAAACCATTGGCCGCCCGCTTGCTTCAACAACGCGGCGAAACATTTTAAATTCCTCCTCGGGGCTCGGCTCGTCCCAATCTGATACCATTTCAATAAAGCCGTGGCCGGCATCCGACAATCCTCTTGCCAGTGCTGTTAATTCTAACTCGTTGGCGCGCAGTGTAGGAGTGAAGACACCTTTTTTACTCTTATGACTTATTGTTCGAGATGAAGAAAAGCCGAAAGCACCTGCTCTGGCAGCTTCAGCCGTCAAAGTCCTCATTTGCTCCATATCTTCAGCAGTGGCTGCTTCATGACGTATTGCTCTTTCCCCCATGACGTAAACACGAACAGCAGCATGTGGAAGTAAAGCGCAAATATCTGTATCTCGTTGACCACTATCTAAAGCATCTAAATATTCTGGGAAAGTTTCCCAAGACCATTCCAAGCCTTCATGCATAACAGGGGCGGGAATGTCCTCAACACCCTCCATTAGTTCAACAAGTTTTTCGCGGTCATCAGAACGACATGGAGCAAAGCCAACTCCGCAGTTTCCCATTACAACGGTAGTTACCCCATGAATGGAAGAGGGTTTAAGGTGCTTATCCCAAATTGCTTGCCCATCATAGTGAGTATGAATATCAACAAACCCAGGTGTTACAACATTACCTTTTGCGTCTATCTCTTCTTTGCCATAGCCATTTACGTGACCAATTTCTTTTATAACTCCGTCGCAGATGGCGATATCGCCTTCAAAGCTCCTCGCTCCGGTTCCATCAACTATTTGCCCATTTCGAATAACTAGATCATGTATTGGCTCCACTGACATCTTAATCATAAATCCCCGGTTAATTAATATAGGCTCCTCTAACCCCAGCCTTCAGTTCTCTTGAACATAGGCTAATAATAAAGGGGGTCTGTTCTGAACTTCTTCTGCAAGAGATCAGTTCAAAAACCAATTAAATCGAGGAGTAGAAGAGCCAAAAGCAGCGCTGAAAAGCACAAAATTACTTTGAATCGTCAACTATTTTACTCAAAATACTAGTTAATAAACGACTATCAGAAAAATCAGCTTGCTTGCCATTTTGACATGCCATTTCAAAATCATTAACCATTAGCTGATATTGATCGCAATCTTCGAACTTTTTAATATGCCCTGCAGAAAGACGAATATCAGGTGTGTCATCTATATGAGCCCACCTAGCTGTTGTGCTTCCAGACGGATTAAAGGGAACATCTAACTCTGCCCATCCATCGCTTCCGACCAATCGAACAAGTTGTGATAAGCTTGCGCCGCTGGAAACAGAAAAAACTAGATGTTTCCCATCTCCAAAGTTAATGATGGCTGACCCTGTTTTTTCAACATCAAGATGCCTTTCCGGCACTATAGAGCTAGCAATTAAACTGGCATCATTGCCTAAAAGCATTAGTCCAGCCAGCAAACAATAACATCCTATATCCCAAACCGGGCCCCCGCCCATGTCAGCATAATTACGGACGTTACCTTCAGGTTGCGGCGGATAAGAAAACTGAGCAATCACCATTTGGCGTTCCCCAACATCTAGATTTTTAATCCAATCCCATTGCGGGTGATGCCGCACCATAAAACCTTCATAGACAAACAAACCTGTACGTTGACATACAGCCTCTAATCTATCTATATCAGAGAGGGTCAACGCTAATGGTTTTTCACATAAAACAGGTTTTCCAGCCTCTAATGCCTTAATGGTCCAATCAATATGCAAATGATTTGGCAGAGGGTTATAAATGGCTTCCACATCAGGATCTTTGAGCATGTCTTCATATGAAGAAATTTTTATATCCTGCCAAACGGAGCTATCAACCGGCTGAGAGATATCGCGTTTCGCTAGATGGATGATTTCATGGCCACCTTTTCGCATTGCTGGTAACAATTTTTCACGAGCAATTTTTGCATCACCTAAAATACCAAAACGCATTGTGGTACTCCTTATCTAGATTTCAAATCTAAAAATGCATCTTTATACATTTCTAGTGCTTCATTAATGTCAAAGTCATTCGGCAATGTTTCTCTTGTCTCCGCTGACAAAGGTGTATTTAAGGCAATTTCCATGAGCTCTTTTGCGCCTTCATGAAACTTTGCTGTCATGCCATATTGTTTGTAGGTAGCTGAAATTTCCTCCATTTCAGGAATCCACCTAGCGGCATCAACTGGAATTCTAGGGATCATATAATTTATGCTCTTTAAAACATCTGGTTTGCTAAATTCAAATTCGCTGAACAACTCTTCTTTCAAACCAGCCAATTCTGCCATCAGACCAACAGCAGCAAATAATGAGAAAGCTCCTTTAGTTGCCCCAGCGTATAGCATCTTCAAAGACGAAGCTTGCCCTATTTCCGACCCAACGGCTTTTACTACCAGTCCTCTACCGTCTATTTGTGAAATCAGGTCCAGCTTATCTCCACTGACATATAGGCGTGTTCGCTCATTTTCCTTGATTGGATTCAGCCCTATTATACTGCCGTCAATAAACCTTGTAGGGATATTATCAAATTGCTGTGCAATGTTGTTTACCGTTGCAGGCGAAATGGCATTGCAATCAACAAAATCTGGATAACGGCTTATGTCTCTCATAATTATGCTGACTTTTTTTGCTAAATTATAAGCATGTTGTGGAGGCAAAATAGACAAGATAAGGTCTGATTGTTTAACCACTGCCTTCAAATCGCCAACGTCATCAATAGCTGCTTCAGCGGCCAACGATTTGGTGCGGTGCGTTCGACCATTAAGTGCTGTAATTACTCTGAAACCATTTTTCTTCAAAACAGCACCACAGGCATGACCCATATCTCCTGGCATCAAAATCCCAATTGTCTGCAATTCTAAAGTCAAATTTCTTCCTTAAGTTAATTATCTATAATCAACCCACTTATTAGAATTAAACCGAATGAATTCGCTCTCGGGACCAGCCATACAGCCCTGCGCCTACAATTATCAATGCACCAAAAATTGTTAAAACGTCAATTTTTTCATCAAAAATAATTACTCCAGCAACCATTCCAAAAATAATTCTAGTGTAGCGATAAGGACTAACCGCTGAGACATCAGCCAATCTAATAGAAGTAGACATACACCATAACCCAACGCCTCCACAGGCTGCCATTGCCACGCAATAGAATATCTCTTTTGAGTTTGGCAAGACCCAACCTCCTGTCACTATCATCAACAGTAAGCCTGACAATATTACAAATAGTGACCCATAAAAAGAAAGTCCGATAACCGAAACATCATCAGGAAGTAGGCGTGCACTAAAATCTCTTCCAGCAAGCCCAATCACTCCAACAAGCGCACAGACAGCGTAAATATCAAGCTCTCCTGCACTTGGCCTTATAATTATTAACACACCAAGAAAGCCAAATATGATAGCTGCGATACGAGAAACACCAATTACTTCTTTTAAAAAAACGGCCGCCATAATAGTCAAAACCAGGGGTGCCGTTTGCATAATTGCTGTAACTGTCGATAAAGCTGAATTAGAAAGAGCAACTACTAAAGCCAGACCGCCAACCATCTCGCTTATGCACCTGAAAATAGTTGCCCTATGAAAATATCGCTTATCAAGAATAGGTTGCCTTGTTCTGCTCGCCATTAGCCAAAACATGCCTGCCGTCCCTGTGCCAAAAGCAATTAAAACTTGTCCAACGGGAAGTACAGGAGATAAAAATTTTATAAAGATGTCCACGCAAGTGAACATGAAGACACCAGCTATTGTTAGAAATGCCGCTTTATAAAATGGTTGCAAAATACTAACTGTCTACTCTAAAGAGCCGCTCGCCTTCAGTGATTTGTATTCGATTTTGTTGTTTGACTTCATCTACTTCTGGTTTAATTTTTTCGAAAACAGATAATGCTGTTTTTTTGTCTGGGTAATGGATAATGTACATGCCCGAATTTTCACTACTCTGAACAAACTCAGCAGAGATTGCACCCAAACTTATTACTTTTGGGGACCAGATATTTTCGAAATATGTAACGGTCATATCAAACTGTAGCTTTGATAATGCAGTTATCGAAACAACCCTTATGTACATATTACAACCTTCCTTTTTTGAGAATAATGATGCCACAAAATATTACTCTAGCAAGACCAGACCCATTTATGAAACTAATAATAAAATACTTGGCGCACCGCGCT
>JAYOMZ010000032.1:0-19200 GCA_038121125.1 Alphaproteobacteria bacterium
CAGAGGTAGGGCGGTGGTATATTTGATTTCTTCCATCGCAAAAGACGAGCTGACATCTGTAAGCGCCACTTCTGATATGAGCCTTTTATAAAAGGCATCATAGGCCGCCATATTCGGGACAACCACCCGCAACATATAATCTACCTCGCCGCTCATCCGGTAAAATTCCACCACCTCGTCAAAAGCAGAGATAGTAGCCGCGAAATCAGATAGCCAATCGGCATTATGCTGATCTGTTTTGATGGCGACAAACACGCTCATCCCCAGCCCGGTCTTTATGCCATCCAGCAACGCCACACGCTTGCGGATGATACCGGCTTCTTCCAATTTTTGAATGCGCCGCCAGCAGGGCGTGACCGACAGGCCGATTTTCCGGGCAATATCGGCAACCGGCTGGGCGCTATCTTCCTGAAGCAGCTTTAGGATTTTTTTATCGATTTCATCCATTTTAAAATCTCTTTTCAATAATTTTTGTAAATAAGAAATTATTTACTAAAACAGATATTTTTATGATTTATTTATAGTATAATTAACTATTGCATGCAATTTCTCTTGCCACTAGCAATGCGAACAGGCATCATCACCGCGCGATGAAGATATCCCTGAATACAGGCCAGAATTTGTTTGCTGATGGCTGGTCTGATTATGAATTACTCGATAGCGGTGATGGTCAAAAGCTGGAGCGTTTTGGCCCTTATCTGTTTATCCGGCCAGAGCCGCAAGCCCTGTGGTCGCCCTATCTGGATAAAGCAGTGTGGCAAAGTGCGTCTGGCCGTTTTGCTGCCTCTGATGAGGAACGCGGCAAATGGGACCTGGACAAGCATTTGCCGGCAAGCTGGCCGCTTGGCTTTGACGGGGTTCGTTTTGAAGCGATGCCCACCCCCTTTCGTCATTTGGGTTTTTTCCCTGAACAATCCCCGCACTGGCTATGGACAGCCGAGCAAATAGGGCAGTTCAAAACTGCCTATAATCGCCCACCACGCCTGTTAAATCTGTTTGCCTATTCCGGGGTGGCCAGTTTGCATGCCGCCAGAGCCGGGGCAGAGGTCACCCATCTGGATGCCAGCAAAAAAGCGGTTGCACAAGCCTTTCAAAACCGTGATTTATCCGGCCTTGCCGATGCCCCCATTCGTTTTATCACCGATGATGCCAGCGCCTTTGTATTGCGCGAATTGCGGCGCGACCGATCCTATGATGCGATATTGCTGGATCCGCCAAAATACGGGCGCGGGCCCAAGGGCGAGATATGGCAGTTAAATGACGCATTGCCCGAATTACTGGCAAATTGCGCGCGGCTTTTATCCGATACCCCTTTATGTATGATCGCCACTATCTATGCTATCCGCACCTCTACCCTTGCGGTGCAGTCTGCTCTGGCAGATGCCTTGCAGGGGCAAGCCGGGACAATGATATCGGGCGAGGTGGGGATCAGGGAAAATCGCCCAAACGGCCGTGCCATCGGCCAGGCCTTATATGTGCGCTGGTCAGCCGATATCGCCTAGCGAATAGCCTCATATAGACAGATGCCGGTCGCCACGGCGAGGTTGAGACTGTCTGAGCGCCCCAGCATAGGCAGACGGACAAGCTGGCTGGCGGTTTTGCATAAATCATCTGTCAGCCCGGCTTGCTCATTACCCATTAACAGGATAAGGGGCTTTTGCCAGTTCGCTGTGCGATAATCTTTGGAAGCTGGCAGTGCTGTGCCGATAATTTCGCCGCCCCAGCCCTTTGTCCAGGTGATAAAATCGGCACTGCTGGTCTGGATAATCTCGATAGTAAACACCGCCCCCATCGAGGCACGCACCGCCTCTACCGAATAGGGGTCTGTACAATCCTCTATCAGAATAATGCCTTTGGCGGCTACCGCATCGGCCGTGCGCATAATCGTACCCAGATTGCCCGGATCGCGCACCCTGTCCAGGGCGACCCAAATATCGGCTGCGTCCTTGCCCGGCCGGATATCCGATAGCTGGCCATAGCGCATACAAAAAGCAGCCATAACGGTCTGCGGATTATCCTTGCCACTGATACGCGAAAGCAGATTTGGCGTTACCGGCAATATCCGCCCCCCTGCTTTCTGGCAGGCATCTATCAGCGAAGCCATGCCCTTATCTGCCTCGCGCCCCTGTGCATAGACAAGGCGCATGGGCTGATAGCCCATCTGCACGGCTTCGGTGCAATGGCGCATCCCTTCGGCCAGAAACAGGCCTGTCTGTCGGCGAAATTTACGCTCATGCAAGGAACGCAGCATTTTAATTTCTGCGTTCGAGCTTGAGGTGATGGTATCGATTGGCAGATGGGGAGGATTGTTCATGCCTCGCAGACTAGCAGAAGCAAACCATCCCTGCCAGTTCTGATTGCATCTCTTAAAAAGGGGCTAGAACAGCCCTTCAATCTGACCTGTTTTATCCAGCCGGATATTTTCAGCAGCCGGTTTGCGCGGCAATCCCGGCATGGTCATAATATCCCCGCAAATGACCACAATAAATCCGGCACCGGCTGACAGGCGCACTTCGCGTATCGGCACAATATGGCCTGTTGGCGCACCACGCAAATTCGGATCGGTAGAAAAGGAATATTGGGTTTTGGCCATACAAATAGGCAGATGGCCAAATCCGGCCGCTTCAAATTCCCGTAACTGGTTGCGAATTTTCATATCCGCTGCCACATCATCAGCGCGATAGATGCGGGTTGCAATGGTTTTAATCTTTTCAAACAAGGGCATCTCATCGCCATAAAGCGGGGCAAACTGGGCGGTATTGGCCTCGCAGACAGCGACCACCTCTTGTGCCAGCTCTTTTGTGCCTCCTGATCCCTTTGCCCAATGCTGGCATAAAATTGCCTTCACCCCGACAGAATTTGTCAGTTTTTGAATTTCGGCCACCTCGGCATCGCTATCGGTAACAAAATGGTTAATGGCAACCACCACCGGCACACCAAATTGTTTGATATTTTCAATATGGCGCTGCAGATTGACCGACCCTTTACGCACAGCATCGACATTTTCCTGACCCAGATCATCCTTGCCAACACCGCCATTCATTTTCAGGGCGCGGATAGTGGCGACCAGAACCACACATTTTGGCGACAGCCCGGCTTTACGGCATTTGATATCAAAGAATTTTTCTGCCCCCAAATCTGCACCAAAACCCGCCTCGGTAATCACATATTCCGAGAGCTTCATCGCGGATTGCGTTGCAATAACCGAATTACAGCCATGGGCGATATTGGCAAAGGGGCCGCCATGGATAAAGGCCGGATTATGTTCAAGGGTTTGCACCAGATTTGGCTGCATCGCTTCTTTTAACAGCACCGTCATCGCACCATCTGCCTGGATATCTGCACAGGTGACCGCAGATTTATCGCGGCGATAGCCGATAATGATCGCCCCCAGCCGGGCTTGCAAATCCTGCATATCGGTTGCCAGACACAAGATAGCCATAATTTCAGAAGCCACCGTGATATCAAAGCCGGATTCACGCGGAAAGCCGTTCGCCACCCCGCCCATTGAAACAATATTATGGCGCAAGGCCCGGTCATTCATATCCAGCACCCGCCGCCAGACCACACGTCGAATATCAATCCCGGCCTCATTGCCCCAGTAAATATGGTTATCTATCATCGCCGAAAGCAGATTATGAGCCGAGGTGATGGCATGAAAATCACCGGTGAAATGCAGATTGATATCTTCCATCGGTATCACCTGGGCATAGCCGCCACCCGCTGCCCCGCCCTTCATCCCGAAACATGGGCCCAGTGACGGCTCTCTCAGGCACATCATCGCCTGTTTGCCAATAGCATTCAGCCCATCGCCCAGACCAACAGTTGTGGTGGTTTTGCCTTCCCCGGCCGGGGTCGGGTTAATCGCGGTTACCAGAACCAGCTTGGAATCGCTGCGCTCGGGCTGGCTTTGCAGCCAGTTAAGGTCAATTTTAGCCTTGTCATGGCCATAGGGTTTTAAGGCAGAAGAAGGTATCGAGAGACCATCGGCAATTTCCTGAATAGGCTTTGCGCTGGCCGCTCTGGCAATATCAATATCATTCATCTTTTATCCCCTGCCTTTTTTTTGAAGGTATTGGCCATTTATCCTGTAAAATGAATGGCCAAAATCACATTCTGTGCCAACGCGCCAAAGGCTTTTCCAGCCGAATATAGCGCGTCACGATATTTTCATTCAGCCCTAAAAGCGATAGACTCGCATTTGCATAACGCGACAAAGATTAACAAAAAAACGCCTGATCGATGAAAATTTTGCTGTTCTAAACCCTAAATTGCAGTAAAGCTGATAAAAAGGGCAATTTTTTAAGGGCTTCTCATCCATGATAGCCGGCATGCGGGATGAAAAAATAAAAAGCCTTTTGCAGGCCAGTAAAAGCGCTGGCCCGCTGAAAGTCGGTTTTTTGCTGATACCCAATTTTTCAATGCTGGCATTTGCCTCGGCCATCGAACCCTTGCGTGCGGCCAACCGAATGGCAGGAGAAGAGCTGTTTTCCTGGGTCATTTCCAGCCCGAATGGCCAACCGACCGAGGCCTCTAATGGCGTGGTAGTCAGCGCCGATGGCGATCCGGAAATCTTGCAAAGCTGCCGCCTTGTTTTTGCCTGTGCCGGTCTGGATATCAAAAAATACTGCACCAGAGACACGCTGAATGTGATTCGCAAGCTGGATCGTAATGGCGCTATTATCGGGGCCATTTGTACCGGCACCTATCTGATGGCAGCGGCCGGCCTCCTGGATGACAGGCGTTGCACCATCCATTGGGAAAATATCGACGGGCTGGCCGAAGAATTTCCATTGCTGGAAATCACCAATGAGCTGTTTGAAATTGATGATACACGCATCACCTGTTCGGGCGGTACGGCCGCACTGGATATGATTTTATATCTTATCTCCCAGGTGCATGGCAGCTCTCTGGCCGCCCAGGTATCCGAGCAATTTATCCATGACCGTATCCGTGACCCCAGCGATCGCCAGCGAATGGAATTGCGCTCGCGCCTTGGCGTCTCGCATCCCAAATTACTGGCGGTGGTCAGCTTTATGGAAGAGGGGCTGGAAGAGCCCTATTCCCAGACCGAGCTGGCACAAAAGGCCAATTTATCCACCCGCCAGCTAGAGCGGCTGTTCCGCAAATATTTGCAAACCACCCCGACCCGATATTATCTGAATTTGCGGCTGGCACGCGCACGCCATTTATTGCGCCAGACCTCTATGTCGATTTTATCGATTGCGCTGGCTTGCGGTTTTGTCTCTGCCTCGCATTTCTCCAAATGCTATCGCGAGGTATATGGCCGCACCCCCCGCGCTGAACGCACCCCCGAAGCACCCTCTGCTTCCTAGAAAAAACAGGCCTTATCCGGTATTCAGATTTTGGTCAGCCGCCCGCCGAATAGCCTCTACCATGCTGGCAAGGCCATTTTTGCGCGTCGGCGAGAGATGTTTATCCAGCCCGATTTTTTCCAGAAAATCCGGAGAGAGTGCCAGAATTTCCTGCGGCGTGCGCGCAGAATATACCCGCAATAACAGTGCGATCAGCCCCTGAACAATCGCAGCATCAGACGCCGCGCTGAAATGAACACGACCCTCTTTATCTGTATCAGAAGAAAAATAGACAACAGACTGACAGCCCTTTAGCTGGTTTTCCTCTATTTGCAAGGCGGCATCCATCGGGGCAAGCCGCCGCCCCTGATCGATAAGATGCTGATAGCGATCGGCCCAGTCATCAAAAAAGGAAAATTCCTCGACAATTTCCTCTGCTGTTTGTCTGGCGGTGCTATCCTGCATCTTTTATGCTCTTTTCCTGTTCCGGCTTTGTGACATGGCGGACAAACTCATCGCAAAGCCCTGCCCTGATATTCATCTGCCCTAAAGCTAGAGCAGGGCAGAGATGCATTCAAGTTGTAAAACAGACCTATTTTATGCCATTACTTCAACAGACATATTTCTATTCAGGATAAAAATCTGAAAAGACCCGTATTGCCTGTCCAGTATGTGAAAAGGCAGGCTGGAATAAAGTTAAAAATGAACCCTTGAGCGAGCCCATGCGCCCGAACGCTGTTGAAACAGATTATCTACCGCCTTTTTTAGCGCGTTTGTTTCGCCCCTATTCTGTATTGGGGCTATTGTTACTGATAACAGCAGCACGGCTATGGGTTATTGCCGCCTCGCCCCTGGGGCCGGGGGTAGATGAAGCCCAATATTGGCTATGGGGACAGGATCTGCAATTAGGCTATTATTCCAAGCCGCCCCTGATCGCCTGGCTGCTGGGCGGTGTCAATCTGCTATTCGGGCAATCTGAATTCAGCTTGCGCGCATCCGGCCCATTATTACATCTGTTGACCAGCCTGATATTATGGCAAGCCGGCAGGAAAATTGGCGGGGTCATGGCCGGGCGGTATGCCGCGATTTTATGGGTCAGCCTGCCAGCGGTCGGTTTGGGCAGTTTTGTTATCTCCACCGATAGTGTGATGCTGCCCTTCTGGGCGGCCGGGCTGTATTTTATTCTTGCCGCCCATACGGCCAGGACAGGGTATCTGGCCTATATGGCCGGTGCCGGTATTGCCATTGGCCTGGCCAGCCTTGCCAAATATGCCGGGCTGTATTTTATCCCCTGTTTGCTGATATTTTTGCTGATAGCTGCCACGCGAAGCCAGCCATATAAAAAAGGGTTTTTTGTTTTTTGCCTGGCGGTGCTTATCGCCTCTTCCCCGACCTGGCTATGGAATATTTTCCATGAATTTGTAACCTTTCATCATTTGGGTGAAAATGCCAATCTGGAAAAGCAAAGCTATTCTCTTGCCTCTCTTTTCGGATTTGCGGGCGCACAATTCGGGGTGATGGGGCCGGTGACCTTCCTGCTGGTGCTGATACTGCCCTTTTATCGCCAGATGCGCGCCGGCCTTGCAGGCGGCTTGCACGCCTTTATCTGGCCTGTTCTGGCGGTGATATGTGTGCAGGCCTTTTTAAGTGAAGCCAATGCAAACTGGGCGGCGGCCAGCTATCCGGCAATGGTATTATTACTGGCATATGGCACCAGCCGCCTTGCCGGGCAATTGCCCGCGCGACTGATGCTGCCGGCTATCGCGATAAACCTTGTTCTGACAGCGATATTGGGGGCGGTACTGGCCATAGGCAGTTTTGGGCCTTTGACGCCTAAATCTGATCCGCTTCGCCGCTTGCGGGGCTGGCAGGAAATGGCCCAAACAGCAGACCGGCTTGCCGAAGAGAATAATGCCACAACCCTTATCGCCTATAGCCGGGCAAGTGCGGCTCTGCTGCATTGGCATTTAGCCGGAAAGGGCTATTATATCGCTCTGCCCCTTGCCACAAAAACAGGCGGCAAGGGCAATCATTATCAGCGGAGCTATCCGCTGGATGATACTATTACCCGCCCCTGGCTTGCCATTATAGAAGGCGATAACCCGCCCGCCATAGCGGCCGACTGGCAAGCGCCCATCGCCCGTCTTTCCACACAGATTAGCCAGAAACGCAGCCGCCATCTCAGCTTCTGGCTGGCACGCTAGTACTTATATTTTATTGCCGATTATTTCTGCAAAAAGGCCTTAAAGCAATTCAGGGTCTGGGCGCTTACATGATGTTCAACGCCTTCTGCATCCTGCTCGGCTGTTTCTTCATCCACCCCGATAGAGATCAGGAAATTGCGGACGACCTGATGGCGTTTTTTGCATTCTTCTGCCAGTTCCTGGCCGGATTCTGTCAGGAAAATCGACCGATAGGGGCGCGAATTGACCAGACCATCCTTTTGCAATCTCTGGATAGTGGCATTAACAGTTGGCGCAGTTACCCCGAAACGCTGAGCCAAATCAACCGCACGGGCTTCGCCTGTGTCCTCGATAAGCTCGGCTATCATTTCCACATAATCTTCTGCCACCTCATTTTGATGGGCTTTGCGAATCCGCTCAAATTTCGCGGCGCTATCTGCGATGGGATCGCTCATCTGAAAAATATCCTAACCGAAGAAAGACAAAACCAAACTAGCATTAAATGTTAGTTGAGGCAAAGTTTTTTCAATTTCTTTTTTATATGAATGAGGGGGGTGTTTTTTAAGAAGACTACTTGCCTTCCCTTACTGTCTGTAGGAAAACAGAAGCCAATTATCGATACCAACAGATGGGATGGAGAAAATGTCCGATTTTGACAAGCTGGATGAGAAAACAGAAACAGAGCTGCAAGCCGCTGCCTTTCGCCGCTTGCGCGATCATTTTCAAAACCGAACAGATGTTCAGAATATTGACCTGATGACCCTGGCCGGCTTTTGCCGAAATTGTCTTTCCGGCTGGGTTCAGGATGCCGCCCGGGAAAAGGGCATGGACATATCCAAAGAAGAGGCACGGGCCTATATTTACGGGATGCCCTATTCTGAATGGCGCGAACGCTATCAAACCGAAGCAACCGACGCCCAGAAAGCGGCCTTTCATAAAGAACATAAACATAAATAAACCGGCCTGACAGGCGGAATAACAGACAGATACTGGATATAAGGAGATAACCGGCATGGATGTCACACCAACCAAAGGGGCAGATCAATTACGCCAGTATATTGAGCGGATCGAACGGCTGGAAGAAGAAAAAAAAGCCCTGATGAGTGATATCAAGGATATTTTTTCCGAAGCCAAAGCCAGCGGCTTTGACCCGAAAACCATGCGGCAAATTATCCGTATTCGCGCTATGGATGCAGAAGTGCTGGCCGAACAGGAAACCTTGCTGGACACCTATCGCGACGCGTTGGGACTGCGCTAGACAGATGTCACGCCCGTCTTTTGCCTCACGACTGAATGATGCCATATTACAGACCGGCACAGTTTTATGTGTGGGTATTGACCCGCATCCCGATATTATGCCGCCTGTCTTTGGCGGGACAGGGGAAAATCTGGCCAGCGGGCAAGCGCTGGCACATCTGCGTGATTTTTCCCAAACCGTGCTGGCCGCTGCCACTGGCAGAGTGCCGGCCATAAAGCCGCAGGCAGCATTATTTGAGGCCTATGGGCCAGGCGGCATGGAAATATTGGCAGAACTGTCCTGCAAGGCCCGGCAAGCCGGCTTATTGGTAATCATGGATGCCAAACGCGGGGATATTGGTTCTACGGCGCGTGCCTATGCCGCTGGCTGGCTGGGCGCTGAGGCAGCTTTTGCCTCGGATGCGCTGACCATCAATCCCTATCTGGGCATGGACAGCCTAGAACCTTTTTTTGCCCGAGCCGCTGAAACGGCCAGCGGGTTATTTGTTCTGGTTCGCACCAGCAATAAAGGCTCAGCCGATATTCAGCAACAGCTTGTATCCGGCAAAGATGCAACAAATATCCCTCTTTATGCCCATATTGCAAACTGCCTTGCCCCCTATATTCAGGCTGCTATCGATCCGGCATCCTGCCTTTCAGATATTGGCATTGTGGCCGGGGCAACAGGCCCTGAAGAGGCAGAAAAATTACGCGCCCTGCTGCCCGCCGCACCTTTTTTAATTCCGGGCTATGGCGCACAAGGGGCAAGCGCAAAACAGGCCTGTGCCGGCCTTATCCGCCATCGCATGGGGCATCTGACAGGCGGGCTGGTAAATGCCTCACGCGCTATTACCCATAATTCAGCTGTTCAGGATGCCAAAACAACCGAACAGGCCGAACAGGCCATGATAGCAGCGATAGAGATAGCAGGCGCAGAATTGGCGAGCATATTACCTGTTTGATAAAACGCGCGGCAGGCGGGCTATTTTACAAATCCCAGCCCGCGCACCCGCATAATGGCCTTCGTGCCGGTATCATCACTATCCACCCCGATAGCCACATAGGCGGGGGTGGGCGGAAAATGGCCAAATCTTTCTTTGAAATCACGCACGATATTCACCTTGTGCCCGCGCCAGATATCGCCGCGATTACTGCCATCTTTTGCCCCCTGAATTACCTGCATATAGCCAGCCTTGCCAGTATAGGGATTTTCAAACCATTGCCCTACTTCCGGCGCCCCTGCCCAAAGATAGGTTAACAGCCGGCCAGGGGCATCACGCCCCTTTGAAGCCACCACCAACGGGCGCAATAATTTTTCCTTAAAAGAGGCATATTCCGGCTGATAGGGAAAGGCCAGATAAATCGCCAATATACGGTCATCCCCGCCCTTTTTGGATACATCGGTATCCATAATTTGCCCTTCATGCTGCCATTCAAAGGCCAGATGCGGGGTCTCGCGCAAGTCCAGATTTGCGGCCTCAAATGGCAGATAGGCAATCGAAACAGAGCTATCTGTTTCTATCTCGATAATATCTGTATCGACCCGTTTAAAGCGATTTTGCTGTTTGTCCTCAAAAGTGAATTCCTGCCAGCCATCTGCAGTAAGGCGCGAATCAATCTGGGCAAATAGCGGGGAAAAGCTGGCCGCCAGCAGCAGAAATAAAATGGCGATAAAATATCTGCAAAAAAAGTATATCGCATTGAAATTTATCATCATTTAATCATTTTCCCTTGCCAGTTTATGGTATTTTACCCTTTTTTGTATCACCCGCTCACAAAGGATTACCCAAACTTTACAGGCAAAACTTGCGTAGAAAGATTAACGAGAACATGATTATCCAATGGTTGTCTAATAATCAAGAAATACCTGTAATAAATGATCCTGAAGCCCGTTGCTCACCACAACCAGATATTATCAGGTGTTAGGTTCAGAGGGCGAGATGACAGAAGAAGACGAGAAAAAATATGACGGTGTGGTGATCTGGTATAATGAGCGTAGAGGATATGGCTTTGTTCGCTTTGATAAGGATGAGATTTTTTTACATCTTTTAGCGCTAACCCGATTCGGGCTGGAAACGGTCTATCCGGGTGATCAGCTATCTGTATATCTGGCAGAAAATGAATGTGGCCCGGTTATTCGGGAAATCCTGGCTGTAGAGCGGGCAAAACCGCTTTCGGTATCCACCGATACAGAAATACAGGCCCATGAGGTGAAAGGCATTGTGAAATTCTTTAACGCCTATAAAGGATATGGTTTTGTCGATATTGGCGAGAATGAAAGAGATGTTTTTGTCCATCTCCGCACGCTTCGTAATTGCGGTATCCACCATTTAACCGAAGGTCAGGAAATTTTGCTGCACGTCACCGATGAAGGCAAAGGGCCACAGGCAAAGGAAGTAAAGGTATTTGCCACTGAATAGACAGGTATGGGCGGGATAATTCACCGGCCAGAAACAGGCGATGCCGCAAAGCCCAAATCCCCGACATACCCCGGCATACCCCGATATATAAAGCAAATAGACAAGCACGCATAACTAAACTAGGTTCAGGTATATCTCTGACCGTTCGGGAATGCGCTTCATGACCTCTTCTTTTACCTCGCGCTGGTATCTTGTCTTGCTGGCCTCTGCCTTTATGGTGATCATCACCCTTGGCGTGCGCCAGTCCTTTGGCCTGTTTTTATTGCCCGCCACCGAAGCAATGGGTACCGGACGGGAGGTATTTTCGCTGGCCATGGCCATACAAAATTTTGTCTGGGGGCTTGTTTCGCCTCTGGCAGGGGCGATGGCAGATAAATTTGGCGCGGCAAAAGTGGCCGCAACAGGCACAATTTTTTATGCGATTGGCCTGTTTGCGATGGGCGCCTATATCTCGCCCGAAGGGCTGTTTTTTGGCCAGATAATGATCGGTATTGGTCTGGGCAGTGCCGGGATGTCCATTGCCCTTGGTGCGGTTGCCCGTGCCACTTCTGCTCAAAAAAGATCGCTGGCGCTGGGTCTGGTTGTCAGTATCGGCTCTTTCGGGCAATTTGCGGTGTTGCCGGTAACACAATTTTTCATTAACGGCTTTGGCTGGCAGATGGCGCTTATCCTGTTATCCGGGGTAGCGGCCTCGATGCTGGCAGCCTGTCTGGTTCTGCATTTCAAGGAAGATAGGCCGAGCGCTTCAACCGCAGACCTTGCCAGCCTAAGCGCAAAGAATGCGCTGACCACCGCACTTGGCAGCCGCGATTATATTTTGCTCACTACCGGCTTTTTTGTCTGCGGGATTCAGATTGTTTTTATTGGCACGCACCTGCCGACCTATCTGCGCGATGCGGGTCTGTCGGCCGAAGTGGCCAGCTGGTCTCTGGCCGTAGTTGGGCTGTTTAATATTATCGGCTCTTTTGCGGCTGGCTGGCTGGGCAGTTTTATGTCCAAGAAAAAGCTGCTGGCCTGGTTTTATCTGGGGCGTTCTATTTTCATGGTGCTATTTATCACCCTGCCCCCGACGCCGCTGACGGCTGTTTCATTCGGTTGTATAATGGGGCTGTTATGGCTGGGGACTGTTCCGCTAACAAGCGGGCTGATAGTGGTGTTTTTTGGCCCTGCCTTTTTATCCATGCTTTACGGGATTGCGTTTTTATCGCATCAGGTCGGCTCTTTTATCGGGGCATGGCTGGGCGGACGCATTTATGATATGCTGGGCAGCTATGATGTGATGTGGTGGATTGTTATTGCCTCGGGCGTGTTTGCCTTTGTCATCAATTATATGATTGACGAGCCAAAAGCAGAACCCCGTCCCGCCGTAGCAGAATAGAGCTACTCCTGTGCTGCCAGCCAGCGTTCGGCATCCAGTGCGGCCATACAGCCCATTCCGGCAGCCGTGACGGCCTGACGATAGATTTTATCCACGCAATCGCCGGCGGCAAACACCCCTTGTGTTGAGGTAAGGGTGGTGCCTGTCTTCACCTCTATATAGCCTTCTGCATCCAGCGCTACCGCCCTGCCAAAGGCAGATGTTGCCGGATCATGGCCAATGGCAATAAAGACGCCATGTACGGCAATTTCTTCATCTGCCTCGCCATTGGTGGCAGCTAATTTTGCCCCGGTAACCCCGCTATCATCGCCAATAATTTCTTCTAGCGTGCGGTTCCATTTCACGGTGATTTTCGGATGGTTTAGCAAACGTTCCTGCATAATCTGTTCCGCACGCAAGCTGTCACGGCGGTGGATCAGGGTAACAGAATTACAGATATTGGCCAGATAGAGCGCTTCTTCCACCGCTGTATTGCCACCGCCAACCACCGCCACATCGCGTTCACGATAGAAAAATCCGTCACAGGTGGCACAGGCGGAAACGCCGCGCCCGTTAAATGTCGTTTCAGATTCCAGCCCCAGCCAGCGCGCACTTGCCCCGGTAGCCAGAATAACCGCATCGGCCGTGATGGTCGCCCCGCCATCGCAAGTAATCTCAAAGGGGCGCTTGCTGGCATCCAGCCCGGTCACCAGATCATACATCACCCGCGCACCGACATTTTCGGCTTGTGCCTGCATTTGCTGCATCAGCCAGGGCCCTTGTACCACTTCGGCAAAGCCCGGATAATTTTCCACATCTGTTGTGATGGTCAATTGGCCGCCTGGCTGAAGCCCGGCAATAACAAGCGGCTTTAAATTGGCACGTGCGGCATAAATCGCAGCCGTAAATCCGGCTGCCCCTGCCCCGATAACAACAATTTTTTCATGTGAAGATGTCATAGCTACCTGCCTGTCCATTACGCCCTGATACGCGCTTGCCCCTTTCAGGCTGGCAGCTATTTTGCGCCAACAGATGATAGACAAGCCTGTGCATCTGATAAATACTAATCCTGTTAAAAAGAGCATTGAGGGTGTTGTCAAGCGATGGCCGGGATATTTTCAACCGCAACCCGTATATGGGCTGTTTTGTCGCTATTTATCAGCGCCCCTTTTATTGTTTTGGCCGCAGATGACACCCGCGAGGGTGCAGAGATAAAACTGATATCCGGCCAGGCCATGCAAGGCGGGCTGATGATTTTTCAAGCCCGGCCAGAGGCGATGATTACGCTGGATGGCACAGCCCTGCTGGTAAGCCCCGAAGGCCGATTTGTGGTCGGCTTTCACCGCGATGATGCCGCAGCCCAATTATTACAGGCCACATATAAAGATGGCCGGACAGCCAGCACCACCCTTACCCCGCAGATACGAAGATGGGATATTCAGCGCATTGACAATTTGCCGACCAATATGGTCAGCCCGCCTGCCGATGTTATCGCCCGCATTCAAAAAGATATTAAAAATGTAAAGGCCGCCCGGGCGATATTAAGCGATTTTGACGATGTCCTGAAAAATGGATTTATCTGGCCGGTATGGGGGCGGATCAGCGGGATTTATGGCTCGCAGCGTATTTTAAATGGCAAGCCCCGCCAGCCCCATTACGGGATAGATATCGCCCTGCCCGAAGGGGTGGCGGTTCGGGCGGCCGCCGCCGGACAGATAACAATGGCAGAAGATCTTTATTTTACCGGTGGCACTATCATTATCGATCATGGCTATGGGCTGAACTCTACCTATTCCCATCTTCTGGATATGGAGGTGAAAATAGGCGACAGGGTCGAACGTGGCCAGGTCATAGGCAGTGTCGGTTCAACCGGGCGTTCCACTGGCCCGCATCTGGACTGGCGAATCAATTGGCAGAATAAACGGCTTGACCCGCAGCTGATCACAGGCCCCTTGCTGCCCGCTCTGCCTGCCAGGCGCCCGGAACGCTAGAAAAAAATCTGTCTATGTCGCTTTGGGCATAAAGCTGGTCGACAAATTATCAGTTTTCCGATTATAGATAGGTGGTAATAAAGATGGACTGGTTTGCCTGCGGGCAATTAAAACGGGAAGTCTGGTGCAGAGCCTTTAACGATATTTAATCCAGAAGGTTTTAAGTCCAGCACTGTCCTCGCAACTGTAAGCAGAGAGCGTTCGTACATATCGTCACTGTCAATAGTATGGGAAGACGTACGCACGCATTGACCTGTGAGTCAGGAGACCTGCCAGTCAACCACCCCAGTCGGATCACGAGGCATGATCAGGACGGCGGAGAGATTTCCGTGATGGTGAATTTTTCACACCGTCGCAGGAAAAAACCTTCCTCGACAAAAAATTGAGGGAGGCTGAAAATGCTATCTTCCAAACCAGTGATCCTGACGCTTGCCTGCTGTTCTTTTTTGGCAATCACCCATCAATCTGCTATCGCCCAAAGCCCGGCCGGGCAGACCGAGCGGCCGATTGTCTATCCCTCGGCGGCTATCGCCAATTATCAGGCAACCCCGTTAAATGAGGTATTGCTGAGCGTGGATGTTATTGAGACAGCAGAAATAGAACAATCCACGGCGACCGCGGTTAGTGACCTGATCGCCCAGAAAACCGGTATTGAATTTTCCCGAAATGGAGGGCCAGGTTCGGTTACCTCGCATTTTATGCGTGGTCAGGAAAGTAAAAACTATATCATGCTGGTAGATGGCGTGCGCGTCCATACAAACGCTATCGGCAGTTTGTTGATGCCCGAGTTATCCATTTCCCGGATTGAAAAAATCGAAGTGCTGAAAGGCAATGCCTCTGCCCTCTATGGCGAGGCGGCTATTGGCGGGGTGATTAATATTATTACCAAATCGGCCAGCTTGCGCGATAGCGGCTTTGTCAGCGCCAGCTATGGAAGCTATAACAGCCAGGAAGCAAGTGCTGGTATATCCAAATATATAGGCGGCTTTAATGTCGCTTTCACAGCCAGCAAAGCCCAGACAGATGGCTATGATGTTCAAACAGATGCTAGAACAAATCCAGACAAGGATGATTATAGCAACACTAATTATGATGTCACTATAGAGCGGCGCTTATCCCCTGATGCCAAGCTGGCTGTTGGCCTGTATAATGGCAAGAGTGAAGCAGATTATGATGATGCCTTTACATCGGCAAGCGGCATCCATGAATATGAAACAGAAAATAAAAAGCAGTTTGTACGCTATGAGCTAAAAAAAGGTATGCTGATTAATCTTCATCTTAATCACAGCCAGTCTGAACGTATCAGAAAAGACTTTATAGATGGACGGCCGGCCTCTAATGCCAGCATTTTCAAAAAGGATAAAAAAACAGGCAAGCGAGAAGATACGAAACTTGTTAATATTTCGGATGTTGCAGATGCAGATGGGAGTGCCCGCCATAGCTTTACGCAAGGGCTGGAAATATCCACCTCCTATTTTGATGAGGATGGCACCCGAACAGACCGTGATTCAGAGGCGGTATTTCTTGGATATCTTCGCAAGAGCGGTAGCCATTCTATACAAACAAACATTCGCCACGATGTTGTTAGCCTGGAAGGCACAAATGCAAAAGATTTTGACGAACTCTCCTATCTGGCAGGATATGGCTATGAATTTGGAGAATTTTATAAAATTGCCTTTTCTCATGCCACAGGGTTTCGCGCACCAGACGCCAGCGCATTTAACAGTGACCAAACATTGGTGGCCGAGACCCACACAACCAACGAGCTATCTCTTCAAAGGACAGAAGCTGGCAAGCTCTGGCGAGTGACCTTATTTTCCACAAAGGCGGATAATGCGCTTTTGTACAATCCCATCTCCTATGTAACCGAGAACGTCGATATTGAAAATCAGGGCGTGGAATTCAATCTTCAAGGCAAGACAGATATCTTTGACTATGATTTCGATGTGACCTTGCATGATCCAAAGAGAAAGGATTTGCCCGGCAAGCGCAAAACACTTCCCAGAAGAGCTAAAAGTTTTGCCCGGCTTAACCTGTCAAAACAAATTGGCGATTATCAGATTGGCACGAGCCTGACCTATTCTGGGCGCAAACGGGATAGTGATTTCAGTGATACAGAAATTGCCAGCTTTACCCGGATTGATGGCTATATCGCGCGTCAATTAACCTCTTCTGTTTCCATAAATTTAAAGGCCGAAAATATCACCAATACAGAATATGAGACGACTGCGGGATATAGAACGCCGGAACGTAGCCTGTTTTTGACCCTGAAATATGATTTTATCAGCGGGTTATAAAAAAGGTTCACACAGCTTTTAACGGGATCGGGCTTTTGTCTTGCAGGGGCAGCAGAAGCAAATTATTATCACTTAACGCTGATCGGATATTAGTATTTTACATGAGGGGACATAAGGCCATGAAAAATAACAAAGCCATGTTGGTATCTTTTTCGTCTTTGGTAGCCTTTTTGGTATTGGCACGCATTATTCCGCATCCGCCAAATTTCACCCCTGTTCTGGGCATGGCCATTTTCGCACCATTTTTATTCCGCGATCTGTTTGTGGCGATTGCCCTGCCTTTGGCCGCGATGGTCGTCTCTAACCTGATCCTTGGTTTTCATGGCTCTATGTTCTGGGTGTTTTTATCCATCGCCCTTATCACTGCGGTTTCGCATTGGGCAAAAATGCACGCACCCACTTTGATGAAAACCGCTGGTATGGTGGTGGGTGCAACCTTCAGCTTTTACCTGATTACCAATTTTGCGGTTTGGGCAATGGACGGACTTTATCCGATGACGCCAGAAGGGCTGATGACATCCTATATTGCCGCGATACCTTTTTATGGCAACACGCTGGCCAGTACCGCTATCTTTTCCGCCCTGTTTTTTGGACTGGCTAAATGGGCAGAAAAAAACAATCTACTGGCCGCCTATAGATAAAAACCATCGAAACAGGCTGGCCGAATGCCAGCCTTTTTTTTGAGCCGGATATGGCAGACCAGAAAAAAACCCTTTTTATTTTTGGACTTGGCTATGTTGGCCAGCATCTGGCGCATCTGCTATCCCTGTCTGGCTGGCAGATTATCGCCACCACCAGATCACCGGAACGATTTGCAAGACAGACAGAACAGGGCTGGATAATTCTGCCTTTTTCAAGTGACGCGCCTAATCGAGATATTCTGCCCCATCTGGATAGAGCCAGCCATTTACTTTCCACCATTGGCCCGGTAGAGGGGCGCGATCCGGTTCTGGCCGCCTATGACCGGGCGATAAAGGGCTTTGCCGGCTGGACAGGCTATTTATCGGCTACATCTGTCTATCCGGATCAGCCCGAAGGCTGGATAGATGAAGATACCGCGCCCGCACCGCCAACAGCGCGCGGCAAAACCCGCCTTTTGGCCGAACAGCACTGGCAGGATATTTGTCAGGCAGAAATTTTTCGCATTGCCGGCATTTATGGGCCTGGCCGCAATCCCTTTGCCGCCCTGCGCGCTGGGACGGCGCGTATCATCGACAAGCCAGGCCATTTATTTAACCGCATCCATCTAAGCGATATCTGCCAGATAGTTCAGGCCGCCATGGCACGCCCGCGCAGCAGGCGCATCCTCAATCTGGCGGATCAGCACCCCGCCCCGCAGGCAGATGTTATAGGCTTTGCCGCCCATCTGCTGGGCATTACCCCGCCTCAGCCTGTAGCCTTTGACAAAGCAGATTTATCTGAAATGGCGCGCAGCTTTTATATGGCGCAGCGAAAAATCACCTCAAAACATCTGGGATCAGAGCTGGCATACCGCTTTTCCTATCCTGATTACAAAGCCGGTTTAACCGCCCTTGTTCCAGAACATGGCGACAAGAGATAGGCTGTTAATTATTGATCTTGGGCGCCAGGCTGCCAGAAGCATAGCGGGCGGCCATATCGGCTAGTGAAATCGGGCTGATCTTGTGGGCGTTGCCAGCGGTGCCGAAACGCTCAAACCTGTCTTCAACCACCGCCATCATCGCGTCCTGTGCCGGTTTCATAAATTTACGCAAATCAAATTCTGTCTTTTGTGTCTGGGCAACCTTGCGGATAGCGCCTGCCATCGCCAGACGGCAATCTGTATCAATATTGACTTTACGCACGCCATTTTTAATGCCGCGTTCAATCTCTACCAGCGGCACACCATAGGTTTGCGGCATCTCGCCACCAAATTCATTAAAAATATCCTGTAATTCTTGTGGCACAGAAGACGAGCCATGCATCACCAGATGGGTATCTGGCAAGCGTTTATGAATCGCTTCTATGACGTGCATTGCCAGAATATCGCCATCTGGCTGGCGGGAAAATTTATAGGCGCCATGGCTTGTCCCCATCGCGATGGCCAGCGCATCAACCTGTGTTTCGCGGACGAAATCCACTGCCTGATCCGGGTCTGTTAATAGCTGGTCTTCGGATAATTTGCCTTCAGCGCCATGCCCGTCCTCTTTATCGCCCATGCCGGTTTCCAGCGAGCCAAGCACCCCAAGCTCGCCCTCGACCGATACCCCGCCATGATGGGCCATCTGCGTAACATCTCTGGTAATGGACATATTATAATCATAGGAGGCAGGTGTTTTACCATCCGCTTCAAGCGAGCCATCCATCATCACAGAGGTAAAGCCATATTGAATAGCTGTCATACAGGTAGCTTGCGAATTGCCGTGATCCTGATGCATACAAA
>JAYOMZ010000033.1:0-18047 GCA_038121125.1 Alphaproteobacteria bacterium
CCCCGGCTGATCGCGCTGGCAAAGGAAAAGACAGAACATTATCAGCAGAGTCTGGCCGATATTGACCCGGCTGCCATTACCAGCCCTGCGGCATTGGCAACTCTGCCAGTTTTGCGTAAATCGACCCTGATTCAGGAAGATGGCCAGCCTTTGGCGGTAAAAAAAGTTATCCCGCATGACTTTGGCGAAACCCATCAGATTTTTCAGTCACCTGGCCCTATTTTCGAGATAGGTATGCGCAAGGGGGACTGGTGGCGCTTTGGCCGGGCCCTTGCCCCTATCGGCATTGGCAAGGGCGATATTATCCAGAATTGTTTTTCCTATCACTTCACGCCGGCCGGACAGATGTTTGAAAGCGCTGCGGCTGCGGTGGGGGCAGTTACTGTACCCGCCGGGACAGGCCAGACTGAATTGCAGGCCAAATCCATTGCCGCATTAAAAGTTACCGCCTATGCCGGCACACCCGACTATTTGAAAGCCATTCTGGAAAAAGGTGAAGAGCTGGGTCTGGATGTATCGTCCGTGACAAAGGCCTGTGTCAGTGGCGGGCCTTTATTTCCTGCTCTGCGCGAGGAATATGACCGCCGCGGCATTATGTGCCGTCAATGTTATGGCACTGCCGATGTCGGTCATGTGGCGTATGAATCAGTCGATATGGACGGGCTGATTCTGGATGAGGGGGTGGTTGTTGAAATTGTCCGCCCGGGTACAGGCGTGCCTGTCCCTGATGGCGAGATTGGCGAAGTGGTAGTGACAACCCTGAACCCCGATTTTCCCATGATCCGTTTTGCAACGGGCGATCTGTCTGCCATTCTGCCAGGGGTCAGCAATTGCGGGCGCACCAATCGCAGGATTGTAGGCTGGCGCGGCCGGGCTGATCAGGCTGCCAAGGTAAAGGGTATGTTTGTGCGGCCGGAACAGGTTGCCCAGATAGCGGCGCGTCATCCTGAAATCAGCCGTATCCGCCTGACCATCACCCATGATGGCGCACAAGACCAGATGCAGGTGCAAATTGAAGGGGCAGCAGAGGCCGAAAACCGCTATGCAGAATCTGTCCGCGATATCCTGAAATTGCGCGGGCAGATAGAGGTGGTGGCAAAAGGCAGCTTGCCAAATGACGGGCTGGTTATTGATGACCAGCGCAGTCCCGGTTAAGGGCAAAAGCGCCCTATGGTGTTCCATAGGGCAGATGCTATATTATCACTATGAGAAAATAAAAAAACAGGGGAGGGCATACCCGAAAAATGGACTTCAATCTATCTGAAGAACAACAGGCCATCTTTGACATGGCCGATGATTTTGCCACGCAAATGATCGCCCCCCATGCGGTTGAATGGGATCAAACCGAGCAGATGCCAAAAGAGGTATTGCGCCAGGCAGCCGAGCTGGGTCTGGCCTCTATTTATGTACCGGAAGCCCATGGCGGATCTGGCCTTAGCCGGCTGGATGCGACACTGGTTTTCGAAGCCCTTGCCAAAGCCTGTCCCAGCGTCTCCAGCTTTTTGTCTATCCATAATATGGTCGCCTGGATGGTTTCCTCCTTTGGTGATGAAAAATTGCGCGATAGCTATCTGCCAGATTTATGTTCAATGCAGAAAATCGGCTCCTATTGCCTGACCGAACCCGGTTCAGGCTCAGATGCTGCTGCCCTGAAAACAAGGGCCAGGCGCACCAATGAAGGCTATGAGGTGACCGGGACAAAATCCTTTATTTCGGGCGGCAATTATTCTGATGTATATGTGGTGATGTGCCGGACAGGTGATGACAGCCCGAAAGGCATATCTGCCTTGCTGGTGGATAGTGAGGCAAAAGGCCTGTCCTTTGGGGCGCCGGAAAAAAAGATGGGCTGGCGCGGCCAGCCAACCGCACAGGTGATTCTGGATAATTGTCAGGTACCTTCTGAAAATTTGCTGGGCGAGGAAGGGCAGGGATTTTCCTATGCGATGAAGGGGCTGGATGGGGGACGCCTGAATATCGCGGCGGCGGCTCTTGGCGGGGCGCAAAGCGCCTATGAAAAGGCTCTTGTATATGCCAAAGACAGAAGCGCGTTTGGTAAATCTATTGACCAGTTTCAGTCGCTGCAATTCAAACTGGCAGATATGTACACCACGCTGGAAGCGGCACGTACCTTTTTACGAAAGGCGGCAGGCAAGCTGGATAGCGGCAGCCCGGATGCCACCCGCGCCTGTGCGATGGCCAAAAGATTTGTGACAGATAGCTGTTTTGATGTGGCCAATCAGGCGTTGCAGATACATGGCGGCTATGGCTATCTGGCCGATTACGGGCTGGAAAAAATTGTGCGTGATTTGCGGGTGCATCAAATTTTGGAAGGCACAAATGAAATTATGCGTGTGATTATCAGCCGTTCCCTGCTGGCAGAGCGCGATACATAATCTGGCATCTGTGGGCTATATGATCAGATGCCTTTCACAAGGATATGCTAAAAATGACAGAACAGAAATTTCAAAATATCAATGTCAGCCGCTCTGGCCGTGTGGTGGTGGTAGAGCTTAACCGCCCGGATGCACTAAATGCGCTGAATAACGCGATGACAAAAGAGGTGACAGAATATCTGGCCAGCCTGGACGGAGATAAGGAAACGGGGTGTTTTGTGCTGACCGGCACGGGCAAGGCGTTTGCTGCAGGGGCAGATATTAAGGAAATGGCCGAAAAATCCTATATGGACACTTTCTATGAGAATATGTTTGCCAAATGGGAAATGGTTGCCCAGCTTCGTACCCCGAAAATTGCAGCTGTGAACGGCTTTGCGCTGGGCGGCGGGTGCGAGCTGGCGATGATGTGCGATATTTTATTTGCCGGCCAATCGGCGAAATTTGGCCAGCCCGAGATTAAGCTGGGCGTGATCCCGGGCATGGGCGGCTCGCAACGCCTGACCCGTGCGGTGGGCAAGGCCAAGGCAATGGATTTGATTTTAACCGGCCGGATGATGGATGCAGAAGAAGCAGAGCGATCCGGTCTTGTTGCGCGCGTCTTTCCCGATGATGTGCTGATGGCAGAAACCATGAAGGTTGCCACAAATATTGCCGAATTTGGACGGGCCAGCGTGATGCTGGCACGCGAGGCGGTTGCACGGGCGGATGAAATCAGTCTGGCAGAAGGCCTGTTATTTGAACGGCGGGCATTTCATTCCCTGTTTGCCACAAAAGATCAAAAAGAAGGTATGGCAGCCTTTACCCAAAAGCGCAGCCCGGACTTCACAGGCGAATAGAAAGGCTGAAGGGAAAAATGGCGGAAGATATTTTCATTACCGCAGCCGCGCGTACCGCAATTGGCGGCTTTCACGGGGCGTTAAGCACTATGAGCGCCCCTGAAATTGGAGGGGCGGCCATTGCCGCAGTCCTTGACCGCCAGGCAGCGGATAAAGCGCTGATTGACGAGGTTATTATGGGATGCGTGTTGCCCGCAGGTTTGGGTCAAGCCCCGGCACGCCAGGCCAGCTTTGCCGGCGGCCTGTCTGAATCTGTGCCGGCTACCACAGTGAATAAAATGTGTGGCTCGGGCATGAAAGCGGTAATGCTGGGCTATGATCAGATAAAGGCAGGTGCAGCAGAAATGGTCATTGCAGGCGGCATGGAAAGTATGTCCAACGCGCCATATCTGGCAGCAAAGGTGCGGGGCGGTGCGCGTATCGGCCATCAAAAACTGACCGACCATATGTTTCTTGATGGTCTGGAAGATGCCTATGACAAGGGCAAGCTGATGGGCAGCTTTGCCGAGGATTGCGCCGAACATTACCAATTTTCGCGCGAGGCACAGGATGATTTTGCCTTGCGCTCTCTTGGACGGGCTCAGGCCGCCACACAGGATGGCAAGCTGGCAGCTGAAATCTGCCCGATAACTATCGAGACAAAAAAGGGATGCCATCTGGAAGATACAGATGAGCAGCCGCAACTGGCCAGTCCGGAAAAAATACCGCTGCTAAAACCGGCCTTTCGGGAAAATGGCACAGTAACAGCGGCTAATTCTTCTTCTATTTCCGATGGGGCAGCCGCGCTTTGCCTGGCCAGTGGTTCTGCGGTACAGGCACATGGTTTGCCGGTAAGAGCGCGCATTTGCGGTCATGCCGGCTTTGCCCATGCCCCTGGCTGGTTTACCACCGCCCCTGTCCATGCGGCGCGCAAGCTGCTGGACAAGCTGGGCTGGCAGGCATCGGATGTTGATATTTGGGAAGTGAATGAAGCCTTTGCGGTTGTGGCCATGGCCTTTATCCGCGAATTGGGGCTTGATCGAGAACAGGTAAATATTTTTGGCGGGGCTTGTGCGCTTGGCCATCCTATCGGCGCTTCCGGGGCGCGGATTCTGGTCAGCCTGTTAAATGCTCTGGAACAGACAGGCGGGAAAAAAGGGCTGGCGGCTATTTGCCTTGGCGGGGGCGAGGGTATCGCGGTTGCGATAGAGCTGTCATGAAACTGAATAAAGATATATCCGCTATTGTAACAGGCGGGGCTTCCGGTCTGGGCGCGGCGGTTGTTCGCCATTTATACAGCTTTGGTGTAAGGGTTACTATCTTTGATATGGATGAGGGGCGCGCCAAGCCCCTTATGGCGGAAACAGGCAGTTTATTCTTCAAGGCGGATGTCAGCGATGCACAGGCCGTTGCACAGGGCTTTGAAAAGGCTCGTGAAGCAAACGGACAGGAAAGGCTGGTCGTAAATTGTGCCGGTATTGCCCCGGCCATGAAAACAGTTTCGCGCGGCCAGGCCCATGATGCCGGGCTATATGCCAAGGTGATAGGGGTTAACCTGATTGGCAGTTTCAATGTGGCCAGCCAGGCGGCTGCCGGCATGGCAGAAGCAGAGCCGATAGGCGAGGATAAAGAGCGCGGGGTGATTATCAATACCGCTTCTGTCGCAGGCTATGACGGGCAAATTGGTCAGGTGGCCTATGCCTCTTCAAAGGGCGGGGTGATTGGCATGACCCTGCCTATGGCACGCGATCTGGCCGATAAGGGGATAAGGGTGATGGCCATTGCGCCGGGCATTTTTGGCACGCCTATGGTAAAGAGCTTCCCGCAGGAGGTACAGGATGCGCTGGCCGCCCAAATTCCTTTCCCCTCGCGTTTGGGCAAGCCGGACGAATTTGCAGCATTGGTCGCGCATATTGCTAAAAACCCGATGCTGAACGGGGATGTTATTCGCCTGGATGGCGCTATTCGAATGCCGCCACGATAAAAGGGGGTAGACAGAAAATGATGATGTCATTTGCTGATCTTCTCAAACCGCAGGGCGGAAAATCTATCGTGACAGGCCCGGTTGACCCGCCTCTATTAGAGATGAGTATTCCGGAATTACTGGCTACCACCACCCGGCGTTTGCCTGATCAGACAGCCGCCGTGTTTGCAGATAAAAATATCCGCTGGAGCTATAAGGAATTTTATGAATTAACCTTGCAGATGGCCGCTGGCTTGCTGGCGCTCGGGGTTGCGCCAGGTGACCGTGTGGGGATTTGGTCACCCAATCGATGGGAATGGGTGGCATTGCAATATGCCTCTGCCCAGATAGGAGCGATTTTGGTCAGCATCAATCCGGCCTATCGCCGGGCAGAGCTGGAATATGCCTTGAACAAAACAGGGGTCAGTGTGTTGATGCTGGCCGAACAGTTTAAATCCAGCGATTATATTGCGATGATAGAAGCACTCGCCCCGGAGCTGGCCAGCCATAGAGGCGGGGTGCTTCACCTGGCAAAATTGCCGCATCTGAACCATCTTGTCCATATGGGCACCGGTGATCGCCCGGGCATGATGACCACGCAAAATCTGATGCAGCTGGCAACAGACAGATTAATTGAAAAGGCCAAAAAGATAGGGGCAGGGCTTGACCGGCATGACCCTATCAATATTCAGTTTACCTCCGGGACAACCGGCGCGCCAAAAGGGGCAACATTGACCCATGCCAATATTATCAATAACGGGCGCTTTACAGTGGAAAGGATGGGCTTGCAACAGGGCGAAATGCTCTGTCTTCCTGTCCCGCTTTATCATTGTTTCGGGATGGTGATGGGATCGCTGGGATGTGTGGCTATCGGGGCAGGGCTGGTATTTCCGGGCGAAGCCTTTGAGCCGCTCGCCACCCTAAAGGCCATCGCGGCCGAAAAATGTGCTGCTCTTTATTCTGTGCCGACCATGTTTTTGTCGATGCTGGATCATGAAGATTTCAGCCAGTTTGATATTAGCAGTTTGCGAACCGGCATTATGGCCGGGGCGCCTTGTCCGATGGAAGTGATGAAGCGCGTCACCCGGGAAATGAATTTAAAAGAAATTACCATTGCCTATGGCATGACCGAAACCAGCCCGGTTTCCTTTCAGTCTCACCCCGATGATCCGCTGGAAATGCGGGTATCAACGGTTGGCCGCATTCACCCTCATGTAAGTGTGAAAATTGTTGATGAGGCAGGGGAGACCCTGCCTGTTGGCGTGCAAGGCGAGCTGTGGACAAAAGGCTATTCGGTGATGCATGGCTATTGGGCAGAGGCTGAAAAAACACAAAGCTCTATCACAAAGGATGGCTGGATGCGTACCGGGGATTTGGCCACACTGGATGAAAATGGCTTTGCGCGTATTACTGGCCGGCTAAAAGATATGGTGATACGGGGCGGCGAGAATATTTACCCCCGCGAGATAGAGGAATTTCTCTATCGGCATTCTGCCATTCAACAGGTACAGGTTTTTGGTGTGCCAGATGAAAAATATGGCGAAGAGCTATGCGCCTATATCATTTTAAATAAGGGCATGGCCGCCTCGGAAGAGGATATTCGCGGGTTTTGCACGGATGAAATCGCCCATTATAAAATTCCGCGCTATATCCGCATTGTTACAGCCATGCCGATGACTGTCACAGGCAAGCCGCAAAAATTTATGATGCGCGACGAGATGATAAAGGCATTAAAGCTGAACACCTGATAGTCCAGGACTTTTTATTGACAGGCCGGGCAGAATTGTGGATTATTAATTAAATGAACGTTTAATTAATTAATATTGGCGATGGCACGTAAAGCAGGCACAACCAGTCAGGATACCGAAGCCCAGATTTATGCGGCGGCGCGAAATCTTTTTGCGCGTTACGGCTATGCTGCGGTTTCCATGCGCCAGATAGCAGGTGATGTCGGGGTAAATCAGGCCGCACTTTACCATTACACCCCGACAAAACAGGATTTGCTGGCCGGGCTGCTAACTCGCCATATGAGCGCGCTGCTGGAGGCCATTGGGGCGGAGGATTTTTCAGGAGACCCTGTTCATGCGCTGGATCATTTCACCCGCTTTCATATCCGTTATCACATTCCCCGCGCAGAGGAAATTTTTCTCAGCTATATGGAATTGCGCTCGCTCGATAGCGAACATTTTGCTGCGATTAATGCGCTGAGAAGCCAGTATGAACAGATTTTGCGTCAGATTTTGAAAGCTGGACTGAAAAGCGGGGCATTTAGCGATATTGACCCGGCCATATCTGCGATGGCAATTTTATCGATGCTGACCGGCATCACCAATTGGTATAGCCCGGAGGGCAGATTAAACCAGCCGGAAATTGAAACCTTTTATAGCCGTCTTGTCCTGAGATCTGTCGGTGCCAGCCTTTAATAGCAAGGAGTATTTTTCATGTTTAATGCGAGTATGAATTTTAATCTCGGCGAAGAGATTGAGGCCATCAGAGATATGGTGCGCCGCTTTGCCAGTGAAGAAATTGCCCCGCGGGCGGACAAGATTGACAAGACTAACAGCTTTCCAAATGACTTGTGGGAAAAAATGGGCGCGCTGGGGCTGCATGGCATCACGGTTTCCGAAGCAGATGGCGGGGCGGAAATGGGCTATCTGGCCCATTGTATTGTTATAGAGGAAATCAGCCGGGCAAGCGCATCGGTTGGCTTAAGCTATGGGGCGCATTCCAATTTATGCGTAAATCAGGTAGCACGCTGGGGCACGCCCGAACAAAAGGCGCGATATTTGCCAAAATTAATCAGCGGGGAACATATTGGCTCTCTGGCCATGTCTGAGCCCGGGGCAGGCTCGGATGTGGTGTCGATGAAGTTGCAGGCAGAAAAACGCAATGACCGCTTTGTTCTGAACGGGAATAAAATGTGGATTACCAACAGCCCGGATGCCTCTACCCTGATTGTCTATGCCAAAACAGATATGGATGCCGGCCCGCGCGGTATCACCGCCTTTATGATCGAGCGCGATATGGCAGGATTTTCAGTAGGGGCGAAGCTGGATAAATTGGGGATGCGCGGATCAAACACAGCCGAGCTGATCTTTGATAATTGTGAAGTGCCTTTTGAAAATATTCTGGGCGAGGAAGGCAAGGGCGTGAATGTGCTTATGTCCGGGCTGGATTATGAACGGGTGGTTCTGGCCGCCGGGCCATTGGGAATTATGGCAGCGGCCATGGATACTGTTGTCCCTTATGTGCATGACAGGGAACAATTTGGCAAACCTATAGGCACTTTCCAGTTAATGCAAGGCAAGCTGGCAGATATGTACACCACCATGAATGCGTGCCGGGCATATGTTTATGCTGTGGCAGCTGCGTGTGATCGCGGCGAAACCACGCGAAAGGACTCAGCCGGTTGTATTTTATATGCCGCCGAAAAAGCCACGCAAATCGCCCTTGAAGCTATCCAGTGTCTGGGCGGTAACGGCTATATTAATGACTATGCGACCGGCCGGCTATTGCGCGATGCCAAACTCTATGAAATCGGGGCGGGCACATCTGAAATCAGGCGGATGCTTATCGGCCGCGAATTATTTAACGAGACTGCATAAATGACCCGCCTTGCCTCAACACTGAACCTGAACAGCCCGGAAGCCAAAGCGAACCGCGCCGCCTGTCACCAGCATCAGAGACGCATAGAAAAGCTGGCAGAGGCTATCATCACGGGCGGGTCTGAAGGGGCGCGCACCCGCCATGTGGCGCGCGGCAAACGCTTGCCACGTGAGCGTATAGACGGGCTGATCGACCCTGGCACCCCCTTTTTGGAAATAGGCCTTTTTGCTGCCCATGGCCTTTATGGCGGGGATATTCCGGCTGCCGGACTAATTGCCGGTATTGGCTGTGTGGCGGGGCGGGACTGTATGATTGTGTGTAATGATGCGACGGTAAAGGGCGGTACCTATTACGCCATGACAGTGAAAAAACATCTGCGTGCACAGGAAATAGCCGAAGAAAATAATCTGCCTTGCATTTATCTGGTGGATAGTGGCGGGGCAAATTTGCCCAATCAGGACGAGGTGTTTCCTGACCGCGATCATTTTGGCCGTATTTTTTATAACCAGGCACGGATGAGCGCCAAGGGCATTGCCCAAATCGCGGTGGTAATGGGATCTTGTACCGCAGGCGGGGCGTATGTACCGGCAATGAGTGACCAGACCATTATTGTGCGCGATCAGGGTACGATTTTTCTGGCAGGCCCGCCTCTGGTCAAACAGGCCACAGGCGAGGAAGTGGATGCCGAAACACTGGGCGGGGGGGATACCCATACACGGCTTTCCGGTGTGGCAGATCTGCTGGCAGAAAATGATGATCATGCCCTTGCCCTGGCACGCCAGATGGTTAGCAATCTGGGGCATCATAACAAACAGCCACAAAGCCGCCCGCCCGTAATGCCAGCATACGCATCCCGGGATATGGAAGCAATTATTCCAGCTGATCCAAAACAGCCCTTTGATATACGCGAGATCATCGCGCGGATTGTGGATGATTCCGATTTTGATGAATTCAAGCCGCGCTATGGCACAACATTGGTCACCGGCTTTGCCCATATTGATGGACGGCTTATTGGCATTATTGGCAATAACGGGGTGCTGTTTTCAGAAAGCTCGACAAAGGGGGCGCATTTTATCGAGCTATGTTGCAAGCGCAAAATCCCCTTGCTGTTCCTGCAGAATATCACCGGCTTTATGGTGGGATCAAAATATGAAGCAGGCGGCATTGCCAAGGATGGGGCAAAATTGGTCGCGGCCGTCTCGGCGGCCAATGTCCCTAAAATAACGGTGATCGTTGGCGGCTCTTACGGGGCAGGCAATTATGGTATGTGCGGCCGTGCCTTTGGCCCCCGATTTGTGTGGATGTGGCCGAATGCCAAAATTGCGGTAATGGGAGGCGAGCAGGCAGCCGGGGTTCTGGCGATGGTCAAACGCCAGGGCATAGAGCGCAAGGGCGGGGACTGGAGCGAGCAAGAGGAAAAAGAATTTAAACAGCCCATTCTGGATCAGTTTGAGACGCAAAGTGACCCGCTTTATGCCTCTGCCCGTCTTTGGGATGATGGCATTATCAATCCTGCCGATACCAGAAAGGTGATTGCCCTGTCTTTATCGGCTGCGGCCAATGCCCCGATAGAAGACACTATTTTCCCTGTCTTTAGAATGTAAGGGGATATTATGATCTGCACCCCGCTTACACAAAGGCTTGGCCTTAAACATCCCATCATACAGGCGCCCATGGCGCTGGCAGCAGGCGGCAAGCTGGCCGCAGCGGTAGATAGTGCGGGCGGGCTGGGGCTCATCGGTGGCGGCTATGGCCAGTCAGACTGGCTGGAGGATCAGTTTCGCGTAGCTGGCAATAATATGGTCGGGTGCGGTTTCATCACCTGGTCACTGGCCGAACATCGCGATTTGCTGGACAAGGCACTGGATCATAATCCCAAAGTTGTCATGCTATCCTTTGGCGACATTGCACCTTTTGCAGGCCAGATAAAGGCGCGCAATATTCCGCTTATTGCGCAGGTTCAAACAGTTGGGGATGCGCTGGCCGCGCTTGATGAGGGGGCAGATATTATCGTTGCCCAGGGGGCAGAGGGGGGTGGACATGGCCTGAAACGGGCGACCTTTACCCTAGTGCCGGAAATAGCTGATCACATATACCGCCAGGGCAGCCAGGCTATCCTTTGCGCGGCAGGCGGGATAGCTGATGGCAGGGGTCTGGCGGCCGCCCTTGGTCTGGGGGCAGACGGGGTTCTGGTCGGCACGCGCTTTTGGGCAGCAACAGAAGCCCTTGTTCATTCCAATATGCAGGACGCCGCGATCAAGGCCACTGGCGATCAGACTATCCGTTCCACCGTGATGGATATGGCGCGCCAGCGCCATTGGCCAGAAGGGTTTACCGCCCGTGTCCTTGCCAATGACTTCATCAATAAATGGCATGGCCGCGAAGCCGAACTGGCAGAGAAAATCGATATCATCATCCCGCAATATCAAAAGGCGTGGGAAGAGGGGGATATAGATATGGCAAATGTCTTTGTTGGCGAAGCGACCGGCCTGATAGCCGATATTCAGCCCGCAGCAGAAATTATTGCCTCGATGGTGGAACAGGCAGAAAAAATCATCCGCAAACAGCAAGGATATATTCAATGATCAGCAGCATTTTAATTGCCAATCGCGGCGAAATCGCTTGCCGGATTATTGCCACTGCAAAGAAGATGGGTATTCGCACTATCGCCATCGCCTCAGACCCGGATAAACAGGCACGCCATGCGCTAATGGCCGATGCAGTGGCCTATATTGGCGGCGATAGCCCGGCCACCAGCTATCTTGACCAGGCTAAAATCCTGGCGACGGCCAAATCGCACGCCGCAGAGGCTATTCATCCCGGCTACGGGTTTCTTTCTGAAAATCCGGAATTTGTCGAGGCCGTTGCCAAAGCCGGATTAATATTTATCGGGCCCGGAGCAGGGGCTATCCGCGCGATGGGGCTAAAGGATAAGGCCAAACAGCTGATGGCCGATGCCGGCGTGCCGGTGGTGCCCGGCTATAACGGGGCAGAGCAAGCAGAAGATATGCTATATGCCGAAGCCTGCAAAATCGGCTTTCCAGTGATGATAAAGGCGCGGGCAGGCGGCGGCGGTAAGGGGATGCGACGGGTAGAGGCAGAAGCAGATTTTATCGAAGCCCTGAAATCGACCAGGCGCGAGGCAGCGGCAAGTTTTGGTGATGACCATGTTTTGATAGAAAAATATATCTCCCGGCCGCGCCATATAGAGGTGCAGATATTTGCCGACCATCATGGAAATCTTGTCCATTTATTTGAACGGGATTGCAGCTTGCAACGACGCCATCAAAAGGTCATCGAAGAAGCCCCTGCCCCGGATATGACGCCGGAAACCAGAGCGGCGATGACAAAGGCGGCGATAAAAGTTGCACAGGCGATCGGCTATCGCGGGGCAGGTACAGTTGAATTTATTGTGGATGGCAGAGACGGGCTGCGGCCAGACGGGTTCTGGTTTATGGAAATGAATACCCGCCTGCAGGTCGAACATCCCGTAACAGAAATGATCACCGGATTTGATCTGGTGGAATGGCAGATAAAAATCGCTTCCGGCGCGCCTTTGCCTGTAAGTCAGGAGGAGATTAAAATTAACGGCCATGCGCTGGAAGCCCGGCTTTATGCCGAAGATGCCAGCGCCGGGTTTCTGCCAGCACCGGGGCCTGTCTATCAGGTGTCTTTCCCGCAAAATATCCGTATCGATCATGGCATAGGAAGCAGCGATACTATCAGTGCCTATTATGATCCGATGATCGCTAAAATAATTACCCATCAGCCAAACCGAAGCGCGGCATTTTCTGCCCTGCAACGCGGCCTGTGCGAAACCCATATTCTGGGCACAATTACCAATTTGCGATTTCTGGCAGTGCTGGCCAGCCATCCGGATGTGGCCGCCATGCAAATAGATACAAGCTGGATAGACCGTCATCTGGACAGCTTAAATACCTGTATGTCGGCAAATGATTTTGATCTGGATTTGATGGCTCTTGCTCATCTTTGTGCTGATGGCGGCATAGGCGAGGGGCAGGGCTGGCGTTTGTGGGGACAGGCCAGCTATCGGCTGAGCTTTTATTTTGCCGAGACGCTAATTGAAAGGCAGGTTTTTTATCTCTCCGAGAAAAAGCTGCGTATCACAGGCGGCAAGGCAGATCAGATGATAGATATCACCTATCTGGATAACAGCGCATTATCCATACAGATAGATGGCCGGGCTTTCAGCCTTAAATGGATAGATTATCATGGCCAGATCAGCATCGATTTGGGCTATGCCAATTTCCGTATCACCCGCAAGGATGCAACAGATGTTGCCAATGATCAGGCAGGCGGCGATAGCATCACCGCGCCTATGACAGGGGTTGTTACGGTTCTGGAATGTGCCGTGGGACAGGAAGTGGCAAAGGGCGATGTGCTGATAAGAATGGAAGCGATGAAAATGGAGCACGCCCTGACCGCCCCGTGTGACGGGATGGTTCAGGCCATTTACAGCGCGGTCGGGGAAACCGCAAATGATAGTATGGTGCTGATTACATTAGAGCCAAAAGCATAAAGGGGCATAGCTGGAATATGACGATAAATTTTAACACGATCATCCTTGAAAAAGATGCGAGCGGGCTGGCGACCCTGACCCTTAACAGGCCAGAGCGGCATCATGCCTTTAATGCAGAAATGATCGCCGAATTAACCGTTGCTGCTGACCATATCCGCACCGAGGAGGCTATCCGTCTGGTAGTGATAAAATCAGAAGGGCCCAGCTTTTGTGCCGGGGCGGATCTGGCATGGATGAAAGCCCAGCAAGATGCCGATCGCGCTGGCAAAATGGCCGAGGCCACCAAACTGGCCATGATGCTGAAAGCCTTTCACGATTTGCCAAAGCCGGTTATTGCCAGAGTGCAGGGTCAGGCCTTTGGCGGCGGTCTGGGGTTGATGGCGGTGGCCGATATTGTCATCGCGGCCGAGGATGCCCGCTTTGCCCTGACCGAAACCAGATTGGGATTGATACCGGCCACAATTGGCCCTTTTGTGATGGCCAAAATTGGCGGGGCAGCGGCACGCTCTGTTTTTATTACCGGCTCTTTAATGTCCAGCCGAAGGGCAGCAGATTTGGGGCTGGTTTCCATTGTGGCAACAGCGGATATGCTGGATAAATGCGTCGCACGCGAGGTTAAAACCGCGCTCTCTGCCGGGCCTGGTGCAATGGCACTGGCCAAACAGATGGTACAGGAAATAACCGCAAGCGAACTGGACAGGCAAATTACCTCTGCCATCGAACATCTTGCCGATTGCTGGGAAAGCGAGGAAACCCAAAAAGGGATTGCGGCTTTTTTTGCCAAAACCCCGCCGCCCTGGCAGGTGGAGAGCTGATATTTTTTTAGCTCGGGGGCGGGTCGTCAGGGACGTTCCACATAGGTCATGGTCGCGCTCATCTTGGCCAGCAGGACAGGTGCGCTGCCATCTGTAACAAGGCCGACCGCTTCTGCTTCGGTGAATATGGCGCGCCGCCCGGGCTTTAACACCTTGCCGGTAAACAGGATGTTATGCTGGCTTGCCGGGGCAAAAAAGGATGTCTTTAATTCTATGGTCATCACCTCTAATTCAGGTGGTGCGAGGGTCAGGGCGGCATAGCCGCACGCACTATCCAGCCCGGTAGTTAAAACCCCGCCATGCACAAATCCCATCTGCTGGATAATTTTATCATTATTGGCAAGCAGAATTTCAGCGATGCCCGGGCGCGCATCCTGCAAAGTCATGCCAAGCGTGGCCATAGCTGCCTGACAGGAAAAACTATGTTTTATTTTATCCAAAAAATTCGGATCTCTGGGCTCAAACATCGTAAAAATTCTTTTTCGCTAAAAAGACAGGGTGTTTTTTCAAGACTAGCCAGCTGAGATTAAATTGCAAATTTATTGTCTGGCAAAATCGCTCTCTCTTATCGGGAATGGCCATTGCCTGCCTGCGGCTAGCCGAATGCTATTTTGCGTTAAAGCTGGCAAGATAGGAAAAATGGCGTAATCTTTAAAAAAAAGAGGGTTTTTAAAAAAATCTCCAAATATCGGGTGAAGGGGGAAGAAGCATGGCTATCGCGAACCATATGGCAGATGCGCTTAGAGAGCGGATAAAAACAGGGGCTTTTATCGCGATGCCAAGCTGTTTTGATGCGTTGTCGGCCAAAATGATAGAGCAGGCCGGATTTTCGGTAACCTTCATGTCCGGCTTTGCGGCGTCTGCTGTGCGTCTGGGTCAGCCTGATCTGGGTCTCATGTCCTATTCAGAAGTGCTGGATCAGGCACGCAATATCACCGAAGCAATTTCGATTCCCCTTATCGCGGATGGCGATACCGGATATGGCAATGCAATGAATGTTCGCAGAACCGTTGAAGGCTTTGCCAGAGCCGGCTGTGCAGCGGTGCTGATAGAAGACCAGCTTGCCCCGAAAAGATGCGGCCATACATCTGGCAAGGAAGTGGTAGCACGCGAAGAAGCCTTTGACAGAATACAGGCAGCGGTTGATGCCCGTGAAGAAGGCACAGATATTCTTGTACTTGGCAGAACCGATGCAATCCATACGCATGGCCTGGAGGAGGCGATATATCGCGCTCAGCGCTATCACGAAATGGGCGCGGATATCATCTTTGTTGAAGCTCCCAAAAATATAGAGGAAATGCGGCTCATTTGCCGGGAAGTGCCGGGCTGTCATCTGGCCAATATTGTGGAAGGGGGGCTAACACCGAATCTCGATATGAAACAGCTGGCCGATATCGGCTATCAATTTGCGGTTTATCCGCTTACCCTTCTTTCCGCTTCCATGCAGGCGATGAAAACCACATTGGCGCTGATGGCAAAAGACTTGCCCAGAAATGATGGTTTGATGGATTTTGACACGCTGAAACAAACAGTCGGTTTTAATGAATATTATGAAGCCTCGGCACAATATGAAAGCGCGCGCAGGAAATAGACTATCTGCTGGCTGCGCGCGAAAAATCTGCATGAAAAAAGCCCTTCTGACACATCAGCAAGGGCTTTTATCTTTATTCGGGCCTATGTAACTTTAGGCGTTTGAAGTCATCCGCAAATAGGGCAGCCTGGCATCAAATGCGCCGAATTTTTCCTCTGCGGCTGCATCATCCAGGCTAAGGGCGATAACCACATCCTGGCCTTCTGTCCAGTTTGCCGGGGTGGCAAGCGGCTGGCCATAGGTCTTTTGCAAGGCTTTGAGCGCGCGCAGGATTTCAGCAAAATTGCGCCCCACAGACATGGGATAGGTCATGGAAAGCTGCAATTTCTTGTCCGGGCTGATGATAAAGACAGACCGAACAGAGGCAGAATCAGCTGCCGTGCGGCCATCTGGCAGATAGGCATCTGCTGGCAGCATATCAAATTGCTTGGAAACCTCTAGCGAGGCATCAGCGATAATCGGGAAAACCGCCTTTGCACCGGATACCGCTTCGATATCTTTTTTCCAGCCCTTATGTTCTTCCACGCCATCAACAGACAGGCCAATAACTTTGGTGTTATGGGCTTCCCATTCTTTGGCCAATTGGGCAACCGCGCCAAATTCGGTGGTACAGACAGGGGTGTAATCCTTTGGATGGGAGAATAAAATCGCCCATTCATCCCCAATCCAGTCATGAAACCGGATAGGGCCCAAATCTGTCTCGGCACTAAAATTCGGCACAATATCATTTATTCTAAGTCCCATTTTCTTCTCCTGTTTATGGGGGTGTGTTTCTTTTTTTAATTTCAAGGTTTCAGCAGGTTCAGCAGGTCTTTTTGATTGGCGGTGATATCGGCAATTGTGACCTTGTCCATTTCATCCATAAAATTTTTCATCGCCCGCATCAGCGTTTGGTTTAATTTGCATTGGCTGATTAACGGACAGCGATTAGTGGTGCTGTTAAAACATTCTACCAGTTCCAGCGTATCTTCTGTTTTTCGGATAACCGCCCCGACGCTTATCTCTTCTGCCGGCCTGGCTAGGCGAAATCCGCCCCCGCGCCCGCGCACAGAATGGATAAAGCCCCATTGCCCTAATTGATGGACACATTTTACCAGATGGGCTTTGGAAATCTGAAAGGCATCTGCAACCTCCTGACATTGGCACAGCCTGTCAGAATGCAAATTGGCAAACATCAAGGTTCGCAGCGCATAATTTGAATATTGGGTAAGTCTCATATCGCCTTCCTTTAAAGATATATATTTTATATAAGTTTTTTCTTGCAAACTAAAGCTATATAAAATGCATAAGTTTGGGTTTGCCAAAAATATGCACATTCATAAGGGTGTTGATGACAGGGTGAAATCTCTGATTTGCTGTCATTTTCATTTTCGTGTATATTAGTAAAAGATGAGATTTTCGATAAAGCGAGCTCTGGAAATGGGGCAGGCTAGGTAAAAGGGATAATATGGGACAGTTTGTTATCCCTTTTTGTGTGTTATTAGGGTCATATCTGTTTCAGGATGGAATTATTCTTCCACTTGAGATGCTATTTCGGCATGACGGATACGAACATTTGGTGAGTCTAATGTTCATTCCGCATGGCGTTAAGGTCGCGCTGGTACTGATATTCGGATTGCGAGCTTTTCCGGCTATTTTTACCGCTCAGTTAACAAACGGTTTGATTCTTCAAAATATACTGAATTTCGATTCCTATGTAATACTCGGCGCATTGGCCGGCACGCTCTGTTTTTTGTTTCCGCTTTTGGCACATAATATATTTTTCCGCCAGCCGCTTTATTCCGGCCCCATTTTTCAAAAGACAGGGACAAGGAATAGTTTATCGCTGTTTTTATCATTTGCCTTTGCGGCATCTGTGTTGAATTCGATATTTCATGCAACAATACATGGGTTCAGTTTTGAGTTGCTTGCGGTGATGTATTTGTTCGGGGATATTTTCGGGGCAATTGTAATATTTATCCTTTTCATATTGATTTTTAGGCCATATGTACTACGTATGGTCACAACGGGTGCATATCATGACTGATTTGAAAATGTTTGTGGGCTTTTTGAAAATTACCGAAGAGGTTGCGTCCGACCTTGGCCTGTCAGACCTTACCCCGTCTGATAGAATGATCCTTACAATTTTGTGGGAGAAATATGCCGAACAACCAGAGGGTTTTTCTCTGTTATTTGAAGAATTTTCAGAATCTTGCGAAAAAGAGGGTATTTCCATATCCAAAGCGCAATTTTATAAAAGTATGCGCCAGTTTCTGGCCAGTGGCCTGATTAAAAAACTGGGCGGGGACAGAAGCCACCGCTATATGTTTCTGGACGCGTAATTT
>JAYOMZ010000034.1:0-17905 GCA_038121125.1 Alphaproteobacteria bacterium
GTATAAGGTACGCCAATAATTTCTGCGATGTTAAAAGCTGCTGCACCCATAATAGGTGGTGTGATTTGCCCTCCGGAGGACGCGCATGCTTCAACCGCCGCAGCAAATTTTGGACGATAACCAACTTTTGACATCAAGGGGATAGTAAAAGAGCCTGTAGTAACGACATTTGCTACAGCTGATCCAGACACTGTTCCCATAAAACCCGAAGCCACAGCTGCCGCCTTAGCAGGTCCGCCAACACGATGACCGGTTAGAGAAACCGCCAATTCAATAAAAAACCGCCCAGCATTGGTTCGGATAAGAAGTGCGCCAAAGATTATAAAAAGCGTGATATAGGTCGCACAAACGTATAATGGAATGCCGAAAATACCGTCTGAGCTCATAAATAATGTATCAATAAATTTACCAAATCGAACCGGTGGCCCATAAAATAGGCCGAAGAAATAATTGGCATAAAGAGTATGAATTATAAAAAATGACGTGATAGCAACCATTGCCCATCCAACTGCACGCCGTGTAGCCTCGAGGATGCATAAAATCAGGATACCGCCCACAATCAGGTCTGGCAGTTCTTTATTCCCATACCGCATGTGAAAGGCATCAATATCCCACAACGTCCAGATTTGAACAAAAAAAACGGCACTAATAATAATCAAATCAATAAATGCACCCAAAAAATGTGATGCTGTTTTAAGCGGTGCAGTCACCGAAGAACGCATCAATGGATACATCATAATTGCTAAGGTCAACATTCCTGTTAAGTGGACAGACCTAAACGACCGCCCTTCCGGCGGCCCAAATACCGCGACATATATGTGATAAAGACCGAGCCCCACAGAAATGAGCGCACCAAAAATTAGTACCAACTGTACTAGGCCGAATTGACGCGGGGCAACCAGCAAACGTTCCAAAAATCCGGGTAATCTTTTTTCTTCTGGCAGACTAAATGGTACATCTCTTGGCAAGACTTTTTCGGCCATTTTACTTTCCCCCATACATTTCCCACTTTGCCAGGTCTGGCCTCTTGAAAATTTTTTCGAGGCCAGACCTATTTTTCATCTTGTATTTGAGGAGAAGCTTAAGAGGTTTTTACACCAAGTTCTTCATAGCACTTCTTTGCACCAGGATGCAGCGGCGCACCCATGCCATCAAGAGCATTTTCAAGCTTCACACGGTTCCATACTGATTTCACTTCTGCAAAAGTAGCATGGTTTGCCCAGAAGCTTTTACACATCTTGTAAACCAAATCGTCTGAAAGATCTTTGTTTACAACCATACTTACAACAATCCCTAAAGTATGGATATCTTCAGTGACACTTTTATATACGCCCTTTGGCATTGTGCCAGGTATAAAGCCTGGATTTGCGGCAACAATTTCATCTCTCTTCGCTTCAGGCAACCCAATGAAACGGATGCCTGGGCTAGTTTCTAACTCAAGAAACGATGCCTGCGGCATGTTTGTAGCAGCCATGAATACGTCTGCCTGCCCATCTTTCATCAACGCGATAGATTCTGTATATGCAACATGATGCACAATCCCGCCGTTAGCCTTGATAGAGTCAAAAGTTATATCATGTGCAGCTAAGATAGCTTCGGCAAAGGCTGTCCCTGTCCACTGCGCCTTACCTGGCGAAATCTTTGCATCTTTCATGTCAGCAAAGGATTTGATGTTACTATCCGCGCGCGCGGCTACCTGGAACATTGATGGATAGAGAGTCGCAAAGTGTCTAATATTTTTTTGCTCTTTGTCAAACTTACCCTTTGCATTGTATCCGTTTGCTGTTGTGTGACCATAGGAAAACCCGATTTCGGCATCCCCACCGTTGACCGATTTAATGTTGGAGATCCCACCACCAGAGGTGTTAGAAGTTGCGATGCCTGGAATTTCGTCCTGCATCACTTGCATGATTTTTGCCCCCAGAGGATACCAGGAACCTCCGGATGGCCCGGATACCATACGCACAAATGTATCTGCACTTGCACCTGTGGCAACCAACACGGCTGCCGAGGCGGCCAGCATTGTAAATAGCTTCTTCATGAAATTTCCTCCCATTTCATCATTTAAATATTTCATAACCAATGGTTATTCATACCTAAAATGATGCATGAAATTTTTCATAGCCGTCAATGCTGTTATACATTTTGTTTGCCAAAGAATGGAAAGCCGGGCATCGCAGAAGAAAAAAGATTTATAAGCCTGTCATCACGAAAATTTGGGCGCGCGTTTTTCCAGAAAGGCTGTAATGCCTTCGCGGGCATCTGCACTGCCAAGGGCGGTGGCCACAATATGGGCTTCTTCATCCAGTTGTGCGCCAAGCGGGCTAAGGCGGGCTGACCCTATCAGGGCTTTACCCATCGCCAGCGCCTGGGCAGGGCCATTTGCCAGCCTTTCTGCCATTTTTGTTGCTGCAGAAACCGCCTCGCCCTTTGGCGTAACCTCATTTATCACACCTAGATCATAAAGCCGTTTGACCGGCATTTTATCCCCGGTAAAGACCATTTGCGCAAAAAGCCAGCGCGGAATAGCTTCGGCCATAAAGGGGGTCATGCCGCCATCGGGCGTAATCCCGATTTTGACATAAGCTGCCATAAAAAACGCCTCTTCTGCGGCATAAATCATATCACAGGCCAGTGCCAGACCGACCCCTGCCCCGGCGGCGCCGCCTTCAACCGCCGCGATAATCGGCAATGGACAGGCGCGCATCAGCAGAATCATTTTATTTATTTTATCAACATTGCTTCTGCGCTGATCATACGCGCTTTCTGAACGTTTTTTTAACCCGTCCAGATTGCCACCAGAACAGAAAAAACCCTCTGCCCCGCTTAAAATAATCACCCGCCCCTTATCCAGAGAGGGATCAATATTCTCCAGCAACTCGATAAAACCATCGATAAAGCCGGCAGATAAAGAGTTCTTCGAGCCGGGATTATTGTTAATCACATTCAGAACAGGCCCGTCTGAGCGAATAATGATCGTGGATTGCGACATGAGCTTCTTCCTTTATCCGAAGGCCTTTAGGCAGAAAGGCGCATCATCTGTTTTAAATGATAATCGCTATCGCCCAGATAATGGTCAATCATTGTCAGGCGTTTGGCATAATGAGCGATATCGGTCTCCCAGCACATGGCGATACCGCCATGCAGCTGAATGGTTTCCTCGGCAACAAGCTTGCCTATCCGCCCGGCCAGATTTTTCGCAGCAGAAATATGCTTGTCGCGGATATCGGGCGGGGAAAAAAGATGGGCAGCTGCCAGCATGGTAGCAGAGCGGGTTTGCTCAATCTCCATCAGCAAATCCACCAGCCGGTGCTGTATCACCTGAAACGAGCCGATAGAGCGGCCAAATTGTTTGCGGGTTTTAACATATTCAATGGTGGCATCTTTCATTACATCCATCAGCCCGACCGCTTCAGCCGATAAACAGAGCGCCCCGGCCGCGGCGGTCTGGGAAAGGATAGCCCCGCCTTTTTCTGTAATGTAGCTGGCAGATACATTATCCAGCCAGATATCGGCAGCCAGCTGGGCATCGATGGTTTGATAGCTGCGCAATTTCAACCCTTCTGCACTGCCATCCACCAGGAACAGGCCAATATCCGCACCGCCCCCTTCCATTTTGGCAGAAACCACCAGATGGCTGGCATCGCTTGCGCCCAGCACAACGGCCTTATGCCCCGATAGCTGATAGCGCCCGCCTTCAATTAGCGTTGCTGTTGTATCGGCATAGTGAATGTCATAGCGCGATTCTGCCTCGCTAATGGCCAGTGCCAGACGCGATTTACCCGCCCCGACATCTGCCAAAAGCGCGCTATATTTTTGCGTATCTTCCAGCCATAGGGGCATGGCGCCCAAAATCGCGGTGGATAAAAAGGGGGCATTAACCAGATGTTTGCCAAGCAATTCAAACACCAGCATGAAATCAAGCCCTTCGCCGCCCAGCCCGCCTGCCTTGGCAGGCAGCAAGGCTTCTATCAGCCCAAGCTCGGCCGCTTCTTGCCAAAAGCCGGCATCATTGGCCAAATTCTGATCGCCGCCCTTAATGATCTTTTGGGCAGAATCTGCATTTTGCAAAAACCTGTCTATGCTGGCCCCTAGCAGGCTACGTTCTTCGGAAAGGTTAAAATCCATCTCACTCGTCTCCGGCTATAGTCCCAACACTGTTTTGGCCACAATGTTTTTCTGAATTTCATTTGATCCGCCATAGATAGATAATTTGCGCAAATTAAAATACTGGCGGGCAAGCGGCATGGCATCTTCCGGGCCGATAGGCGGCTCGTTATAGCCTTCATCAAATTGTTCAGAAATATAGGGACAGGCATAAGGCCCAACGGCCTGGCGCAATAATTCGGATATGCGCTGGCGAATTTGCGTGCCCTTGATTTTTAAAAGCGAGCTTTCCGCAGAGGGGGCTTTACCTGCCCCTGCAGCAGATACGGTGCGCAAATTAAACATATCCATCGCCATCAGATCAATTTCGACCTCTGCCAGCCTGGCGGCAAAAAGCGGGTCTTGTGCCAGTGGCTGCCCACCTTCTTTTTGCCGGTGTGCCAGCGATTTCAGATGCGAAAGCAATTGTTTGGAATAGCCTACCCCGGCAATGCCGGTACGCTCGTAGGTCAGCAGATATTTTGCATATGTCCAGCCTTCATTTTCCACCCCGACCAGATTTTCAACCGGCACTTCCACATCGGTCAGCCAAACCTCGTTCACCTCATGCTCGCCATCCAGCGTATAGATAGGGCGCACTTCAATGCCCGGGCTGTTCATATCTATCAATAAAAAGGAAATGCCTTTTTGCGGCTTGTCTGCGTTTGGGTCTGTACGCACCAGGCAAAACATCTTATCGGCATGATGGCCAAGGGTGGTCCAGGTTTTCTGGCCGTTAACAATATACACATCGCCGCGCCGCTCTGCCTTGGTCTTGAGCGAGGCCAGATCCGAGCCTGATCCCGGCTCGGAATAGCCCTGACACCACCAATCCTCGCAATTCAGAATACGCGGCAGATAGGTTTTTTTATGGGTCTCCGATCCAAATTCTATCAATACAGGGCCCAGCATATTAGGGCCAAAAGGAATAATGCGCGGCGCACCTGCGGCGATCATTTCCTCTTCAAAAATATGTTTTTGCACCGGCGTCCAGCCTGTCCCGCCATGCTCGACCGGCCAATGCCAGCATAGCCAGCCACGGCTGCGCAATTTCTCATGCCAGAGATGGTGATCTTCCTTACTCAGGCGTTTATGATTTTTCACCTTGTCGCGCAGAGCAGCTGGCAAATTTTGTGCCAGCCAGTCGCGTACCTCATCGCGAAAGGCGCGTTCAGATTCTGAATAATTTAAATCCATATTTCTGCTCCTGTTAACAGCCGCCCGGGGGGCTGATACCCCCGGCATAGGCCTTTACACTGTATCGGGATGCCCCCAGATGGTCGTGGCCTGGCTGGATAGCACACCGCCATTACCATGGGCGAGGGACAGCTTGGCATTATCCAGCCAGCCGCCTTGTCCGCGTGCGCCTTCATCATCACCGGCTGCGGCTCTGATCTGGCGAATAGCCTCTATCATCACAAACATACCATACATACCAGGATGAACACAGGACAGCCCGCCCCCATTTGTATTAACCGCCACATCCCCGCCCGGGGCAATCCGGCCATTCTTGATGAAATCCTTTGCCTCGCCTTTTTTACACATACCGATATCTTCCAAAAACAGCATGGTGTTAATGGTAAAGGCATCATAAAGCTGGTAGCTATCCATTTCATTGACCGAAAATCCGGCCATATCCAGGGCGCGCTGGCTGGATTGTTTTGCCGATGTATGCATCAAATCGGGCATTTCAGATATCATGCGATGATGATGTTCCATTGCAGCGCCCATCAGATAGACAGGCGTATGCGGCCCGTCACTGGCCCTATCAGCACGGGTCATGATAATCGCCGCCCCGCCATCGGTCACCAGACAGCAATCCAGCTTGGTAAAGGGCGTGGAAATCATCCGCGCAGCCAAAACATCCTCGACACTGAGCGGGCCTTGCATAAAGGCTTGCGGATTTAAATTCGCCCATTGCCGCGCCGCGACAGCAATTTGTGCCAAATCTTCTCTGGTTGCGCCAAATTCATGCATATAGCGGTTGGCAGTCAGCGCATAGGCGGTCAGCGGTACGCGCGGCTTGTAGACCGCTTCATAGGGCAGAGGCTCGGACACGGTTTTAAACCCGCCCGCAGTGCGCTGGTTCGAGCCATAGGCGATAAGCGCGACATTGATAATCCCTGCCTCTAATGCCATCGCCGCATTCAGGGCATGGGCCATAAAGGACGAGCCGCCAATATTCGAGCTGCTAGAAAATTTCGGCTGAACCCCGATATGTTCTGCCAGAGACATGGCGGGCATGGAATGTACCGCTGTGGCCGAAAACACCCCGTCAATATCCTGTACCGAAATACCGGCATCCCTGGCCGCCAGATAGGTTGCCTCCACCATTAAATCCATCGCATTTTTGCCGGGGGCTTCGCCCATCCCTGCCATGCCAAGGCCGATACAGGCGGTTTTTGCTCTTAATGTATGTGCCATTTTTTACGCCCCCTTTGCTGGCTGAAAGACAATCGCGCGTGTGCCTTCAACTTCCTGAATATCTGCGGTAACCGCCATACCGATTTTCACTTCATGCGGATCGATCCCTACCACTCTGGCCATCATGCGCGGCCCTTCTTTTAAAGTAACAAGCGAGATATTATAGTCCCCGCCCTGTTCTGCGCGGCGGCTGGTAGCGGTGGTGGCGTAAATCTCGCCCTCGCCGCTGGCTTCGACCCATTCCAGATCAGCCTCCCCGTTATGCGGATTAATCATACGCGGATAAAAGATATATGTCCCATCTGTTGCAGAGCGTTGCAGCATAAATTTGCCTTCTTCCAGATAGGCCTCAAAGCAGGCTTCCGGGCCCGCCCCTTCAAATTTATCTGTCATGTTATGTCTCCCTCCTTTTATCCAAATTGGTGATTTTTTTAGCGCATCAAAATTTTTTCAGCTGTTCTGCTGCCTGATGATATTCTGTGCGCAGCTGGTCTATAAATTCTGCGGCTGGCCGGGTTTTTTCAATCACGCCTATGCCCTGACCTGCGCCCCAAATCTGTTTCCAGGATTTCGGCTTTGACTGGCCGGATGAATAATCCAGACCGGATTTTGCATCTGGCAAATTATCGGGATCCAGCCCTTGTGCGCGAATAGACCCGCGCAGATAATTGCCATGAACGCCGGTAAAATAATCGGTATAAAGAATATCTTCGGCCACACTATCAATTATCATCTGCTTATAGTGGCTATCGGCATGGGCTTCGCTGCAGGCAATAAAGGGGCTGCCAATATAGGCCATATCTGCACCCATCGCTCTGGTCGCCAAAATTGAATGACCTGTGGCAATCGCCCCGGACAGCAATAATGGCCCTGCAAACCAGCTTCTGATTTCCTGTATCAGGGCAAAAGGCGATTGCCGGCCGGCATGACCGCCTGCCCCTGCGGCCACGGCTATCAGCCCGTCTGCCCCTTTTTCAATCGCTTTTTTTGCAAAACGATTATGAATAACATCATGCAGCACGATCGCCCCTGCCTGGTGGGCAGCATCATTTACAAATTCGCGTGCCCCAAGCGAGGTTATCCATATCGGGACTTTCCATTTGGCCAGAATCTCCACATCGCGTTCCAGTCGGACATTGGATTTATGCACGATAAGGTTCACCGCAAAAGGCGCAGCAGGGCGATCTGGATGCGCCTGATTATGCTTGTCCAGCCCTTCTGTGATTTCCGCCAGCCAGGCCTCCAGCATGACGGGATCGCCCTCTTCTTCCCGCGCGTTCAAAGCAGGAAAGCTGCCAATAATGCCGGCGCAGCATTGGGCGATGACCAGCTTTGGATTAGAGATAAGAAACAAGGGCGCACCCACCACTGGCAAAGAGGTTTGCTGAACCAGTTCCTGTGCCAGCTGATTAGATAGATGATGGGCGCACATAAAGCCTATTCCCCTGCCGCCTTGCATACCGCCAGCGCATCCAGAGCCACACAGCCATCCGCCATGGCGCGCAAGGGATTAATCTCAAAAGAGGCAAGCTGGTCTTCATGCACAGCTACAAAGGCAGAAAAATCCGAGATAGTCCTGGCCACCGCCTCGATATCACAGCTCTTTGCCCCGCGTGCCCCTGTCAAAAGGGGATAAAGTTTCAGCCGCTCCAGCATCGAACGTGCCGCAGACGGGCTGATAGGCGCGCGCAAAAAGGTCACATCCTTTAGCAGCTCGGCATGAATGCCGCCAATCCCGACCATCACCATCGCCCCAAAGATAGGATCGGTTTGCGCACCCACAATCAAATCCACCCCGTCCCCTATCATGGGCGAGAGCATCACCCCGTCTATCTTTGCCTCGGGCGCATATTTACGCGCATTCTCCAATATTTGCTGATAGGCCGAGACCGCTTCATCTTCACTGCGCAGGTTCAGCATCACCCCGCCAATATCGGTTTTATGCAAAATATCTGCGGACAGGATTTTCATGGCCACCGCCCCGCCAGCGCGTCCAAAACCCTGGCGGACATCTGCCTCGGACAGGCAGGTTACATCCTCGACAACCGGCAAGCCGAAAGAGGACAGTACTGCCTTTGTTTCCTGCTCATTCATGGCTGGTTTCAGCTGTACCGGCTTTGGCAAGACAGGCGGGCTATCTGTATCCTTTTCGGCAAAGGACTGACCAAAAAACATCATCGCATTCAGAGCGACCATTGCCCGCGAGGGATCAGAAAAAGTCGGAAACCCATTATCCTGATATTTGCGATGCATATCCTCTTCGGCCAGCATCACATGCAAAAACAGCCGGTCATCATAGCTGGCCATTGTTTCGGTCAGATAGGCCAAAAGCGGCTCGCCCAGAACAGGTGAGCCAGCGACCGATGTCCAGAAACCGACCAGCCCGTCATAACCGCCCTTATCCAGCATCGCCCGGGTAAAGCGCGGCACCAGCGATAAATCATTAAAAAATTGTGCGGTAACATCTACCGGATTAACAGGCGAGGCAAAGGGAACAATTTCCTTCAGCTCTTCCTGACTTTCTTTCGGCATGGGCGCGACATCCAGGCCAAGCGCATCGGCCGCATCGGCCATTAAAATCCCTGCCCCGCCGGAGATGGTTACCAGCCCGACTTTCTTGCCAGCCGGATATATGCGCGGCTTGGCCGCCAGCGCCAAATCGGTCATTTCCTCGGTAGAAGAGACGCGAAACGCGCCATATTGCCGGAAAATAGCATCATAAATCTTGTCTTCACCGGCCAGAGAGGCGGTATGGGACGCTGCCGCCATCGCCCCGATTTCAGACTGGCCAACCTTGGTGACAATCACCGGCTTGCGATTGGCACGTGCTGCTTCCAATGCCTCTATCATCAGCGCACCATTCTTGACTGATTCCACATAGGCCAGGATAGTATGCACACTCTCGTCATTGGCCATTAGCTTAATCACTTCCGCAACCTCAATATCGGCCTCATTGCCGGTTGTCACCCAGTGATTAATGCCCAGGCCGCGCAAATGACAGGCCATGTAAATATGACTGCCATAGGCCCCTGATTGCGAGGCGATACCGACCCCGCCTACCTCTGGCCTGGCGCGGTCAATGGTCGCGGTAAAGGTCGGGAAAAAACAGCTTTGTGCGTTAAACAGCCCCAGACAATTAGGCCCCAATATGCGGATGCCTGTCTCCTGGCCAATCTGAACCAGCTCCTCTTGCAAGGCACGTCCGCTATCATCCATTTCTGCAAAGCCGGAAGAAAAGATAAGAGCGGTACGTGCACCTTTTTTTGCAGCAGCGCGCACCTGATCAGCGACCATGGTTGATTTGACCGCAATAAGGGCAAAATCAATCTCTTCTGGTATATCGCCTATACGGGCATAGGCAGGCAAACCCTGTATGGTTTCATTTTTGGGATTTACCGGAAAAATCTGTCCGGTATATCCGTGATTGAGCATATAGGATATGGGCCGCCCGCCAATGCGTGTTGGATTATCAGACGCCCCGATAATCGCTACCCTCTGGGGTGCGGTTAACTGATCAAGCGTGTCATATGCCTTCATTGCGCGCCAAACCCGACAGAAAGTCCGCCACATACATTCAGGGTCTGACCTGTTACATAGCCGGCTTCATCAGATAAGAAGAAGCTGGTTGCAGCTGCAATATCGGCCGGATCGCCCACCCGCCCAAGCGGTACATTTGTCTCGATCCGAATACGGGCAGGTGTGCCCACCGGCTGACCCTGATTAAATAATTCTGTCGCGATAGGGCCAGGGGCAACCGTATTTGCCGTCACCTGCCAGCGTGCCAGTTCCAGAGCCATGCTGCGCCCCAAACTGGCAACCGCTGCCTTGGCAGGCCCATATAAGATGCGGTCTTCCTTGCCCAGCGCGGCCCGCGATCCGATCAGCACGATACGGCCAAATTGTTCTGCCTCGAATATTGGCATCATCAGCTGGCAGGTTTGCATCAGACTGAACAGATTTATTTGCATCAGGCGCTGGAAATCTGCCTGGGTGACATCTTCGAGACGGCCAGAGATGAGCAAGCCTGCATTGCCCACAAAACGGGCGGGCCGATGTTTTTCAATAATCTCTTTTAGCTGGTCGCCGGAATCGCTGGAGGTCAGATCAACCCCGTAATGCGTCCAGTCTACACCCTCCGGCACTTTGCTGGACAGGCCGATAACCTCCATACCCTTTGCCTGACAATCTTTTGCAATGGCATGGCCAATGCCCCGGCTTGCCCCTGTAACTAAAACTGTATTGCGTGCCATTTATTCCTCCCAAATAGATAGACCAAGCCGGGCGCGCCGACGAAGCCACAAGCTGGGGCGATAGCGATCATCGCCCGTAATATTGTGCATTTCCTGCATGATGGTGAACACTGTATCCGCGCCCAAATGGTCGGCCAGCTCCAGAGGGCCTTTCGGATAATTCAGCCCAAGGCGCATGGCGGTATCAATATCCGCCGGGCTGGCAAGACCAATATCGGCCATAAAACATCCCAGATTTGCAACCATCGCTGCCAGGCGTTGCCCGACAAAACCGGCCGAATCACGGATAAGGGTAACCGCCCGGCCATTGGCGATAATGCCAGCGGCCACGATATCTGCGGCCTGGCTATCTGCGCCGGGAGCCATCATCAGCACCACCCTTTTTTCCAGACTGCCGACCGGGTCAATACAGACAAGGCGGCGCGAATCAACGCCCAGTTTAAGGGCTGTTTCGGTGGCATCTGTGCCAACAGGGGCGGCCAGGAGCGGGCATCTGCCATCATCTGCCGCCACCGCCAGACCCAACTCTTTGCAAAGGGCGGCCAATTCCGGGCTATCGCTGGCAAGGGCAATAGGGCCCGCGCTTTGTTGCGGAATATGATCCGGGCCTGGCGGGTTCACCATTTTGCCCTCTTCATAGGTAAACCAGCCTTGCCCTGTCTTGCGCCCCAGCCTGCCAGCATCGACCATGGCCTTATGGGTAAAGCTGGTACGCAGACGGGCATCCTGCATAAAGCCGTTATAGATAATCTGGCTGACCGGATAATTGACATCTATGCCGGTTAAATCCATCAGCTCGAACGGCCCCATTCTAAAGCCATAGCAATCGCGCATAATAGCATCAATTTGTTCCGGGCGGGCGACCCTGTCCTGATAAATGGCCAGCCCTTCGGTGGTAAATGCCCGCCCGCCCATATTCACAAGGAAACCGGGCGAATCCTTTACCACCACAGGCGTGCGCGTCATCTGCTTGCCGATATCCACCAGCGCATCTGTTGTGGCTTGCGAGGTGGCCGCTGCCACAATCACCTCTACCAGCTTCATCAGGGGTACAGGGTTGAAAAAATGCAATCCGGCTATCCGTTCGGGATGGCGACAGGCACTGGCAATAGAGGCAATGGGAATAGAAGAGGTGTTAGAAGCAATGATAGCCTCCTTTGATACCACTGCCTCCAATTTGGCAAATAGCTCGCGCTTTACGGCCAGATCTTCAAATACCGCCTCTACCACCAGATCGGCATCTGCGACCTCTTCCAGACTGGTGACAGGCTGCATGAGGGCGGCTGCTTTCTGATAGGCTTCCTGGCTGATGCGCTCTTTTTCTACCAACCGTTCCAGACGCTTTGTGATAGCCGCTTTTGCCGCCTCGGCTCCGCCTTCTTTCATATCAAAAATATAGACCGGCATCCCGCCTTGTACCGATACCTGGACAATGCCCTGACCCATAGCCCCTGCGCCAATAACGGCAATTTTAGTCACTGCTTGTGCGTGCCCGATATCGGCCATTTGCCTTCTCCCCATATATTCCTGAAACTTGAAAAGAGTTTAAGTTAATTATTTACAGTACTTCATTCAAGACTAATGTAAAGATAGGGAAATTTTATATTCTAAAAAAACTGCTGACTGAATCAGCACAGATTTTTCCTCGAAAAAAAGGGGATGCCAGATGGCCGAAAAGATGATGAATGCCATAGAAATAAAGGCTTTTGGCGGGCCCGAGATGCTGCAGCTTTGCCAGCGTCCACGCCCGATATTATCGCCTGGTCAAATTTTGATCAAAGTAGCCTATGCCGGGGTAAATCGCCCGGATCTGCTGCAGCGCAAAGGCAATTACCCGGTACCAAAAGATGCCAATGACCTGCCCGGTCTGGAAGTGTCCGGCAAGATTGTTGAGACAGGCAATGGAGTAAAAAACTGGCAAATCGGGGACAGGGTGTGCGCACTATGCCATGGTGGCGGATATAGCGAATATGTCGCGGTGGATGAAGGCCATGCCATGCCGGTGCCAGCCGGTTTTGATATGGCACACGCTGCCTGCCTGCCAGAAACCTATATCACGGTTTGGGGCAATTTATTTATGCGCGGGCATCTGAAAAAAGCCGAGCGTGTTCTTATTCATGGCGGGGCAAGCGGCATTGGTACAACCGCGATACAGCTTGCCCGTCAGACAGGGGCAGAAATTTATGCAACCGCAGGCGATGATGCGCGCTGCCGTTATGTAGAAAAATTGGGCGCGCGCGCCTGTTTTAATTACAAGAGCGAGGATTTTGAACAAAGACTGGCCGCTGAAACAAATGGCGAGGGGGTGGATGTTATTCTGGATATGGTCGCAGGCGGCTATCTGGAAGCACATATTCGCGTCCTGAAGGCAGATGGCCGGCTGGTCATTATCGCGGTTCAGGGCGGCGTTACCGATAGCCTGGCCCTTAATAATGTGATGCGAAAGCGTTTGACCATCACCGGCTCTACCCTTCGCCCGCAATCCAGCGCGGCAAAATCTGTCATCATTCAGGATATGCAAAGCCATATCCGGGGCTGGCTGGAGACAGGCAAGGTAAAACCTATTATTCAGGAGGTGTTTGCCCTGAAAGATGCGGCAAAGGCACATACCGCACTCGAAGCAGGCCAGCATATCGGAAAATTTGTTTTGTATGTTTCAGATGTCTAGATAAATTCCATAAGAAGGGCATAATAGCCTTCTTCCCTCACTCTTTTATTGATAAGACACGCCAACCTTTTTTTAAAAAACCAATGAGGCCAGAAAAATGATCGATTTTTACACATGGACAACCCCGAACGGGCGCAAAGTTTCTATCCTGCTCGAAGAATTGGGCGTGGAATATAACGTCCATTCTATCAATATCGGCCAGGGCGAGCAGTTTGAGGAAAGTTTCCTTGCGATAAGCCCCAACAATAAAATCCCGGCCATCCATGATCATGAAACCGGCATCTCTATCATGGAATCTGCTGCGATCATGATTTATCTGGCAGAAAAGCATGGCAAGTTTCTGCCCGCCTCCGGTGCGGCGCGTGCCAATGTTTTGCAATGGCTGATGTGGCAGATGGGCGGGCAGGGCCCGATGCTGGGTCAGGTGCATCACTTTGTGCATTTCAATAAAGGGGTGTCTGATTATGCAGAAGAGCGTTTTTCAAAAGAGGCAAAAAGAATTTATGGCGTGCTAGATAAACAGCTTGCCGATAAAGAATTTATCGCCAGTGAATATTCTATTGCCGATATGGCGTGCTGGCCATGGGCTTCGCGCTATGAATGGCAGGAAATAAATCTAAAGGATTTTCCGAATGTCCAGAGATGGTACAAAACCATCCTGGCCAGAGAGGCGGTGCAAAAAGGCTATCATGTACCAAAAGCCATGCCGGATATTCCGCAAGGGGATTAGGCGGTAAATAATACAGCAAACAGGTCTGAAGGCAGGCGGGTTAGAAAGTATGGCACACATTGGATAGCTATGGATTACTGGCGCTATTATCTGTGGCGTTTTTACTGGGCGGATTTGTAAAAGGGGCGATTGGCTATGGGATGCCTCTTGTTGCCACACCTATTTTGCTGATGAGCTTTAGCTTGCCACAAGTGGTGCTTATGCTGGTGCCGCCTATTTTTTTCAGCAATGTCATACAGGGCTTTCAAACCCGCAAAGCCTGGCCTGTGCTAAAGCTGTTCTGGCCCATGATTGCGGCCAATTGTGTTATCCTGCTGTTTTTTGGCGGGCGTATCCTGACCATGGTCGATGCCTGGATATTGACCTGTTTTGTCGGTGTGATGATGGCCCTTCATGCCGGCCTTTCCCTTGCCCCGCCTATCGCTGCCTTTACGCGCATTTTTCAGAAAATTTCAACAGGCAAGCTTATTCTGCCAGCCGGTATTGTTTCCGGCTTTTTAGGCAGCGTGACCACCATTTACGGCTTCCCCAGCCTTCAGGTAATTGTCGCATCGCAATGTGACAAGGAGGAAATTGCCTTTTTATTTTCCATTTTTCTGGCCAGTGGCCATCTGGCGCTCTGGCGCGGTATGGTTTTAAATGATTATAGCGATCCTGAAATGCTGCAATGGGGGCTTATCGCTTGCGTGCCAATGTTCTTTGCCCTGTTGGCCGGGCGCATTGTGCATAAAAAATTATCGGTACAAGCCTTTAGAAAAGCGGTGAATTTGGTACTATTACTTGCCGGGCTGGGATTGATATTGAAGTCACTTTAATTTTGAGAAGAAAAAAATTAAAAAATAAAAGAGGAAATGATGACAGAACTGGTACTTACCGAAAAGCTGGAAAATAATATCGCTCTGGTTCGGCTTAACCGGCCAGAAGCCCTTAATGCCCTGAATATCGCTATCCGAAAAGCCATCGCAGACAGCTTTGCCAAATTGCAAGAAGATGAAGAGGTGCGCTGTATCGTCCTGACAGGAAATGACAAGGCCTTTGCCGCAGGGGCAGATTTAAAAGAGCTTTCCACTGCCAGCTCTATCGATATGTTTAAACGCCGCACAGAGCGGTTCTGGCAAGTGGTAACCAATACCCCGCAACCCATTATCGCGGCAATACAGGGCTATGCCATGGGGGGCGGTCTGGAACTGGCGATGATGTGCGATATGCTGGTAGTGGGCGAGAATGCCCAGCTGGCCCAGCCGGAAATCAAGGTCGGCATTATGCCCGGGGCTGGCGGTACACAACGCCTGACCCGTGCGGTAGGCAAATATAATGCGATGAAAATCAATCTGCTGGGCAAGCCATTTTCAGGTCAGCAAGCCTATGATATGGGTCTGGCGTGCGAGGTATGTCCGGATGATGAGGTATTGGAGGTGGCATTGAAAATGGCAACCACCATCTCGCGGATGCCGCCTTTGGCTGTACAGGCGATAAAGCAATCTATTTTGCATGGCCAGGATGCCTCGATGGAAGCTGCCCTTTTCCTTGAGCGCAAGGCCTTTCAGCAATTATTTGCCTCAGAGGATCAGACAGAAGGGATGCAGGCCTTTATTGAAAAGCGTCGGCCCGGCTTTACCGGTATTTAAGATCGCCTGCCTGGCAGCGATCCAAAAAACAGAAGGTTGAGAAAAATGGATATAGAAACGCTCAAGCAAAAGACCGGCACTCTATTAGGCAGCTCCGGCTGGTATGTGATGACGCAAGATCGCATCAATAAATTTGCCACAGTCACAGAAGATGAGCAATTTATCCATATTGATAAAGAACGGGCAGCCGCCAGCCCGTTTGGCACCACTATCGCCCATGGATTTTTAACGCTCTCCCTGCTGCCAGCGATGGGCAAGGATGTTATCCCCAAACTGGATGGCCATTTAATGTCGGTAAATTACGGGTTTGAAAAGCTGCGTTTTTTATCGCCTGTTCCGTCGGGTGCGCGGGTGCGCGGGCATTTCACCCTGACCTCTCTGGAAGAGCGCAAGCCAGGCGAAGTGACCATGTTATGGGATGTTTCCATTGAAATTGAAGGACAGGAAAAACCTGCCCTTTATGCCCAATGGCTAAATCGTCGCTATATCAAAATCTAGCTATCGCTAAATTGTATTTTAGCTTCGCGGCGTAATATTTTGCCGACCGAACTGCGCGGCAGCTGGCCGGTGATATGTATCCGTTTGGGCGTTTTTACCGAGCCGAGGTGCGATTTCACAAAATCAATCAGCTCTGCCTCGCTGGCCTCTGCTATGCCGCGCAATTCCACAGCGGCATGTACCGCCTCTCCCCATTTTTGATCCGGCAATCCAAAGACCACACATTCACTAATATCGGGATGCTGGCCAAGTACCGCCTCTACATCATTTGGATAAACATTAAAGCCGCCTGTGACCACTACATCGCGTATCCTGTCCTTGATAAAGACAAAGCCGCGTTCATCCATATAGGCGATATCACCGGTATGCAGCCAGCCATCAATAATAGTCTCGCCGGTTTTTTCCGGCATTTTATAATAGCCCTTCATGACCAGATCGCCGGCAAATACCAGCTCGCCCTCGACACCGGCTGGCAATAATGCCCCGTTCTTATCCATAATGCCGACCTGGGTAAGAAAAGTCGGCTGGCCGGTAGAGGCATGGTTTTTCGGATCCTGCCAGTCATTGGCTCGCATACAAATGGCAATTTGCGGAACTTCGGTTTGCCCAAAACAGGCTTCCATCGCATGGTTAAAAATGGGCATGGCCCGGGCTACCACATCGGGGCGAATACTTGCCCCGCCCACAATGAAATGGCGCAGACTGGATAAATCCCTTTTCCCGATATCTGCCTCTTCCAGCATCATATAAATAATCGTTGGCGGCACAAACATGGTGGTCGCGCGCAATGTTTCAATGGCACGCAGGATATTGGCCGGGCTGGGCTGTTCTATAAAAAGCTGGGTACCGCCCACCGCAAAAATCGGCAGGATAAGGGTGTTTGCCCCATGTGTCATCGGTGCGGCAATTAAATGTCGATCCTGGCTGTCAAATTCATAGGAAACCAGCATGGTTGCGATACAGCTATTAAAGACGCGGTAGCTTTGCATCACCCCCTTGGGCACGCCAGATGACCCGCCGGTAAATTTAATCGCCTGCAAATCATCCGGGCCAAGCCTGTGGCGTTTTGGCTCCTCGCCCCTATGCCGGGCAATCAAATCCGATATCCAGACAGATGGGCGGTCTGTCTTGTCATTCTTTTTTGCCCCGATAAGGGCGGCCTCTGCTGTCCCGAACTTATCGCTGCAATTACCATCAAAAAAGATAATGCTTGGCTCGGTCAGGGCGATGATGCGATCCAACTCCTCGCTGCCATTGCGCGGATTAAGCGGCACCCACACCTTGCCTGCAGCATAAGCCGCCAGCCAGGCCAGCAGATGTTCATAATTATTATAGGCACAGATGCCTATACGGCTTTGCGGTTCAGGGTCGATGGCCTGCAAACCGGCAGCAAGCGCATTCACCGCCTCTGCCAAATCTGCATAGGTGATTTTTTGAACCCTGTCATTTTCCAGTATTTCGACGGCAATCCGTTCTGGCCAGCGCCGGGCAGAACGAAAAAAATTATCAACAGGCAACATTATCCGGCTCATAAAAAAACTCCTCACCACCGCCTATCCCC
>JAYOMZ010000035.1:0-17578 GCA_038121125.1 Alphaproteobacteria bacterium
CCGGTTTTGATATATCATAAGTTTAATGGGCCTGATTAAGGGGCAGACGGGTGAGATGAACGACGTGTCACAAACAACATCTTTTAATCAAAAAAACTCGCTGGTCGGCCGGCCAGCCCCGCATTTTATCGCCCATTCCACCAAAGGGGTGATTGAACTCGCTGCTTTTGAGGGCAGCTGGGTGTTGCTGTTTTGTCATCCGGCTGATTTTACCCCTGTTTGTACCACTGAATTTGTCAGTCTGGCCAAGCACCAGCAAACATGTGATGCATTGGGGGTTGAGCTGTTGGGGCTGTCTGTTGATAGCGTTTACAGCCATTTAAGCTGGATTGACTGGATTGAGGAGCATTTCGACCAGCAGGTCAAATTTCCGGTAATCGAGGACAGCTCGATGGAGATTGCCAAAGCCTATGGCATGATAGATATGACAAGTGCCAACACTTCGACCGTGCGCTCTTGTGTCTTTATTGACCCTAATCAGAACGTTCAGGCGCTGATCCATTATCCGATGCAGGTTGGGCGTTCCATTCCGGAATTATTGCGCGTCCAGCAGGCATTGATGGCCACCTTCGAGGTTGAGGCAGCTGTGCCGGCAAATTGGTCGCCTGGTGAAAAAATCATAGAGACGCCTCTTGACCCTATGCTGAAAAAACCGTCAGGCTGGTTAAAGCGAATTTTGGATGCGCAATCCAGCTAAACTGGACAAAAAAGAACGGGGGAGGTTCTTTTGGGTCAAAAATGGGAAGACAGGGATAATCCATCGGGCGAAACAGAGCTTGAGCTTGACCGGCCGATGAGCCGTATGATTTGTATTTATCACGCATTATCGCACCCTGTACGCCTGACCATTTGTAAATATCTGCTCTCGCAGCCGCATTCTGTGGGCGAGATTTGCGAATTGCTTGGCTTGAAACAATATGTTGTCTCGCAACAATTGGCGGTTTTGCGAAATTCGGACGTGGTGGAAACCAACCGCGTATCGCGTAATATCATCTATTCCTTGCGCAGCGATGCGGTGCGTCGCATCTTGCGGGTCAGTCTTCGAAATGCCGAGTTGGAAAGCCAGCCGAACCAGAATGAGGCGCCCAGACGGGCAAGCGGGTTTGCGCGCGTTTCCTGATATCCGTTTTTATTTAGGCGCATTACAACTTCGTTAAACGAATGAAATTGAGGGCATAAATGGCTATTTATCGGATGCTATTGGTGGCCGCTGCGATATTTGTCAGCACGGCAGGGTTTGCAGGCGACAAGACAGCCTCGCTTGAGCTGGTATTTATCACGTCAGATTATTGCCCCTTTTGCAAGGCATGGGAGAGGGAGGTTGGCCCTGCCTATAGCCAAAGTCCCTATGGCCGCAAAGCCCCCTTGCGGCGCGTGGATATAGCCGATGTTCAGGCGGTCTTGCCTGATATTTCGCCAAAAGTGAAGGGAACACCTTTTTTCTTGCTACTGTCAGAGAATAAAGAAATAGGCCGCATAGAGGGCTATCAGTCCCGCGAGATGTTTTACTGGGCATTATCGGAATATATTCAGCCCTGATACAATCTTAATATATGTAAAAAAACATATATGTAAGGGGTGACCATTGCATCCTGCCACCTTTTTCAGGCATTATTCTAGACAGGGAAGAGGAAATGCAGGTGAGTAATGGCGGGTAATACCGTATTTGCCGTAATATATGTTTTTCTTTGCATATAACTCTGCCCGTTAATTTGGATTTAACAGGGTGTAGAAATGATTGCTCAAAAAATGACACCAATATCGCGTCGCCACGCCTTATCGCTATTGGGGGCAAGCGCCAGCCTGGCCATGCTTCCCGGGCTTGGCTTTGCCACCGAAGAGATGGTCGCTGGCCGTATTTCCGAGGTAACAGGCGGAAAGGCGGTCGGGGATTTGGAAATTTATCTGGATATGCCGGATATTGCGGAAAATGGAAATCAGGTAAAAGTGGCCTTTTCCATTGAAAGCCCGATGACCGAGGCTGATCACGTAAAAACCGTTTATGTGTTTGCAGATGGCAACCCGGAGCCGGATGTCGCGCAATTTAATTTTACCCCTGCAATGGGCGCCTGTAGTGCCACGACACGGATGCGTTTGTCCAAAACACAGAATGTGACAGTTCTGGCCGCGCTGAGCGACGGGTCATTTGCAAAGGCAGATACTACTGTCAAGGTGACAATTGGCGGCTGTGGCGGTTAAGGAGAAAAGAAAATGGCAAAAGTAAAAGCACGCGTAAAAGTGCCAAAAACGGCAGAAAAAGACGAGATAGTAGAGATCAAAACCTTAATCTCACACCCGATGCATAGCGGGCGCGGGGTAGATGGGGATGGCAATATTGTGCCACGCAATATCATTAACAGCTTCACCGCCAAATTTAACGGTAAAACTGTCTTTAATGCAGATTTCCGCCCGTCTGTTTCTTCCAACCCCTTTCTGATCTTCCCTTTCAAGGTAACTGAAGCGGGAACATTTGATTTTGTGTGGGTAGAAGACGGAGGCAAGGAATATACCGCATCAAAGAAAATCAAAATTGCCTGATAGCAGCGCATGATTTCAAAATGCAGCAGCGCTGTAATCTCTGGCGCTGTTTCCGAAAAAAAATAAAAACCGGCTTTTCTTGTTTGTAAGGGAAATAGGGGGAAGATGTGTGATGAAAAAAGAAAATAAATCCCTGTCAATATCCAGACGTTCCTTGCTGGGCGGCGCAGCAGCGCTTGGCACAGCAACTGCGTTGAAAACAGCAGGGGCAGCAGATGCTAACCCTGATAATCTGCCGCCCAATGTGCCGGAATGGACACCCTATCTGGGGACAGGGGTGGATGCCAACCCCTATGGTATGCCCTCAGAACATGAAGCTCATGTGGTGCGACGTAATGTGGAGTGGCTGACGGCCAGCACGGAATCTTCGGTGAATTTCACCCCCTTGCACGAGCTGGATGGCTTTGTTACGCCAAATGGTTTGTGTTTTGAGCGCCATCATGGCGGTGTTCCGGATATCAATCCGGCTGATTACCGTTTAATGATTAACGGGCTGGTGGATCGCGAGCTGATTTTCACGCTGGACGATCTGCGTCGTTTCCCGCAAACAAACCGTTTTTATTTTCTGGAATGTGCGGCGAATGGCGGGATGGAATGGAAGGGCGCCCAGCTAAACGGCTGTCAGTTTACCTTTGGAATGGTGCATAATGTTCAATATAGCGGTGTGCGCCTGTCCGATATCTGCCGCGAGGTGGGTGTCAAGCCAAGCGCAAAATGGGTGCTGGCAGAAGGGAGCGATTCAGCTGGAATGAACCGCTCTATTCCGATGAAAAAAATCCTGGATGATTGCATGATTGCCTATGCCATGAACGGCGAGGCTTTGCGCCCCGAACAGGGCTATCCGGCGCGTCTGGTGGTACCTGGCTGGGAAGGCAATATGTGGGTGAAATGGATTCGCCGCCTGGAATTTGGCGATATGCCCTATATGGCACGCGAGGAAACGTCCAAATATACCGACCTGATGGAAGATGGCAAGGCACGGATGTTTACCTGGGTAATGGATGCAAAATCTGTTGTAACCTCGCCCAGCCCGGAAAAATCAATCCTGGGTAAAGGCACCCAGCTATTAAAGGGGCTGGCCTGGTCAGGGCGCGGTAAGATTGCCCGTGTGGATGTATCGCTGGATGGCGGGCGTAATTGGCAGACAGCAGAATTGCATGGCCCTGTCCTGGATAAATCGCTTACCCGTTTTACCCTGCCCTTTAACTGGAACGGCGAGGAAATGCTGATCCAGTCGCGGGCGATTGACGAGACAGGCTATGTTCAGCCAACCATTCAACAGCTGCAGGCAGAGCGTGGCCTGAATTCTGTTTATCACAATAATTCAATTGCCACCTGGATGGTTAACAAGGATGGGAGTGTAGATAATGTCAGACTTGGCTAAGATTATGAAAGGCGGTCTGGCCGCTCTGGTCATCTCCGCCCCCTTGTTTGCCGCTTCTGTTGCACAGGCAGAACAGCGCCCCTTTGGACTTGGTCAAATCGCTACCGCCGAAGAGGTGGCCGGCTGGGATATTGATGTCCGTCCGGACGGTCTGGGCGCCCCTGAAGGGACAGGAAATGCAGTGGATGGTGAGGAAGTATATGCAGAACGCTGTGCTGCCTGTCATGGTGATTTTGGTGAGGCGGTGGATAACTGGCCAGTTCTGGTTGGCGGGGCTGGCACGCTAAAGAGCGAAGACCCGGTAAAGACCACGGGCAGCTATTGGCCTTATGCTTCTACGATGTATGATTACATCTATCGGGCAATGCCCTTTGGCGAGGCACAATCCCTTACCCATGATGAGACCTATCAAATTGTCGCATATTTGCTGTATATGAATGATATTATTGATGATGAGTTTGAGGTAAGTCAGGACAATATTGGCACCATTGAAATGCCAAACCGTGACGGGTTTATGTTGCCAGACCCCCGCCCGGATGCCCAGTCTGTTTCAGGTGTGGCCTGTATGAAAGATTGTGATGTGCCAATCCAAATCATTGGCAAGGCACGCGATATTGATGTGACCCCGGAAGATGAGAGCTAAGAGGAGTTTTTAACGATGCGTTTTATTTTGATATTGGCCGGTTTGTTATTTTTCAGTGTTTCAGCACAGGCAGGCGACGCGGCTGCCGGGGAAAAAGTCTTTAAAAAATGTAAATCCTGTCATGTGGCAGATGCTGAAAAGAATAAAACAGGGCCACATCTGGTCGGTATTATCGGACGTGAAGCCGGGTCGGTTGAAAGCTATAAAAAATATTCAAAAGCCATGAAGGCAAGCGGTATTGTATGGAATGCCGAAACGCTGGATGGTTATCTTGCTGCCCCGAAAAAATATCTGAAAGGCACAAAAATGGCGTTTGCCGGCCTGAAAAAAGAAGCCGATCGCCAAAATATCATTGCTTATCTGGAATCTCTGCAATAGGGCTGGTTTTTTCTCTATTTGGACATCTTTAGGAGTCTTTAATGCGCTCACGTCGCGAATTTTTGCAAATGGCCGCCGTGAGCGCGTCCTATTTTGCCGCCTATCCCCATTTTGCCAGAGCCGCCGCACAGCAACGCCTGACCCAGGATGATTTGCTGAAATTTGATGCAAAAGGGCAGGTGACCTTGTTGCATCTGACCGATATGCATGGCCAGCTAAAGCCGGTATATTTTCGCCCGCCATCTGAAAATTACGGGGTAGGGGCGTTTGAAGGCATCCCGCCACATCTGGTCGGCAAAACTTTCCTGGAATATTTCGGCATTCCGGCAGGGTCGGAATATGCCTATGCCCATACGATGGTCGATTATGTCTCGCTTGCTCGCGCTTATGGCAAGCTGGGCGGGCTGGACAGAACCGCTACCCTGATTAAGGCTATTCGCGCAGAAAGAGGCGAGGATAAGGTGTTGTTGCTGGATGGCGGGGATACCTGGCAAGGCTCTTATAGTTCGTTAAAGACGCAAGGCGCCGATATGGTTGCAGCGATGAAGACCTTGCAACCGGATGCAATGGTCGGCCATTGGGAATTTACCTTTGGCAAGGACCGTGTTGAAGAGCTGATCGGCGAAATGGGCTATCCCTTTCTGGGCAGTAATTGCTTTGATACAGAATGGGAAGAGCGGGTATTTGAAAGCACCGCCTATTTTGAACGCGGCGGGGTGAGTGTGGCGGTTATTGGCCAGCATTTCCCCTATACGCCCATCGCCAATCCCAGCCATATGGTAGAGGGCTGGTCCTTTGGTATTCGCCCTGAGGAAATCCAGAAAAATATTGATGAAGCCCGCGATAATGGCGCTGAAATTGTTGTCCTGCTCTCGCATAACGGCTTTGATGTAGACCAAAAGCTGGCCTCAGAGCTAACCGGGCTGGATGTAATTTTAACTGGCCATACCCATGATGCTGTCCCAGAGGCCATCCGCATCGGCAAGACCCTTGTTTTATCCTCTGGCTCGCATGGCAAATATCTTGGCCGGGTGGATTTGAAAGTGGAAAATGGCCAGGTAGTGGATGCCAGCTCAACACTTATTCCTGTTTTTTCCGATATCATCACCCCGGATCCGGAAATGACACAGCTGATAGATGAATTGCGCGCGCCTTATGAGGCAGAATGTAACCGTGTCATTGGGCAGGCTGGCAGTCTGCTCTATCGCAGGGGTAATTTTAATGGTAGCTGGGATGATGTGATTTGCGATGCTATCCGTGAGGAACGCGATGTGGAAATCGCCCTCAGCCCGGGCTTTCGCTGGGGTACGACATTGTTGCCGGATGCGCCGATTACCATAGATGATATGTATACACAAACCTCGATGAATTATCCTGCTGTCTATCGTACAGAAATGACCGGCGAGCAGCTAAAGGTGATGCTGGAGGATGTATGCGATAATCTGTTTAATACAGACCCCTATTACCAGCAGGGCGGGGATATGGTGCGGGTGGGCGGTATGTCCTATGAATGTGCACCAAAACAAAGCATGGGCAATCGTATCCGGAATATGACCTTTACCGACACAGGCGCGCCTATAGAGGCGGGCAGAAAATATGTTGTAGGTGGCTGGGCATCGGTAAATGAAAATGTCGAGGGGCCTGCCATTTATGATTTGCTTGAAAATTATATTACCCGAAAAAAGGTGGTTCAGCCATCCGGGGCTGGCAGGGTGAAAGCAACCGGCATGGTCGGATAGGCTGGCCAGATAATCTCTCTTTTTAAAAAAATCAGGCGACAGCCGCACATAAAAAGGGCAGCCAAATGGCTGCCCTTTTTTTCATTGATGGTAATAAACTTATGAGAACATATCAGAGGTAATACCCTTGTACCAGCCTTCTGATTCTTCATAAGTAGCTTTACGCACAGCATCGGACTCGCCGCCCTGTGAGATGAACTTGTCCACCACTTCGATTTTTTCTGCGCCAGCTTTGTAGTTTGCACCCACTTTAACGCCATCATTTGTGGCCACCAGTGACCAGCACGTATTGGCAAAACGTGGTTCAAACACGCGGCTACCTGTCAGCTCGCCGCGGATAGCATTGGCAGCAACTTTTGCCTGGCTGTTCGCAGAGAAACCGGATTTTGGCATGGCAGCGGCCACAGATGCATCCCCAAGCACATGAATATTCGCATCTGCCTTTGACTGCATGGAAGCTGGAACAATAGGCGCCCAATCCCCGTCTGTTACACCTGCGCTATGGGCAATAGAGCCGGCACGCTGGCCTGGTACCACACAAGCGGCATCCGCCTTAAAGGTGTCCAGATCGGTTTCAAATGCCATGGTATCGCCATTGATTGATTTCAGGCCACCATGTGTTTCAGGGCCCAGCCATTCGATCATGCCCGGATAATGCCTTTCCCAACCGGCGGTAAACAGGCCTTGCTTGGAAAACTTGTCTTTTGGATCCAGAATAATGATCTTGGCTGTTGGATTATGCTGCTTGAACAGATGGGCAATCATTGATACCCGCTCATAAGGACCAGGTGGGCAACGATAAGGGTTTGGCGGAGGTACCATCACAAATGTACCGCCTTTTTTCATATTCATAACCTGATTGCGGAGCAGCTGCACTTGTGTGCCAGATGTCCAGGCGTGCGGCATACGGCTCTGCAGCTCAGGTGAATACCCTGGCACCGTATCATATTTCAGCGATATACCAGGTGACAGGACAAGCTTGTCATATGGTAATGCCCCGCCTGATGCCAAATTCAGTACCTTAGCCGAATTATCAACCGAAGTTGCCCATTCATGTACCACATTCACACCATGATTTACAGCTAGGCCGTAGTAATTATGACCAATTGAGCCGTAATTTCTAAACCCGCCTAGATACAGATTTGAAAAGAAGCAGGTGTAATAGCGCTTGGATGCCTCAACAAGGGTGACATCAATTGCTCCTTTGCTGTCCTTTGCGATATAACGCGCAGCGGTTGCGCCGCCTGCACCCCCGCCAACAACCACAACACGTGGCCGTGCGCCAAACGCAATCGATGGTGCAGCCAGAACAGCTGAACCAGCGGCGAGGCCGGCGGTAAATTGTCTACGTGAAAACTTTTTCATGTTCCCTCCCACGGATCATCAAGTTATTTTTCTTCCTCACTTGATTCTATGGTAGGAAATATTTGAAAAATTATAAAGAAAAAGAAGGAAACATATAAAATTCTACATATATCATGGGTAAAATATATTTCGGTCTATTTGCCCAATGAGGCAAAATACACGGCCAGAGAGGCGATTTGTTCATCATCCAGACGTCCGGCAACTAGCTGCATCACCTTGTTTTCTAGCTCTTTATTACGATAGGAATGCATAATATAGGCAAAGCCTTCTGCCTCCAGGCCAATAATATTGGGAATACCTTTATCTGCACCATCTGTGCTGTGACAGGTAACGCATTCCCCTGCCAAATATTCACCATAGGCGACATCTGCATTTTTCAGCAAATCTTCTGCCTGTACAGATGCGGTAAAAATCAAAAGCGTAGATAAGGCTGTTGCAACACGCGATAGCTTTTTCATGGATAATCTATCTCCCCAAATACCAGTTACAGGGTATAAGAGATGGGCTTTATGTCAATCTCTCTCATCTGTTCTATGCAAAGTTTCACATATATCGGGCAGAAAATCTGCGCCTGAAATAGAATAGGCTTTTTAAGCGCGGTTTTTAAAAACAGCCGCTAACAGATAAAGGGAGAGCGAAAGACAAGAACCAATGCCAAAGGCAAATAATAGAGTGCCAATGCCCACAACCCCTCCAAGTGACCAGCCTATAGAGACCACACTGATTTCAATTCCGCTTCTAACAGCGGCGATCGGAAGGCCGGTAAGGCGCTGTATGCCGGTCATCAGACCGTCTCTGGGGCCTGGCCCTAGATTGGCAATAAGATAGATAGCCCCGCCAAAGCCGGTAATAAAGACACCTGCTGCTGCTTGTATTACTTTCAGGCTGGCAGCCTCGAAAACTGGCAAATAGGGCAGGCTAAAATCCAGTACCAGTGAAATAATAATAATATTTAGCACTGTACCCATGCCGGGGGTTTGGCGCAAAGGTATCCAGAATAGCAAAACAAATGCGCTGATAATGAAAGTTGTCTGGCCAATGGTCAGGTCTGTATGGATGGCCATTCCTTGCGCAAAAACAGTCCAGGGACTGACCCCTACACCAGCGGCAATTAACATGGCCTCGCCCAGCCCGAATAGAATTTGCCCCGTTACCAGCATGATAAAGGAAATCAAAGGCGGGCGAAGGGTGAGGGGGCGCGGCGATGTCCAGGCCAACTTTGGTATGGCGGTTACTTTTAAAAAGCCAGGCAAGGAATATTTATTTTTCATCTACTGTTCAAAAAAGAATATTTTTGTTCGCGCTATTATCTCTGCTACAAATCAGGGGCATCTGCAAATGATAATTATCTGCTGGCCAATCTGGTAGAAACAGAAGAGTGTAAATCTGCCTTTTTTGGACAGAAAGGATAAATACTGCTAGGGTAGGGTGGGTTTTAATGAACCCGATTTTTTGGCCGGTTTGGCCCCGTAGCTCATCAGGATAGAGCGCGAGATTCCTAATCTCGAGGTAACAGGTTCGAGCCCTGTCGGGGTCACCATTTTTATTTTAAAAATCAGCCTATATTCAGAAATTTTTTTATCGATTTCTTAGCCTTTGCGCCATATCCGTACCGGCAAGGTTGGGGTTAAGAGCGGCCAGATCAACCGGCCTTCTGCCGGCATTATCGGCTATTTCAGGATTTACCTCTACATCCAGCGCGCGCCGCCATCCATATCAATGACTGTCCCGGAAAGATATTGCACGCTATCCGAACAGCATAGGGCGGCAAGGCTGGCCACCTCTTCGGGGCGTTTTAGCCGTCCAAAGGGCAGATGGGCTTTGTCAACCATTTCTTCCCATCTTTCCGGATCGCCAAATTTGGATTCTGCCCGCTGGCGATACAGGGTTTTGACGCGATCTGTTTCGGTGGTAGAGGGGTTGATACCAAAAACCCGAATATTTTCTTTTTGCATCTCTGCACCAAGTGCCTGGGTAAAGGCGATTAACGCCGCATTTCCAGCTGATCCGCAAATATAATCCGGGCGCAAATCGCGGCCAGCCAGCCCGATAATATTCACAATTATGCCGGATTTTTGCTGTTTCATAAGCGCGCCATAAAGCTGGCACATATGCAAATAGCCAAATACTTTCAGCTCCCAGCTTTCCCGCCAGTCATCCATGCTGATATCAAACAGCCCGCCGCCACGTATCGCCCCGGCATTATTGACCAGAATATCTACCACCCCGGTAGTTTTCACACAGGCCTTTCGTGCGCCCTCAACAGCCAGGTCGGCGGGAATGGTTTGCACATCTGCTGCCCGGTTTTTTGTACATTCTTCGGCTACCTCGGCCAGTTTTTCTGCATTTCGGGCAGCCAGAAACAGGCTGTCCCCCTGCCGGGCAAAGGCAAGGGCACAGGCCCGGCCAATGCCGCGCGAAGCGCCGGTTATCAGGATTTTACGAGGGGTGTTTTGTGACATATTCTTTTCCATTCTACCGATTGACCAAAGAAGCCGAGTTTCAGCTTGGCAGAATTTTTACCCGAACGCACCTGTTTATCCTGCCAAATTGAACAGGAGGGTGGAACAGAAACCCGCCGCGCCCTCTTGTACTTGTGTGTTATCCGGCCTATTTGATGGAGAGAAGAATGTTTCATCAAATGAGGGAATAAAAATGTCTATCCGTCCGATCAAATTCACAAATGAAGCCAGACCAACAATGGAAGGGGCGGGGGTGCATCTGCACCGTGTTTTCGGCTTTGGCGAGACCTCTGATTTTGATCCTTTTTTGATGATGGATGATTTTCGCAATGATGACCCGCAAAAATATGCACAAGGCTTTCCCTGGCATCCCCATCGCGGCATTGAAACCATCACCTATGTCCTGAAAGGTCAGGTCGAGCACGCAGATTCGCTGGGCAATCGCGGTATCCTCTCGGACGGGGATGTGCAATGGATGACAGCAGGTTCCGGTATTATCCATCAGGAAATGCCCGAGGGGAATGCAGCCGGGGAAATGCATGGTTTCCAGCTTTGGGCAAATTTGCCGCGGGATCAGAAAATGTGCACCCCCCGATATCAGGATATCAAATCAAAGGATATAAACAGCCTGACAGATGATGATGGCACCCATATTCGGGTGATTGCCGGCGATTATCGTGGCTATCGCGGGCCTGTGGACGGGATTGATACCGACCCGTGCTATCTGGATGTTACGATGATGGCAAACACCACCAAACGCTTTCCCTTTGATACAAGACGCCAAGGATTTGCCTATATTTTTGAAGGGTCAGCCAATTTTGGCAATGCCTCTGCGCCTTTTGGGGTCAATGTGGAAAAGGAATTTCAAGGAGAAGAGCTGAAAATCCGTGATCAGTCGGGTAATCGTACGCTGGTTGTATTTGGTGCCGGGGACGAGGTAGAGGTTCAGGCAGGCGAGTTTGGTGTTCGGTTTTTGCTGGTTTCAGGTGCGCCTTTGCGCGAACCTGTTGCCTGGCACGGGCCGATTGTGATGAATACGCGCGAGGAATTGCAAACCGCGTTTCGTGAATTAAACACAGGTGCATTTGTCAAAACAGGCGCAGAAGGCTGGGTTGGCAGGCCGCGCAAGGGCTAAAAGGCCTGCTTGCCCAATATCAAAAGCTCGCCTAAGCTGACAGGGTCAAGAGGGGGCTTTGAGTCAGGCTATGAGGCAAAAAACATCTATTGCAACAGTATGTCTTTCGGGCGATCTGGAAGAAAAGCTGGTGGCCATTCAGCGTGCCGGATTTGATGGTATTGAAATCTTTGAACAGGATTTTATAGGCTCGCATCTACGCCCCGAAGATGTTCGGCAAATGGTAGCCGATCACGGGCTAGAAATAACGCTATTTCAGCCTTTTCGGGATTTTGAAGGCTTGCCAAAAGGTGCGCTCAGAGACCGGGCATTTTCCAGAGCAAAATACAAGTTTGAAGTGATGCAAAGGCTGGGCACAGACCTTATGTTAATCTGTTCTTCCACCCACCCGGAGGCATTGGGCGGCATTGCCCGCATGGCAGATGATTTTGCCGAATTGGGCGAGATGGCCAGAAAGGCGGAGGTAAGGGTTGGATTTGAAGCGCTGGCATGGGGGCGCTTTATTTATGACCACCGCGATGCCTGGGAAGTGGTAAGGCGTGCAAACCATCCAAATATAGGTTTGATACTGGACAGTTTTCACAGCCTTGTCAGAAAGATTGAAACAGACAGTATTAGCAATATTCCGCCGGAAAAAATTTTCTTTGTGCAGCTGGCAGATGCCCCCGTCATCGAGATGGATTATCTGTATCATTCGCGCCATTTCAGGAATATGCCCGGGGAAGGGGATCTGGACATTGCGGGCTTTATGCAGGCCGTACAGAAGACAGGCTATCAAGGGGCCTTATCGCTGGAAATATTCAACGATCAGTTCCGGCGTAGTGATACTGAATTGGTGGCCAGGGACGGCTATCGTGCTCTTGTCCATCTGATGGATGAGGTAAACCTGCTGGAAGGCGCAGCAGAAGCCAGCCTGTTACCTGAAAAAGTGCAGATAGGCCATTTGGAATATATAGAATGTGTCATTCGCGCCTCCGATCTTGCCTATTATCTAGAATTTTTTGAACAGATCGGGTTTGGCTATCTTGGCCGGCATAAAACCAAAAATGTGCATATTCTGGGGCAGGCAGGCCTGAATCTGCTGTTGAATTGCGAGCCGAGTTATCTATTGGCTGAAGAAGGGCGGGAATTTGGCCTGATGGTCAGTGAAATCGCCTTTCATGTGCCGGATGCCAGTGCTGCCATGAAGCGGGCAATGATGCTGGGCGCAAGCGAGGCGCATTTGCAAAAATCTGATGCAGAGGCAGGCTTTCCAGCCCTGAACGGGGCAGGGAAAACTATCTTGCGTCTGATAGATGCCAATATGGATATCTGGGCAACAGATTTTGACGTGATAAAAAGGGATGACAGCCAGAATGAGACGGCTCTTTTAAGCAAAATAGATCATATTGCCCAGACAATGAGCTATGATGAAATGCTCAGCTGGACATTATTTTATACCACCTTGTTTGAGATGAAAAAAACTCCATTGGTAGATGTAATTGACCCGGATGGTATTATCAAAAGTCAGGTGGTGCATAGCCCGGATAACGGGGTCTGTTTAACCCTGAATGGCAGTGATGCAAGGCATACCCGTGCCAGTGATTTTATTAACACCTCGCCGGGGGCAACGGTTCAGCATATCGCCTTTGCTACAGAAAATATCTTTAAAATAGCCGGACATTTAAGCGGGCTTGACGGGGCGGTTCTGCCACAAACCGCGAATTATTATGAAGATATTCAGGCCAGATTTGGCCTTGCCAGCGAGGTTCTGGAGCAGCTGAAAGCCGAGAATATTCTGTATGATGAGGATGAAGAGGGGCAGTTTTATCATTTTTATTGCCATCTGGAACAGACAAATATGTTTTTTGAATTTGTTCAGCGGATAGAGGGGTATAAAGGCTTCGGGGCAGCAAATGCTCCCTTCAGGCTGGCCGCCCAAAGACGTCTGGCACGGCGCAGGAATTTGTCAAAAGCCTCTTGAAAAAGGGGGCTGGATATCTCTACCCGCAAAGGCGCGCTGGCGGCAATAGAGGCTCTGGACAGGGCGATAGCGCATATTTCGGTTGCACAAGCCAAATTGGGGGCGATTGAAAACAGATTTATCCATAATCTGAACAATCTGTCCAAGGCTGTTCGTTATTCTGCCACTGCTTATGGGCAGATTTTCGATACCGATTTTGCCAAAGCTAGTACCGCCCTTGCACGCCAGAAAATTCTGCAACAAGCTTCAAGCGATATGCTGGTAAAAGCAAATGACAATCAGCGTCTGGTCTTACAATTATTAGAGGTGATGTAATGAACTCCCCCCGCAAAGCACTGGACAAGCGGTAATATTACTGTCCAGAATAAGCATCAGATAATCCTTTTACAGGTGTTTTGATGCAGATACATCTTGTTCAGGCGAGGCCGGATGAAGCCGTTTGTCCGCGGTGCCACAGCCCCTTGCAAACCATCAGGGTGCATGGCCATGAACAATGCGCCATCTGTAAATCAAATATCTTTGAATGCTGTTCAGGTGAACAATGCCAGCCAGAGGCGCGCACAGCCACCCTTTCAACAAAAAAGGCCAAAAGCTGAATTTTTAACAAGGGAAAGACAAAAAATGAAAAAAGGCTATATTTTATCAATTTATCGCAACAGCCCGGAAGCGGACAAGCTGGCCGCCTATGCCCCTGCGGCACAGGCCGCCTTGCAAGGGGCAGGGGGGCGGTTTATTGCCCGTGGCACGCCGGTAAAAACCTTTGAAAATGGTTTGGTGGAGCGCAGTGTCGTTATTGAATTTGATTCTGTCGAGGCGGCTATCGCTGCGTTTGAAAGCCCGGAATATAAGGCTGCTTTTGCCTTGCTGGGCGATGTAGACAGGGATGTCAGGGTAATTGAAGGGGCGTGATAGTCCCTTCTTAACTGTTTTTCATCAGGCCTGATTGCTGATCTGTTTTGGCAGGCCAAAATGGCGCTGGCATATTTCTGCCAGCTTTTCCACGCCATCTTTGATGACCGTCTCATCCGGATAGCCAAAACATAGCCGCATCTGATAGCCGGCTTCATCGCCGATAGACCATTCAGGCCCGGCATTAATCGCCACACCTTCCCTGGCTGCCTCTGCGGTCAGGATATTGATATCAATGGATTTATCCAGCGTTACCCAAATAAAGATGCCGCCCTTTGGGCGGCGATAGCTGGCCGTTGTGCCAAAATTGCTATCAAGGGCTTCGCAAATCACATCGCATTTTGCCTTTAGCCGGGCATTTAACGCTTCGACATGCTGGTCAAACAGGGGCGGGCAGAAATCAGCCAGAATAAGCTGCTCGATAGCCCCGGAACCGGCATCTGTCTTATAGCTGGCCGCACGCGATAAAAATGGCCAATCCGCGATCAGATAGCCAACCCTGAGGGCAGGGGCAATGGTTTTTGAAAAAGACCCGCAATAAATCACGCGCCCGCTCTCATCTAGAGAGCGTATAGTCGGGGGGCGGTCTTCATCAAAAATCAGGTCAGCATAACAATCATCTTCGAAAATCGGCACATTATATTTGGCCGCGATGGCCAGTAATTGGCGGCGTCTTTCTATTGGCATGATTGTGCCGGTCGGATTATGGATGGTCGGGATAGTATAGATATAGCGCGGTGTTTTGCCCTTTGTTTTAAGCGCTTCCAGCTCTGTTTGCAGATGGTCAAGATCCATCCCGTCATCTTTTACCCGAATGCCGATAATATCCACTTTCAGGGCTTTAAACCGGCCGATAACCCCGCCATAGGTGGATTCTTCCATCACAATCACATCACCCGGGCGCAACAGGGTCGCATTTACCAGATCCAGTGCCTGAAGAGAGCCGGAAACCATCAAAATATTATCCGGGTCGGTTGGCATACCGGCGCGCTTTTCCAGCGCATCGGCAATAAACTCGCGCAGAGAGCGTATGCCAAGTGGGCCATCGCCCAGGCCATAGGTGGCCAGTTTTGCCCCGTGTTTTTGCATCACCCTATCGGCAGAGGCGCGCAAGGCTTCTACCGGCATCATGCTGGCATCATTATGCCCGCCAATGAAATTATAGGCCGGAAAGCCTTTCCATTTACCTATGCCGGATTTGGTGTCGGCATGAAAAAACTGGTCGAAATCAAACATGATAATCCTATCTTTACCAAAGTCATACTTTTTTAAAATCCTGGATAAGGATGCCTGTGATGTTCTGGCAAAATCAATTAAAAAAATGATTTATTGTCTTTTCAAATTAGATATTTATCTATTTGATTATGTGTATGCGCCACAACTAATTATCCGAATATGTAAAATAATTCAGGGGGAATAAAATGTCTGATAATGCGCCCGTTCATGCGTCTAGCAACCGTCCACGTGTTTTATATCTCAGCCACGCGCCGGAAGATATTTATGATGTGGTGCGCCGCATGGCAGGCGAGGATATCGACCTTGTCCTGTTGCCCGATAATGACGAGGCGGCCAGATGTGCGGCACTGGCAGATTGCGATGCAGTCGTGGTGGCTTCCTATCGTCTGACAGCCGAGCATCTGGCAGCCGCCAAAAAGCTGCAGCTGGTGCTTCATCAGGGGGTAGGCTGGCATGATACAACCGACTGGAAAACTATTCGTGATAGAGATATCAAACTGGCCATCACCCTGTCTGGCTCTACCATCAGTGTGGCAGAACATACGCTCATGCTGATGCTGGCGGCCTGTCGGCATCTGGCATATGCCGATGCAGAGCTGCGAAAGGGCAAATGGCTGGTTAATGCCTTGCGTACCCGCAGCCGTGAAATTATGGGGCGTACCATCGGCATTGTCGGGATGGGCCGAATTGGCTTGCAAGTGGCAGAAAGGCTTGTTCCCTTTGGCATTAAAGGGCTGTATTGCGATCCGAATGTGACATTGGATGCTGCCACAGAACAGCGTTTGGGTATGGAAAAAACCGATTTTGACACGCTGATTGCCCGCTCTGATATCGTAACCCTGCACCTGCCAATGATGGCCAGCACCCGAAATATTATCAGCGCAGATGTTATTTCGCGAATGCAGCCGGGGAGTATATTTATTAATGCCGCACGCGGCGGGCTGGTCGATGAGGTGGCTCTTGATAAAGCCCTGAGAGAGGGGCATTTATTAAGTGCGGCACTGGATGTGTTTGAAGGCGAGCCGCCAGCAGAGGATAATCCGCTTCTAACCAACCCTGCCTGTATTTTAACGCCCCATATTGCCGCTGGTACAAGAGACGCGCTTGAACAGAAATTAAGGGCTGTTTTTACCAATATTAAAGGGTTTTTTGATGGCCAGCCTCTGGAAAATGAAGTGGATCTGCACAGCCATCAGGACTGATTTTTATGCAAAGCAGGGAATTTATTTTTCTGCCCTGTTTTTTCTCTTGTAATTGCGAGTAATTCTCATTATCAAAAAAGGAAAGATGTTCGAAACATCTTTAACTTTCTTCATCAATAGCTATTTACAGACGTAATATACAGGTCTGCGGGGCTTTATCATGCGCTATCTTTTATTGTTCCTTCTCTGGCTGGGCATTTTTCAGTCTGCCCCGGTCATCGCGGCCGATACTATAAAGATTTTCACCTATCGCCAGCCGGCCATGCTGGCACCTATCCTGGAGGCGTACACAAAAGCAAGGGGCGTCGAATTCCAAACTGTTTATGCCCCCAAAGGGCTGGTTGCCAGATTGCAAGCCGAAGGGCAGAGCGCCCAGGCCGATTTGGTCATTACTACCGATATTAGCCGGGTGAAAGAATTGGCTGATTCAGCCCTGCTTGCGCCGGTTGCCTCGCCAGTGATCGCCCGGAATGTGCCCGCTCATTTGCGGGCGGCGGATAATAGCTGGACAGCTTTATCCTTGCGGGCGCGGATATTGGCCGTATCAAAGACACGGGTAAAAAAAGGCGAGATTACCGAAATTGAACAGCTGGCAGAACCGCAATGGCAGGGGCGTTTGTGCAG
>JAYOMZ010000036.1:0-17548 GCA_038121125.1 Alphaproteobacteria bacterium
TGGCGGAGAGGGTGGGATTCGAACCCACGATGGGCTTTCACCCATGCCGGTTTTCAAGACCGGTGCATTCAACCGCTCTGCCACCTCTCCGTCTTGTTACGGGCATCATAGCGATGTTGCAGGCTTGTGATTAAAATATCCTTACCGCCCTGTCAACGAGGAAGTTGGCTTTTTGACCTGTGACTTTTGCATAAAAATATTTTGACTGTTAATTTCGGCTTTTCCGGCGATTGGTTGTTGCTCTATCGGATTGTCAGGGATAGGCTGATCGCGTCTGAATTATCCTGTGTAAATCGCAGCGCAAAAAAGGGGGCAAGCGGATGTTCACATCACCATTTTTTTCTTTTCATCGCACCCTGTCGGTTCTGCGGCACATCACGGCAGGCTGCGGGCTGATGCTGGCTGTGGTGGCCATGCCCGCGTCAGCCATTGCAGACAATCATATCAGCTTTTCTGACTGGCAGGCAGAGTTGCGCACAGAGGCATTGAACAAGGGGATATCTGCAAAGACCTTTGATACCGCCTTTGCCGGTATTGCGCCGATTGAACGGGTGCTGGAGCTGGATCGCAGCCAGCCGGAATTTACCTTAACGCTGGAGACCTATCTGAATAAGGTTGTCTCGGCAACGCGGGTGAAAAAAGCCCGTGAGAAACTCGAAGAACATCGCGGTATCCTGAAAGAAGTTTCTGAAAAATTTGGCGTACAGCCCCGCTTTATTGTGGCTCTATGGGGCATTGAAACCAATTTTGGCCAGCATACAGGCGGGTTTTCAGTGATCGAGGCTTTGTCCACGCTGGCCTATGATGGTCGGCGTTCGGCCTATTTCCGCAAAGAGTTGCTAAATGCCCTGCAAATTATCGAGGAAGGACATATTAGCGCTGCAGATATGAAAGGATCATGGGCAGGGGCAATGGGGCAAAGCCAGTTCATGCCGTCCAGTTTTTTGAATTATGCCTATGATTATAATGGCGATGGGCGGCGCGACATCTGGACAACCCGGCATGATGTGTTTGCCTCTATTGCCAATTATCTGGGTTCGGTTGGCTGGCGCGATGATATGACATGGGGGCGGCAGGTGCGCTTGCCAGACGGGCTGGATGGTACCAGCCTTTCCGAGGCAAAGAGCCGTAAAAATATGGAAGAATGGCGGGCTCTGGGTGTGCTGAATGCAGATGGCGGGCCCTTGCCAGCGCGCAATTTGACCTCGCGCCTTGTCATACCTTCACGCGGGGATGGCAAGGCCTATCTGGCCTATGCCAATTATGACAATATTCTGAAATGGAATCGCTCAAACTATTTTGCTATTGCGGTTGGACAGCTGGCCGATATGATAGAACAGGCAGAATAAAAGGCGCGCGATAGCCAGCTAAAGGCGGTGTGATGGTATCTGTTCTGGAAAAGAGATGATAATTCAGAATGAAATGTTCGGTTTGGCAGGAAGTAGGCAGAGATTCATGAACAGATTTCTCCTCTCTATGCGTGCTATTATCCTGGTGGGGATATTTGGTCTGTTGGGGGCGTGCACCACCGCTGAACTGGCCATCGATCTGGCCAAAAAGCGCGTTAACAAGAAAGAGGCAGCAGAGACTGAACAAAATACCGTTATGGCCAATCCCCATTACAAGGTTGGCAATCCCTATCAGATAGAAGGGATTTGGTATTATCCCGAGCGGGATTTAACCTATGACAAAACCGGTATCGCTTCCTGGTACGGGGATGAATTTGGCGGACGGTTAACGGCCAATGGCGAAATTTTTGACCCGGCTCTGGTTTCTGCGGCACATAAAACCCTGCCCATGCCCTCTGTGGTGCGGGTGACCAATCTGGATAATGGAAAATCGCTGGTGGTACGCATTAATGATCGCGGCCCTTATGTCAGTGGCCGCATTATTGATATGTCCCGCGAGGCCGCCAGATTGCTGGACTTTAAGGATAATGGCATTGCCAGAGTGCGGGTGAAATTGCTGGTTGAACAAACCCTGCGGCTGGAAGAGCTTGCCCGCAATGGCGAATTCCCGCTGCTTTCCGATGATAGCGCGCCCCTGCCAGAGACGGTGGCGGCTGGCAAACCGGCTGTCAGCCTGTCTGCGCGCACCACACGTGCCAATCCGCAAAAAAAGGAATCCGGGGAATCTGCGCTGGATTTACTTAGCCATTCCAGAAGCGGAAATGTCATTGATACCCAGCCCCTGGTCACCGATATCTGGATACAGGTTGGCGCTTTTCATTCCGAAGATAATGCCCGCAATTTGCTGGCCAGCTTTGCTGATTTAGGCAATGGAAAGGTATTTGAGGCCTTTAAGGATGGCCGGGTGCTCTATCGGGCGAGGCTTGGGCCTATTGATAATGTTGAACAGGCAGACAGCTTGCTGAAACAGATATATTCGCGCGGTTTTGAAGGGGCAGATATTGTTGTCGAATAGGCAATATATTGCTAGTAAAGCAAAACAGAGATGCCTTTTTTCTGTCGTTTTGTTTCGCTAGATAATTATATGCCGGTTTATCTGTCCGGATATCTACCCAAGGGGATTGGCAGATAAATCATCGCTATTCAAGATTTGATATTTTACATATAATGACAAAGAGAACTATATGATTTTGAACATTTTTTCTAATTTGAAATTTGGTAAAAATTTGGCTGTCAAACTGCAGCCTATCGCTTTGCCCGGGCGGATTTTATCTGTTCTGATTATCCTGTCGGGGGCAGGGATGTTTCCGGCATTGGCCGAAACACAGATCCCCACCACCGCAAAATATGTGATGGTCACCGAATTTGAAACAGGCCGGGTGTTGATGGCAAAGGAAAAAGATACGCCGATGAAGCCGGCCTCTATGGCAAAGATTATGACGTCCTATGTTGTGTTTTCGCGCATTAAGGATGGCTCTCTGGCACTGGAGGATCAGATTTTGGTATCGGAAAAGGCCTGGAAAATGGGTGGCTCTCGCTCTTTCCTGAAGCCCGGTACACGCTATAGCGTCAAAGAATTACTCTATGGGATGGTTGTGCAGTCTGGTAATGATGCGGCGGTTGTGCTGGCAGAAGGGCTGGCGGGGACAGAAGAAAATTTTGTCCAGGAAATGAACCTGACCGCGCAAAAACTGGGCATGAAAAATACAAACTTTACCAATGCGACCGGCTGGCCGCATCCGGATCTGACCACCACTGCAGAAGATTTGAATATTCTGGCAACTGCCCTTATCCGCGATTTTCCAACCGATAAATATCCGGAGCTTTATCCAATTTATAGTGTAAAAAGCTATACGCTGAATGATATTAAACAAGGTAATCGAAACCCGTTATTATATGGCAAGAGTGCGGCTGAAAATGGGGTGGACGGGCTGAAAACAGGCTATACCGAAGAATCAGGCTATGGGCTTATCGGCTCTGCGGTAAAAAATAATATGCGGGTGGTGATGGTTCTAAATGGAATGGCATCCAAAAAGGAACGTTCAACAGAATCTGCACGATTGATGGATTATATCCAGCGCGAATTTAAAAATTACAGATTTTTTGCCAGTGGTGACAAGGTAGATGAGGCCGATATCTGGCTGGGGCAATCGGCAAAAATAGGCTTGCTGGCAGAAAAAGAGGTCAGCCGGGTGTTGTCCCGATCCGAGCGGATGAAAACAGAGATTAGTGTCAGCTGGGTAAACCCTGTACCTGCCCCTGTCACGCAAGGTCAAAAATTAGGCGAGGTAAGCATCACTATTGACGGAAAGACAGTCGATAAAATAGGGCTGATGGCCGACCGCGATGTTGATCAGCTGGGGATGTTTGACCGTTTGGGGGCAGCCCTTAGCTATCTTGTTCTGGGGGCGTCCAACAGCCCTGCCAGTGCGCCGCAGTGATATCGCCCGAAAATGTCTGGTCTTTTTATTACATTTGAAGGCGGTGAGGGGTCCGGGAAATCAACCCAGATAAAGCTGGTAAAAACATGGCTGGAACAAACCTTTCCCGGCCGGGAAATTCTGATTACCAGAGAGCCTGGCGGGACGCCCGAGGCAGAGCTTATCCGCAATATTCTGGTCACCGGGGCAGCGGAAAAACTATCTGTTGAGGCAGAGGCTTTGCTAATGATCGCCTCGCGTACAGAACATGTGCAAAAGGTCATTATCCCTGCCTTGCAGCGCGGGGCAATTGTGCTCTCGGACAGATTTTCTGACTCAACCCTTGTCTATCAGGGGCTGGCCCATGATTTGCCAGTTGAAGAACTGATAGCCATTCATGAATTCGGCTTTGATGATTTGCAACCTGATATAACCTTTTTGCTGGATGTGCCGGCCGAGCTGGGCTTGAAACGTGCCGAACATCGCCAAAACACACAAAAAGCCCCGCAATCCGAAGCAGAAAGCCGGTTTGAAGAAAAAGGGATAGCCTTTCACCAGCGTGTGCGATCAGGTTTTCTGGCACTGGCAGACAGATATCCGGGCAGGGTTATCGTGATAGATGCCAGCCAAAGCCCGGAACATTCCGACAAACAGGTAAAAGCCCATCTTGCCAGCAAATTGCCAGATAGGCCTTAAAGCCCCCTAAATCTTTTTTGGAGCCGCATAAAGGTATGTCTGAAACCGCCCAAAATCAGCAAAACAGCCTGCCAACCCCATTGTTCGGGCATCGCGATATTCTCGAAAAATTATATGCCGGATTTCAGCAAAACAAGCTGCATCATGGCTGGATATTAAGCGGGGATGAGGGGATAGGTAAATCTCGCCTCGCCCGGCAAATTGCGGCCTGGATATTATCGGTAAGGCCGGATAGCGATAATGCCCTTTTTGGCAGCGAGGATATCTTGCCAGATCACCCTTCTGAACTGGCACTGGATGGTGAAGAGGCGCGTCTGGTATTTGCCAATGCCCATCCCGATTTATTATTAATACAGCCTGAAGAGGAAGAAAAAAATAAATCAGGCCTGATCAAGGCAGAACAAATTCGAAAATTACCAGCTTTTTTTGCCCATCATTCTGCGCGTTCCAAATGGCGGGTGGCGATTATCGATAATCTGGATGTGGTCAACAGGGCGGGTATGAATGCGATGTTGAAAACATTGGAAGAGCCGCCCAATAATTGTTTGTTATTGCTGATATCTTCGAGGCCGGGTCAGGTGCTGCCAACCATCAAATCGCGCTGTATTACGGCAAATCTGTCGCCACTTTCCAGGGCAGATACCATTGGCGTGCTGCGCACTATCTGGCCAGATGCCGATATGTCCATGCTGGAAATTCTGGGCGGGGTCAGCAAGGGCGCACCTGGCCGTGCATTGCAACTGGCAGAAGCCGGGGTGCTGGATCTGTTTGAGGCCAGCTGCCGCATTTTATCAGATGCCAGAGCCAAGCCAGCCGACATCATCAAAATAGCGGAAAAATGGGCAGCAGGCGGGGTGCGTGGCCGGCCAGCCCGCCAGGCAGCCAGCTATTTATTTGCAGAAATCTTATCACTGGCCAGCCTCTATAGCCTTTCGGCCTCTACCGCCTTGCAAAACAGCTTTGCCAGCATTCCCTTTATCGAAGAGGCCGCCAGAACCCTTGCCAGCCATCATAGCGCAGAGCGTTTAGCGGTTCTGCATGGCGAATTCACCAAATCCTATCAGCTGAATGAACAGCTATATCTGGATTTTGCCCCTGTCATGACAAAGTTTTTTTTCGATTTACATAGCCAAAGCGCCAAAAGATAAGGTATGAAAAGGCACGTTTAATCGCCTGTTATATGCATTTTTAGCTGTTTGACTGAAGTTTGAAATTTAAAACATGACCATGAAAAAGCCCTATTATCTTACCACCCCGATTTACTATGTGAATGACAAGCCGCATATCGGCCATGCCTATACCACGCTGGCTTGTGACTTTCTGGCCAGATTCAAAAGGCTGGATGGCTTTGATGTGATGTTTTTGACCGGTACAGATGAACATGGTCAAAAAGTACAGGAAGCCGCAAATAAAGCTGGCACAGACCCGCGCAGCTTTACCGATAGCGTCTCGCAAAATTTCCGTGATCTGCTGGGGGTGATGAATTTTTCCAATGATGGATTTATCCGCACCACCGAAGAGCGGCATTATCGCTCGACACAAAGCTTGTGGTCGCGTCTGGAAGAGCGGGGACATATCCGGCTGGATAAATATGCCGGCTGGTATTCGGTGCGCGATGAAGCCTTTTTCACTGAAACAGAACTGGTAGATGGCAAAGCCCCGACCGGTGCGCCGGTGGAATGGGTAGAAGAGCCAAGCTATTTCTTTAATCTGTCCCACTGGCAACAGCCCTTGCTGGAATATTACGAACAAAATCCGGATTTCATTGCCCCGAAAGGGCGCAAAAAAGAAGTGATCAGCTTTGTTTCCGGCGGCTTGAAAGATTTATCTGTCAGCCGAACAACCTTTGACTGGGGTATCCCTGTGCCAAAGGATTCTGCTCATGTGATGTATGTATGGCTGGATGCGCTGACAAATTATATTACCGCACTGGACTGGCATGAGGGCGCAGAGGCGTTTGAGAAATACTGGCCAGCTGATTTGCATATGGTGGGTAAGGATATTTTGCGCTTTCACACAGTTTACTGGCCTGCTTTTTTGATGGCGGCAGAATTGCCTCTGCCTAAACGTGTTTTTGCCCATGGCTGGTGGACAAATGAAGGCGAGAAAATTTCAAAATCGCTAGGCAATGTGATTGATCCGTTAAAGCTGGTAGAAGAATACGGGCTGGATCAGACCCGCTATTTTCTGATGCGTGAAGTTCCCTTTGGCCGCGATGGCGATTTTGTTCGCGATCAGATGATACAGCGCATAAATAGTGACCTGGCAAATGATATTGGCAATTTGGCCCAGCGCACCCTATCACTTGTCTTTAAAAATCTGGATGGCGTCATACCGGCCTTTCCAGAGCCGTTACAGCCCGAAGATGCAGCCTTGATAGAGGCCGCAGATGGCCTGCTGGAAACGGTGCGTGCTGAAATGGACAAACAGGCCTTTCACGAAGCCTTGCGCCTTATCTGGGAAGTGATTGCCAAAGCCAACCGTTATATTGATCAGACAGCCCCCTGGGCGCTGAAAAAAACCGATCCTGCCCGCATGGTAGAGGTTTTGGCCGTATTGCTGGAAACTATCCGCCAGCTTGCCATTCTTATTCAGCCGATTATGCCTGCCTCTGCTGCAAAGCTGCTGGATCAGCTATTGATAGAAGAGGGCGCGCGGGATTTTGCGGTTATTGGCGGGGCAGGGCGGATAGCCTCAGGTCAAACCATCGCCAAGCCGGAAGGGGTGTTTCCGCGCTTTATGGATGAGAAGGGAGAGGGGCATTGAGCCAAACCCTGCAAACCCTGTCTATTATCGATAGTCATGCGCATCTGGATTATCCGCAATTTGCCGAACAGCTGCCAGATGTCATCGCCCGCGCAGCCGAACTTGGCGTGACAGAGATGATCTCTATCGGGGTGCGTCTGGATACCGCCCATAAACCGCGTCAATTGGCCGAAAGCTATGACAATATCTGGTTTAGTGTCGGTATTCACCCCCATGAGGCAGAAAAAGACCCGCAGGCCTGTGATTACAACGCTCTGGTTAATCTGGCCAGCCATCCTAAATGCGTGGCTATTGGCGAGGCAGGGCTGGATTATTTTTATGACTATGCTCCGCGCCAGGCACAGGCAGACAGCTTTAGAACCCAGATTAGAGCCGCCCGTGATTTGGGCTTGCCCATTATTGTCCATGCCAGAGATGCCGATGAAGATATGGCCGATATTCTGGAATCCGAGATGAAGAAGGGCGAATTTAAAGGCGTGCTGCATTGTTTCAGCTCCGGGGCAAGGCTGGCAGAACGCGCTCTTGCTATCGGTTTTCATGTTAGTTTTTCGGGTATTCTTACCTTTAACAAGTCTGAGGAATTACGCCAGATTGCCAAAAATGTCCCGCTAGACAGGCTTTTGGTGGAAACAGATTCGCCCTATCTGGCACCGCCGCCCCATCGCGGCAAAACCAATGAGCCGGGCTTTACCCGCTATGTGCTAAATTGTCTGGCTGAAATAAAAGGGCTGGATGAGGCAGAAATGGCAGCCTTAACACGGAAAAATACGCTGGCACTATTTGATAAGATGCAACCGAAAACAAGAGGATAAGCCAAGGGGATGAGCGCAGAAAAGTTGAAAATCACCTTGCTTGGATGCGGAACATCTGTTGGCGTGCCCTGTCTGGGGCCTGTTGGCTGGGGCTTGTGCGACCCGAATGAGCCAAAAAATCGCCGCCAGCGTTGTGCCTTGCTGGTACAATCAGAAACCACAACCATTCTGGTAGATGCAGGGCCAGATATTCGCAACCAGCTATTACCGCTTGATATCCCTAAGTTGGACGGCCTGCTTATCACCCATACCCATTCAGACCATGTGGCTGGTCTGGATGATCTGCGGGTGTTTTACTTTCCGGATAAACGCGAAATCAATATGTATGCAAGCGAAATTCATGGCAAGGATATCCGCGCGCGCGTGCCTTATATGTTTGAGAAGAAAAAAGAAAGCCCCAGCTATTTTGTACCGCCTTTTAAACATCACGAAATTGCGGCGGGGCAAAGCCTGGATATTGGCGATATTTCAATTGATATATTGCATCAGGAACATGGTACAACCTTCTCATTAGGCTTTATTTTTAACAATCTATGTGGCTATTCCACTGATGTGAAGGATATGCCGGAGGAAAATTTTGATAAATTGGCAGGATTGCCACTCTGGATTGTCGAAAGCCTGCGCGAGACCGAGCATCAGGCCCATGCCCATTATGATTTGACCTTTTCCTGGATTGACCGTGTGCGCCCCAAACAGGCTGTTCTGACCCATTTGGGGCTGGAGGCAGATTACCAGACTTTGCGTGCGCGGTGCCCGAAAGGGGTTGAGCCAGGCTATGATGGCATGGTGTTTGAAATAAGCCGATAAATAAGCCGATAAAATTGTCGCAGCTTTCAGATCTGCTCTGAACAACAGGTAAAAACTGGCTTAATCCCCTGATTAATTGATGTAAGACTATTACATAATATACATTATGCGACATTTATATTTGTCTGAAGCGAGAAGCCCCCTTGCTAAGGTTTATCCCCCCATATCTCGCAAATTATTGGAAAAATAATGGCTAAATTATCCGCATTGCCAGATGACATTTAGGCTGGCCTGCCTTATATTAGAACCAACTCTTGGGGTGCCCGGTATTTGGCCGGGCTGAGATAAAACCCATATTACCTGAACCAGATAATGCTGGCGTAGGAAAGAGATGTTCCTTTTTCTTCCAGCATTTTTAACGTTCAGCCATTTATACCGCAGATAATGGAGGCGTGAATGCGCAAGTTAAAAATGTTTTTTAAATCTCAGTTGGTTTTTCTGATGGCCGCCTTCCCGGCATTGGCCGACAAGCCTGTTCTGACCATCTATACTTATGATTCCTTTATTTCCGAATGGGGGCCAGGCCCTGCCATTGAAAAGAATTTCGAGGCCAGCTGTGGGTGTGATGTAAATTTTGTCGGACTCGATTCCTCGCTTGGAATTTTGGGACGCCTCCAGCTGGAAGGCAGCTCTTCCAAGGTGGATATCGCGCTTGGGCTGGATACAAATGTTATGGCGGTTGCCCAAAATACCGGGCTTTTTGCCGAACATGGCTTGAAATCCGGGGCAAATATGCTACCGCAACCTATTGAAAATAAGCTTTTTTTGCCCTTTGACTGGGGCTATTTTGCCTTTGTCTATGATACAACAAAAATGGCGAACCCGCCTGACTCACTGGACGCGCTGATTTCTTCTAAAGAGGATATTAAAATCGCTATTCAGGATCCGCGTACCTCTACCCCCGGTCTTGGGCTGCTATTATGGATGAAATCTGTTTATGGCGAGGATGCCGCGGCAAAATGGCAGCAATTACAGCCTAAAATCCTGACCGTAACCAAGGGCTGGTGGGATGCCTATTCCCTGTTTCTGGAAGGCGAAGCTGATATGGTGCTGTCCTATACCACCTCGCCTGCCTATCATATTATTGCTGAAGGCAAGAATAATTATGCTGCTGCCGATTTTGCCGAAGGCCATTATGTGCAAATAGAAGTGGCCGCTATGTTAAAATCTGCGCCCCAGCCGGAATTGGCTCGTCAATTCCTGTCTTTTATGCACCAGCAAGGCTTCCAGTCGGTCATTCCAACCACAAACTGGATGTATCCGGTAACCAAATCTGACCTGCCAGAGGGGTTTGAAGGGCTGGTTCAGCCGGCAAACAGCTTTTTATTCACCCCCGATGAGGTAGCCAAAAACCAGAAAAACTGGATTAATGAATGGGTGCAATCCTCAAAATAAATCCGGTTTTGACCAATAAAGGGGCGGTATAATGCATCCGCCCCCTTCCCTTGGCTATATTTATCGCCCGATTTCTGTTTTGGGGGCGGGGTTTGCTTGCGGCCTTTTGCTGATTTTGGCCATGCTGCTGGCTACCCTTATCGGCTTTATAGAGGCAGATAGCGTCCTCTCATTAATAGCCGCAACCGATACGATAGAGCTTGTCCTGTCGGCCGGCTTTCAGGCGATATGCTCTGCTAACTTATCAATTCTTATCGGCCTGTTGGTGGCCAGAGCTCTGTATCGCCAGAATCTGGTGCGCCTGTCCTCTTTTCTTGGCAGCCTTTGTTTTCTTGCCATGATCCTGCCAACAACGGTTGCAGCACTCTCGCTACTGGCAGTATGGGGGCGAAATGGGCTGGTGCGCGATACCTTATCCCTGTTCGGGATGGAGGGTCTGTTATTTCCGGCCTATGGGCTGGAAATGGTGGTTCTGGCGCATATTTTTTTCAATGCGCCACTGGCGGTAAGGGTTATGCTGGGGGCGTTATATGCTGTACCTTTATCGCAAAACAGGGCAGCGGCGCAATTAGGTTTTCGGAGCCTGGATTACTGGCGTTGGATTGAATGGCCAGCGCTGCGCGCGACCATCCCGTCCCTCTTCGGGTTAATTTTTCTGCTCTGTTTCAGCTCTTTTTCCCTTGTATTGATGCTGGGGGGCGGGCCAAAGGTCAGCACGCTGGAAGTCGCTATCTATACCAGCTTGCGTTTTTCCTTTGATTTGCCTGCGGCCGGGATTTTATCTGCTATCCAGTTACTGATATCCTCTGCGGTTATTTTATCCCTGTCGCGCTTTAAATCGGTACATTGGGCAATATCCCTCAGGCCGCGATATGCCCTGCCCCGTTCAGATAAATCTCTCATTTTTTCAAGAGTTTCTGACGGGTTTATCCTTTCCGGCTTTATCTTTTTAATCGGGTTTCCCATTGCGTATTTACTGGCCAGAACAGAATATCTGGCAGGGGCAGGACTTTTGAGGCGCGAGGCCTTCTGGCAAGCCCTTCACGGCTCGCTAACTATCGGGTTTTTATCTGCGCTTATCAGTGTGGGTCTTGTTTGTGTGCTGGCCTCTGCCTATCACCGCATGGGCAAGGGGATTAAAGCCGATATTGGCCGCTATCTGATTATCCTGTCTGTATCGATTTATCTGGTTGTCCCCTCGATAGTGCTGGGAACGGTCAGCTTTATCTGGTTGCGCGGATTTGTGGATATTTTTTCCGTGGCCTTATGGCTGGTACTGGCGGCAAATTGCTTGCTGGCTCTGCCCTTTGCCTGGCGGATTTTGGGGGCTAAATATCAAGCGGTTCTGGCCGCAACAGACAAAAAATGCCAAATATTGGGAGTGCATGGCTGGCAGCGTTTCTGGCAGGTCAGCTTGCCCTCCTTGCAACATGAAATGGGGCTGGCACTTGGTCTGACAGCCGCGCTTTCCATTGGTGATTTGGGGGTGATAGCCCTGTTTGGTTCGGATGATTTTCGCACCCTGCCCTGGCTGTTATATCAATATGCCGCGCGATATGGCGGGGCAGAGGCAGAATTGCTAGGCTGTATCTTGCTGGGCTTGTGTCTCGGCTTTTACGGGATTTTTTATGCGCTGGTCAGGCTGGGCGCCAGGAGAAAACAAGATGTTTATCGCTAGACAGCTGTGTTTTGGCGGCGACAATATGCCCCGCCACCAGCTTGATTTTACCCTTGAGCGCGGACAAATCCTGCTTATACAGGGGCGTTCCGGCATTGGCAAGACCACGCTTTTGAATATTATTGCCGGTTTCCTGGACGCAGATAGTGGCGAGCTGGTCTGGCAGGAAACAATGGCTGATAAAAAATCCAAAAGTAAAAATGCGGCAAATAATGTGCTGGATTTGCGCCCCCTTCCCCCATGGAATAGACCTGTTTCCTTTTTATTCCAGCAGGGAAATTTCTTTGATCATCTGGATTGCGATACCCATTTGCGGCTGGCCTTTCGGCCATCTGCGCGCATTTCAGCCGATGAGCGAGAACACATCACCCATACCTTGCAAAAACTGGGCATAGACGGGCTGGAAAACAGGATGCCGGACGCGCTTTCCGGCGGCCAGGCCCAGCGTATGGCACTGGCACAGGCCATTTTGCGCGGCCATCCCCTTATTTTACTGGATGAGCCTTTTTCTGCCCTGGATAGTGCGGTGCGCGATGATGCGGCCGCCTTGATAGCGCAGCTGGCATCAGAAGATGGATATTGTTTTTTAATCGTCTCGCATGACCCGGAAGATGCAAAACGCTTAAAGGCGCTGACATTGCATCTTGAGGGTTGATAGTTTTTAGGGCGTGAAAATCCCTTTTAACCGGCGGAAGGGAGGCAAGTTTTTTCTTTACTTTATTGCCTGATTTACGCCATTTTCCAACAGCATATAAAGAGCGGTCAAAAAGGTAGATTTAAATCGATGCTCAGCCCTGAAATTGGTCATTTTTGCCTGATACTGGCACTGGCAACAAGTGCGGCTCAAATTATTTTGCCTACGCTTGGATTTTTGCGCGCTGATGCCCGGCTTACCCATACCGCAGAAGGGCTTCAGATTATCTCCTCTATCGCGATCTTTATCAGCTTTGCCAGCCTGATTTATGCCTTTATGGTCTCGGATTTTTCGGTACGGCTGGTCGCCAGCCATTCCCATTCCCTAAAGCCGATGATCTATAAAATCACTGGCAGCTGGGGCAATCATGAAGGCTCTTTATTACTATGGATTGTCATTCTGGGGCTGTTCGGATTGCTGTTTGTGATAAGAGAGGCGCGCGCCAGGCTGAAAACCCTCACCCTTATTGTTATGGGCGGGATTACGCTGTCTTTTCTGGCCTTTAGCCTGTTTACCTCTAATCCGTTTACGCGCCTCTCGCCAGCGCCTATCGATGGGCGCGGCCTGAACCCTGTTCTCCAGGATATTGGTCTGGCCTTGCATCCGCCCATGCTCTATCTGGGATATGTGGGCTTGTCGGTGGCCTTTGCTATCGCAATAGCCGGGCTGATAACCGGACAGGTTGATAAAAACTGGGCGCGGATTACCCGTTTCTGGGTTGCGCTGGCATGGAGCGCGCTTACCGCCGGGATAGCCCTTGGCAGCTGGTGGGCCTATTACGAGCTTGGCTGGGGTGGCTGGTGGTTCTGGGATCCGGTTGAAAATGCGTCTCTTATGCCCTGGCTGGCGGCCACTGCGCTATTGCATTCAGTGATTGTGGTAGAACGGCGCGAACAGATGGTCAGCTGGACAATATTGATGGCGATTACCGCCTTTTCGCTCTCTCTTGTGGGTACATTTATTGTGCGCTCCGGCTTGCTTACCTCTGTCCATTCCTTTGCCTCTGATCCGGCGCGTGGCATCTTTATCCTGTTTATTTTGCTGGGCGCGGTTGGCTTGCCGCTGTTTTTATATGGCTTGCGGGCAGGCCGCCTTGGCCGCGCATCCGACTATGATTTACTCAGCCGTGAAACAGGCCTCATCCTCAATAATTATATTCTGGTGGTTTCCACCTTTATTGTGCTGATAGGCACATTTTATCCGCTGGGGCTGGAGCTGTTTACCGGCGCAAAAATAACTGTTGGGGCGCCCTATTTTGATGCCGCTTTTAATCCGGTTATGGGGATTGGCATTTTATTTATGGCCATAGGCCCTTTACTGGTATGGCGGCGCGGGCTCATCGCTTCTGCCCGGCCAGCGATTTATCTGTCCGCTGGCGGCGTATTGCCTGCGATTATTTTGTTGCTGGTTCTTTCCGGAATATCGGTGGCTGGCATTGCCGGCATCGCGTTAACTCTCTGGCTTGGGCTATCGATTATCGGGGATATGGTGTTTCGCTTGCGCCCCTGGCAGGCGGAGATGGGCCAAAGGCTGCGGTTGCCAGCCACCCAGTGGGGTATGTGGCTTGCCCATTTTGGCATGGTGATTTTCCTGACAGGGGCATTGGCCAGCAGCCTGTTTGAAAATGAGAATATCGTCAGGGTACAAAAAGGGGCTACGATAGCACTTGGGGCAGAAACTCTTGTTTTTGACGGCGTAGAAGCACGCACCGGGCCCAATTATGTGACCGAAACCGCCCTGTTGCGCCTGTTTGACAAAGATGGCCAGCTGATAGACGGGCTCTATCCGGAAAAGCGTTTTTATCCGGCTGAACGGCAAACCACCACAGAAGCGGCTATCCGCACCCGCCTGTCAGGGGATCATTATGCGGTATTGGGCGATGGGGATAGTGATACAGGTTACACGCTGCGCCTCTATCACAAGCCTTTGGTAAGCTGGATATGGTTTGGGGCGGTCATGATGGCCTGTGGCGGCCTGATAGCCCTTTATCGCCGGCCAAATACCGCCTCACCGCTGGTGGAGGGCAAATAATGGCACGTTCTGTTACCCATTTCCTGCCGCTAATCCTGTTTGCCATATTAGCGGTTATTGCCGCGATTGCCCTGATGATGACCTTGTCTGGCGAGCGTAAAATATCGGAATTACCCTCTGCGCTTGTCGGCAAGCCTGTCCCGGTGACAGAATTGCCCAGCCTGACAGACGCACAAGCCTTTGTCACAATTGATGGCACAAGAGATGCGCCCTATATGGTGAATTTCTTTGCCAGCTGGTGCGCGCCATGCCGGGCAGAAGCCCCGGCTCTGGCCATATTGGCAAAGGAAATAGATATTATCGGTATCGCCTATAAGGACAAGCCCGAAGACAGCCAAAAATTTCTGGCTGATTTTGGCAATCCCTATAGCCAAGTGGGCATGGATAATGCTGGCCGGGCTGGCCTGGATTGGGGGGTCTATGGCGTGCCGGAAACCTATATCATCTCCGCAGATGGTATCGTGCTGAAACGCCATGCAGGGCCGATTGACGGGGATAATTTGCACAAAATATTTCTGCCCTTTATCGCGTCATTGAAAGCACAACAGGAAAAGCGATGACGCGAACTGCCCTTTTCCTGCTTCTTTTTGTTTTCTGTCTCTTGCCCTTTCAGGGGTTAATAACCGCCCCTGCCCTTGCCATCACCGCAGAAGAACAGCTGGCCGACCCGGATTTGGAATTACGTGCCAGAGGGCTGTCAAAACAATTGCGATGTCTGGTATGCCAGAATCAGTCTATTGATGATTCGGATGCCGATTTGGCAAAAGATCTGCGTGCAGAGGTGCGTGCCCAAATTCTGGCAGGGGAAGATGATAAAACCATTCTGGCTAATTTGCAGGAAAGATATGGCGATTATGTTCTGTTAAAACCGCCTGTTGGCCTGTCTACAACGCTTTTATGGGCAACCCCGATTTTAGCCCTTATTATCGGGGCTGGCCTTATTTTGCTTGGTTGCCGGCGCAAAAACACCCCTGACCCAGCCCCGGACAGGCAAAAACGCCCATCAAATATACAAGAGGCCAAGTCAGAGGCGCAAAGTCCCCCCGCTTTCAGCCTGCCCATCTTTATAGGCATAGGCGGGATTTGTGTTGCAGTGGCGGCCAGCCTGTACTGGTTTGTTTTGGGCAGACCTCAATTGCCCGCCCAGCCCCTGTCGACCCGTATAGCAGAAATCAGCCAAACTGCCGGTGCCGCACAAAAGCAATTGCAAGAACGGCAGGATGCCTATGAAACAGCCCGTGAAAACAGCCAGAAGCAGCCTGAAAATATAGGGATGTGGCTTTCTCTTGCCCTTGCCTCTGCAGAAGTGGGAAAAACCGCAGAAGAGCTTGACGCCTTGCGAACAGCCCTTCGCCTCAGCAAGGGCGATATCGCCATTAAATCCATGCTGGCAGAAGCACTTGCCCGGTCGGCGGATGGTCAGGTGATACCCGAAGCCCGGCAACTGGTCACAGAAACATTGAAAGAAAATCCGCGCGAGCCGCGTGCCCTGTTCCTGTCCGGCCTGGCTCTGATGGAAGATGGCGACTATCAGGGAGCATTGGATAGATGGGGATATCTGGTTGAAATATCGCCTGTGGATGCGCCATGGCTGGCGATGGTGCGCGCCAATATGCGCCAGGCAGCAGAAAAAGCCGGAATAGAGCCAGACAATTTGCCAGCCTTATCGGAGCAAACCCTTGCAGAGGCTGCCCGTATGAGTCCAGAAGATCGCGCGCAAATGATAGAATCCATGGTCGAGCAGCTCTCACAGCGTCTGCAGGAAAATCCGCAAGATGTGCCGGGCTGGCAAAGGCTGGCACGCGCCTATGAGGTGCTGGAACAGCCCGAACAGGCACTGGAAGCATGGCTACGCGCTTCCGAGGCCGGTGCAAATGATTTGCGATTACAGATAGGGGTTCTGGAAAGGCTGATGGCGGCCGGTCAGGATAAGACACGGGCAGAACAAATCGCTGAACAGGCACAGGCTCCTTTGGCACGTGCAAGGGCTATTCAAAAAGATAATCCGGAAATTTTATTTTTCGCCGGGCATTTTGCCCGTCTGTCAGGGGATATTCAAACCGCACGGCAAAGCTGGCAGACCCTGCTGGATCGCCTGCCCCCGACAAGCGAAACAGCCCGCCTTTTGCAAGTCGAATTGGATAAGCTGGCGCCCTGAAAAGTTAAAATCCTGGATGTTTTATCGTCAAACCTGCCTTTGAAATAGCGCCGCAAAGCGTTTTTTTGACATGGAAGGAGTTTTTTTCTTTCCGGTTTTCTGTTGATATTCCAAAGGTTTTGCGGGGTTTTTTATATCTTTTTTCTCTCTTTTTCTCTCGCTCATGTGAATGTGATTTAGAATTCACGAAATAATAATATATCTATGTCTTAATAAGAATTATCGAATAAACAAAAAGGACAAGAGATGGCGATAAAAACTGAACAGGAACTGGTCACCGTTACTTTTTTTCACTCGCGTTCCTATGATAGCTGGATATCCCGGCGCCAGTTCCGTTCCGCGCCAATAAAGGATTTGATACTGAAAATTAAAAACACGATGAAAGCCCCTGAAAATTATGCCTGTTTTTCCCTGGATAACAGCAAGGTTGTTGCGCTGGATCGTGTTGGACAGTTTGTAATGATGTAATCATCCGTTCTCCCTCCTCTCCTCCCAAAAGATTACATTGTTACATTAAAAGTGCCTCCGAATTCTACACAGAATTCGGGGGTCTTTTTTTGTTTAAAATGTTGAAAAAAGAGAGGGAAAAGAAAATAAAAGCCTGATACCCGTGATGGATATCAGGCTTTTAAAATGGTGAGCGGTACAGGATTCGAACCTGTGACCCAGTGATTAAAAGTCA
>JAYOMZ010000037.1:0-12790 GCA_038121125.1 Alphaproteobacteria bacterium
AGGCTTTCACTTCCGGGATATGTACACCCATCTTTCACCCCTCCTATTTTCAGCCTGACCCTTTGGTTCATATACTGTCAGATTATGTTATAAAAGCTTTGTAAATAACAGGTCAAACAGATTTGCCAGTTTATAGCTGGCAGATTTTATCAACGATCAAATAAACAGGCCTTTATTAGCGGTTCCAGATTTTTGATCCGCCCCTATCTAGACAATGCGGTCGGTCTTTGGCCGCAAGCCGGTGGTTTCCAAATCTAGCGATAATAGCAATAAATTATCCAGAATGATGGTTGCCAGTCCCACGTGATAAGGCTCCTTGTTATCCCTTGTCTGTCTTTTTATTATATCTGTAAAAAAATGTTCCGGCTAAAAAAATCAGGCAGAAGGGTCATGTTCGGCTGCCAGTTTTTCCCAGTTAAAACTGACCCCTATGCCCGGCTCGGACGGGGCAATTGCCAGATGATTTTCCAGCCTTAATGGACGGTCGGTATATTCATCTATGGGAAAGCTATGCACCTCTATCCAGCCGGCATTTTTCCGGGCAGATACCACGCTGACATGTAATTCCTGCATTCCGTGGCTGCAAACAAGCATCCCGTATTTTTGCGCCAGATTTGCCGCCTGCATCCAGCCTGTAATACCCCCGCAATTAGAGCTATCAGGCTGCAGGTAGGAAAGCTCGGCAAATTCGCAAGCCAGCTCAAATTCATGAAGCGTGTGCAGATTCTCCCCCATCGCCAGTGGGCAGCCCGATGCCCTCGCCAATTTGCCATAATCGGCATACAAATCCGGCAACATCGGCTCTTCAAACCAGATAATATTATAGTCATTAAACGCCTTTGCCGCCGCCAGCGCGCGATCATAATCAAGGGCGTAATTTGCATCTACCATAAAGGCGATATCGTCGCCGATTAGGTTGCGCACCGCCCGCACCCGTTCAATATCTTCTGCCAAATCAGGCTTTCCAACCTTTATTTTGACCGCATCAAACCCTTCTTCCAGATAGTCTTCGATACTGGCCAGCAATTTTGGCAAGGGATAATTTAAATCAATGCCGCCACGATAGGCCCGGCATCTGTCCGATGCCCCGCCCAGCATTTGATGCAGGGGCTGGCCTGCCTGCTGGCATCGCAAATCCCATAGCCCGATATCCACAGCCGAAACCGCAAAGGCCGCCACCCCGCCGCGCCCCACATAGTGAATATGAAAATTCATCCCCTCATAAAGGGCTTCGACATCTGTACTATCGCGGCCGACAAGATAGGGTCTTAAATCATGCTCGATCATCGCCACAATCGCATGACCGCCCTTGCCGCCTGTATAGCTATAGCCGGTACCGGACAGGCCATTATCCAGTGTAATGGTCGCACAAATCAATTCAAAATGGGTATGGTCGCCATGCATCGCATCGCTTAACACCTCTTTCAAGGGCAGGGCAAAGCGCTGCGCTTTAATATCTGTAATTTTACCCATCTTACGCCCTCTGTTATCCATAGCCAAAAGAGATATACCTCTTTTAAACGGTCTGGCGAAAAACCTGTCCAGCTGTCAACCAATTCTATCGGTTTTATCTGTCTTTCGCAAAATTTTGAGTATGCTTTTGACATCCTCTGGCGTAATCTTGGCTAATCAATTTGCAAAACAGGGATGAAACAGCCCTCAGCTATAGAAAGCGCCTGGCATGAACGAACAAATGATTTCTGCTGCCTTTTATCGCGGCAACAAAACCTTTACTGTAGAACAAACCCCAGCCCTTGAACCTGGCAAGGGCGAAGTAGCCGTGCGGATTGCATTTTGCGGCATTTGCGGCACAGATATGCACGTCTATCACGGCAATATGGATGCACGTGTAGGTCATAACCGCGTCATCGGCCATGAAATGTCCGGCATTGTTGCCGGCATTGGCGAGGGGGTTGAGGGCTTTGAGATCGGCCAGAAAATTGTGGTGCGCCCGCTTGACCATTGCGGGGAATGCCCTGCTTGTGCGGCCGGCCATACCCATATTTGTCATCGCTTGAAATTTCTGGGTCTGGATACTGATGGGGCGATGCAGGAAATCTGGTGTGTACCTGCCCATACCTTGCATAAACTGCCCGATAATTTGCGCCTGGATCACGCCGCATTGATAGAGCCTGTTGCGGTGGCCTGTCATGATGTGCGGCTATCCAATCTGCAACTGGGCGAGGATGTAGTGGTGATTGGCGGCGGGCCTATCGGCATATTGGTGGCCATGGTTGCCCGCGATGCCGGCGGCAATGTCACGCTCTCGGAGGTAAATCCGAACCGGTTAGAGATTGCCAAAAAGCTGGGCTTTGAGACCATCAATCCGGCAGAAACCGATCTGGCAGGCGCGATTGCCGACAAAACCTCTGGCAAGGGGGCAGATGTGGTTTTCGAAGTATCGGGCACCCAGAAAGGGGTGGATGCGATGACCGCTATCGCTGCGACCAGAGCCCGTATCGTGATGGTCGCTATTCACGCCCAGAAGCCGCAAATTGACCTGTTTCAATTTTTCTGGCGCGAGCTGCAATTAATCGGCGCGCGTGTCTATGAAGCAGAAGATTATGATAAGGCTATCGCGATTATCACCTCGGGCGGGGTTGATGCCGACACCATTATCACCGATGTCAGCCCGCTGGAAGATATCCAGACCGCCTTTGAAGCATTGGACAGCAGCCCAACGGCAATGAAAAGCCTCATCAGAGTAGGAAATGCGTTATGAGTATTCTAGATCAGTTTAATCTGGCCGGGAAAACCGCCCTTGTTACGGGATGCCGGCGCGGTATTGGCCGCGGCATTGCCGAAGCGCTGGCCTCAGCCGGGGCAGATATTATCGGGGTAAGTGCCTCTCTGGAAGCATCGGGAAGCGCAATAGAAAAAGCGGTGACCGCGATGGGGCGTAAATTTACCGCCCATAGCGTTGATTTTTCCGATCGCCGGGCGGTGACAGATTTCTGTGCAAGGCTGGCAGCCGAAAATATCACCCCCGATATTCTGATCAATAATGCCGGTACCATCAAACGCAAACCGGCCGCAGAGCATGATGATGATTTATGGGATGTGGTACTGGAAGTAAATCTGAATGCCCAATTTGTTATCAGCCGCGAAATTGGCAGACAGATGATAGCGCGCGGGTCTGGTAAAATTATCTTTACCGCATCACTTTTGACCTTTCAGGGCGGGATCACCGTGCCAGGCTATGCGGCCTCCAAGGGCGGCATTGGCCAATTAACCAAAGCCCTGGCCAATGAATGGGCAGGCAAGGGGGTGAATGTTAATGCGATTGCCCCTGGCTATATCGCCACGGATAACACGCAAGCCTTGCAGGATGATGAACAGCGCTACAAGGCGATATTGGAGCGTATTCCGGCCGGACGCTGGGGCACACCTGAGGATTTTGCCGGCCCCGCTGTCTTTTTAGCCTCTGATGCGGCCAATTATGTCCATGGCGAAGTTCTGGTCGTGGATGGCGGCTGGATGGGGCGCTAGTTTTTTAAAACTGCCAAAAAAAGAAATTTTCCTATTAAAAAAGCCGCCCCTCACCATAGAGAGGCGGCTTTTTTGATATGCAGATTTTTTTAATAGGTTTCGGTGACAAAACGGGTAGTTAAAAAGGCTTCCAGCCCTTCAATACCGCCTTCCGAGCCATAACCACTATGCTTTACCCCGCCAAAAGGTGTTTCAGGGACAGAAACAACCGTAGAATTGACAGCCAGCAGACCTGTTTCCAAATCATCTTTCAGACGCGCAATCAGAGCCGGATCTTCGGTAAAGGCATAGGCAGCCAGACCAAAGGGCAAGCGATTGGCACGGGCAATCACCTCATCCACAGAACCAAAACTGTCGATAGGGGCAACCGGGCCAAAAGGCTCGTCATTCATAATACGCGCCTCATCAGAAACATTATTCAATATGGTCGGGGCATAAAAACTGCCTTCGCGGTTCAAACGGCTGCCACCACGCACCAGCTCTGCGCCTTGTGCGATCGCATCCTGAACCAGCCCATCCATAACATCGATACGGCGGTCGGCGATCAGCGGGCCCATATTTGTGCCCTCTTCCATACCATCGCCCACTTTCAGCGCATCAACCGCAGAGGCAAAGGCATCTACAAATTTACCCTGTACTGATTTTTGTACCAGAAAACGGGTTGGCGAAACACAAACCTGGCCGGCATTTCTGAATTTACCAGCTGCGGCAATCGAGGCCGCCTTTTCGATATCGGCATCTTCAAACACCAATACAGGCGAATGTCCGCCCAGCTCCATTGTGCATTTGATCATATTTTCTGCTGCCAGCTTTTGCAGATGAATGCCCACTGGCACAGAACCTGTAAAGGACAGCTTGCGCGGGATAGGCGAGGAACACAGATGCTCGGACACTTCTGCCGGCACCCCGAACACCACATTCAGCGCGCCATCTGGCAGGCCTGCCTCTTGCAAGGCTCTGGCAATCGCGATTGCAGTACCAGGCGTTTCTTCACTTGGCTTGATAATAACCGAACAGCCGGCTGCCAATGATCCGGCCACCTTGCGTACCACATTAACCGCCGGGAAGTTCCAGGCCACAAAAGCGATGACCGGGCCGACAGGGTCTTTTCTGACAGTCTGGCTAATGCCTGGCATACGTGATGGCACAGTGCGCCCGTAAATCCGCTTTCCTTCCTCGCCATACCAGCGAATAATATCGATGGCAACGCTCAGCTCTATCTTGGCTTCGGCCAGCGGCTTGCCCATTTCCTTTGTTAAATTCTCGGCCACTTCATCAAAGCGATCTTCCAGAATACGGCAGGCTTTTTCCAGAATTTTCTGGCGGTTTAACGCAGTTTCCTTGCGCCAGACCTGAAAGGCTTTTTCACTTGCCGCCAGCGCTTCATCCAAATCAGCGATACTGGCATGAGGCAGCTCGCCAAGCGCCTCGCCTGTTGCCGGATTGTAAACAGTTTCTGTCTTGCCGCCCGAGCCCTGACGCCATTTTCCGTTAATCAGTAATTCCAACTTTTCATACATGAATTCATCTCCTTAAAAATTCAAAAACTGTAGGTAATCTTTTTTCTTCCCTTATGTCAGCGCGTCCCGGCCTCTGGCTAGATATCATAGCGCGGCGGGGATGCACAAATCTGGTCATAGGCATAACGTGCTTTCAACTTATTATCAAAATCGAAAATATCAAGCATAGCTTCATAGCCTTGCGGTGTGATGTCAATAGAGCCGCGCCAGCATCCAATTTCCTGATAGCTGGCAATACAATCGGCCAAAACCGCCTCATCAATATTCGGGAAAAGCGGCTTTTGTGCCGCCGCAATTTCAGCCGCCGGGGCTTCGCATAAATAGGCTTTTGCCCTTGCAAAGGCACGGGTGAAGGCCGGTGCGATATCGCTATTTAAAAATTCAGGCGTACTGGCCAGGCTGGAAAAGGCACATCCCCCGATAGGCGTGCCAAGTGCGGCCACAACATAGCCTTGCCCATCTGCCTGTAATTGCTGCGGGGCAGGGCCTTGCTGGTGGATATAATCGCCCATCCCTTCACGAAAGGCCTTGTCCATCTGAGCGCCATTGCCCGCATCAATGATATTGATTTTGTTAATATCGATCCCGGCTTTATGACAGCCATAGCGGAACATTGTCATCGGCTGGCCGCCATGATGCACCAGCACATCTGCCCCTTCCAGCTTGTGCCAGTCAAAACTGTTATCAGCTGCACGGGCAGTAATGAAAAAACCGTCTGTCCCGTTAACTTGCGCAAAATGCACACATCCCGGCGCCTGACCCTTATTCAGGCTGGTAAACCCTTGCGAGAGGGTCGATTGCACCACATCAGCCTCTCCTTTTTTCAGCGATTCAATCGCGCTGACACCGGGGGCTGAAACGCGCCATTCATATTCCAGCCCTTCATCGGTTAAAAAACCGCCTGTCATGGTGGAAATCAGGGGCGAGTAAAATGCCGAAAACAGGGTAAATTCAATATTGACCTTTGACATGAGGCTTTGTCTGTCCTTTTTTAGATATCAATGGGTGAGTGTGCCAGATAGAGCCGAAAAAACAATATACTACTCAGACATATAGTCTACGCATAAACTTCTGCTTCTGCCAAATTAATTTCAAAATTCTGAACCTGTGCCCCTGCTGTAATGAAAAAGCAAATGGCCATGATTGCACTGCCCTATGGGGGCTGATAGATTCAAACCGTGAGATAGGCAAACAGGATTTTCCGCCCATGATGACCGCACCATCCTTTTTTATACCAGAGACCATGCAGGCGATGGTGACCATGGGACATGGCGGTATGGATCAGATGGTCTTTCAGGAAAACTGGCCATGTCCCCGCCCCGGCGATGGCCAGGTTCTGGTAAAGATAGGGGCTTGTGGTCTGAATAATACCGATATCAATACACGTGCTGGATGGTATTCAAAATCTGTTGTCACTGCCACTACTGCCAGCGGCCATCAGTCAATAGATGAAAGCGATCCGTCCTGGGGCGGCGCACCAATTGCCTTTCCGCGCATACAAGGGGCAGATATTTGCGGTGAGATTGTGGCGATAGGTTCGGGCGTTGAGCCGTCACGGCTGGGTCAGCGTGTTGTATCTGACTGCTGGCTGCGTGACCCGGACGCACCGGAGGATAAAAATAAAACAGGCTATTTCGGGTCGGAATGTGATGGCGGCTTTGCCCAATATACTGTTCTGCCTGACCGTAATGCGATAGCGATTTCCTCCTCGCTTTCAGATGCAGAGCTGGCCACTTTTTCCTGTTCCTATTCGACCGCAGAAGGGATGCTGACCCGCGCACAGGTCACCGAAAAAGACACTATCCTTATTCCGGGCGCATCGGGCGGGGTGGGCAGTGCGCTGGTACAGCTGGCCAAACATCGCGGCGCACGTATCCTTGCCCTGACAGACACGGCAAAGGCAGCAGATATTCTGGCATTGGGGGCAAGCCGTGTTTTGCCGCGCCCCACCCTGGATAAAAATGGCGTACCCGATCCGTCTTTTACGGCTGCGCTGGCAGAGGAAAAAATTACTGTTCTGGCAGATGTGGTAGGCGGGCCTGCCTGGCCAGCCCTGATAGATTTATTGCAGGCAGGCGGGCGTTATACCTGTTCCGGGGCTATCGCCGGCCCGATGGTCGAATTGGATTTACGCACCCTTTATTTGCGCGATCTGACCTTTACCGGCTCAACGGTTATTGATCTGGATGTGATGCCGCGTCTGGTGCGCTATATCGAGACAGGGGTGGTCAAACCGCTTTTGGCCGCCCGCTATAAATTATCTGAATTGCATCAGGCACAAACTGCCTTTATTGCCAAAAAACATATTGGCAATATTGTTGTCCTGCCATGACAGAGGCACGGCAAAGAGGGTGTTACTGGTGGGCAGATGCCCCGCCCCGTAGGACAGAAGAAGCCGGCTGGTTCGGCCATACAGAAATTGCCATTATCGGTTGCGGATTTGCCGGGCTGTCTGCAGCCATTTATCTGGCCAGAGCCGGACGCAAGGTTACCATCTTTGAAAAAGAGGCGATAGGGTTTGGGGCATCGACCCGTAATGGCGGGATTACCAGCGGCAATATTCGCTATTCCCATGCCCAGCTGGCCAGGCGTTTTGGCACCGAAAAAGCGACTGCCTTTATCGATGAGGCTGTGGCCGCCAGAGCCGCGCTAGCCAGCTTTATCCGGGACGAGAAAATTAACTGTGATTTTCAGCCCTCTGGCCGCATGGTCGGGATCAGTAAAGAATTTGATAAAGCCGCTATAGAGGCTGAAAATACAGCCTTTCAGCAGCGCTATGATATTACCCCGCAATTTATTGATGCTGCAGATTTGCCAGGCTATATCAGCACCTCCAGCTATAAAGCTGGAATATATCGCCCGGATATTGGCGGCATCCATCCGGCTAAATTATTGCATGAAAACGTAAGGCTGGCACGTGCGGCCGGAGTGACGATTTATTCAGAATGTCCGGTAACACGTATCTATCGAACAGGAGCTGAATTTATTCTTGAAACTGCCAATGGGCAGGTAAAATCTGACCATCTTGTTTCAGCCAGCAATGGCTATACCGACAAAGCCCAGCCCTGGCTGAGGCGGCGGCTGGTGCCGGTCATCTCGGAAATTATTGTCACGGAAAAGCTGGGGGCAAATTTTGTCAAATCGCTGATGCCAAAATTATCCATGTTTGGCGAGGATAAAGAGGTGGGCTTTTATTATCGCCCGACCCCGGATGGCGAGCGTATCTTGCTGGGCGGGCGGCGTATGGATAAACAGGATGCCATTGCCCAGATGCGCCTGCATGAAGGGCTGGCTGGTATCTTCCCGGAACTGGGCGGGGCAAAAATTGACCATTACTGGGCAGGCAATGTTGTCTTCCCCTTTGACCAGCTGCCAAAATTGGCAGTGCATGATGGCATTATCTATCCCACCGGCTTTTGCGGGTCCGGGACAGTATGGGCGCATTGGCTGGGGCGCAAGGCAGCGGCGATGATTCTGGGCAAGGACAGCACTGCACAAACAGATGACCCGGCAAGCCCTGCCTCAAATTTTGCAAAAATGCCGATGCGTACCATGCCTTTTTACAGCGGCGATCCATGGTTTATGCCTCTGGCAATGGCCTATTACCGGATGCGCGACAAATTGGCAGGCGGGCGCTATTAATCCATCAGACAGATTTTTTCAGCTACGCGCAAAACCATCAGAACAGGGAGTATTGCTGATGCGTTTTGGCCACCGGCTTGCGAGGTGCAGATGGGCGTGAACGGCTGCCAAGTTTTTGATAAATTTCTGCCGAGATTGCGCTAAAATCCGGATGGCCTTTATGTTCTGCCATTTTTGTTTTTGCCATGCGAATGCTCTGTTTATTATCCACAATCGGATAGGGATAATCACGGCCAATGACAACCCCGTAACGCTGGCCTAATTCAGACGGCATTCGATAGGGTTCATGCAACCATTGATCTGGCAATGGCGCCAGCTCCGGTACATATTTTCGAATAAAGTCGCCTGTTTTATCATGATCATAGGATTGTTTGACAGGATTATAAATTCGAATGGTGTTAATCCCTGTTACCCCGGATTGCATCTGAAATTGGCTGTAATGTATACCTGGCTCAAAATCGGTAAAATATCGCGCCAATATAGGGGCGGTATGCCGCCAATCCAGCCATAGATGATAGCTGGCAAAACTGACCAGCATCGCCCGCATCCGAAAAGGCAGCCAGCCTGTTTTTATAAGACAGCGCATACAGCCATCTATAAGGGGATAGCCTGTCTGGCCGTCGCGCCAGGCTGTCAGACGGTGGTTATCAACCAGCTGAGGGCGCATCCCGTCAAAAGCCGGATGCATATTATGGGTTTCAATATCTGGCTGATCTTCCAGCTTTTGAATAAAATGACTGCGCCAGGACAGTCGTGTGAGTACGGAACGCCCCCCTTTTAATGCCGCGGCTGGCAGGGTTTGTTTGCCAGCGCGCAGATAGCTCGTTACAGCGTGAAACACCTCACGCTCTGATAAGGTGCCAAAGGCCAGATGTGCAGAAAGGCGCGAGCTAAACGCCCCAGCCTGAGCCGGGTTGGAAATATGGCGCAAATAGCCAGAGGATTTATCGGATAAAAAACAGCTCAGCAAACGTAATGCCGATGCCCGGCCACCTTTTTGTGTTTTGCCTTCTATCTTGTGGCGGAAAATCGGGTCATCTGTTTCTGGCAAGGGCAAGGATATAACGCCCTGGACAGGGCGCAGGGATAGAGGCGGGGCAATAAGCGGCTGTCCCAGACGTTGGCCGCGAATAGCCCCCCATTTATCGCGGTCATGCAAAGCGCGCACCACCCCGTTATTTGGAAATTCATGTAAAGGAATATTAGCTATTTTACAGGCCTGCAATACAGCTTTATCGCGGCTATATGTCCAGCCTGTTCCGGTTTCCTGATGTGCATAGATGCCCATAATCTGATAGTTTTGGAAAAGGCTATGAAAGATATCTACCGCTTCGCCTGTGCGAATAATAAGCGGCTGACCCAGTTCCAGGAGCGAGAGGTTCAATTCCAGCAGGCAATCGCGGATAAACTGCCAATGGCGTGTTGAAGAGGTGTCTTGTGCCCAATATTCCGGCTCGATTATATAGAGCGGCAAGACAGGATATCCACTGGCCACAGCGGCCTGCAAAGGGGCATGGTCAGCCACCCGCAAATCACGCTTGAACCAAACTATTGATATTTTTTCAGCCGTCACCTGACAGGCCTATTTATATTCGGCGCGGCGATCGGAAAATTGCCGCACCCGTGTTCGCCAGACCTTATAGCTGCCTGCCTTTAGCCGGCTGCGCATCAGCTTTTTCACATCTTTTTCCCGCAGCCCGTAAAGGCTGCGTATCTGTGCAAAACTGGTATGATCGCTTAGTGCCATTTCGATAATCTCGCCTATCGCGGCATCATCCAGCCCGGCTGTTACAGATTTCACAAGACCATTCCCCTGTTATAGAATTATCTCTTGCCGCCCCTTTTTGAAAAACTAGGTGCAGAGCGGCAAATGACAATCCGTAACAGGGAAATTTTCTTCATTTGTTTGGGCTGACGGGCTAGCTATTGGCTGCGCGAATAGCCTCGCATACCGCTTCTGTCACCTCAATAGTGGTGGCATTGCCGCCCACATCCGGGGTCATAATGCCTGCCGCGCAGACCTGTTCAACCGCTTGCATCAGCCGTTCTGCTTCTTCATTCAGACCCAGATGCTGCAGCATTTGCGCGCCTGTCCAGAAAGTGGCGACCGGATTGGCAATCCCCTTGCCGGTGATATCAAAGGCCGAACCATGGATAGGTTCAAACATGGACGGGAAACGCCCTTGCGGATCGATATTGGCGGTCGGGGCAACACCAATGCTGCCAGCCAGTGCCCCTGCCAGATCAGATAAAATATCGGCATGCAAATTAGTAGCAACAATCGTATCAAGGGTTTCAGGTTGCAAGGTCATACGAACCGTCATCGCATCTACCAGCATCTTGTCCCAGCTCACTTGTGGAAATTCGCGGCTCACCTCTTCTGCGATTTCATCCCACATCACCATACCATGACGCTGGGCATTGGATTTTGTGACAACTGTCAGCATTTCACGAGGGCGAGAGGCCGCGATTTCAAAGGCATAACGCATGATACGGGTCACGCCAACACGGGTGAAGATAGCCACTTCTGTGCCAACCTCTTCTGGCATCCCCTTATGGGCACGCCCGCCATTGCCGGAATATTCGCCTTCTGAATTTTCGCGAACAATTACCCAATCCAGATCGCCCACGCCCACATCACGCAAGGGCGAGGAAATGCCCGGCAATATTTTGGTTGGCCGAACATTGGCATATTGATCAAACCCCTGACATATAGGCAGGCGCAAGCCCCATAGGGTGATATGATCAGGAACATCCGGTGCGCCCACCGCCCCGAAATAAATCGCATCAAAGGATTTCAATTTCTCCAGGCCATCTTCCGGCATCATCTTGCCATGCTGTTTGTAATAGTCCGAGCCCCAGTCAAAATGGGTGAAATTCAGCTCCAGATCAGGATGGCGCGAACAAACCGCCTCCAAAACCTGGATACCGGCTGCGATAACTTCCGGGCCGATACCATCTGCCGGGATAGAGGCAATATTAAAACTTGGCATAATGTATCCTTATGATGAGAGAAATAAAATACAGATATGTTTATTGCACAGATAGCCTGAAACCAGACCGTATGGATGATAGCGCTGACCTGGCAGGCTTTGGCTCTTTTTTTAAAAAATATCGAGCAGATATATTTAACCGCTTGCTATCCATCTTTACAAGATGTCTATAAGCTATCTTTGATATATCAGAAAATCTCTCTCGGGAAAGCGGCTTTTTTATGCCAAATGCTTCAAAAAATAGTGATATAGCTCTTAATCTGCCAATGGGGGTAGTGCTGTCTATTGGCGAGATATTATTTACTGTTGCCATCGCGGCATTGGTGAAGCTGATATCGGGCGATATCTCGGTTTTTATGATTTTATTTTTCCGCTATTTTTTCTGTATTCCCTTATTGCTATTAACCGCCCTCCTGCAGAGAGGCCGGGCAGCCTTCAGGGTGGAATCCAGAACCAATCTAGCCATACGCTCCGCCATGGGGCTGGGCAGTTTTGGCTGTTTATTTGCGGCGCTGCAAACCATCGATCTGTCCAAAATGACCGCGCTATTACAAACCATTCCTGTTTTTGTTACGCTGCTTGCGCCATTTCTTTTGGGCGAGACGGTAGGCTGGCGCAGACGAATGGCGGTGGCCATTGGCTTTATCGGTGTGGTGCTGATTATCGATCCCTCAACCGGTAACTGGCTGAACAAGGGTGTTTTGCTTGGCCTGGCATCGCCTTTTTTCGGAGCGTTAATGCTGCTCAGTCTGCGCCGGCTGGGCCAGACAGATCATCCCTCGACCACCGCGCTATGGTATAATATTATCGGGGCAGCAGTCTTTTTTGGGGTATCTGTCAGCCTTGATATTGCATGGCCGGATACAGCCGATATTTTGGTGCTGTTATGTCTGATCGGTGTGATGTCCAGCTTTCAGCAATTTTTTCTTGCCCATAGCTACAAGCTTGCCCCTGCCAGTGTTCTGGCGCCACTCCGCTATCTGTCTGTCCCCTTTGGTGTGGGGGCAAGTGTTATTTTTTTCGATGAAATATTGACCCCCTCATTTTTCATCGGCACAGCCATTTTAATCAGCGCGTCCTTTTTCATTCTGAAACGCACCCAGAAAATTCAGGCAAAATCGTAAAATCGAGACAATCAGTCTGGCG
>JAYOMZ010000038.1:0-5668 GCA_038121125.1 Alphaproteobacteria bacterium
TCCATCCCCATCCAGCCTGCCTTTAGCTGATAATAGCGATGGGCAATGTCACCAGTACGGGCATTTACCGCATCGCTGAGGGCATCAACGGTTTTATCATCCACATCATTGGCCAGATTGCGCGAGGAAACCGGCCGTTCAAAGCCGCGCCATCTGTCATCCACTTCCTTATCCTTGGCAATCACATTCAGGATAAGGGCAAACAGGCGCTGATTTTCGGCCATCACCCCGGACAGGGAAAGTCCGGCTTCCTTTCGAATTTCAGGATTTTTATCGGTCAGCTGGTTCAGGATTTCAGCCTCGCTTACCTCGCCGCCCTGAAACGGGAATTTCAGGCTGGCCGCGGTTTCATCAAACAGCCTTGTCCATGCCCCGCGCCCGGCAGGCGAACGCTCTACCAGCATTTGTTCCAGGCGCGGCTCCAACTGGTATTTTGCCCCTTCGCGCAAACGCCGCAACCAGGGCTGAAAGGCATAAAATGCCGGGCTTTTCAAGGCTTCCTGATAATGCTCTTCGGCCAGCGTCGCCAGCTCCAGCTCGACAAACAGCAATTGCGAGGTCAGTGTGGCGGCCGCCTCGCGCATATCCTGGGCATATTGCCCGTTTTTAGCCTCTGCCATATCGACAGCAAATTTTAAATCTGCGTGCGATATAATCCGTGACAGAATTTCGGAAATCGCTTGATATTCTGTAATAATCCCGGCCAGCTCATCGCCTGTTTTGCCGGTCAGCTTGCCTGAAAATTCAGCCAGTTTTTTGGCACGTTGCTGCACTAGCGCCAAATCATCTTGTGCGGCTGTGCCTTTATCATCGTATAAATCGCTTAAATCCCAGCTTGGCAGACTATCTGGCATCATAACCTCGAATTCAATAAATGGGAAACAGGCATAAAACCTGTCACCCCTTTAACATAGGCAGTGCAAGCTGATATTTCTATAGTTTCAGCTACCAGTTTTTTAAATCGAGGGGCAGTTTTTCCTCTGCCAGCCTGTCTTTTAAAAAAACCAGTGTTACACTGCCAATATCCATACCCCATTTGCTGACATAGGCGCGATTTATCGCAATATCCGGGGTCATTTGATAGATAAAATCATCAAAGCGCACTTCCAGCTCGATACCCGATAATATCAAAGAAATATCATAGCTCCAGCGCATCGCATTGCCGGCTATTTTGCCAATGGCCTTGCCGGTAATATCTGCTGCCTGGCCGCTATAGTGTGTCCGGCCATCGATAATCTGGCTATCTATCTGCCAGATACGCCTGTCCTGCTCGCCATCATCATATAAAAAATTTTCCTCCAGTATCAGCCTGTCCCCAGACCGGCTGGCCTGAATCTCAACACGGAATTGCCGCCTGAGATTGCCAAAACGATCTTCGAAAATGCCATAGGCAACGCTGTTTCCGTCAAAAAAATCGGCCAGGTCAAATGCCGGACTTCGCGTTTCATGCACGCTAATATCCTCGCGCGGGACAAGCCACAGACCGGCCAGCACAAGTAAAGCCAGGCTGGCCAGCCAGATATATAATCGGCGAAGGAAAACAGATAAAAACATTTTTTAAAATAACGCTATCTATTATTGAGTTATGTATCTTCTTGTGCCTTTGATACGATAGCAGTGGCTATGCAGGATGTATCTGCTATGGCGTGTTTTTTAACGAATATCTTTTTGGACAGGCTATTTATGCGCCCGCTTGGCAAGATCACATTGCAGATGCTTATCAAAACAGAATGGCGATTTTTGCTATTCGGGTTTTTTATGTCTTTTTGGTCTTCGCTGGGTCAGACCTTTTTTATCTCGCTCTTCAGTGCAGAAATCCGGGCCGATTTGGGGCTAAGCCATGGCGCCTTTGGCAGTTATTATGCGCTGGCCACCACTTTGAGTGCGCTGACCCTGTTTTGGCTTGGCAAGCTGGCAGATACCATCTCTGTGCCGCGCCTGTCGGTCATGACTGTTGGCGGGGTATGTCTGGCTGCCTTGCATTTTTCTTTTGTCCAGTCGGTGATGATGCTGATTATCGGGATATATTTTCTGCGCCTGTCCGGCCAGGGGATGATGTATCATGTCTATTCTACCGCTGTGACACGCCGCTATTTACAGGTTCGCGGGCGCGCACTGGCTATTTCCGGCTTCGGGATGAATGCGGCCGAAGCCCTGTTTCCCATAGTGGTGGTGTTGGGGCTGGGGGTTTTTGACTGGCGTCTTATCTGGATAATGCTGCCGGTTTTTGCCTTTATCAGCTTTGCCCCTGCTATCCCCTATCTTACCCGGCGCACCGATTTTCAGGACGGGCCGGGGCGCGAGGCCGATACCGCCTCCGGCAAGGCAGAAGATAAAGACAGCCCCCCATCCATGCGGCGCTCACAGGTTATAAAGGACAGCGCCTTCTGGGCGGTGATCATCTGGCTGATGATGGTACCGGGCTTTACAGTAACCGGCCTGTTTTTTCACCAGATACATATCGCATCTGAAAAGAATATTCCGCTTTTTATCTGGTCATCCAATTATATCTGGTATGCGCTGGCCGCCATAGGCGGGGCGTTATTATCGGGCATATTGGTGGACAGATTTAGTGCCCATCGCTCGGCAGTTGCTGCACAAGTGCCAATGGTTCTGGCCTGTATCACCTTGATGACCAGTGACAGCCTGATAATGCTGGCGGTATTTTTTGCCCTTTTCGGATGTGCGGGCGGGATGGGGCAACCGCTTGTCAATGCGCTGCTGGCAGAACGCTATGGCACGAAATGGCTGGGCGAGATAAAGGCGCTGGCCAGCCCGTTAAATGTCTTTTCCAGCGCGTTATCGCCTGCGGTAATGGGTATTTTGTTTGATTATGGGGCGGGGCTGAATATCGTCATCGCCCTGCTCCTGTCCTTAAGCTGTTTCAGCCTGTTTATGCCGTTTTTATGGTTCAATATCCTGCAGCGCACACAGATGGCGAACTAGCTGTTATTCAGCCTGTCCAGAATACGGTGCATACGATAGAATATCCACCAAATAAGAAAGGCGATAATCGGCACAGATGCCGCCTGAAGGATTTTTATATCGGCGGGCAAATGGCTGTCTGGCAGAAGTTTCAGCAGATAACCCACCAGCCCTACCCCGTAATAGGTACCGGCAATAATAGACAGATATTCCACTGTTTGCTGCAGGCGCAATTGGGCTTGTGCCCGCCTGTCCATAGAGGCCAGCAAGTTACGATTTTGTTCCTGTATCAGGATTTCTGTTTGCGTACGCAATAGCGATCCTGCCCGCGATATTCGCTGGGACAGGCCGGCCAGCCTTTCTTCAAAGGCATCGCAGGTTTTTAACGCTGGCATCATCCGCCTGCCCAGAAAGCCGGACAAACCCTGATGGCCTATCAGCCTGGTAGCGTTCAGCCGGGTCAATCTGGCCAGAAAAATATCCTGATAGGCTTTTGTCGCAGATAGCCGGTAAGAGGTATTGGCACTCATTTCCTCAATTTCGGCTGCAAGGGCAGAAAGTTCCGGCAGCAAGGCTTCTACATCCTTGCTTGCGCCATTTATCTGGGCAGTCATTCTCTGGGTGACTTGAGCCAGCTCTGCCTCTATCTTATGCAGCCTTGTCATATTATCGCGAACAATGGGCAAGCCAAGCAGCGCCATCATCCGATAGGTTTCCATCTCTATAATCCGCAAAATCTGCCGGCCTTTTCGTTCAGCCGATAAATGGCGCGCAAAAAGGATCATGCGCGAGAAACCCTCTTCATCTATATCAAAGCTACAATGCACCTCTGCATCACCGTCAGAAATGCTATTGGAGGCAGCGGTGCGACTATCCAGCATTTTTGTTACCGCTTCCGGCGAGGCAGGCCCCGCCGGGGCTTTCCCGATTTCCAGCCATATTGCGTGGAAAAGGGGTGTCGGCATATTGGCGATCATGGCAAAGGGCAGATGGCTGTTTTTAGCCATATTAAAGGCGTTATTTGTTAGACCGGTCTTAGCATTATTTTTATCGCGTACAATCAGCCCGACCGTGACAAATTCACTATGGCGCTCCAGGCGAAAAACAAAGCCGCCAAAATCCTCGCGCCGGAACTTTTCCCCTGCGTCAATCGCCATACGCTGCTGGCTTTCCAGCCATTGATTAATATGGGTGATGATAGCGTTATCAGAGCTGCCAACCAGATAGATAAAACGGATGAACCGGCCCTCTCCTTCGAAATCGAAAAAGGGCCTGGCGTGCAGCTCATCTATCAGAGCCTGTCGTTGCGGATGCTCAACCATATCCATCATGTTTTTAGCCAGCCCTTATGCCTCTATTCATCGAGATTGCCAGATTTATAAAAACCCTTCATCCTATAATAGCATTTTTTCTAACTTGCGAAACAGGACAGTGACAATATGAAGCAACTGCCAAAAAAGATTGCCAGCCACAAGCGGTAAAAAAATGTACGATAATCCGCACCCAGCATCTTTGGCGGTCTCTATCCACAGGTTGCTTTTGGTTCGCCTGTTCCTGGTCTTTTTGACAGTAACATCCATACCGGCCAACGCTAAAGAGGTGACCCCGCTGCCGCCTCTGGAAGGGGTGTGGTTCACTTGTGAATTTGCTACCCGTCAGGGCCCGCCTGATGATGGCTGTATTATGTTTGATGATGAAGGCTTTGCGGTGGAAGATGGCAACATCACCTATCTGCGCAATATCGCTTCCAAAGAAACCGCTTGCCGCGGCAACAAGGCCGGGCAATGTTTTGCCGCTGACAAACCGGCCATCACCATATCGGAAAGAAAGATTGGGGCTGCCCGTATTGAAGGCCGGCAATTACTGGTTTCCTATCTAGGCTGTACCCAAAAATTTGACCTACTTCCTCAGGCAGATTATGTCAGTGTTATCCCGGCAAAAGATAAATGTGTCTGGACGCGCAATCGCCATTTTTATGTTGCCCCCTATAAAGGAAAGCTGAACCGGCAATGACCACTCAACTTTATCTGCATACGGACAAAACCGTTATCTGTCTGCAAGGCGATAATCCGGCAGATTTTTTAAATGACCTGCTGACCGCTCAAATAGAACAGCTGGAACAAGGCATTGCCAGAGCCGCCTGCCTGCTCAGCCCGCAAGGGCGCATCCTGTTTGATATGCTGGTGTTACGCACAGCAGAGGCGTTATATCTGGTAACCGAGGCACAACAGGCAGAACCCCTGATAAAAAGGCTCAGCCTCTATCGCTTGCGCCGCGCGATAGAAATTACCCACCGGCCTGAATTTCAGGTTGGCCATCTGGCCAATTTTGACCAGCCAGATCAGATAGAGGTCAGCACATTGCCCGAAAAAGCGATCAGCGCAATAGATGAGCGCCACCCCCATTTAGGCTGGCTATGGCTGATAAATCAGCAAGATATACCCTGCGGCCAGCCTGATGAAGAATGGCAGAAATGGCGCATTTGCAACGGGATTCCAGAAGGGGCAGCAGACCTCACCCCGAACCGCGCCTTGATGCTGGAAGCCGGGCTGGACAAGCTGGCAGCCGTTGATTTTAAAAAAGGCTGTTATATCGGCCAGGAAGTAACCGCACGCACCCATTATCGCGGGCTGGTAAAACGCCGCCTGTTCCCTGTTAGCGCGCCCAAAGGCAGACTATCTGTCGGTGCATCAGTGGGGCTGGCAGATAAAATTATCGGGCAATGCGGTTCTGTTGCCAGTGA
>JAYOMZ010000038.1:5768-10189 GCA_038121125.1 Alphaproteobacteria bacterium
TGTTTATCCTTGATGAGGTCAGGCCCGGCTGCCTCAAAATCCAGCCCTGTCTTTTCCTGATGGGCGCGCACCTGCTCGGCCACCAACGGTGTCATCACAAAGCCCGGACAAATAGCATTACAGGTAATATCACTATCCGCTGCTTCCAGCGCGATGGTTTTGGTCAGCCCGACCAGCCCGTGCTTGGCCGCCACATAGGCCGATTTATGAATAGAGGCGACCAGCCCGTGTGCCGATGCGATATTGATAATCCGGCCATAGCCAGCCTCGCGCATGGCTGGCAGACAGGCCGCTATCAGATGAAAGGGCGCGGTTAGGTTAACATCCAGTATTGCCTGCCATTTTTCCGGCGGGAAAGTTTCCACCTTTTCCACGTGCTGAATACCGGCATTATTGACCAAAACATCTATTGCCCCTGTGCGGGCTTCGGCACGTTTCACCAGACCTCTGGCGGCCTGGCCATCGCGCAAATCTGCATCATCAAACAGACAGGATGCCGCGCCTTTTTCTATCAGGCTGGCTGATATTTTTGCTCCTTCAGCCGGGGCCAGCATCCCGCCAATGACCAAATGTGCACCGGCTGCGGCAAACGCCTCTGACATGGCAAGGCCAAGCCCGGAGGTACCGCCGGTGATTAAAATTGTCTGGGTGGAAAAATCTGTCATCATTCATACTCATCTTTAAAAAAGTGAAAACGGGTCATTTTGGTAAGGGCAGCGGGTTGTTTTGGCTATTTTTTGAACAGGGCATCCGCTGCCGAGCTTAGGCTTTTTTTCTCTTCAATTATCTTCTCGCAACGCGCAATCTCTGCCGTCAGATTAGCGATATAGGCCTGTAAATCCTCGATATTCCATGCCGTTAAATCTTTTGGTGCATGGGCGGGACGCTCTTCATCAAACGCATCCATCATTATCTTCCCCCCTGTTTTATCGCTGCTGACAAGGTGTTTTTCATCCTTTTTTTATAGTAATTGACGTTAGGATAGTCACGCGCTGTTTGCAATTCCGGACAGGATTGCGTATACAAATGGGTAAGGTTTCCCGTCATCCAAAAAGGCAAAGAACCTGCAAAGCAAGGCTGCTTCAGGCTTAACCCCCTTTTTCAGACCCAGCTTTGCTGAGCAGCCAGCCTATGGCCATAGAGAACAGGCCTTTTTGATGATTTGATTTAACGCCCCTCTTTGTCGGAGATAGAAAGGCAAGAAGATATGACACAATTACTGATGCCAAAGGCAACGGCAGTATGGCTAATAGATAATACAGCCCTTACATTTGACCAAATAGGCGATTTTTGTAATTTGCACCCGCTGGAAGTTCAGGCCATTGCCGATGGCGAAATTGGCGCTGGTATGCAAGGCTATGACCCGGTGACAAATGCCCAGCTCAGCCGCGAGGAAATCACCCGCTGTGAGGCAGATTCAGAAGCGCGACTGAAAATGGCGTCATCGAACCTGCCACAACCGACCGCCCGCACCAAAGGCCCGCGTTATGTACCCGTGGCACGGCGCGGCGACAAGCCGGATGCCATCGCCTGGCTGGTCAAACATCACCCCGAATTATCGGACGCACAAATTGGCAAGCTGATCGGTACCACCAAGGATACCATCACTAAAATCAGAGAGCGCACACACTGGAATATCGCCAATATTCAGCCAAAGCACCCTGCCATGCTGGGGCTATGCCGCCAGCCTGATCTGAATGCGGCGATTGAAAAGGCTGGTGGCCAGCCAAAACAGGACGCCGAACAGGTCGCCAATTTATCCGAAGTGCCATAGGTCAATTTAAGTTTAGGCAGGGTATGGAAAATGCCCGTTATACAGAAACTGGTTGCGGGTAAAAACCGTGACCGGAGGCTGGGCGTGCTGTTTGAAAACCACCCTGTCAAACGCTGTCTGGCATATCCAGTCACTTAATATATCGGGCTGATTTCGGGTAAAAAGACCGGGTTCAAACAGGCCAATACAGCGCCGATTATCCATGTCACGTGCCGAGGGGTAATGAAAGGCGCAGATACCGCTATCGCGCATATCACGCCCCAGCATTTGGGTTTGTATATAGTCCTGTTTATGGGTGATGAGATCAAAATATCTATCAAAGGGCGCCGCATCCAGCGATATACCTTTTTGCGTTTGATAGCCGATGCAAAACATGGTGTGGCGCGACCGCAATACGGCATTCGGCGCGACCCCTTCGCCAGACCCTTCCATAGAATCCAGAAAAACAAGCCTGTAAAAGGCTGCCTCTGCCAAACAGGTCTCGCCTATCGCTGCACCATAGAATAATGAGGGCAAATCCCGACCAGAAAAACGTGACCCCCATTTGAGGGGCGGATATCTAAAAGGTGTCTTTAGCAAATAATGAAGCGTGCCTGTCTCATCTGGCAGAGCAGGTTTGCTATCTTCCAAAAGGCTTTCCAGAACAGCCTGTTCTTCGATATTATCCACATAATCCATTGTGGCAATCTGGCTTTGGCTTTCCACCAGCCGATATAATGTCCCGGATAGAGGTTTTATATATTCCTGGCCATTACATTCCTGCCAGATCATCAGATTTTTGCCCGTATCGCATCTACAAAACGCAATACGCTAATCAGCCCTGTAATGGTCTTAATCTGCTCGGCGGGAATGCCATTGGTCACTTTATTTGCCGAGCGCATGAAGTGGTTTATCCAGGCCGGATCTGCATTTGTCAGGCTGGAGAGTGCGCGTCCCAGCCGTATCAGCAGCAAGGCCAACTCGCCTTCCTTTGTTTGCGGGTCAAGGCCGGCATTGGTTTTCAGGCGGCTAACAGAGGATCTGTCCATTCCCAGAACCGCACCCAATTCTGTCTGATTAAGCCCAAGCTGGCGTGCCACATTAAAGGTTGCTTTGGTTAGAACCTTGCGCGGGTCTGGCTGGGTGCTACCTGCCTCAGAGGTGGATGATATCATATTCCTGCCCCCTATCGCTTTATCGTCATTACCGAGCGCCTCTTTATGCTCATAGACAATAAATTTGTTTAATAACGCACATCATAGGCTATATTTTTGCAAATTGCAACAAAAAAACCTTGTCTGCGCCGCAGCCAGCCTTATAGCTAGATCATGCCAACGGCTTCCAGTGCGGCAGTGATCTCGTCCAGAATGACGGGATCATCAATGGTTGCCGGCATCGGATATTCTTCTTTATTGACGATTTTCTGCATGGTCGCACGCAGGATTTTGCCAGAGCGTGTCTTTGGCAAACGCTGGACAATCACCGCCTGTTTAAAGGCGGCAACCGGGCCGATTTCTGCACGCACCTTTGCCACAATTTCCGAAATAATATCCGCGCCCGCGCGCGCCACCCCGGATTTCAGGACGATAAAGCCAAGCGGTATTTGGCCTTTCAGCGCATCATTAATACCAATGACCGCACATTCTGCAACATCCGGATGGCCTGCCAGCACTTCTTCCATCCCGCCTGTGGACAGCCTGTGTCCGGCCACATTGATGATATCATCGGTTCGGCTCATCACAAAAATATAGCCATCTTCATCGATATAGCCGGCATCGCCTGTTTCATAATAGCCCGGAAAAGCCGCCATATAGCTGTCAATAAAACGCTGATCATTATTCCATAAGCTCGGCAAACTGCCAGGCGGCATGGGCAATTTCACCACGATAGAGCCAATATCCCCTGGCGCGGCGGGGTGTCCGCCTTCATCCAGTACCTGTACATCCCAGCTAGGCACCGCAGGCCCGGATGAGCCAGGCTTTACCGGTAATAATTCCACCCCTGTACAGTTAGCGGCAATAGGCCAGCCCGTTTCGGTCTGCCACCAGTGATCTATAACCGGCACGCCCAGCTTTTCCTCGCACCAATGCAGGGTATCAGGATCGCACCGCTCGCCGGCCAGAAACTGGAATTTAAAATGAGAGAGGTCAAATTGCTGTATTAGTTTGCCGTCCGGGTCTTCTTTTTTAATGGCGCGAATAGCGGTAGGGGCGGTGAACATGGAGCGCACCTTATGTTCGGAAATAACCCGCCAGAAAGTAGAGGCATCGGGCGTGCCGATGGGCTTACCTTCAAACAGCACGGTCGTGCAACCGGCAAATAACGGGGCATAGACAATATAGGAATGGCCAACCACCCAGCCCACATCTGAAGCCGCCCAATATACATCCCCCGGCCGGCAATTATAAATATTTTCCATCGACCATTTCAGTGCCACAATATGCCCTGCGGTAGAACGAATAACCCCTTTGGGCGTACCTGTTGTTCCTGAGGTATACAGGATATAGGCAGGGTTTTCTGATTTTACCGGCACAATATCGGCCGGCCTGGCTTTGGCATTTTCAGCCTCCCAGTCAAAATCCCGCCCCTCTATCATCTCTGCCTGGCATTGCGGGCGCTGATATAAGATAACCGAGCTGACCTTGTGGCTGGACAAGTCAATCGCCCC
>JAYOMZ010000038.1:10289-11571 GCA_038121125.1 Alphaproteobacteria bacterium
ACCCGGCTTTGCAGATCGGCATAGCTGATGGTTTGCTGGCTATCGGTTATCGCGCTGTCATAGATGATGGCCGCACGCTCGCCATGCCCGGCCTCTACATGGCAATCTACCGCATTATAACAGCCATTTATCTGGCCACCTGTAAACCATTTATAAAAAGGCGGCTGGCTATCCTCCAGCACTTTTTGAGGCGGGCTTATCCAATGCACATCCTTTGCTATTTCAGACCAGAACCCTGCCGGGTCTGCCAATGCTGACGCGCTCATTTCTTTAAAGTGACCACTCATTAATTCCCACCCCTAGCCTTTTAAAAGGGGGCATAGCTGTGCCAGCCCCAAACCTCTGCATTAATCTGATTTCAGGAATGCTTCCCCGTTTTTCGTTAAATTTTTAAGCAGCTCTGTCAAAATGTCCAGATATCTTTGACGCAGGGTGATTTGCGTCTAGCCAAACAGGGGCTGTTTTTGATATTATCTGGTTATCCTGAACATAATTAAAGGGCTGGAACGCAGCCAGATTTGAGCAAGATATCCAGATGTCCGATATCCCCCCTTCAGATGTGACAGACCTCTTTCCCAAAAAAGAGGAAGATAGCGATTTACAAGTCCTGCAACATCGTCTGGCAGAGCTGGACAGCGAGCATCGCGATTTGGATGAAGTGATCAGCCGCCTGAGCGATGGGGGTGTTTCAGACCAATTGCGTATTCAAAGGCTGAAGAAAAGAAAACTGAACCTGAAAGATGAAATAACCCGTCTGCACGCAAAATTATTGCCAGATATTATTGCCTGACAGGGCGCTGAAAATCAGCTAGGCAAAAGTGATAGAATAAAATAAGGATAAAGTGATGAGCGCGAAAAAAATTGCCATCTGTATGGGTAGCCAGTCTGACTGGCCAACCATGAAAGAAGCAGCCGCTATTCTGGATAGTCTGGATGTGCCATGCGATATCCGCATCATTTCTGCCCACCGCACCCCTGACAGGCTGGCCGAATTTGCCCGTACCGCAGAGGCACAAGGCTTTGAGATTATCATTGCAGGGGCAGGCGGTGCGGCCCATCTGCCAGGCATGATAGCCGCCCAAAGCCATCTGCCTGTGCTGGGTGTGCCGGCACAATCCAAAGCCCTGAACGGGGTGGATTCCCTTTATTCTATTGTTCAGATGCCGGCAGGCATACCGGTTGCCACCTTTGCCATCGGCACGCCAGGGGCAAAAAATGCCGCGCTGATGGCTGTCCAGATACTCAGCTTGCAAGATGCGGCCTTAAAAAAACGATTGCTGGA
>JAYOMZ010000039.1:0-9032 GCA_038121125.1 Alphaproteobacteria bacterium
ATCGGCATTTCTGCGCGTTGCGGCGCATTATCTATTCCCTTATCAGCTTTTAGCTGGCCAGCGTTAAGGATTTGTGCCTCTTCACCTGCTTTCTGGACAGGCTTGTCGATATCTATCTGTTTTGCCCCTGTTATTACGGCCGGTCTACTTGTCAAAACAGGTTTTTTCAAAAGTGGGCCTGGCTGGCTTGCTGCTGTTTTTACAGCCACTTCACTAGATGGTTTCCTGTTCGGGATGGGCAGAATATCGGTGCTTTCTTCTGTCTCTGCCTCAAACAGATCTAATCCCTCCATCTTTTTATGCAGGGGCATGGCCGGGCGCAGAACGCCCTGTTTTGCCTGGCCTGATTTCAAATCCTCGGCTATCGCAATATCTAAATCTTTGGGCAATATATCCTTGTCAATTTGGGCTGCTGTGCCGCGTGCTGTCTTCATTTCCGGCATCGTCTCTATCATGGCTGCCATGATCGCTGCGGTTTCTTCTGCGGCGCGTTCCTTGCCAGACAGTCCGTCTTCCGGGTTATTGGATGCCATAATATCCGCCATCGCTGGCAAACCGGGGCCGGCTGTTTCTGCGCCTTCGCCCGATTTTGTATTCAGCAACATAAAAATACCGGCAAACAGGCCGGCATCTGCCCCTGCCTCGCCTGATTTCAAGCGCATAAGAGATCCAGACTGGGCCGCTGCGAGGGGTGTTGTAGAACCAATTTTTGACATATCCGCGCTTTATACTTCCCTGTAATTCACAAACGCCTGTCCGGGCTGCAAACAGCCCAGAGACGCATTACTCCACCCAAAGGAATGCAAAAGTAATGCCAAACAAGTTCGTTGCGGGAACACCCTTATAAAAGGCAAGACAGCAGATTAACGCGGGGAAAGCCGCCTGCCCCGTTCGGATAAGGCGGCATCCTGTGCATCCTGGCGCGCCTGACGGGCTTGTTTATATAAGGCGTCTGCCTTTTCTGTTTTGCGGGAACGCCGACGCTCCGCTTGGGCCAGTTTTTTTCGCATCTCATCTATTTCAATTTCCAGATGCTGGCATCGGTTTTGAACCAGTTCCAGCTGGTCACGCACCTTTGTGCTGAACCAGGAGGCAGATTGCAAGGCCATGCCGGACTGAGCCTTCACCTCTTTCAGATTTTCTTCAATCAACCGGGTAAGCTGGGCTTTTATCTGTTCGTTTTTATCCAGCTCTTCTGTCAGCAATAACAGGGACTGTCGCTGTTTATTGCTTTCCAGCTTGTCTTTTAGTGCCAGTTTTTCATAAATGCCTGCCCGCTTGCTGCTTTGTTCCGGCGACATCAGCCGACCCCTTCAAATAATTTTTGCAAGGCATTTACTGAATCTTCAAAGCTGGCTTTTTGATCATAGCTCTGGCGAATATGGTCAATCAGGCTTGGCCATAATTGCACCGCCAAATCCAGATCCGGATCCTGGCCAGCCACATAGCCGCCCATTAAAATCAGATCCCGGTTTTCCAGATACATGGAAATCAGCTTACGAAATACAACCGCGGCATCTGTTTGTTGCGGGCTGGCAATTTCGTTCATTACGCGGCTAACAGAGGCAGGCACATCCACCGCCGGATAAATGCCAAGCTGGGTTTGCTGGCGCGAGAGCAAAATATGCCCATCCAAAATCGCCCGCGCTGTATCAACAACCGGGTCATTAGTATCATCGCCATCTGCCAGTACGGTATAAAAAGAGGTGATAGAGCCCTGCCCTGCCAGCCCGGTACCCGAGCGTTCAATCAGCGAGGGGATCAAGGAGACTACAGAAGGCGGATATCCTTTTGAGGTGGGCTGTTCGCCAAGTGCCAGACCAATTTCGCGCCGTGCATGGGCAACCCGCGTCAAGCTATCCATAATCAGCAGAACATTCCTGCCCTTATCGCGAAAATATTCCGCGATAGCGGTTGCACGGTTGGCTGCCCTTATCCGCAACAGGGGCGAGCGGTCAGCCGGTTCAGCCACGACAACGGTTCGGGATCTGGTTTCTGCACTAAAGACATTTTTGACAAAATCGCCCACTTCGCGGCCGCGCTCGCCTATCAGGCCAACCACCACCACATCAGCTTCGGTAAAGCGTGTCATCATGCTCAGCAGCACCGATTTACCCACGCCAGAGCCAGCGATAATACCCAGACGCTGCCCCTGTCCGACGGTCAGCAAGCTGTTGATCACCCGCACCCCTACATCCAGCTTTTGATCTACCGGCTTGCGCATTAACGGGTTCAGCTTTACCCCTTCCAAAGGCCAGCTTTCGGGCAAATCAGGCGGGGCGCTGCCATCCAGGCAATTGCCCAGACTATCAAAGACGCGGCCCAACACCCCGTCCCCTATCACCATCATATAGCCATCATCCTTGACACGCACTTGTGCACCAACGCTGATACGTGCGCCGGTTTCATGCACACATAACAGATTATTATTATTCTGAAAGCCGATAATCTCGGCAATGATTGTCCCGCCTTCCTGTGTGGCCACCGTACATAGCGTGCCAATGGTGGCCGGAAAGCCGTCACATTCGATCATATGCCCGTCAAAGCGATGCACCCGCCCGGAATAGATAGGCGATGAGGCGCTGGTATTAGCGATAACGCCTGTCAATCTATCGGTGAGCGCGCTCATGGGCCTTGCTCATCTTCTTGTGATGCAGGCCCTGTTTCCTCTAGGGCCATATCTTCGTCAATGGCATCTTCTGCCTTGTCGCGCAGTGATGTCTCTTCTGGCTGAACTTCTTCTGCTTCTTCCACTTCTGCTGATGCTTCCGCTGCTTCTGCTTCTTCAGTTACAGTGGCTTGTGTTTCAGTCTGGTCTGTTTCGGTCTCATCTATATTTCCAGCTTCTGTTTCCATCGGCTGCACGTCTTCTGTTACCGTTGCGTCTTCTGCAAGATTTTCTTCCATTGCGCGCTCGGCTGGCTCTTCTACTTTCATATCTGTTTGGGCTTTTGCTTCCAGCCCCAATACATCGCTCACGCTAATCCCGTCCAGTTTCAGCTTTATATCGCCGGATACAAGCTGCGTGTCTGCCCGCCACATCCAATTTGGATAGGCATTTTGTGCTGACCGCCAGGCCTCAACCGCTTTTAAATCTTCCGGGTTCAGGGTCACACAAATAGCACTGGCAGATGATTTTACCTTTTCGATCAGCTGTTCAATTCGCTGGACAAGCCCTTGCGGATTTTCCTGTATCGCAAGGCCTGCCCGTTCAGAAGCAAGGCGCAATACTGCCTCTTCAATCGCCGGGGCAAGAGCCGAAACATCCACCGCCTCTGTTCCGGCAGCCGCTGCGATCACCGCTTCCAGTCGGGAAATTACCTCTGTGCGTTCTGCTTCCCTTGCTGCAGCTATTGCCTTTTCTTCTTCGGTGGGCTCGGCCGAACGCGCAGCCTCCAGCCCTGATTCAAATCCTTTTTTATAGCCCTCTTCTTCTGCTTCTGCGCGCAATTGGGCATCTTCTGCCTCGCGTTGCAGGCGGGCTTGCTCACCAGCTTCCTCGCCAGCCTGCTCTCTTGCATCATAGTGGGCATTATCTTGGGCGTCCGGCTGTTCTGCCATCTCCATTGCCTGTCCGGCAGAGGCAACTCCCGTCATCGTGTCTGAAAATCTATCTGTTTCTGGCTGGGGCGATGGGTCTCCTGCCCGAGGTGACGTACCTTCCTCGCTCATGGGCGGCTGCAACTCTTCTCGTGCGGCTTGCTGGGCAGCTTTTTCCACCGCCTCAGCACGGGCGGCCTCTTCCTGTCTTTTCTTTTCCGCCTCAAAGGCAATTTCGACCAGAGAGCGCGGCTTAAAGGTGCTATCTGTCTCGGCCGGCATGGTTTCCGACTTTATAAATTGCGCAGCTTGGACTGTTTTTAACAGCCGCGCAATTTCAGCATCTGCCAGCCTGTTTTCGCCAACCACCTGCTGTTCTTCAGAAAGATAGGTTTCTGCCACCTGAGCCATTGGAATTTTCCATCTGCCTTGTTTGAGTTATGCCAGAAGGCCTGTCCTAGACAAAGTCATCCCCGCCACGGCCGGCCAGAACAATTGTGCCTTCATCCGACATCTTGCGCGCGACATTGATAATTTCTTTTTGTGCTGCCTGAACCTCGGTAAGCCGGACAGGGCCTAGGGCTTCCATTTCATCCACAATATTTGCCGCTGCCCGCTTGGACATACAGCCAAACAGCTTTTCGCGTAGCGGCTCGTCTGCTCCTTTGAGTGCCAGCACCAGCAGTTCTGTATCTGTCGCACGAAGCAATGTCTGAAGCGATCTGTCATCTGACAGGATAAGATTGTCAAAGACAAACATACTTTCCTGAATAGACTGCATCAAATCCTTGTTCTCGCGCGCAATATCTTTCATGATCCGCGTTTCCATCGCCTGCTTGGTGAAGTTCATGATGCGGGCAGCTGCCTCTACACCGCCAACTTTTGCTGCACGCAACGAGGTATTGGCCTTGAATTTGGACTGCATCACCTTTTCCAGCTCTGCCAGCGCATCCGGCCCTACGGTTTGCAGGGTGGCGATACGCCGGATAATTTCCGGCTGCAGGCTGGTAGGCAGCAAGCCCAGCACGTCTGCGCCCAGACCATAATCCAGATAAGAGATAATCAGCGCGATAATCTGCGGATGCTCGTCAATGATAAGCTCGGCAATAGAGCGGGCATCCATCCAGTCCAGAATATCAATAGGGCGCGAGGTTTGCGAAGGCGAGATACGGCTTAAAACAGATTGTGCCTTATCCTCGCCCAGCGCTTTGTTCATCACATTGCGAATATAGTTACCTGCCCCCATGCCAAGGCTGGTTTGAGCCTTGATAATCGCCAGAAACTCATCCAGAACCGCATTGACCGTTTCCTGATCCAGCCCTTGCACAGAATACATGGCCGTGCCCAGATGCTGTACCTCTTTTGGCGAGAGGTTACGGATAATTTCAGAAGCCTCATCCTCGCCCAGCAACATCATCAAAATAGCGGATTTCTGGGTACCTGAAAGCATCTCAAAGGTGCTTCTATTATCATCATCCATGATTTCTGCAACCGCTGCCATGTTCCTTCTCCTTTAAATCTAATCCTGTTGCGCGCTAAAGTTAAGTCCTGTTTCTAGCTGCGGTTTTCAATGTCACTTTGCATCATCGCTTTAAAGACGTTAGACACTCTGCCAGCTTCATCTGCCACGATCATCCGGATAACTGCTACCTTGTCATCATAGGTATTTGCCGTATCCAGCATTTCAGCAGAGATAGCCTGTTTCTTCGGCTTCAGCTTTGCCTTGATATCATCCAGGCTTTCACCTTCGCCAATTTCAATCTGATCCAGATCAACTTCCTCATCGCCTGTACTCATTAGGGTCGAGCTGACAGAAGCCGGAACCAGGATGCGGTTCAATAACGGGCGAATAATGCCAAGGATGACAATCGCCAATATCAGAACAATCGCGAATTGATTGATGGCTGAACGGAACCATGTTTCCTCATACCAGGGGGCCTGCACCCCTTCCAGAACATTCATGAAAGCAGAGCTGGAAACAGTCAGGCTATCGCCACGATTAATATCGATACCAATCGCATCGGTAACCAGGCTTTCCAGCTTGGCTTTCATTTCATCCGACATTGGCACATTTGTCTGTGCCCCTGTTTCCGGGTCTGTGACGGTCATTTCACGCACCAGCACGGCCGCATTTATCTTTTGAATGCGGTGTGATGGTTTCATTGTATTGGAAACGGTGCGGCTAACCTCGTAATTCTTTACCTCGCTTGAAGAGCTTGAACGAATATTATCCAGCGCCTCGCTTTGCAGGCTGGTTGTACCAATATCCGGTGTTTGTGGCGGTGTATTGGCCACGGCACCAGGTATCCCCTTGGCAGGGGTTTCACGGGTTAAATCTTTGGTATTTTGCTCGCTTCTCAGCGCATTGCCTTCGGGGTCAACAATTTCCTCGGTCACCTCACTGCGGGTAAAATCAATATCCAGATTGACCTGTGCGCTGACATTGCCTGGCCCGACAATAGGCGTCAGTAGCGAGATAATGCGGCTGCGATATAAATCTTCCATCCGCACCCGATGTTCCAGCTCGGCATCATTGACCATGCCATTAAGAGAGCTGGAGGCATTGGAAAGTAGCGCCCCATTATGGTCAATAACCGATACATCCTCTTTTGCCAGTTTTGGCACTGAAGAGGAAACCAGATGAATAATCGCCTCTACCTGGGTTCGCCCCAAAATCCGCCCTTGTGCCAGTTGCACAAAAACAGATGCGGTAGGCTGGGCTTCCTGGCGGATAAATACTTCTTTTTCCGGAATAGCCAAATGCACCCGTGCGGATAACACATGGTCAATTTCGGCGATTGATCTGGCCAGTTCCAGCTCTTGTGTTTGTTTCAGGCGCATCGCTTCGACCGAGCGGCTGCTGCCCATCTGGATAGCGTCCAGATTTTCATAGCCCGTTGGCACAACAGTCGGTAACCCCTGAGCGGCAAGGGTCATACGCGAGGAATGATAATCGCTGGAAGGTACCATCACATCACCGGTTGTCGGGTCAAGTGCGACATCCACCCCGGCATTTTGCAAGGCTTCCAGTACCCGTGATTTTTCGGCCTCTGGAAGCGAGGCATACAGGGTTGTGCGCGATGGCTGCTGCATAATAAAATAGGCCACCAGCCCCATAAGCGTGACCACAACAGCAACAATTGTTGGCAAAGACCGTCGAAAGGCAGGAGAATTCCAAAGCTCTTTTGCCTGTGCCAGCAGCGATCCTGCTTCCGGCATCAGCCCTCTGCCTGTTGTTCCTTGTGCATTATTTACCGCAAGTTCGGCCATTTTTGTCTCCGCTCAATGACACTGTTTAACCAAGGGGGTCTTTTTACTAGACCGGCATATTCATAATATCTTTATAGGCGCTCAATACTTTGTTTCGGACATTCAGGGTCATCTGAAATCCGAGAGAAGAAACCTGTTGTGTGACCATGACTTTGGCCAAATCTGTTTCCCGTCCCAATTCGAAATCCCGGGTGATGCGGGCAGACTCGTTCTGCGCTTCGGCAACAGACCGCAAGGCATCTGTCATCCGTTCCGGAAACTGAACCTGCTGGCCAGCCGGATAGAGGCTGGTATCTGCCCGTTCCAGAAGGCGCTGGCGAAGGGCGGTTGCGCCGGTCGGATTTGCCAGCCCGGCTGTATGGGTATCGGCTGCCTGTCTGGCCAGGGCGCTGATATTTGTATTCATCATGGAAGTTTTATCGATCATCTGTTTTCTCTTGGAAAAGATATTTCAGGCGGCATACCATCAGGCTGATAAAAATTGCTGGCAATCTGCCTGCATCATTCTGCTGCTGGTTAATTGTTCATTGACCATGCCGTCAACCATGATATCGCCAGCGGTAATCATATTGTCCGAGCACAGAACCAGCGCGCGCTGCAGAACATTTTCCAGCTCGCGCACATTGCCCGGCCAGCCATAATTCAATAGCAGCTCTATCGCATCATCTGCCAAAGCCGGAAGTGTATCCGGACTGCCGGCATGGCGTTTTAGCAAAATCGTGCTGATCGCCACAATATCATCATTGCGTTCATGTAAATGGCGGCTAACCAGAGGGAAGACATTCAGCCGGTAAAACAAATCTTCGCGGAACCGCCCCTCTTTAACCTCGCTTAGCATATTGCGGTTGGTGGTAGCGACCACGCGCACATCCACATCAATTTCACGCTGGCTGCCCAACGGGGTAACTTTGCGCTCTTGCAAGGCACGCAGTAATTTTGCCTGCAAGCCAAGCGGCATTTCAGAAATTTCATCCAGCAATAATGTCCCGCCATCGGCGGCACGGAAAATCCCCTTATTGGCCGTAGATGCACCGGTAAATGCCCCTTTTTCGTGACCAAAAAGAATAGCTTCCAGCATATTTTCAGGGATGGCTGCACAATTTACGGCCACAAAAGGTGCCTCGGCGCGCCCGGATTGATGATGAATAAATTTTGCCAGCACTTCTTTACCTGTACCGGTCGGGCCATTGATAAAGACGGTGACATCTGTTTTGCTCACCCGCCTGGCAAGGGCCATCAGCTCCAGGCTCTTTTTATCCGAAACAGCAACATGGTCATCATCCAGCAACAGGCTGGCCGCCATATGCAGGGAATAATTATTGACACAATCCGGCGCCAGCTTGGTATTGTCTGTATCGCCCGCAGCCATATTCAGATGGATAAGGTTGCCCTTCATTTCCGAGGTAACGCTAAAGCCGGCATCTCTGTCCTGGCCGATAATCAGCATTCGGCCTGTTTTTATGGAACGTGCGATTTCAATAACGCCGCTGACCCCGCCATGTTCATCGGCAAAATGGCGCGAACAGACAAAGGCCGAGGATTGCTGCAGAAACTTGTTCTCACCAGACTCTGTTGCCAGCTCGTCACGCCAGATAATTTCTGCCAACCGCTTTTCCAGATAGGCTGCCAGCTGGTCAGCCCCCGCAAGGCCGGATTTCTCGATTATAATTTTCGTCACGTCACCACTCCCAAAAAGATTGATGCTCAGAGAAAGGCAAAAAGCTTGCCAATTGAAAATTATCCCTATTTTTCTGTTTCAAGCGATTGATTTATTGAGATTAATTTTTTTCCTATTTGGTTATTCATTTTTTTGACATTTCTTTATTAGCGGTTACTATAATGCACAAGATTTTGACATCTCTTTAGGATAAGCCAAAAGGATGACGCGCAGGAATGAGGCAGTATTGAATGGCGAGTTTGGATAATCTGCTGGTTGGCCAGTCCGGGCCCATGCGCGAGATTAAGCGGCTGATCGAGCTGGCTGCCCCTTCAACTACTACCTTGCTGGTACAGGGCGAAACCGGTACTGGCAAAGAGCTGGTTGCCCAGGCCGTGCATCAATTATCCGGGCGCACTGGCCAGCTGGTGAGCGTCAATTGTTCTGCCATCCCCTCTGAATTGCTGGAAAGCGAGCTGTTTGGCCATGAAAAAGGGGCCTTTACCGGCGCAGATAAATTGCGCGCTGGCCGGTTTGAGCTGGCAGATGGCGGCACATTATTTCT
>JAYOMZ010000040.1:0-8949 GCA_038121125.1 Alphaproteobacteria bacterium
AAGGCAGGGTGTTTCTGTCGTTACCTTGTCCAGAAGCCGATATTGGCCAGAAATATTAATTAAAAAAGAGCGATGATGAAAAAGCATGGATTTATGCCTGTAATATGGGGGCTGGCCTTTTTTATGAGCGCGGCCTCTGCCTTTGGCAACGAGGCAGCCTATTACCGCCAAAAAGCCGAACAGGCCTTTGCAGATCAGCGTTATTTGCAAGCGGCCTCTTTTGCCGCGCAGGCCTTGTCCGAAAACCGCCGGGACAGGCAGATGCATATTCTGCTTATCCTTGCTTCGGATAAAATGGGCGCGGGGCGGGGCCATGTTTCTGATCTGTATCAGCAAGCCCTTATGCTCTATCCTGCCTCGCCCAAATTGCTGGCCCATGCCGCCGGATTTTATCAGCGTAATGGAAATCCCGGCTATGCTGGCCAGCTGGCAAATGCCTTTGAAAAGGCCTGCCGCTTTAATTGTATTGATTATCGCAAAATCATAACAGCAGAACGCCAGACAAATTAGGGGGCGGCAAGTTTTCAGCGATAAGCCAGCTTTATTCGCCCATCTCTGCCAGGCTGCCTAGATGTGCAGCAAGCGCACTTTCCAGCCCCTGCAGATCATACCCTCCCTCCAGCAGGCTGACCACACCGCCGGATGATGTATCTTTGGCAAGATGCACGATATCTGCTGTCAGGGCGGCAAAATCTTCTGCCTCTATCTGCAAACCGCCAAGCGGGTCGCGGCTATGGGCATCAAAACCGGCAGAGATAATAATCAAATCGCATTTTGCCTCAGCGATAAAGGGCAGCAGGATATTACGCCATCCGGCCAGAAATTGCGTGCCATCTGTTCCCTCATCCAGGGGCAGATTCAAAATCGTGTTATTCAAACCGCGCTCATCCGCACTGCCTGTCCCCGGATAAAGCGGCATTTGATGGGAAGAGGCATAAAAGAAATCTGGCTGATCCCAAAAAGCTGCCTGTGTGCCATTGCCGTGATGCACGTCAAAATCCAGCACAGCGACCCGTTTTGCCGGCCATTTCTGTGCCGCATGAAAGGCCGCAATCGCGGCATTGGAAAACAGGCAAAACCCCATTGCCCGGTCTGGTTCGGCATGATGGCCAGGCGGGCGCATCGCACTGAAAACAGAGCGCGCCTGCCCCGACATCACCTTATCAACCGCCAAACAGGCCGCCCCTGCCCCGCGTAACGCTGCCTCCAGACTATCAGGCCCGGCAAAGGTATCCCCATCCAGCTGTACCAAACGTCCATCGGAAAAATCATGCCCTTCCAGCGTTTCAAAAATCATATCCAGATAGGCCGGGCTATGCACCAGCTCCAGCTGCTCGCGCGTCGCCAGAGGGGCGGGCTCTGTCACCAGACCCGCTTTGGCTATCGCAGATAAAACAGCCCCATAGCGCTCGGCACGCTCTGGATGGCCAGAGGGGGTTTGATGGCGCCTGGCACTCTCATCGGTTAAAATCAAGGTCATTATTTCTCCTGAATATGGCTACCCTCAGTGAACCGAAAATTATGCATTGGCGCAAGGGCAAGGACAGATTGCAAGCCTAGCTGCCGCCTACTCAAATTCCGGACGCCTACAATTCTTATGCATAATTTTTAGGCTTTTTAAGAAATTATCGGTGTTTCTATGGCAAGTTTTTATGCATTTTTGATATTTTTGCCTATCAATTAGGCATAAATAAATAATGTGTTCTTTTTTCAACACAAGGCTGGAAGCGATAATAAGAAAGATTAGACTGGCGCAAATTTGAAAATAGCGAAAGATGATTTTGGGGATTATCATGTCGAATGGATTAAAAGGAATAGTAGCTGGCCTCAGCCTGATTATCTGGCCGAGTCTTGCCTTTGCAAATGTGGATACAGGCGATACGGCCTGGATTTTAACAGCAACCGCACTGGTTTTATTTATGACCTTGCCGGGGCTGGCTTTGTTTTATGCCGGGCTGGTAGCACATAAAAATATTGTATCTGTTCTGATGCATCATTTTGCCCTTGCCTGTTTGATGTCTGTCCTCTGGGTCGTGGCAGGCTATAGCCTTGCTTTTTCAGGGGACGGGGCATATTTGGGCGATTTGGGCAATTTGTTTATGTCAGCCATCACTCTGGACAGCCTGTCTGGCACTATTCCGGAAAGCCTGTTTGCCGCCTTTCAGATGACTTTTGCCATCATCACCCCGGCTCTTATCATCGGTGCTTATGTCGAGCGCATTCGCTTTTCGGCTGTATTGATATTTTCCGGGCTATGGCTATTGGTTGTCTATGCCCCGGTTACCCATTGGGTATGGGGTGGCGGCTTTATGGCAGCGATGGGCGTGATGGATTTTGCCGGCGGCATTGTGGTTCATGCCACCGCTGGAACAGCCGCGCTGGTCGCTGCACTAGTGATTGGCAAGCGGCGCAATTTTCCGTCCAGCGTCCAGCCGCCCCATAGCCCTGTCCTGACCATGATAGGGGCGTGTATGCTCTGGATTGGCTGGTTTGGCTTTAATGGTGGCTCGGCTCTGGCCGCTGGTGGCGGGGCAGCGATGGCTCTGCTGGTTACGCATATTTCTGCTGCGGTTGCCTCTCTGGTATGGATGGTCATTGAATGGAAGAAATTTGGCCGCCCCTCTCTGGTCGGGATTGTTACCGGCATGGTCGCAGGACTGGCCACCGTTACCCCGGCTTCCGGCTTTATTGGAGTGCCAGGCGGCATTATTCTCGGGCTGGCAGGCGGATATCTCTGTTATGTTGCGGTAGATATTATCCGCAACCGTTTACATATAGATGACAGTCTGGATGTGTTTGCTGTGCATGGTGTGGGCGGGATTATTGGCAGCCTGCTGGTCGCGGTACTGGCAACTGACAGCTTTTCCGGGCTTGGCCTGGCAGAAGGGATGAGCATTGCCTCACAATTTGGCGTTCAGGCCATTTGTGTTGCCATCACCGTTATCTGGACAGCGATTGCTTCTTATGCGATCTTCAAGATTGCCGGCGTTTTTGGCGGCTTGCGCGTATCAGAAGAACATGAGGTAGAGGGGCTGGATCTCTCTCAACATGGCGAGCGCGGCTATCATAATAGCTAGGTCTTTAAAGCCGCTCTTTTTTTACAAGGATGCCCTGTTCTTTTTATCTAGGACAGGGCGTTTTGCCATTCTGCGGCAACTTCCCTGTCCAGCTCTTTTTCAGGGGCGAGCCGCGAGAGGCTATCTTTATCCAGATAGCGTGATAACGCCCATATCGCCATTGCCCGAAGCCTGGCATCGCCATGACCAAGATAGGGTTTTATCAATGGAATTAATTCTGGCTGACCAGCATTACCGGCTGCGATCAATAGATTTCGCATAAACCGGATATATCCGGTGCGTTTCACAGGGGTTTTTGAAAAATAGCGGCGAAATTCTGCCTCATCAAACGGTAATAATCGGGCGATATCCGGCAATGGCCTGTCGCCAGAGGCCAGCTTGATATCCTGAGAGGCAGACGCAAATTTATTCCAGGGGCAAACCGCCAGGCAATCATCACATCCAAAGACGCGGTTTTGCATCTTTGCGCGGAATTCCAGCGGAATATGGCCGTCAAATTCAATGGTCAGATAAGAGATACAACGCCGTGCATCCAGCTTGTAGGGGGCAGGAAAGGCCTTTGTCGGACAGATATCCAGACAAGCACTGCAGCTGCCGCAATTATCGCGTTCAGGCTGATCTGCTTCCAGCTTGCCGCTGGTTAAAATCGTGCCCAGAAACAGCCAGGAGCCATAATCGCGCGATACCAGATTAGTGTGCTTGCCCTGCCAGCCTAGCCCGGCCTGTGCGGCCAATGGTTTTTCCATCAATGGGGCGGTATCAACAAATATTTTCACCTGCCAGCCGGAACGGGCGTGTAATTGCGAGGCGATTTGCTTTAGCCGCCCCTTTAGCACCTCATGATAATCGCGCCCGCGTGCATAAACCGAAATATTGGCTTTTTCTGTTTCTTTCAGCGTATCTAGCGGGTCATGATCCGGCCCGTAATTACAGCCAAAAATAATTGCGCTTTGGGCCTCTTCCCACATCGCTTTGGGGCTGTATCGGCGCGGGCGTGTGGTTTTCAGCCAGCCCATATCGCCATGATGGCCAGCTTCCAGAAACGCATCCAGCCCTCTGCTCACCTCTTCTGGCAATTCGGCATCGGTAATCTGGCAAATATCAAAGCCATATTGCTGACCTGTTTTGGCAATCCAGCTTCTTAATGTTGCCGATGAGGGGGTATCTGTTGCCATATTCTTTGTCATAAGCTCTTTATCGCAAGCTCTTTATTGCAGCGCGTCTATATCCCCGCAGGCTTGCTGCTGGTCAAAATCGGCAGCAAAGTCATTCAGCTTTCCCTGCTCAATCGCGGCGCGCAATCCGGCCATTAAATCCTGATAATAGGTCAGATTATGCCAGGTCAGCAACATCAGCCCCTGAATTTCATCTGCCTTGAACAGGTGATGCAGATAGGCGCGGCTAAATTTTGTACAGGCAGGACAGCTGCACGCGCTATCCAGGGGGCGTGTATCTTCTGCATGGCGGGCATTGCGGATATTTACCGCCCCTCTTCTGGTAAAGCCCTGTGCAGTGCGCCCGGAACGGGTTGGCAATACGCAATCAAACATATCCACGCCCCGCAATACCGCCCCGACAATATCAGCTGGCTTGCCCACCCCCATCAGATAGCGCGGCTTATCTTCAGGCAACATCGGCGTGGTAAAATCCAGTGTCTGGAACATCAAATCCTGCCCTTCCCCTACAGCCAGGCCGCCTATCGCATAGCCTTCAAAGCCGATTTTGGTCAGGCTATCCACCGATTTCTGGCGTAAATCTTCAAAAACAGAGCCCTGAACAATGCCAAACTGGCCATAGCCGGTACGCGCCACAAACGCGTTGCGCGAGCGTTCTGCCCAGCGCATGGATAGTGCCATACTGTCTTCTGCCTCTTGCTTGCTACAGGGATAGGGGGTGCATTCATCAAAGGCCATGGTGATAGTGGCATCCAGCTTATGCTGTATCTGTGTAGAGCTTTCAGGGGTTAATTTATAGCGGCTGCCATCCAGATGGGATTTAAAGGTTACCCCCTCTTCATCAATTTTGCGCAAAGGGCCAAGCGACATCACCTGAAACCCGCCTGAATCGGTCAATAAAGGGCCGTCCCAGCCCATTAATTTGCGCACGCCCCCCAGCTTTTCAATTCTGTCTGCGCCTGGGCGAAGCATCAGATGATAGGTATTGGACAAAATGATTTGCGCGCCTGTTTCTGCCACCTGCCAGGGCATCATCGCCTTGACAGAGGCAGCGGTGCCCACCGGCATAAAAACAGGCGTATCCACTGCCCCCCAGGCGGTTTGCACCACACCGCGCCGGGCGCGGCCATCGCGTGCCTGAACGGTGAAATCAAATTCCGGGCGGCTATCTGTCATTAGCTTTATGCTCCGCTTGTTTTAGAATTTTTGGATGAAACTGTCCCTGCCTTGGCATCACAGGTCAATAAACAGGCATCGCCATAGCTGAAAAACCGATAGCCCTGTTCAATCGCATACTGATAGGCGGACAGGATTTCGCTATGGCCAAAAAACGCGCTGACCAGCATCAACAGGGTGGAACGCGGCAAATGAAAATTGGTCAGCAGCATATCCACCACCCCAAACTGATACCCCGGCGTGATAAAAATATCTGTCTCGCCGGAAAAAGGCGCCAGCTTACCATGTGCCTGATAGGCAGCTTCCAATATCCGCAGGCTGGTAGTCCCGATAGATATAATTCTTCCGCCTCCGGCTTTGGCTTTTGCGATAGCCTCTATTGTTTCTGCACCGACCTCGCCCCATTCGGCATGCATTTTATGGCGGGCGATCTCTTCAGTTTTTACGGGCAGGAATGTACCCGCCCCGACATGCAAGGTAACCTCGCTAAATGCAATGCCCCTGGCCAGCATCTGCGCCTTTAGCCCATCGGTGAAATGCAGGCCAGCCGTCGGGGCAGCAACCGCGCCGGTATGGCGGGCAAACATGGTTTGATAATCTGCCCTGTCCTTTTCATCTGCCCCGTCCGGGCGCTTGATATAGGGGGGCAAGGGCATCGCACCAATTTTATCAATGGCGGCCTCTAATGCTGTGCCAGACAGGTTAAAGCGCAAATTAACCGCCCCATCTTCCAGCTTGTCCAGAATTTCTGCACGCAGCCCGTCCTGAAAGTCAATCTGGCTGCCGGGGGTGCATTTTTTCGCTGGCCTGGCAAAGGCTTGCCAGCTATCTGCCCCCAGCCGTTTGTGAAGGGTAAAACCAATACGCCCCTCGCCCTTGCTGCCGGTTAGCTGGGCAGGGATAACACGGGTATTATTTACAATTACCAAATCACCCGGGCGCAACAGGTCAGGCAAATCGGCAATATGATGATCGCAAAACTGCCCGTCTTTTGGTACCAGCAAGCGGGCTGCCTCGCGCGGGCTGACCGGTTTTTGGGCTATCGCACCTGGCGGCAGATTAAAATCATAGTCAGATAGCTTGTCCAGCATATCTATCTCCAAAAAAAACAGAGGCTAGAAAATCTGGATAATGCCAGCGACTGCACCAGCTTTATCTGTTACCACCAGACATTGTATTCTAGCATCAGTCATCAGCTCTTCTGCATGGCCAAAAGGCGTATCTGCGGAAATGGCTTGCGGGGCAGGGTTCATCACCTGTGCAGCGCTATGGTCAGCCAGCGCGCGCCCGTCTACCAGCATCCGGCGCAAATCACCATCGGTAATAATACCTTGCAGATTATCTGCTGTCCCGACCAGTGCCAGACCCAGCCGGCCTTCGGTCATTTTTATAATCACCTCTGTCATCGGCATATTATCTGGCACAAAGGGCAGATCATGGGTGCGCATCACATCGCCAACTGTATTTAGCAATTTTTTGCCCAGCTTGCCGCCCGGATGGGTCGCGGCAAAATCAACGGATTGAAAGCCGCGTTCCTGCATCAGCAAAATCGCCAGCGCATCGCCCAGTACAAGCGTGGTCAGGGTAGAGGTTGTCGGCGCCAGATTTAACGGGCAGGCTTCCTTATCAACCGCTGCATCCAGACAAATACTGGCCGCTTTGCCAAGCGTAGAGTTGACCTGTCCGACAATCGCAATGATTTTTACCTCCAGCCGCCTTAGGGCCGGCAGCAAGCGCACCACCTCTTCGGTCTCGCCGGAATAGGAGATTAAAATCATTACATCGCCCTTGCGCACAATGCCCAGATCGCCATGCATGGCTTCGGCCGGATGCAAAAAAACCGAAGGGGTGCCCGTAGAGGACAGGGTAGCGGAAATTTTACGACCCACCAGACCGGATTTTCCCATACCACAAACAATAATATTTCCAGAGGCAGACAGGATTAAATCACGTGCCTGTTGCAAGCTGGCCTCGCACCGCCCGCGCAAATCCTGCAAGGCGGCCTGATAAACATCAAACATGGTGGTTAAAATTTCATCTGCTTTATCTGGCATCGCTTCTTCATCTCTCTTTAAAACAGGCCCAGAGGGGCAAAAACCTGTCCAATGCGCAATTTATGTCACTGTTTTCTAGCAGGAATACAGCAAAAAGGCGAATATTTTACACCTCCCCCCTATCTGTCTTCTGCTTTTATGATATCACCCAGAGCGGTTTCTGCTTTGGTGATATCCTCTAGCTGGTTCATGTTCAAAAACGGGTCAGGCTGGCCAGAAAAATCAGCAACAGCGATGCGATAACGGGCAGTAAAATGATCTATCTTGCGCAAACCCTCCTGCAGAAGTGCCACGCGCAGCTCATCGCGCAAGGATACCGGCCACAAGCCAAAGACAGGATGCCGCCGCCCGTTTGATCTGGCTTGTGCCAATTCCGCTTTTTTAGCCTGCCTTGCACTGGCCAGCCTGGCGGCCAAATCGCCGGGAATAAAGGGGGCATCGGTGGCACAGGACAGCAAGACAGAAATTTCCGGATGATAGTGTGCCAGATAGTCAAGGCACACCAGTATCCCTGCCAGAGGGCCTGGATAATCTGCAATATTATCTGCCACAATGGGCAAGCCAAAAGGCTGAAAAGGCCGGGCATCGCCATTGGCATTTATCAGCCTGACGCGGTGATGGGCGGTTGCCGCCAATTGCCGTTCCAGCACCGTTTGCCCGCCAATTTCCAGCAAGGCCTTGTTAACCCCGCCCATACGCCGTGCCAGCCCGCCTGCCAAAAATCCCACCGCAATATCTTTTATATCTGTCATATTGTTTATCTGGCTATCGTTTCTGGTCATAAAGGGCGCGTTGGGCAGAGGATTTTTCTTCCTCTTCTTCTTGCCTGTCCGGATGGTCAAAAATAATCCGCTCTGCCCCCGATAAAACAATAAAGCGCGCGCCCCGCGCCCGTCCGACAAGGGTAAGGCCAGCCTGGAGGGCAAGCTCGACCCCCTTCCGGGTAAAGCCGGATCGCGACACTAAAACAGGGATCCCCATCAAGACGGTTTTAATGACCATTTCACTGGTCAGCCTGCCGGTTGTATAGAAAATTTTATCCGCACCCGAAATATTATGTAAAAACATATGGCCGGCAATTTTATCTACCGCATTATGGCGGCCAATATCCTCAAAATAGACAAGCGGGCGTTCAGGGCGGCATAACACGCAGCCATGAATAGCCCCGGCTTTCAGATACAGGCTTGGTACGGTATTTATCTGTCTGGAAAGGCCTTGCAGCTGGCTGGCAGAAACAGAAATATCGGATGGCAGGATAATATCCTCAAAGCGCTGCATGATATCGCCAAAAATTGTGCCCTGGGCACAGCCGCTGGTGCGAATTTTCTTTGCCAGCCTGGCTTCATAATCGGTTTCATGGGCGGTGCGTACCACCACCACATCAATGTCCGGGTCATAATCTATCGCGGTGATAACATCGCCATCTTGCAGCATATTCTGATTATATAAAAAGCCGACAGCCATTTC
>JAYOMZ010000041.1:0-8884 GCA_038121125.1 Alphaproteobacteria bacterium
CGGCTGATTTTGCCGCTTTTACCTCTGACTTTGTGCGCAAAGATACTTCAATCTTCTTCTTGTTGAAGCGATGACGAAGGTCAGATGGCACTGACCTTGAGAAGTAAAAAGTTTCATTTCTTTTGTAAAAGTATACCGGAGACCTTACCCACACCATGACAGAACAAACTCCTGTTCCAGAACGTTAATCGTTTGGAAACAGTCACTTGTACCTTGGCCTACGGACCTTGAAACTTGGAAAATGGTGCCCAGGGGCGGATTCGAACCACCGACACGAGGATTTTCAGTCCACTGCTCTACCAACTGAGCTACCTGGGCTTATCTATCATCCAGATGGGTCAAACCGCCTGGCAAATAGATGGCGGTGCAATCAGCTTTTGGGGACTATCCCGCCATGCACGGCCTGCTTGTTATAGCCTTATGATACAGCCCTGTCCAGATGGAAAAACGCCTAATTTTCCACTTATTAAATCTAGTTCAGGCCGGGGTCTTTATCGGCTTCTGCCAGCAAGGCTTCAATATCACTATCCTGTTCAGCTTCATGGGCGGGGATAGCATAATCCCCGTTCAGCCATTTACCCAAATCGATTTGGGCACAGCGCGCAGAACAAAAAGGCGTATGCGGGCGCATCGCTGGCTTTGTACAGATAGGACAGGGAGCTGTCTTTTTACGTCCTTCAATAACTTTTAATTCCGGTTTATCGCCCATCATAATGTCTCATTTTGCCAGAGGCTGTCTTTCGTCTTCGGTTTTACGTCGCCTATCCAGCCTAAAATCACAAATCCCCAAAGGTATTGTCAAGGGATGGGCGTGCATATCGATAGCGCAATTCTGCCAAACCGCCGGGCGTAAAGCCAAAAAATTCCGGCTGGCGCGGATCTGCCTGACATAGCATATGGATAAGTGCCTCTATTTGCTGGTGCTGCTGTTTTTTCACAAAAGGAATATCTATCAGCACGCGCCCGGCCAGAGAGCGAAGCCGCAAAAGATGAAAAATTTCCGGCAAGCTGTGACGTGCCAGTTCTGCAGGCGCCATGCCAGATGCCCCGCTATCCATATCCACCATCACGCCCGCATGGGTTGGCTCTATCCACAAGCTTGCCCCGCTTGCCATCTGATAGGGAAGAGAAGCTGCCCCGTGAACTGCCTCTTTCAAATCGTCAAAATCATTATCTGTTGCCGGCCTTATCTCTTCTATTCCGGCATGGCGTCTGGCCTGATCCAGTAGCGGCAAGCCGGAAAAAATCTGCCGCGGGCTGGCTTCTGCGCGTAAATCCAAAACCGGCTTTGCGTGCCGCTGCCAGATATCCAGCAAGCCCTGCGCTTCTTTTATCAGCCTGTCCTGTTTTTCGGGCAGGGATATATCCGGTTCTGTCAGAATACGCCGCCGCAAGACGAGGCTGGATTTTGCCGCTTTTAATATTTTAGCCAGTTCAGTGCCTTGCAAGGCTTTTAACAGGGCGGCTGCCGCTTTATTTTCACCCTGTTTTCTTGAGGTGCGGATAGAGCTGTCTTTTGTGCCTGCCCCCAAAACCAGCAAGCTATATTGTCCGGCTATTTGCGCGCCCATACTGGCTTGCATCGGCTTATCCTGCCAGCCAAAGGCGGTCAGTGTCACTTCTGCCAGCTGGCCGATTTCCAGTCTGCCAGAGGGCGGAATTTGCCAGCTAATCCTGGTGCCATCTTGCAACTGGCCTGTCGCGCGCCGCTGGGCAATATGGGTATGCAGAACCCGCGCTAAATGCACCTCTCCCAGCTCATGACCATCTTCTTTTTGCCAAAACTCGGCAAGGCGGCCATCCTCGATAAAGGCAACTTTAGTGGCGTTATCACTATCATCGACCAGCAGATAGCTTTCCTTACGCCCCATAGCTAAACCCTGCTGCCAGTAACAGGCTGGCCAGCTGAAATAAATCCAGCCCGACAATATTGGAATAGGAACCGGAAATTTGACGGATATACAGGCCGGCCAGCCCCTGTATGGCATAGCCCCCTGCCTTGCCCAGACCATCGCCATTTTCTATCAGCGCATCGATATCGCGCGCGCCCAGCCGGCGAAAGGCAACTTTGGACTGGCTAAGGCGGCTGGTTACTTTCCCATCCGGGGCGATAAGGGCAATGCCGCCATATACGCGGTGCTGCCGCCCCGATAACAGGGTTAAACAGGATAATAACTCTTCTTTTGTTTCAGCCTTTGGCAGGATGCGCCTGCCACACGCCACTACTGTATCTGCGCCCAGAACAAAGCCATCTGCCCTTTTATCTGCAACCAGCCGGGCTTTGGCACACGCCATCCTTGTGGCATAGACAGCCGGCAATTCATTTTTTAACGGGGTTTCATCAATATCGGCTGGCAGAATATCATCTGCCCGAATATGGGCTTGTGCCAGCAATTCTTGTCGGCGCGGCGAGGCAGAAGCCAGTATGAAAGGGATGTTATCGGGCGCGTTTAAATAACCGTTCATGACGATATTGCCTGGAAGTGGCGCGCAAGGAAAAAAGGCAATGAGCCGACCAGATCATTTAAAGCGGAAGGTAATCCGCCCTTTTGTCAGATCATAGGGGGTCATTTCCACATTGACCCGGTCACCGGCCAGAACACGAATTCTATTTTTCCGCATTTTACCGCTGGTATGGGCCAACACTTCGTGATCATTATCCAGCTTGACCCGAAACATGGCATTCGGCAGCAATTCAGCAACCGTTCCAGAAAATTCAATGACGCCTTCTTTGGCCATCCAGTCATACCCTCCATGGTTTTGACATTGGTTTGTTTATTGTTGCTTTAGCCCAAAAGGTCAAGTTTTTTGCACAAATGCCCCGAAATTAGCCTCTAATTTTGTGGCAATTTCATCGCGCAAGGCGCGATAGCTCTCCAGGGTGGTGTCTCTGGCACGTTCATCTATATGCGGCGGACGAATTTCCCATAATTCTGTGTTACAGCCTTTTTGCGCCCAGTTTTCCGCTCGGTCATGGGCTTCTGCAGAAAAAGAGATAATCCGGTCAAAGTCTTCCGGAGATAAAGCATCAAAAGATTGCGCTTCATGGGCACTGATATCCAGGCCTTTTTCCTGCATCACCGTGATGGCATATCCATCTGCTGCCCCTTCAATGACCCCGCAAGAAGCAATTTGATAATCCGGGGCACAGGCCAACTGGTTAAATAATGCTTCTGCAATGACCGAGCGCACCGCATTTTGTGTACAGGTAAATAATAACCTTTTGGGCACGCCTATCTTTCCCCTCTGGATGTCATAACATAAATCAGCGTAAACAGGCGGCGCGAGGTTGCATTATCCAGCGCCACGTAATTTTCCAGCCTCTGCATAAGCAGATCCGACCCTTCATTATGCAAGCCGCGCCGCCCCATATCGATGGCCTGAATCTGCGACGGGGATTTGGTGCGGATAGCTTCATAATAGCTGGTGCAGACAAGATGATATTCACGCATAATCCGCCGAAACGGGCCAAGGGCCATCACAAAGCCGCTTAAGGCATCTTCCCGGCTATCGCGCACATCAAAATAGATATGACGCAAATCGGTCTTGAGATAGAGGTGATAGGGCCCGGTCTGTTCGATGACGGCAAAGCTGTTTTCATCCAGCAGGTCATAAATCGCAACATTCTGTTCATGCTGGCGCTCGGGTGTGACAGGTTTTAGCGGATCCTGTTCAATATGAATATGGACAAGGCGCTCTTGAGGCTCATGCTCTGCCTGGCTATCCCCGATATTATCATTCTGTCCGGTTGGCTGTGTCATCGCTGCTATTCAGCTGCCTGACGCACCGCACCTCGAAAACGTGATATCCAGCCATCCACTATGTGGGGGTGTTGTTTCCATGCGGTGCGGTTAACGACCAGGCGTGAGCTGACCTGTGCGATTGTTTCCAATTCAACCAGTCCATTAGCCTTTAGGGTTGAGCCTGTTTCAACCAGATCGACAATTCGCCGGCACAAGCCCATTTGCGGTGCCAGCTCCATTGCGCCATTAAGCTTGATACATTCTGCCTGTACGCCGCGCCTGGCAAAATATCGCTTTGTCAGCGACGGATATTTGGTTGCCACCCGCAAATGAGACCAGCTTTTCGGGTCTTCTGTGCCAGCCTGTTCAGCTGGACAGGCCACCACCATCCGGCAATTGCCAATATTCAGATCAACCGGCGCGTAAATTTCAGGATGACTAAACTCGGCGATAACGTCCGATCCTGCCACCCCCAAATGGGCTGCCCCATAGGCCAGAAAGGTCGCCACATCAAAGCTGCGCACCCGCACAATATCCAGATTTTCATGGTTGGTAGCAAAGCGCAGACGCCGCTCGTCGCTTTTGAAAAAAGCCGCTTCGGGAATAAGGCTAGCTTCTTCAAAAACAGGCATCACCTGTTCCAGAATACGCCCCTTTGGGACAGCCATAATCAATTTTTGTACAGATGCGCTCATCTTTTGCCCTGCAAGACTAGTTATAAAATTATTATTCAGCTACCGGTTATTTATTCAGCTACCGGGCAGCTTATCTATTCATGTACCGGCCGGGCAAAGCTTGGATGGGCTTCTGCAACATCACGCAAGGTTATCGTGATTTCCCCGATAAATAACCGAATAGCCGCCCCGCCAGAAAAGGTCAAAATCAGCAAATTTTCTGCCTCTTCATACGCTATTGAGAGCAAATTGTAAAACTGCCCTTTTTCCGAGGCGATTTGCCGGGTCTGTACTTTTTCCACCTGACCGATTTTCAGCCCGCATAAACGACGCTGCAGGGCGTCTTTTTCTGCCTCGCGGCAATAGCGGTTCAGCAGGCAGATAAACGCCTTTTCGGCAGCGATATATTGCATATCCGCACCGGCCAGCAACGCATCTTGCAACAGCGCTGACAGCACAGGAATATCTTCACCTGAGCGTGCCATCAATTTAAGAGGGGAATATTCGCGCATTTTTAATAAACATTATTTCAGTTGAATGATTTCAAGCACCGGATACCCGCTCCAGCTGTGCACCGCACGCGCCCAGCTTTGCCTCTAAATCTGCATAACCTCTATCGAGATGATAAATCCGGCTGACAGTGGTCTCGCCCCTTGTGGCCAGCCCGGCCAGTACCAGACAGACAGAGGCACGCAAATCTGTTGCCATCACTTGTGCTGATAACAGCGATGGCTTGCCGGTCACCATGGCAGTTCGACCATCTACTATAATATCTGCGCCCATCCGCATGAGTTCTGGAACATGCATGAAACGATTTTCAAAAATGGTTTCCGAAATTTTTGAACGCCCCTCTGCCAGGCACATCATCGCCATAAACTGGGCTTGCAAATCAGTGGGAAAGCCCGGATGGGGCTGGGTTTCGATATCTATCGCCTGATAGCGCCCATCAGCGCGTATCTCGGCTACATTATCGCCAATTTCGATTGAAACCCCTGCCTGACCCATCACTTCAAACAGGCTTTCCAGATGATGCGGGCGCATTTGTGTCAGGCGCAAATGCCCGCCTGTCATCGCCGCAGCAATAGCATAAGAGCCGGCCTCTACCCTGTCCGGGACAACGCTATGATGGCCGCTATGCAGGCCGTCAACCCCTTCTATGGTAATCACATCACTGCCCGCCCCGGAAATTTTTGCGCCGATGGCGTTCAGGCAATCTGCCAAATCGATTATTTCCGGCTCTCTGGCAGCATTGACCAGCTGGGTCTGCCCCCTGGCCAGACAGGCCGCCATCATCGCATTTTCGGTTGCCCCGACCGATACGATAGGAAACAGGATTTTTGCCCCTGTCAGCCCTTTGGGCGCACGTGCCTGAACATAGCCATCTGCCAATTCGACAATCGCACCCATTTTTTGCATCGCGCGAATATGCAAATCCACTGGCCGGGTGCCGATAGCACACCCCCCTGGCAGGGATACCTTTGCCTCGCCATAGCGGGCCAGAAGCGGGCCCATCACCAAAATGGACGCGCGCATCTGGCTAACCAGATCATACGGTGCAACAAGGCTGGTTGCCATCCCGCTCAACAGCAAATCATCCCCGTCTTTTTTCGCCTCAACCCCCAGATGGCCCAGCAAGGCCAGCATCAGCCGCGTATCGGCCAGATCAGGCACATTGCCAAGGCGCAGGGTTTCTGTTCCGACCATCAATCCGCAAGCCAGCAGGGGAAGGGCGGCATTTTTTGCCCCGCTAATCGCAATTTCACCTGTTAGCGCTGTGCCGCCATATATTTTAAGACTGTCCATATTCTGCTTTCATTGAACGCTTTTTTAACATTAATTTTCTATCTTCCGGTTTTTTGCATCCGGCTTTTGCGCGGCCATCTCTGTCTGGCTTCTGGCACGCTGCTGCTGTTTGCGCTTTTTTAAATTCTCTCGCAAGGCTTTATCCAGGCGGGCACGGCGTTCTGCCTCGCTATTTGCAGATTTATCAGGGGCGTTTCCGGTCATTTGTTTTTCATCCCAATAGCAAAGAAAGGCCTTTTAGACAGGCGGTTTTCCGGCATTGTGCCTATCTCTGTTATAATGGGTTGTTTTATAAACTTAATCATGCTTAATCTTAAACCAAATTGAACCAGCCTTTCGATAATTAGGGAATCATGGCGTGAAAATACGGCAGAAACAAGGAAGATGCGATGAAAAAATTTCTGCTGCCAATGGTTTTAATTGCTGGATTAATTATTTTTTTCACAACCGATTTGAAAAACACATTCAGCTTTGCCGGGCTAGCAACCAATTACAGCGTTATTACCGCCTTTGTGGCCAGTAACCAGCTGGCCAGCTGGCTGGGCTTTATGCTGTTATATGCGGTGGTGGTCGCGCTTTCATTACCTGCTGCCTCGCTCCTGACACTGGCAGGCGGGGCGGTGCTGGGATGGATAGCCATTCCGCTGATTATTATCGGGGCAAGTGCCGGGGCTTGTGTGGTCTTTATCGCAGCCAAAACGGTTTTTGCCAGCCTCTTTGCCGAACGGGCGGCGGGCTTTATTTCGCGTCTGGAAGCAGGGTTTAAAAAGGATGCCTTTTCCTATTTGCTGGCCTTGCGGCTGATACCGGCTGCCCCTTTTTGGGTGGTAAATATTGTCCCGGCCTTGCTGGGGATGCGCTTGCTGCCCTTTTTTATTGCAACCTTTATCGGTATTGCGCCCGGCACTTCTGTCTATGTCGCGGTTGGGCGCGGCTTTGATAAAGTCCTTGCCCGCGGAGAGGTGCCGGATCTCTCTACCTTGCAAGACCCTTATATTATTGCCCCGCTTGTGGCGCTGGGGCTTTTGTCTTTGATGCCGGTGGTGGTGAAACGGCTAAAAAGAGCACAGAAAAATGGCTAAACACAAATGACAGATGAAATAATCAAAACAGATATTTGCATTATTGGCGGCGGTTCCGGCGGTCTATCTGTGGCCGCAGGCGCCGCCCAGATGGGCGCAAAAACGGTGCTATTTGAACGCGGTGAAATGGGCGGGGATTGTCTAAATACAGGCTGTGTGCCTTCCAAAGCCCTGTTGGAGGCAGCCAAAATTGCCAAAATCGCCACCCATGGCAGCCCGTCCATGGGCATCACGGCAGGGGACGCGCAAATAGATTTTGCCGCTGTAAAATCCCATATCCGTGATGTGATAGCTGGCATCGCCCCGCATGATTCAGAAGAAAGATTTCGCACGCTGGGGGTGAATGTTATCAAGGCGGAAGCCAGCTTTACCAGCCCCGATAGCGTCACCGCCATGCTGGGCGGCAAGCCTGTAAATGTACGGGCGAAATATTTTGTGGTGGCCACCGGCTCTCACCCTGTTGCCCCGCCTATAAAGGGGCTGGAGGATGTTGCCTATTTCACGAATGAAACCATCTTTAACCTGACCGAAAAACCCCGGCATCTGATTATAATCGGCGGCGGGCCTATCGGCATTGAAATGGCGCAAGCCCATCGCCGACTGGGCTGTGAGGTAACAGTCCTAGAAGCCTTTATCATCATGGGGCGCGATGACTCGGATCTGGTTGCGCGGCTGATGTGTAAATTAAGCGATGAAGGTATAAGGCTAGTAGAACAGGCTCGTATCACTAGCATCACCCAAAAGAGGGGCAGCATTTCTATTGAACTGGCCGAAGATGAGCCGGTGGAAGGCACGCATTTACTTGTTGCTGCGGGCAGAAAACCCAATATTGAAGCTCTTAATCTGGAAGCAGCACGGGTAAAATATGATGCGCGCGGCATCCAGACCGACAATCGGTTGCGCGCCTCCAACCGCCGCATTTTTGCTATTGGTGATGTGGCAGGGCGGCATCAATTCACCCATGTGGCTGGCTATCATGCCGGCATTGTTATTCGAAATATCCTGTTTAAATTGCCGGCAAAAATAAAGGATAATGCTATCCCCTGGGTGACCTATACCGACCCTGAGCTGGCGCAGACTGGCCTGACCTGGAACGAGGCGGTATCGCGTTTCGGGGCAGGTAATGTGCGCCGCACAGACTGGGAGCTGCGCGAAAATGACCGTGCCAGAGCGGCCAGACGCACCGAGGGACTTGTCCGGATAATCAGCGATAACAGGGGAAAAATTCTGGGGGCATCTATTCTTGCACCAAATGCCGGAGAGCTGATCCATAGCTGGACATTGGCGATAGAATCAGGTTTGAAAATGTCGGCTATGGCCAGTACCATTGCGCCCTATCCAAGCTGGTCGGAAGCCTCAAAACGTGCCGCCGGGGCGTTTTTTACCGAAAAATTATTTAGTCCGCGCACCCGAAAGATCGTTCAGTTTTTGCTGAAATTCTGAATTTTTAACCGCAAGACAGACAGCCCTGTGACCTGTTTATCGCTGTTTTAAACCTTTTAGGGTTTTTACCTATGCAGCATCGTTTTAACAAATTGGCCACTTCTTCCCCGGCTGAATTTGATTATGTCATTATCGGCGC
>JAYOMZ010000042.1:0-6073 GCA_038121125.1 Alphaproteobacteria bacterium
AAGTTGGCGAAGGCATCAAGGCTAATTGCCCGAACGCCTTTGTGATTTGTATCACTAACCCTCTGGATGCGATGGTAGGCGTATTGCAGCGCGCTTCCGGTTTGCCAGCCAGCCATGTTGTCGGCATGGCAGGCGTTCTGGATAGTGCGCGTTTCCGCTATTTTCTGGCAGAAGAATTTAATGTGTCTGTCGAGGATGTCAGCGCCTTTGTGCTTGGCGGGCATGGCGATACGATGGTGCCGCTGGTGCGCTATTCAACTGTGGCCGGCATTCCGGTGCCGGATTTGGTGGCTATGGGCTGGTCAACACAGGAAAAAATCGACGCGATTGTTCAACGTACCCGTGATGGCGGGGCAGAAATCGTCGGGCTGTTAAAGACAGGCTCTGCATTTTATGCACCGGCCTCTTCAGCTATCCAGATGGCCGATGCCTATCTAAAGGATAAAAAGCGGCTGCTGCCTTGTGCGGCCTTTGTTGAAAATGCCTATGGGCTGGACGGGTTATATGTCGGCGTGCCGGTTATCATTGGCAGCAATGGCGTTGAACGTATTGTTGAAATTTCCATGAACGCAGAAGAACAGGCAATGTTTGATCATTCTGTCTCAGCGGTTCGGGCATTAAATGAAGTGGTAGAACGGGTCGAATAGACCCGTTTTTCATATCCGGGCTGTGCGTTTGATGTGCAGTCCGATATGTTGTTAGGAGTTACAAGGGGGGAGAGAAGGCATGAATATACACGAGCATCAGGCAAAATCCCTGTTACGGGATTATGGTGTAAATGTCCCGGACGGGTTTCCTGCTTTTAGCGTGGACGAAGCGGTTGCGGCAGCCGAAAAGCTGGCGGGTGCGGTCACGGTAGTGAAAGCCCAAATCCATGCAGGCGGGCGCGGCAAGGCCGGCGGCGTCAAAGTGGTAAAGACCCTGGATGAGGTGCGTGCTGAAGCGGACAGATTGCTAGGTTCTGTTCTGGTCACGCATCAGACCGGCCCGGCCGGCAAGGAAGTTCAGCGCCTGTATATTGAACAGGGATGCGATATCGGGCGCGAGCTGTATTTATCCATGCTGGTGGATCGTGCCTCCAGCCGGGTGACCATTATTGCCTCCACCGAAGGGGGGATGGATATTGAAGCCGTGGCGGCGCAAACACCTGAACGCATTATCACTGTTTCCATTGACCCTGCAACCGGGCTGAAACCCCATCATGTGCGGCGCATTGCCAATGCACTGAAACTGGAAGGGGCGAGCGCAAAACAGGCAGGGACATTCCTGTCCGGCATCTATAAGGCCTTTCTTGAGCTGGACGCCTCAATGATCGAGATCAATCCATTGGTGGTGACAGGATCAGGTGATTTGCTGGCTCTGGATGCCAAGATGGGCTTTGATGATAATGCCCTGTTCCGCCAGAAAAAAATTCTGGAATTGCGGGATTTGAGCGAGGAAGACCCAAGCGAGGTAAAGGCATCGGAATTTGATCTGAACTATATCAAGCTGGATGGCAGCATTGGCTGTATGGTGAACGGGGCTGGTCTGGCGATGGCGACGATGGATATCATCAAGCTGGAAGGGGCAGAGCCGGCCAATTTTCTGGATGTGGGCGGCAGTGCGACCACCGAACGGGTAACCGAAGCCTTTAAAATTATCCTGTCAGATGAAAATGTCGAAGGGATATTGGTGAATATCTTTGGCGGTATCATGCGCTGTGATGTGATTGCTGAAGGGGTGGTGGAAGCTGCCCGTACATTAGGGCTGACCAAGCCATTGGTGGTACGTCTGGAAGGCACGAATGTGGAGGCTGGCAAAAAAATCATGGCCGCTTCGGGTCTGGATATTATTGCGGCAGATAATCTGGGCGATGCCGCCAAAAAGATTGTCGCTGCGGTGAAGGGGGAGTAAGAAGTATGGCTGTTCTTGTTGATAAAAATACCAAGGTTATCTGTCAGGGCTTTACCGGCGCACAAGGCACCTTTCACAGCCAGCAGGCGATCGATTATGGCACCCGAATGGTGGGCGGTGTCACTCCTGGCAAGGGCGGGCAAACCCATCTTGACCTGCCGGTTTTCAATACGGTAGCTGAAGCGCGTGCCGAGACAGGCGCAACAGCCAGCGTGATTTATGTTCCGCCGCCATTTGCGGCCGATTCTATTCTGGAAGCCATTGAGGCAGAAATGCCGCTGATTGTCTGTATTACCGAAGGGATACCGGTAAAGGATATGGTGGAAGTAAAGCGCGCCCTGGACGGGTCTGCCAGCCGCCTTATCGGGCCAAATTGCCCGGGCATCATTACGCCGGGGGGCTGTAAAATCGGGATTATGCCTGGCCATATTCACAAAACAGGCACAGTTGGTATTGTTTCGCGCTCTGGTACGCTGACCTATGAGGCGGTTGCACAAACCAGCGCCATTGGTCTGGGGCAATCGACCTGTATCGGTATTGGCGGTGACCCGGTAAATGGCACAAACTTTATCGATTGTCTGGAAATGTTCCTATCAGATGAAGGGACTGAATCCATTGTGATGATCGGGGAAATTGGCGGCTCTGCCGAAGAAGAAGCGGCTGCTTTTTATGCTGCTCATCCAAATAAAAAGCCGATAGCGGGTTTTATTGCCGGTCAAACCGCCCCGCCTGGACGCAGAATGGGTCATGCCGGGGCGATTGTCGCAGGTGGCAGCGGGGCAGCATCAGATAAAATTGCTGCGATGGAAGCTGCCGGTTTTGTGATGGCACGCTCGCCCTCACAGCTGGGCGAGGCATTGCAAGAAGCAATAAAGGCATTTTAGGGTTAGGATTTTTTATCGGGCAGGCAGCTATTTATCCAGCTGGCTTGCTCTTTGAGGGAAAAACAGGCGATACTCGGCGATAAGGCGCAATAAAGCGTCATTATGAGGAGCGCTAAAACAGGGGCGGAGTTTTTGGAATGGATTCAAGTTTTCTGTCAGGGGCAAATGCGGTTTTTATCGCAGAAATGCACAAAGCATGGTCAGATAATCCAGGCAGTGTAGACCCGCAATGGGCACAGTGGTTTCAGTCTATCGGGGCGCTGTCAGAGGAAACAGAATATCAGCCCGATTGGGGCAAAAGCCCAACCCAGGTTGTTGGCGCACATGATCCCGAAGCCTCGATAAAAGCGGTCGCCAAAGGCATTACAGGGGATCGCGATCTGATGGCGGGCGATTTGCGTTCTGCCACGCTGGACAGCTTGCGGGCTATTATGCTGGTACGTGCCTATCGTATTCGCGGTCATTTACTGGCACAGCTTGACCCGCTTGATCTGCAGGAAAAGGAAATTCACCCGGAACTGGATCCGGCCAGCTATGGCTTTACAGAAGAAGATTATGACCGGCCGATCTTCATCAATCATGTATTGGGGCTGGAAACCGCGACCTTGAATGAAATTCTGGATGTCTTGCGGCGTACCTATTGTTCGACCATTGGTGTGGAATTTATGCATATTCAGGATCCGGCACAAAAGGCCTGGATACAAGAGCGCATAGAGGCCATCGGCAATCGCACCGAATTTACCGAACGCGGCAAGGTAGCGATCTATGAAAAGCTGGTTGCCGCTGAGGGGTTCGAGCAATTTCTGCATAAAAAATATATCGGCACAAAACGCTTTGGTCTGGATGGGGGCGAGGCGCTGATCCCGGCTCTGGAACAAATCCTGAAGCGTGGCGGGCAAATGGGATTGCGCGAAGTGGTCATCGGGATGCCGCATAGAGGGCGTTTGAATGTACTGCATAATGTGATGGACAAGCCCTTTCGTGCGATTATTTCGGAATTTTTGGGCAATCCGTCCAACCCCGAGGAAGTGGGCGGCTCAGGCGATGTTAAATATCATATGGGCGCTTCTGCCGATCGCAATTTTGATGAAAATGATATTCATCTGAGTTTGGCACCCAACCCCTCGCATCTGGAAATTGTCGACCCGGTTGTGGTGGGGCGTGTGCGGGCCAAGCAGGAACAGGCAAAGGATACCGATCAGACAAAAGTTTTGGGTATCTTGCTGCATGGCGATGCGGCTTTTGCCGGCCAGGGCGTCGTTGCGGAAACCTTTGCCTTTTCGGATCTGCGCGGCTATCGAACCGGCGGGACTATCCATATCATCGTGAATAACCAGATTGGCTTTACCACCAGCCCCGCTTATTCACGCTCTTCGCCCTATCCAACCGATGTCGCTAAAATGGTGATGTCGCCTATTTTCCATGTTAATGGCGATGATCCCGAAGCGGTGGTACATGCCGCGCGTATCGCGGTAGAGTTTCGCCAGACTTTTGGCTGTGATGTGGTGCTGGATATGTTCTGTTATCGCCGGTTTGGCCATAATGAAGGCGATGAGCCATCTTTTACCCAGCCGCAAATGTATCGCCAGATTGCCCAGCAACCAACCACCAGAGAGCTATATGCCCGCCAGCTGGTTTCCGAAGGGGTGATAAGCGAGGCACATGCCGAGCAGATTTTTGCCGATCACAATCAGCATCTAAATGATGAATTTGAGGCCGGTCTGACTTTCAAGCAGAACAAGGCAGACTGGCTGGAAGGTCAATGGGCCGGCCTGAAAGCGGCCTCTGGTGATGATCGCCGCGGCACAACCGCCTGTACAAAGGATATGTTGCTGCATATCGGCAAGGTGATGACCACCATTCCGGAAAATATCACCGCCCATAGCAAGCTGAAACGGGTAGTGGGGGCGCGCAAAACAGCGATTGAAACAGGCGAAAATATCGACTGGGCCACAGCCGAACATCTGGCCTTTGGCAGTTTGCTGATGGAAGGCCATAAGGTGCGCCTGTCCGGTCAGGATAGCTGCCGCGGTACCTTTAGTCAGCGCCATGCTGTCTTTGTGGATCAAAATAGCGAAGCCCGCTATGTACCGCTTACCAATCTGGCAGAGGATCAAGCCCCGTTTGAGGTGATTGACTCGCCTTTATCCGAAGCCTCGGTAATGGGGTTTGAATACGGGTTTGCCCAGGCAGAGCCAAATGCCCTGGTTATGTGGGAAGCCCAGTTTGGTGATTTTGCCAATGGCGCACAGGTGGTCATAGACCAGTTTATCTCATCAGGCGAGGCTAAATGGCTGCGGATGAACGGTCTGGTATTGCTATTGCCGCATGGCTATGAAGGTCAGGGGCCTGAACATTCCTCTGCCCGTCTGGAGCGGTATCTGCAGCTTTGTGCCGAAGATAATATGCAAGTGGTCTATTGCTCTACACCGGCCAATTATTTTCATGTATTACGCCGCCAATTGCACCGTGATTTCCGCAAGCCGCTGATTGTGATGACACCGAAATCCCTGTTGCGTCACAAGGCTTGTGTATCCAAATTAACCGATATGGCTGAAGGGACATCCTTCCATCGTATTCTGGATGAAGATAATAAAAATATTCAGGATAAAAATGTGGAACGGGTCGTCTTGTGTTCTGGCAAGGTCTATTATGATCTGGCCGAAACAAGAGAAGAGCAAAACATCACCAATGTGAAAATTTTGCGGGTGGAACAGCTTTATCCCTTCCCGGAACGTACATTGGCCAAAATGCTGAAAAAGACGCCAAAGGCAGAGCTGGTCTGGTGCCAGGAAGAGCCGCAAAATATGGGCAGCTGGACATTTGTGCGTGATTATCTGGAAGCGGTGATGAGCGAGGCAGGCATGAGCGCACAGCGCCCTATCTATGCGGGCAGAAAAGCTGCGGCCTCTCCTGCAACCGGCTCTGCCAGCCGGCATCGCGCCGAACAGGCCGCCCTTGTGGAAGCCGCGCTGAGTGCTGGCAAAGCCAGTATCGCGGCCGAATAGGGTGGGCGAGGTTTTATATTTTGTAAAAACATTATGTAGCGTAGGAATCTATAAGGAGAACGCTTAAAATGGCTGTTGAAATTAAAGTGCCTGTTCTGGGCGAATCAGTCGTCGAGGCAACAGTGGCCAAATGGATGAAATCAGCTGGCGAGGCAGTTGGCGCTGATGAGGCGATTGTCGAGCTGGAAACAGACAAGGTCACATTGGAAGTGCCGTCTCCTGTAAATGGGGTGTTGGCCGATATCGTGGCAAAGGAAGGCGATACGGTCGGGGTGGATGCGCTATTGG
>JAYOMZ010000043.1:0-3402 GCA_038121125.1 Alphaproteobacteria bacterium
CATCTACCCCGTACCACAGCTCTCCATCGACCACGCCCGGGGCAATCGCATTTACATTGATGCCATGGCGGATCAAATTCAGTCCCGCAGATTGCGTCAGGGAAATCACGGCTGCCTTTGTCGCACAATAAACCGCAACCAGCGGCTCGCCGCGCCGTCCGGCCTGGCTGGCCATATTGATAATTTTACCACCCCTTTTTCGGGCGAGCATATGGCGGACAACTGCCTGCATCGTAAATAGGGTACCGGATACATTGATATCAAATGCGCGGTTATAATCCTCGCGGGTAATGTCAGCGATAGGGGCAGCGGTAAAAATAGCCGCATTATTTATCAAAATATCAATCCCGTTAAATTCACCATCCACCCTGTCAACCGCCGCGTCAATGCTGGCCTGAGAAGTAACATCCATTTCAACCGCGATAGCCCCATCGCCAATTTCCTGTGCGGCCTGGCGGGCACGCGCAATATCGATATCGCCGATCGCCACCTTTGCCCCTTCCTGTACAAAAGCTTCGGCAAAATGACGCCCGATGCCGCGCGCCGCCCCGGTGATAAGTGCCGATTTTCCTGCTAACCTGTTCATGAAATACGCAGGCCCCTCTCATCAAATTTATGCAAATGCGCCTTATCCGGTGTTAAATAGACCTTGTCGCCATAGGCAAGCTCTACCTCGCCGCTGGCCCGTACAGTCAATGGCTGGGAAAAATCCGGACAATTTACATGAAAAAATGTATCTGATCCCAAATGTTCGGATACACCAACCACCCCTTGCCAATCCCCGCTATCAGCTGAAATACCGAGATGTTCCGGGCGTATTCCGATGGTATGTGCGCTATATTTTTGGGCTTCGCTGCCGCCAAGCAAATTCATGCGGGGCGAGCCGATAAATCCGGCAACAAAGGTATTTTTCGGGGTATGATATAGCTCAAGCGGACTACCCACCTGCTCGATAACCCCGGCCTGAAGGACGACAATTTTATCGGCCATCGTCATGGCTTCAACCTGATCATGGGTAACATAGATCATGGTGGTTGCCAGCCTTTTATGCAGCTCGCTTATCTCTAGGCGCATACCCACCCGAAGGGCGGCATCCAGATTGGAAAGCGGCTCGTCAAACAAAAAGGCGGTTGGCTCGCGCACAATGGCCCTGCCGATGGCAACACGCTGGCGCTGCCCCCCTGATAGCTGGCCGGGACGCCTGTCCAGATATTCCGTCAGGTTAAGGGTTTGTGCTGCCTCTTCTACCCGTCTGGCTTGCTCGGCTTTGTCTATCCCTGCCATACGCAAGGGAAAGGCGATATTATTGCGAACCGACATATGCGGATAAAGCGCATAGGACTGGAACACCATTGCCAGTCCCCGTTCAGCCGGGGCGATGGCGGTTGCGTCCTTGCCATTAATTAAAATCTGGCCTTCTGAAACATCTTCCAGTCCGGCAACAAGGCGCAGCAAGGTGGATTTACCACAGCCAGACGGACCCACAAACACAACAAATTCGCCTGTTTCAATTTCCAAATCCAGGGGCGGGATAACCTCAACATCACCGAAACGTTTGGATACTTTTTGTAATTGTATCTGCTTCATTTTTATTTTCCTATTTTACCGCCCCAAAGGTGAGGCCGCGAACAAGTTGTTTCTGGCTGAACCAGCCCATAATCAAAATCGGCATAATCGCCATTACCGAGGCCGCGCTCAGCTTGGCATAGAACAAACCTTCAGGGCTGGAATAGCTGGCAATAAAGGCGGTTAGGGGAGCCGCCTTGGCAGCGGTCAGGTTCAGTGTCCAAAAGGCTTCATTCCAGGCAAGAATAACATTCAATAATATTGTAGAGGCAATGCCGGGTATCGCCATCGGGGTCAGCACATAGAGCAATTCTGAGCGCAAATTTGCCCCGTCCATGCGTGCAGCTTCCAAAATTTCGGCCGGGATTTCCCGAAAATAGGTATAGAGCATCCAGACAATGATCGGCAGATTAATAAGCATCAAGACCACCACCAGACCGGTCCGGCTAGCCAGACGCCCCAATTCGATAATTAACAGATAGATGGGTTATAACACCCCTACCGCTGGCAGCATTTTGGTCGATAACATCCACATCAAAATGCCGCGCGTGCGTTTTGAGGGGACAAAGGCCATCGACCAGGCAGCCGGTACCGCCACCAAAATCCCCAAAAGGGTCGAGCCAAGCGCGATAATCACCGAATTGGTGAAATGTTTGAAATAGTCTGATCTGTCCTGTACCACTGCATAGCTTTCCAGCGTCCAGACAGAGCTTAAGACTTCCAGCGGGGTTCGAATGGCATCGCCCTCTGTTTTGAAAGACAGCACAATAATCCATAAAATCGGGAAAAAGATAACCAGCCCCACCAACCAAGCAAGGGCAGTATTCAGCATTTTTCGCCGGTTTGAAACAGCTCTTGCCATAGATAGCCCCTCCCCTATTTATCCAGATTCTTGCCGACAATCCGCATCAGGAAAATCGCCACAATATTTGCCAGAATAATGGCATAGACCCCGCCAGCAGAGCCAAGCCCTACATTCTGGCTTTCCAATACGCGCTGAAAGATCAGATAGGTAAGGGTTTTTGTCCCAAAGGCTCCGGCAGTTGTGACAAAAATTTCAGCAAAAATAGAAAGCAGAAAGATGGTTTGTATCAGCACCACCACCGTTATCGCCCGTGCCAGATGCGGCAGAATAATATGCCAGAACCGGCGCAGCGACCGTGCGCCATCCATCTCTGCTGCTTCCAGCTGTTCTGTATCCAGTGACTGAATAGCGGTAAGCAAAATCAGCGTGGCAAAGGGCAGCCATTGCCAGCTAAGAATTGTAATCAGCGAGGATAGCGAGGCATGGCTTAGCCATTGTATCGGCTCTACGCCAAAGGCGCGCCATATATGGGCAAAAAACCCGTTCACAGGATCCATGAACATATTTTTCCAGACCAGTCCGGAAACGGTCGGCATCACAAAAAAAGGCGCAATAACCAAAATCCGCACCGCACCCTGTCCCCATAAGGGCTGATCCAGCAGCAAAGCCAGCGCAATACCCAGCAATACCGTTATCGCCAGCACGCCGCCAACAATGATCAGGGTTGTACCAACTGCCGGCCAAAAAGAGCTGGAAGAAATAAAGCGGATATAATTGTCAAACCCGACCCATCCCAAATCGCCGCCGCGAAGGGGTAAATATTTCTTGAACGAAAAATACAGCGTCATGGTTAAGGGGACGAGCATCCAGCCAAGCAACAAGATGGTGGCGGGCGCGATCATTAATCGGGCTATGGATCGAGAATGCTGTGTTGCCACGCTCACCCCTCCGGCGGTTAGGCTACCTTACCATCAAAAATATAGCGTATTACAAATAGTGCGGCAGAAATAATAATTTAAAAAAAATGATTA
>JAYOMZ010000043.1:3412-5950 GCA_038121125.1 Alphaproteobacteria bacterium
GGATATACCCTCTCCCCTTTTAGGAGGAAGTGTTTAGCGGTAGCCAGCAGCTTCCATCGCATCATTGGTAATGGCCTGTGCCTTTGCCAGCGCATCTGCAACAGATTGCTGACCGGCATAGGCAGCGGAAAACTCCTGGCTGACTTCAGTTGCGATACCTGCAAATTCCGGAATAGCGGCAAATTGAATACCCACATACGGGCTTGGGTCAACCGTTGAGTTATTTGGATCAGCTGACAGGATTGAATCCAGTGTCATCTGTGCAAAGGGTACATTCTTGTAGTTCGGATTTTCATACAGGGATGTACGCGCACCAGGAGGCACATTTGCCCAGCCTTCTTTGGAAGCAACCAGCTCGATATAGCCATTTGAGGTGGCCCATTCAATGAACTGCTTGGCAGCGGCTTCTTTTTGTGTGCCAGCCGGGATGGCCAATGCCCATGCCCACAGCCAGTTTGACCGTACACCCATGCCATTATCCGGTGCCAGCGCAAAACCTACCTTGTCAGCTACGGTTGAATCTTTCGGGTTTGTGACAAAAGAAGCGGCCACTGTCGCATCGATCCACATACCGCACTTGCCTTGCTGGAACAGGGAAAGTTTCTCGTTAAAGCCGTTTGTGGCATAACCGGCAGGCCCTGAATCTGTCATCATATTCACAAAGAAGTTCAGTGTGTCTGACCATTCTCTGGTGTCGAACTGGGCATTCCATTTTTCATCAAACCAGCGTGCACCAAAAGAGTTGGACATCGCTGTAATGAACGCACCGCCTTCACCCCAGCCAGCCTTGCCGCGCAAGCAGATACCATTAATATCATTATCGCGATCTGTCATTTCACGGGCTGCTTTGGCAATAAATGACCAGGACGGGGCTTCAGGCATGGTCAGACCGGCCTTTGCCATCAGGTCTGTACGATACATGATCATCGAGCTTTCACCATAGAAAGGAGCGGCATATAATGTGCCCTCATAGCTCAGACCGCCTGCCATCGCTGGCAGAATATCGCCCACATTATAGCTTGCGCTGAGGTCATTCAGCGGTACCAGCCAGCCATTTTTGCCCCAGATTGGGGTTTCATACATACCGATGGTCATAATATCGAACGCACCGCCCTTGGTGGTGATATCGGTTGTAACGCGCTGACGCAGCACGTTTTCTTCCAGAGTTACCCATTCAACCTTATGGCCTGTCTTTGCCGTAAAATCATCGGTTAGACCCTGCATTCTGATCATATCGCCGTTATTCACTGTCGCGATTGTCAAAGTTTCAGCAAACGCCGCACCGGACGCCAGAAGCGACACGCCAGCAGCAGCTGAAATAAGTTTATTGAAACGCATTTTGTTCCTCCGTTATGTTGATGGGCAAGTGGAACAAAAACTTTTGCCCGCGTCAATATTTTTTTAACGCGCGTAAATAAATGATTATTTATCAATATTGTATTTTTTACGTTCAGGCAGAATCCCGCATCACCAGGCGGGCGGCAAACAGCTTTTCCTCGCGCGTTGCCAGCCGGCCACCGGCCTCAATCAATTGAAATAATGCAGATAAGGCGTGTTCAGAGACTGATTCGTAATCATGGGCAGCGGTAGTAAGCGAAGGGCAGGTATATCGGGCATAGGGATGGTCATCATGCGAGGCCACCCTTATTTCACATTTCTCCTCCCGGCCGACAGTTATTCCCATTTCATGACAGGCAGATAAAAACCCTATGGCCAGCCTGTCATTACTGCATAATACCGCATTGGTTGGCAGGGCTTTATCATGCAAAATTTTTAACGCGCCTTGCCGGCCGATTTCCTCAAAGCTCCACCCCTCTCCTTCTATCTGGATAACATGGGGCTCAAGGCTTAATCGGTTCATAATCTCCAGATAGGCAAGGCGGCGCTTGTTGGCATTGGGATTGGCCGGATTTTTCATTTCGAAAAAACAGGGAGTGTGGCCTGTTCTGCTAATATATTCAACGGTTTGTGAAACAAAACTGAAATTATCAGACCCGACAAATGCCGCGCCCAGCCCTTCGATATTACTATCAAATAAAATAGTTGGCACATCCCGGCAAAAGGCCTCTATATGCTTTCTGTCCGAGGTTCTGCCCAAAGGGGCGAGCAATACACCGGCCGGTTTTAACGCGCGCAGATTATCCAGAATGGCATTTTCCAGACCCTGCTCCCCATGCGAGGAAAACAAAGAAGGGGTATAGCCGGCCGCGATGCAACGCCGCTCCAGCATACGGGCAATTTCGGCAAAAAACGGGTCAGCCAGATAGGGCACAACAATCCCGATTGTCTTGGTCAGGCGTCTGTTTTGATTAATCGCATAGATATTTGGGCGGTAATCATATTGCTTTAAGGCCGCCTCGATTCGGTCGCGTGTTGAAGAGCGCACACTATCCGGGTCATTAAAATATTTCGATATTGTTGGGCGGGAAACACCGATCAGCGCTGCAAATTCCGCCATATTTCTTATTTTATTATCTTGCATAGCCGCCCGATTTGCCCCTAGCAGAGGCGTAAATTCACTTGACAATCTGTTACTAA
>JAYOMZ010000044.1:0-4850 GCA_038121125.1 Alphaproteobacteria bacterium
CTGGTGACATTGCCCATCGCTATTATCAGCTAAAGGCAGGCTGGATGGGGATGGAAAAGCTGAATTGGTGGGATCGCAATGCCCCTCTGGCAGGCGATGATGACAGGCGTTTTAGCTGGCCAGAGGCACGCGAGATCGTCTTGCAGGCCTTTGCTGGCTTTGACCCTGAAATGGCCGATATTGCCAAGAAATTCTTTGACAGGGGCTGGATCGATGCCGGGGTGCGCAGCGGCAAAGCCTCCGGGGCATTTAGCCACCCCACCGTGCCATCGGTGCATCCCTATATTTTGATGAATTATGACGGCCGGGCGCGTGATGTGATGACCCTTGCCCATGAAATGGGGCATGGGGTGCATCAGGTGCTGGCCAGCCATAATGGTTATCTGATGTCCGATACGCCCTTAACGCTGGCAGAAACCGCGTCTGTTTTTGCGGAAATGCTGGCCTTTCGGGTGTTGCTGGAGAGCACCGATAACCCGGCCAACAGGCGCTTTTTGCTGGCAGGAAAAATTGAGGATATGCTGAATACGGTGGTTCGGCAAATTGCCTTTCATAATTTTGAAACCGCCTTTCATGATGCACGCCGCTCAGGCGAGGTATCGGGCGAGCAGCTGGGCGATATCTGGATGGATACCCAAAGTGCCGCCCTTGGCCCTGCGGTGCGGCTGGAGGATAGCTATCGTTCTGTCTGGGCCTATATTCCGCATTTTGTCCATAGCCCGTTTTATGTCTATGCCTATGCCTTTGGCGATTGTCTGGTAAATGCGCTCTGGCAGAGCTATCAGAACCGCAGCGATGATGCCCGCCGACAATTTGTAACAGATTATCGCAGCTTGTTGGCCGCAGGTGGCACGGTGCGCTATGATAGTGCCTTGCAGCCCTTTCATCTGGATGCCACCCGGCCGGAATTCTGGCATTTGGGTCTGGATATGGTTGCCGGCATGATAGACGAGCTGGAAGGCCTGTCCTGATGCAGCCAGTCGTAAAACAGGGGTGTTTTTATGGATAAATTGCCGACCTTTTATATTCCGCACGGGGGCGGGCCCTGTTTTTTTATGGATTGGAACCCTGCTGGAACATGGGACGGGATGGCACGCTATCTGGCCAGCTTTGCCGATGACTATCGCTCGGACATCAAAGCGATTATTGTTATTTCTGCCCATTGGGAAAGCCAGACCATTAAAGTAACAGGCAGCCGCCAGCCAGATTTGATCTATGATTATCACGGATTTCCTGCCCACACCTATGAATTGAAATGGCCGGCACCCGGCGCTCCCGAGCTGGCCAGACAGGCCGTTGATATGTTGTCAGCAGGCGGCATAACAGCCGAGCTGGACAGGCAAAGAGGCTATGATCACGGCGTCTTTATTCCGTTTTTGCTGGCCTTTGAGCAGGCGGATATCCCAACGATACAGATTTCGCTATCGGCTGATTTATCGCCTGAAACCCACCTTCAGATGGGAAAGCTGCTGGCACCGCTCAGAAAAGAGGGGGTGCTGATTGTCGGCTCCGGGATGAGCTATCATGATGTGGGCGCCCTGATGGGGCGCAAAGAGGTTGCCGGTGCGGCCGAATTTGATACATGGCTATCTGAGAGTATGCTGGATATAAAGGGGCGTGAGACCCATCTTGCCGGTTGGGCAGATGCGCCTTTTGCCAGAGCCCGTCACCCTAGAGAAGAGCATCTGCTGCCTTTACATATTGTGGCCGGAGCGGCTATGGGCGAAAAGGCAGAACGTAGCTATCATGAAAATGTGATGGGCGCGGCCATATCCGCCTTTAAATTTGGATAGCCAAACAGCCTTTTAGCGTGGGTGATGACAGGCAGGCTTAATGCCCATTGCCAAACACGCCCAGCTTTACCCCGTAATCGGCGGCAATTTGATAATCTGGATCATCATCACTATCGACCATCAGCTGGCCGGATTTGGCGAGCAGGCGATGGCAATCACGGCTGAGATGGCGCAGCATCAGACGCTTGCCCAGCTGGTCATATTTTGCCGCCACATCATCAATGGCTTGCAGGGCAGACTGGTCAACCACCCGTGAATTGGCAAAATCGATAATGACGGTATCCGGATCGCCGGCAAAATCAAATAATTCACGAAAACCTGTGATAGAGCCGAAAAATAAGGGCCCTTTAATTTCATAAACCAGCGCGCCTTGCTCGCGGATAGAAGGGCGACGCACCGCATCAATACGCTTGGCCGCATTCCAGGCATAAACAAGGGCAGACATAATCACCCCGACCACTACCGCAATCGCCAAATCCTCGATAACTGTGACAAAGGTCACCACAATTACCACCAGCGCATCGGCCAGCGGGACTTTGAACAGGGTACGAATAGAGTTCCAGGCAAAAGTGCCAATCACCACCATAAACATCACCCCGATTAATGCCGCGATGGGGATTTGTTCAATCGCCTTTGAGGTAAATAAAATAAAGGAAAGCAAAAACAGCGCAGCCACTATCCCGGACAGGCGGGTACGCGCCCCTGATTTTACATTTATCATGGACTGGCCGATCATTGCACAGCCGCCCATGCCGCCAAAAAATCCGGTGACAAGATTAGCCGCCCCCTGTGCCAGACATTCCTGCGAAGCCCCGCCTCTCTGTTCGGTCATATCGCCTACCAGATTGAGGGTAAGCAAGCTTTCAATAAGGCCAATTGCCGCCAGAATAAGCGCATAAGGGGCAATGATAGACAGGGTTTCCAGTGTCAGGGGCACCATCGGAATAGCAAAATCGGGCAAGCCGCCTGCCAGGCTGGCCAAATCGCCAATGCGCGGTACATCCATATCAAAGCCAATAACCGCAAAGGTGACAATGCCAATCGCCATCAAGGGGGCAGGGATAAATTTGGTCAGCTTTGGCGTGACCCATATCAAAAACATGGTAAGGCCAATGAGCCCGAGCGTGGTGTAAAGCAAGCTGCCTTGCATCCATGTTTTTTCCCCGTCACTGCCCATGATTTTGAACTGTTCCAGCTGGGCAAGGCCAATGACAATCGCCAGGCCATTGACAAATCCCAGCATGACAGGGTGCGGGATCATGCGAATAAATTTACCCCACCGAAGCGCCCCGGCAACAAGTTGCAAGATGCCCATTAATATAACAGTGGCAAACAGATATTGGACGCCATGCTGCATCACAAGCGAGACCATCACCACGGCCAGCGCGCCGGTCGCCCCTGAAATCATGCCGGGACGCCCGCCCAGAACAGCGGTAACCAGCCCGACAATAAAAGCGGCATACAGACCAACCAGCGGGGCAACCCCTGCCACAAAGGCAAAGGCTATCGCTTCCGGCACAAGGGCCAAAGATACCGTTAAACCGGCAAGCAAATCGGTAAATAGCAAACGAGAGGTTAGAACAGGGCGCGCCCCTTCGGAATAGGATGCCCCGGTTAAAAGCCGGTTCAGCCAGCCAGATAAAAAAGAAGTCATTAAAAAACCTGTTAAAACATATAATTTACAGGCCAAATGACCTGTTAAGATGGCCTCATCTTTTTTAAGAAGGAAAAAACGGGGCTGCTAGCACTATTCGAACATAAAGGCTCGGCGCAATTAAGCCCAGGAATCTACCCAATAACAACCTCTTTAATCAAGCTTTTTTTTGCCCATCCTCACTTTGATGTATTAGTGGGGAGAGTGCGTTCTACAAAAACTTCCCTTCCTTTTAACTGCTGCCACAGGATAGGCAGCATTTCTGTATATGCAGCGAAAATCGAAGGGCTGGGCGCGGGCAAATCCTCTTTAATTTCCTGATGCAAGGCCGGCAAATTATAATAGGGGACAAGCGGGAACATATGATGTTCGATATGATAATTCATATTCAGATAGATAAAGCGGCTAAAGGGGTTCATCAGACCCGTGCGCGTATTTAGCCGGTGATCGCTTACATTGTCACGCAGCCCCCCATGTTGCAAATATCCGGTCAGGTTAAAATGCCATGCCCCGTAAATGCGCGGGCCTCCTATCAAGAGCAGGGGGATAAAAGATTGCAATAGCACTGCTAATGCAAGGGTAAGCAGATAGATTATCAGCCAGATTCTGGCGACAAGAAATGTGCGCTGCCGGGCATATTCCGGGACATATAATGCCTCATCAGGGTGAAGCCGACCCATAATATGGCCAGCCATTCGCTTCAGGCTGTCCAGGATATCGGGAAGGCCGATAAAATTCAGGATAAGCCGTAATGCGGCAGGGGGCATCATCACCGCTATCTCGGCATCACGCCCGACCAGCAAGGTGTCTGTGTGATGGCGTGCATGAGACCATTTCCATGTCACCGGATTACGCATAATCATAAAACAGGCCAAAGAATAGAAAAATTTATTCAGATATGCTGTTTTAAAGGCCGTACCATGGCCGCATTCATGCCATCTGGCATCCGAACCGGAGGTATATAACACCCCGTATATTAGCCAGAAGGGTATCGACCCCCATGAGGGCATAAGCATAATGGCCGCCCCGGCACAAAAGGCCATCACCAGATAGTAAAGAAGCATATCACGCAAAGGGCGCGCATCCCGGCGCAAAAGCAGTTGTTTCATCACCTGTCTGTCAACAGGTGTCTGATACCATGCAGGCGAGATCAGCCCATGTTCTGGCCCGCCATTTTCTGCGGTTTTGACTAAATCATAATTGCGCATAGCTGCCCCGTGGCCTGTTCAGCGATAAGAGTAAAACAACTGAAAAACCTGTGTCAATTCGCGCAACAGAGGGTTTAAACCTCTATTTCCCAATGTGATTTAATGATGCGCCGGGATTCAGGATAAGCGGAGAATTATTAAAAAATGGTGCTGCTAGCGTGATTCGAACACGCGACCTCACCCTTACCAAGGGTG
>JAYOMZ010000045.1:0-4274 GCA_038121125.1 Alphaproteobacteria bacterium
TATCCCACTGGTTTTTAAAACAGCGCGGTATTGCGGTGGCATTGATCGCCAGCGGCAATTATCTGGCAGGCGGTATCTGGCCGTTATTTTTATCCGACATTCTGGCAGAAGATGGCTGGCGTGCGGCCTATCTTAGCCTGTCTGTTGTTACCTTATGTATCATCCTGCCGCTGGCATTGCTATTGCGGCGCAGATTACCCGAAGCCGGTCATGAAATTGCCGCCCGGCAGGTAACACAAAATATTCAAAAGACGCGCATCTCGCCTTTGCGGTTGCAAATATTGCTTAGCATTGCCGGGGTTGCCTGTTGTGTGGCGATGTCGATGCCGCAAGTCCATATTGTGTCCTATTGTGTAGGGCTGGGCTATGGCCCTGCGGTGGGGGCAGAGATGTTATCGCTTATGCTGTTTGGCGGGGTGGTAAGCCGGATAGCTTCCGGGCTGATAGCTGACCGTATAGGCGGTATTCGCACGCTTTTACTTGGCTCTTTTGCACAAGGCATCGCGCTTGTGATGTATTTGCCCTTTGACGGGATGGCCTCATTATATGTGGTCAGCCTGATTTTTGGCCTCTCGCAAGGCGGGATTGTGCCCAGCTATGCGCTGGTGGTACGCGAATTTCTGCCACCTAAAGAAGCTGGCGCGCGTATCGGCTTTGTCATTATGATGACCATTATCGGCATGGCACTGGGCGGCTGGATGTCTGGCTGGATTTACGAGTTGACCAGCTCCTATCAGGCGGCCTTTATCAATGGCATTGCCTGGAATGCGCTAAATCTGGGCATTGTATTATGGATTTTAAGCCGGGACAGGCAGGCTGGATTACTGGCCGCCTAAAACAGCTACCAGGCCTTGCCACGTGCCGAGACAGGCCATAAGGCTTCAACCTTGCCACCGCGCACCCCGACATACCAGTCATGCAAATTACAGGTGGGATCGCAATGGCCGGGCACCAGCATCAGCCTGTCTTTCAGCGATAGACTATTATTTTTATCCTCAATAACGCCATGTTCATCTGAACATTGGATATAGCGCACATCCTTTCGCCCGTAAATCACCGGCAAGCCGCTATCAACCGACTGCACCTTTAGCCCGGCATCACATACCGCCTGGCCATCCTGTGCGGTACTAACAATGCTGGTCAGCAAAAACAGGGCATTTTGCCATTCCGCCTGGTCGAAACGCTGGCCAGTTTCATTTTCAATACGCCCGTAATCAGCGTCCATAAAGGCATAGGAGCCGCATTGAATCTCGTTAAATACCCCTGATTCTGCCTCAAAGGCAAAAGAGCCTGTCCCGCCGCCACTGACAATCTCGCATTCCAGGCCGGCTTTTTTCAGCGCGTCAACAGCTTGCCCGGTGACAGCCGCCACCTTTTTTTCCACTGCCTGGCGTTCGGCAAAGCTCTGGTGATGCTGTACCCGGCCATTATAGGATTGTATACCGCTAAATTTCAGCCCCTCTGCATTATCAATGGCTGCGGCAATCTCTACCAGCTTTGCCAGATCACTGACCCCGCATCGCTGCGAGCCGCATTCCAGCTCTACCAGACATTCCAGAATAACGCCCTTGCGGCTTGCTGCTGCGGATAAATCAGCCAGATTTGCCATATCATCCACACAGCAAATCACGCGCCGCCCCGGCGCGCAAAAAGATACCATCCGATTGATTTTTCCTGTGTCAATAATCTGGTTGGTGATCAAAATATTATCAAAGCCTGCTCTGGCAAATACTTCAGCCTCGGAAACTTTTTGACAGCAAATTCCCATTGCCCCGCCAATTTCCATTTGCCGGCGTGATACATCCACCGATTTGTGCATTTTTGCATGGGCGCGAAGCTGGACGTGATAGCGCTCTGCCAACTGGCGCATACGCTTTAAATTTGCCTCAAACGCATCCAGGTCAATCAGCAAGGCAGGGGTTTGCACCTCCTCAACAGACATACCGATTTTGGCCGGAACATCAAAACCGACTTCAAGTTCTTGCTGGCCAGTCATGAGTTTTTATTTCCTGTTACTTATAATGAAAACAGGGGCATCGTTAATATTCTCAACTTTTAACTTGAACTCTTTTTGTATGGTAGCCCCGGCTTTATCAGACAGAACAATCACCACAATATGATCGCCTACATCAGCATTGGCAGGTGTACCGCCCAGCATACCGTCTTTTGAAATCTGCAACCAGTCAGGGCCATCTGCCAGCTTGAAGCGCATCACATCGCCATGCTGGATATCATCATCCTTGACCTCAATTACCATTTCATAGGCGCTATCCTGTATCGCGGCAGGCAGGCTGGTGGTTACAAATTTCGGGGCATCATTTGTATTGACAACAGTAATCATGAAAATCGTATCATCTGATTGGCCGGATCTGTCTGTTACCCGAACAATAATTTCATCCGAGCCAACATCGGCATTTTTTGGCGTGCCTTTTAGCAAGCCATCGCGGCTTAGCCCCAGCCAATCCGGCAATTCCACCATAGAAAAGGTCAGCTTATCGCCATAGGGTATATCAACATCCTCTACTAGCAGCTGCAGGCTGTAGGGCGTATCTTCATTCGCCACAAAATCACCGGCGGGATGGTGAACACGCTCTTGTATCGGGGCAAATAACGCGCTGGCTTGCTGTCCAACTGTGTGAATAAGTGACTTTGCCGAACAGGAAGCAAGCAAAAATGCGCTGCATATTAACAGAATACTTCTTGCACCAGACATCACTACCACCCTTCAATTACTCGCTTTTGTCTTTAACTTTTTTCCTTTGCGGCTTTGAGAATAAAAGGAATTCCAAAAAACGCAAATTCTATTCAGATTTTACAGGCTCCAAATATATCATAATCTGCGCTCGTCAGGGGCTTATATCCCAAAATACCGATATTTTTCATCCTTGCAGATAGTTTATCCTCTTTAAACGCGGCCTTTACGGCTTTTTTTAACAAGACCAGGTCTTCGCTATGTTCTGCAAGACCGCTTACCAGGGGCGGGGCGGGAACAGGTCGGCTGGTACCAATCACCTTGACCCTCTCCACCTGTTCAGGACAGGCAGATTGCAGCATATGCCAGGTCAGGCAATCTATCGCGCCGATATCCGCCTGCCCGCAAGATATCGCCGCCAGCGTGCCGCGATGCGTGCCTGTATAGCTCACCCTGGCAAAGGCACAGGGGGCTGGGTCTCTCCCTAGTGCCTGATACAGGGCAAAACGCCCGGAATAGCTGTCTTTTTCGCTAATGGCAGCGCATAATTCATTTACCGGTGAATCATCTATAGAAATCTTTTCCAGCTTTTTTGAGGCGATAATTACACTATGGTAATAGCCCTCTGGCATACCCTCTTCTGCCAGAATAAAACTGCCAATATAGCCGGGTATATACTCTCGATAGCGCGAAAAGTTCAATCCGCACATCTGTCCCAGCATCAACCGTCCCTCTCTGGCAAGGCTGACAGTGCTGGATTTTGCATCATACAGGTCGCTGGCTGTCTCTATCCCCTGTTCTTCCAGAAAGCTGCGCACAAACTGCCAAAAGGCCATGAAAACAGGCTCTGTATGGTCAAATAAATACCAGTTAAGCTGAGCCGATTTCGGCAAAATCCTGCCCCCGTCCATCAATGTATTATTCGCCCTTGCCATAGCCCTTACATAAAGCTGCGCGATAGCAGCACAGATAGGATAATCGCACCCCCCATCACTATCTTTTCAGGCCAGCTGCCGCGATAGGCTGGCAGGATAGCGCCAACCAGTTTTTGCGTTATAAAAACTGGCAAACAGATAAACATTGCAGCCCCCATGAGTATGAAGGCGAGATATTTGCCCTTGCCCAGTACAGGCATCAATTCCTTATAGATAAAATGCAGCTCCGGTATCACCAGCATGACCCAGCCTGCCACCCCTGAAACAGCCATCGCTGCCAGAAAAATCTGCCTGTTTTTATTCATCAAAGCCCTCTCCCGGCGGCATTAAATGTTTCTATCTATGCTTTTTTATCGAATTAAACAGCTTTGTCACCTATATTTAAGGACAGGATCAAAAGGATATGACCGAACAGACAAACCTATCGACAGAAATATCTGATACCTCCCAACCGGCATTAATGCAGGTCACTTGCCCGGAATGCCGCTCGCACAGCTCTGCCTATAAAACCGCCTTTGATGAGTGCGGCACAAACTGGCAGATTATCTGTTTTGATTGCGGCCATATCTCTGCCAATAGCCCACAAGGGGTGGTAACACGCCGCCTGCGGCATAAATGCCGGGTACGTTTTCGGCTGGGATAACAGG
>JAYOMZ010000046.1:0-4248 GCA_038121125.1 Alphaproteobacteria bacterium
CTGCCTTTGCCAGCTCTTATGTCCATTTCCCACAGAATGACAGGGATTATTCTGTCTTCCGGTACGTTGATGCTTACCCTGTATCTGGTGGCATTGGCCAATGGCCCGGAAAGTTTTGCCCTTGTTCAGAAAGTGATAGCCCACCCTGCTGGGATGCTGGTCCTGTTCGGCTATAGTGCAGCGCTGTTTTATCATGGCTGTAACGGGGTGCGCCACCTGTTCTGGGATGCGGTTATCGGGCTGAATATTCCAGCGATTTACAAGTCAGGTCAGGCGGTTCTGGTGCTGGCGATAATGCTTACAGCCGGCCTCTGGGGTCTTATTTTCAGCGCGGCCTAGAAAAGGGAAGAAAAGAGATGTTGAAATCCAATAGTATGAAAACGCCCCTTGCCGAAGCACGTGGATTGGGGACAGCAAAATCCGGCCTGGCGCATTGGTGGCATCAACGCCTGACAGCTATCGCGATGATAGGGCTGGTAGCCTGGATGTGTGTAATTATTGTCATGCTGGTCGGGGCAGATTATTCGGGTGCGATGGCATTATTGTCCCATCCGGTAAATGCTGCATTGATAATGTTATTTATCGGGGTCGGATTTTGGCATAGCAGTTTGGGTCTGCAAGTCGTTCTGGAAGATTATGTCGCCCATGAAGGGGTGCGCCTGGCATTGATTATCGCTATCAGAATGGCGCTAGTGCTGCTGGGCGCTATTAGTTTGCTGAGCATCTTGAAAATCGCATTGTAAAAAACAGAAGTTCGAATACTGGTATCGACAGAAAATTATCCTAATTATTTAGAGGATCGGCAATAAAATCAGGCCGGGCAAAAAGCCGGGTCATTCAGGTCAAACAGCAGATGAATGAAAGCTGTGGTGGAGAGAGAGTAAGATGAGCGCGTATGAAATTACAGATCATCATTATGATGTAATTGTTGTCGGGGCTGGCGGGGCTGGCTTGCGGGCGACGCTTGGTATGGCAACATCGGGCTTGCGTACAGCCTGTATCACCAAAGTATTTCCTACCCGCTCGCACACGGTTGCAGCACAAGGTGGCATCGGGGCGGCTCTGAACAATATGGGCGAGGGCGATAACTGGAAGTTCCATATGTATGACACGGTCAAAGGGTCAGACTGGCTGGGCGATCAGGATGCGATTGAATATATGTGCCGCAACGCTATTCCTTCTGTGATTGAGCTGGAACATTATGGCGTGCCTTTTTCGCGCACCGAAGAAGGCAATATCTATCAGCGTCCTTTTGGCGGCCACACTCTTGATTATGGCAAAAATATTGCCCGGCGTGCCTGTGCTGCGGCTGATCGTACCGGCCATGCAATTTTGCATACGCTGTATCAGCAATGTCTGCGCCACAAGGCAGAATTTTTTGTCGAATATTATGCGATTGACCTGATTATGGATGATAATGGCGCTTGTCAGGGCATCCTGGCTCTGTCGATGGAAGATGGCTCTTTGCATCGCTTCCTTGGTCAGCGCACGGTGCTGGCTACAGGCGGTTATGGCCGGGTGTATTTCTCCTGTACCTCTGCCCATACTTGCACAGGCGATGGCAATGCGATGGCTCTGCGTGCGGGTCTGCCCTTGCAGGATATGGAATTTGTCCAGTTTCACCCGACAGGCGTGTATGGCGCCGGGGTTCTTATCACCGAAGGGGCGCGCGGCGAAGGCGGCTATCTGACCAATTCCGAAGGCGAGCGTTTTATGGAACGCTATGCCCCTACCGCCAAGGATCTGGCCAGCCGCGATGTGGTTAGCCGGGCGATGACGATGGAAATTAACGAAGGGCGCGGTGTCGGCCCGCAAAAGGATCATATCCTGTTGCATCTGGAACATATTGATGCCGATACCTTGCATGAACGCCTGCCGGGCATCACCGAAACTGCACGGATTTTCTGCGGCGTGGATATCACGCGTGAGCCTATCCCGGTACTGCCAACCGTACATTATAATATGGGCGGTATCCCGACCAATTATCATGGCGAGGTGTTATCGCCGACAAAGGATGATCCTAACCGTGTTGCCCATGGGCTGATGGCTATTGGCGAGGCGGCTTGCGTATCGGTACATGGGGCAAACCGTCTGGGAACAAATTCATTGCTGGATATTGTGGTGTTTGGCCGGGCAGCGGCCATGCGCGCTTCTGAAGTATTGACCCCGGGCGCAACATTGGCCCCGCCAAGGCAGGAATCAACCGATAAGGCCATTGAACGTCTGGACAGAATGCGCCATGCCAAAGGCTCGGCAAAAGTCGGGGGCGTGCGGCTGGATATGCAGCGTGCCATGCAAAAATATGCAGCTGTTTTCCGTTCCGGCGCCAGCCTGGATGAGGGCGTAAAGACAATGGATGAAATCGCCTCGCAAATGGGCGAGCTGGGCATTCAGGACAGATCGCTTGTCTGGAATACCGACCTTATCGAGGCGCTGGAGCTGGAAAATCTGATGAGCCAGGCATTGGTCACGGTTCGGTCTGCCCATCAGCGCACCGAATCACGCGGGGCACACGCCCATGAAGATTATCCTGAAAGAGATGATGAGAACTGGATGAAGCACACCGTTATGTGGCTGGATGAGAAAAACCGCTCGCAGCTTGGCTATCGGGATGTGAATATGAATACGTTGACCAATGAGGTTCAGCCCGTACCGCCAGTGGCGCGCGTCTATTAATCGAAAGAATGCCGATCATAGGGTATTACCAGGGGGAGTGACAGGAATGGCACAATTTAGTCTGCCAGAAAATTCAAAGGTAAAAAAAGGCAATCATCATGCGCTAGGCGGGGGCGGTGGTCGCGTCAAAACCTTTAATATTTATCGCTGGTCACCTGAAGATGACGAGAATCCGCGCATAGATAGCTATGAGATTGATCTTGATGATTGCGGGCCAATGGTGCTGGATGCGCTGATCAAAATCAAAAATGAACTGGATTCCGGTCTGACATTCCGGCGTTCCTGCCGCGAGGGGATTTGCGGGTCTTGCTCTATGAATATTGATGGCGGCAATACTTTGGCCTGTCTGAAATCCATCGAGGATGTAAAGGGCGAGGTAAATATCTATCCTCTGCCGCATATGCCGGTGGTCAAGGATCTGGTACCGGATTTAACCCATGCCTATGCCCAGCTAACCTCTGTCGAGCCATGGCTGAAGACAGAAACACCTGACCCCAAAGGGCGCGAGCGCAAACAATCACCAGAAGAGCGTGATGCGCTGGATGGATTATGGGAATGTGTTTTATGTTTTAGCTGTACCACCTCCTGTCCGTCCTACTGGTGGAATGGTGATCGCTATTTAGGGCCTGCTGTATTGTTGCAAGCCTATCGCTGGATAGCCGATAGCCGCGATGAATTTACCGGCGAGCGTCTGGATGCGCTGGAAGACCCGTTCCGTCTTTATCGCTGTCATACCATTATGAATTGTGCAAAAACCTGTCCGAAAGGGTTGAATCCGGGCAAGGCGATTGGCGAGATTAAAAAATTGATGGTGCAAAGACAGGGCTAGTGCCGGCACTGTCGCAGAGCCGATAGGAAAAGCCAGCTTGCCTTTATCGCCCGATCAGCATTATCAACGCCAGCTTGACCAGAAAAAACTATCTGCCGATGCCGGGCAGAAAGAAGCGGTTGGGCATCTGAGCGCGCTGTTCAGTGCCTTGCAACAAACACAAACGCTGGCCGCCCCCGCAGGGATAACAGGCAAATCCGGTCTGGTTGGCCGCTTGTTTGGCCGCAAAGGCGCGCGTCCGGCTGCCAGTCCCAAAGGCGTTTATCTCTATGGCGGGGTCGGGCGCGGCAAAACCATGCTGATGGATTTATTTGCCTGTTCTGTGCCATCTGAAAGCTGCCAGAGATTTCATTTCCATGATTTTATGGTCGCCGCACAGGATGCTATTCAGCGTGCCCGTCTGGATGGGGCAAAAGACCCGATAGACAAGGCAGCTGACAGGCTGATAGCTCCTGGCCATATCATCTGTTTCGATGAAATGGAAGTGCGCGATATTGCTGATGCGATGATCATTAAACGCTTGTTTGACGGCTTGTGGGCACGGGGCATGATTTTGGTCGCTACTTCTAACCGGATGCCGGACGAGCTTTATTTGAACGGATTGCACCGCGACCGATTTCTGCCTTTTATCGATGCCCTGAAACAGCATATGGATATTCATCATATTGGCGATGGGGTGGATTGGCGCGGCCGGATATTACAGACTATCTCCAGCTGGTATGTGCCGGGCGATGAGGCGTCAC
>JAYOMZ010000047.1:0-3988 GCA_038121125.1 Alphaproteobacteria bacterium
ATGCCCTCAGGCGATGGCAAACAAGTCAGCGTTGTTAACATGCACTTTGAGATTGATAGACCAGTGGACTCAAACTTATACAATTTTCTGACTAACAGCTGACAGCGACCTCAGGCTAAAATTGAACTACCGGGTGATTTCACAACTCACCTGCACTTCATCAAAAAAAGCCTTTGCTATTAATTGCCTATATAATTTTCGCATTAATCATGACGCTTACCATTATGAGACGGCCTTCATAAAAGATTTTAAACCACCTTTTAACAAACAATTTACTAACGATGTCCCAAACCCTTTGCTTAGGCGTGCGTTGTCCCGATGCAAGCAAACTGCCTTAAATCATAAAACTCCATGAACGGCGGCACATGAGGCTAGCCAAACCCTTACCCTTATTCAGGGCGAGGATATGGGGATGCGCTCTATACTCACTACCCGGCCTGGCCGGAAAACAGACGATAGCGTTGAGGTTTCCGGCTATGTGCGCGCCATTTAACCGTGCATTTATCCGCGCAAAGCCAGTATCCCAAAAAAATTGGTATAAATACCCATATTTGGGAGATTCTGATATTTACAAACCACATATTGTGGCGCATGTTATTACTTAGGGTGTCATATTTACGCAGAATTTCAGGCGTAAATACAGACAGGATGCAGCCTTGTCATCAGGGCTTATCACCCCATATTGATCCGTAACCAACGCCCCATTATCGCTTGAGGCAGCAAATGAAGAACCGTCGCAAAAAGGCTTTATTACAGATAGCTATTCTATCTATAGCCGGATTGGGGCTGGCTACATCCGGGCGAGCAAGCACAGAAAGCGGCGTGGAAGCGGTAGCGGTGATCGAGGTGACCAGCGGCTATACCACCACCTATAATGTCGGGCTGTCCTTTGCCAATAATAGCGATTGTACAGCACGGGCTCTGCAGCTGAATATGATGCTGAATAATCTGCTAGCCCAGGGGGTATCGCTGGGCGGCAAACCGATTAAAATCGCCTGTGAGTACAGCCAGTCTATTCAGCCGATCGCCAAGAATTAGCCACGCTGCTGTTTTTTCTGTCCCGCCAGTTGCAGGCTAGAAATGGCTGGCAGCGGCATAGGCAGATGCCCAGGCCCATTGAAAATTATGCCCGCCCAGATGGCCGGTTACATCCACCACCTCGCCAATAAAATACAGACCCGGACAGGATTTGACCTGCATATCCCTGGAAGATAGCGCGCCTGTATCCACCCCGCCCAATGTGACCTCGGCCGTGCGATAGCCTTCTGTGCCTGAGGGGCGTATCTGCCAGCCATTAACTGTATCGCCAGCATTTGCCAGTACCCTGTCGGCAATATCGGCCAGCCGGCCATTTCCAGCGGTGATGTCAGCCATCTGCCCGGCCAGACGTTTTGGCAGAAACTGGCCCAGAACACCGGCAAGGTCGCGGCGCGGGGCCTGCTTTTTCTGCGTGATCAGAAAATTGGCCATATCCCGATGTGGGGCAAGGTTGATGCAGATATCTACCCCGCTTTGCCAGTAAGAGGAAATCTGCAAGATTGATGGCCCGCTCAGGCCGCGATGGGTAAATAACAGCCCTTCGGCAAAACAGCTTTTGCCAAAAAACACCTCTGCCTCTATGGACAGACCCGACAGGCTGGCACAAAAATCTTTCATCTGATCGGTAAAGGTAAGCGGCACAAGACCGGCACGCGGGGGAATAACAGCCAGATTGAACTGTTCGGCCAATTGATAGCCAAAGCCGGTTGCCCCTATCTTGGGAATAGACAGACCGCCTGTTGCCACCACCAGCTTATCGGCTCTGATAACGCCTTCTTCTGATGTGATCTCAAAACCGGAAAGGCCGTGCCCAACCTCTGTAACCCCCAGCCCAAAGGCGGTATCCACCTGATGGGTACGGCATTCTGCCAGCAACATATCAATAATATCCTGGGCGCTATTATCACAGAAAAGCTGGCCAAGTTTTTTTTCGTGATAGGGAATATGATAGCGCTCGACCAGCGCGATAAAATCCTGCGGGGTAAAGCTGGCAAGCGCAGATTTCACAAAATGCGGATTGCTGGACAGAAAATTTTCCGGCCGGCTGTGGATATTGGTGAAATTACACCGCCCGCCGCCCGAGATGCGTATTTTCTCTGCCACTTTGCGGCGATGATCTATCAGCACCACCTTTTGTCCGCGCGACGCGGCAATCCCTGCACAAAACAGGCCGGCCGCCCCGGCACCGATTATCGCAACATCATAAACAGATTTAAACAGGCTGGCAGGGCGCATCATCAAAAAAACTTCATCATAAAACAGGCAAAGACAAGATTATCACCTGTCGCCAGTGATACGCGATCCCTTCTGTAATATCTATATGCAAAATCTCTTATATATAGATCCTCCTGTCCGGCAGGGCGCACAAGCTGGGTAGAGTTGGAGGTAATTTTCCTCCCCGATATTGGTATTGCGGCTCTCTCTCGCCCCGCACTCTCTCGCATGATGCTTTTGATTTATCTGCCCCATAACCTAAAAAAGAAAAAAAGAGATGAAATTCACCAGACGTGATGTGACCAGGCTGTTAGCCCTGCCAGTGATATTCCATGCAACCAAAATAGCTATCACGCCGGCATATGCCAGCCTGACCAAAGACCCGGCCTTTCGCGAGCGGCTTTTGAAGTGCATCGCCAGAATATGTGGGAACGCGGCTATCGCCTGGAAAACAAAATCAATGCCCAGAAATATTTTGCCAGTGATGGCTATGAGATCACGCACCTGTTTGAGGGGAAAACAATGTATGCCGCCACCTTTGTAAAACGGCATTAAACAAATTATAACCGGGCCATCTCCTATTCTTCCCTACCCTGAGGCTCGATTATAAAAGGAAGGCCGTATGTGAAAACATACGGCCTTTTGCCTTGTCCGGCACTGCTGATTAACGGCCGGTAAATATCTTGCCAATATCATAGATGATGTTGGCAATTTCAGATTCCAGCGGAAAAGATAACACGCCCATCACGCTATATCCCAGCAATAGCGGAAAGACATAAAAACGGATCATAAAGAAAAACCAAGCGACATAAAGCGGCTTTAAGCGTTCTATTAAAAAGCCGGGCGTAATTGGGGCGCAAATATTGATAATTGGCTGGGTGAATTTTACAAACACCCGCATGAAAAAGAAATCAGAATTATCCTGCAAAAATATAGACATGCCAAAGCGGCCAACCAATGTCCACATCATCGCGCCCATTAAATAATCGATTACAATAATCCAAACCGGATATTCTGACACTGCTCGCCTCGATATCTATATTTTGAAATGAGAAGAAGAGTGAAGCTTTGCCTCACTCTTCTTTTTTACTTTGATTTTAGGTGTATGAGCTTAACGCCCTCGGGTAACTGTACCGCTTGGAATTCTAATATCATCCACCATTTTCTGTGTTTCTGCATCTGGCTCTTCAGTCATAAGACTGACGACGACCATCAGAATTAGGCTGACAGGCATGCCAATCATACCAAATCGAAGACCATCAATGCCCATCCATGGGGTCATGCCACTAAACTGCACCATATACAGATACCATGCACCAGCACCAAATCCCCCAATCATACCAGCAATTGCGCCAGCTCGGTTCGCCCGCTTCCACCAAACACCCAATACCAATGGGAAGAACAGGCCGGAATTGGCAAAACAGAATGCCCATGCCACTGCCCCAAGAATGGAGGTGAGTTTTAGTGAAGCTACAAAGGCGCCAGCACCACCAATGACTACCAACAGAACACGAGCCACAATCAGACGTGTTTTGGTGTCTGCTTTTGGATCGATAATCTTGTAATACAGATCATGTGATAGAGCGTTAGCAATTGCCAGCAAAAGACCATCGGCTGTCGACATCGCTGCTGCCAGACCCCCTGCGGCCACCAGGCCAGAGATCACATAAGGCAGGCCTGCCATTTCAGGGGTTGCCAGCACAACAATATCACCGCGCATGAAAAATTCATTGAT
>JAYOMZ010000048.1:0-3530 GCA_038121125.1 Alphaproteobacteria bacterium
CCCTTGCGGCTATCCTGCGGGTATAAAAATATACCGCCGCGCCGAAAAATCCGATAAGCATCTGCGACCAGAGAGCCATTCCAGCGCATATTAAAATTGGACCCCCTTGGCCCCTCTTCACCGGCCAGCAATTGGCGGATATAATTTTGTGTTTTGGATGTCCAATATCGGCTATTGGCAGCATTAATGGCAAATTCACCGGTGGTGGCCAGGATTTGTGGCTGCCAATCCATCTGGATAAAACGGCCATCTGCATCCAGGCAGAACCCTGCCACCCCCTGGCCGATGGTCAGCAGCAACAGGGTTTGCGGGCCATAGGCAAAAAAACCGGCAGCCTGCTGGGCGCGCCCTTTCACCAGCCAGCCATCGCCTTCTGCCCTGTAGATAGAAAAAATTGTCCCGATGGTCAGATTGGTATCGATATTGGAAGAGCCGTCCAGCGGGTCACTGGCCACCACTATTCGCTCTTTTGTGTCAGAAAATACAACCGCATCATTACGCTCTTCTGACAGATAGGCGGCAATTCCTGTTGGCGCAAGGGCAGCAGAAATCAGCTCGTCCGCCATCACATCCAGGGCTTTTTGTTCATCCCCATCGGTATTTTCTGCGCCGGTAAGCGCGCCCAGACTGGCCGCCCCTATACCATTTTGTGCTGCTATTTGCGCTATTTTTTGCGCTGCATCACATAAGGCTGTTATCGCATCGCACAGGGTCTGGCTGATCTGGCCTTGTCTATGTTTTTCCAAAAGATAGGCTTTGATATCCTGCCCGTTTTGATTGCCGGTCATATCCAGTGACTTTTCCGTTCACATTTTTTTAAAAAAACAAAAGGCCCATAACGTTACCGCCACAGGCCTTTTTTTAACGATTTACATCAAAGGCGCGGGGTGTCGCTATTCGCGATTCCCCAGCAATTGCACCATGAAAAGGAACATATTGATGAAATCCAGATACAGGGTCAACGCCCCGAAAATGGATTTGCGTCCGGCTTCATCTGCGCTATCGCCTGCATAATAGATGGATTTGATCTTTTGGGTGTCATAGGCGGTCAGACCGGCAAATAACAGTACCCCGACAATAGAAATCAGAAATTCCATCCCCGAAGACTGGACAAAGATATTCACGATAGAGGCAAGGATAAGCCCAAATACCCCAACGATCAGAAATCCGCCCATCGCGGTCAGGTCACGTTTTGTGGTGTAGCCATAAATCGACAGGCCGGCAAACGCCCCTGCGGTAATGAAAAAGGCACGTGCCACACTTGCCCCGGTAAAGACCATCAGGATGGTGGATAAAGAAACTCCCATCATCACGGCATAAATATAGAATAATGTCCGCGCTTTGGCAGGCGACATTTTATTGATACGGAAGCTCATCCACATCACCATCGCCAACGGCGCAAACATAATCACATAGCTAAGCGGCGTGCCGAATAGGAGTTGCCCGAAAGCCGGGTTGCTCATCGCCAGCATTTTTGTGCCAAAGGCAGCAAAGCCTGTCAGCGCCAATGCGGTGGTCATATGATTATACACACCCAGCATATAGCTGCGCAAACCTGCATCAAGGGTCGCAGAACCAGCGGCAGCTTGTGATGCATAACGGTTATTTTGCATAAATTTTTTCTCCATCGAAAAAGTTAGCCCTGAAGCCATATCAATGCTTCTTTGCGGTTAGCTATAATGTAACCATCTTAAGGTTCGGTTTCAAGGCATCATCCCTTCGAAAACCACTCTTATTTGATAGATGATAAAAAAAAGAAGAGTATTTTCATCTGCTGGAAGCACTCTATCGCTATAGGATGGCAGAGAAAAAATCACGCCATCTGGCTGGCACGCAGGCGCACGGAATCCGATTTTAGCTGGCCACAGGCTGCCAGAATATCGCGCCCGCGCGGGGTGCGGACAGGCGAGGCATAGCCCGCCTTCATCACAATTTTTGCAAAACGTTCAATGGTTTCATCGTCCGAGCAGACATAATCTGTACCCGGCCAGGGATTAAAGGGGATAAGATTAATTTTGGACGGGATGCCGGCTATCATCCTTACTAGTGCTTTGGCATCTGCCTCGCTGTCATTTACGCCTGCCAGCATCACATATTCCCATGTTACGCGCCGGGCATTGGACAGGCCGGGATAATGCCGCACTGTATCCAGCAAGCTGGCCAGCTTGTATTTCCGGTTAATCGGTACCAGCACATCGCGCAGCTCGTCGCGCACCGCATGAAGCGATATGGCCAGATTAACGCCCAGCTCCTCGCCGCATCGGGTAATTTCCGGCAAAATACCGCTAGTCGAAAGAGTAATGCGCCGCTTGGACAGGGCAATGCCTTCACCGCTCATAATCATCTTCAAGGCAGCCGATACATTATCATAATTATATAAGGGCTCGCCCATACCCATCAGCACAATATTGGTCAGCCGCCTATCCGGCTTGCCAGCTGGCCAGTCCCCCAGCTCGTCCATCGCCAGCAAAACCTGGCCGCATATCTCTGCCACGCTGAGATTGCGCACCAGACGCTGGGTGCCGGTATGGCAAAAAGTACAGGTCAGCGTACAGCCCACTTGCGAGGATATACACAAAGTCCCTCTATCGGCATCCGGAATATAAACCGCTTCAATTTCATGGCCGTCATGCAGACGCAACAACCATTTAATCGTACCATCGGACGAATCCTGCCGGCGCGATACAGCCGGTCTGTCAGCGTGAAAATGCTGGGCCAGCAAAGATTGTACAGGCTTGCCCAAATCGGTCATATCGGAAAATTCGGTTACGCCATGACGCCAGACCCAGCGCCAAAGCTGGCGCGCACGAAAACGCGGCAATTGCAATGCGGTTATCGCTTCTTCCAGCTCAGTCTGCGATAGTCCCAGTAAGGACGTGCGCTCGAAATCGGTCATGCTCAAAAAATGGATGCCTTTTATCTTTTAAAAAAAGCCTGTCTATTGCCCCTGATTATCGCTTTAAGCGGCAACAAGCCAGCTTTTTTAAGGACAAGCCTTGTCCAGAAAGGCCTTTGCAGCGGTAAAGCCGGATAGCGAATATTCATCAATAGTTTTGTTGTTGCGGCTGGAAATGCCGGTTACCACCAATTTTGTTCCACGCTTCATCGCAACAACCAGACGCTGATCATCTTCTGGCCCCTGCGACCAGGCCCGGTTATCCAGAGTAAATAATTTATGCGCCTTTTTATCGATGGCAAAATCAACTTCCGACTGTTTTTTATAGCGATAGCCAGCCAAAACAGATACAACCCCCCGCTCTGCCTTGCCAGGCCCATGCGAGACGAATACCCGTGTCTCGCCACGATTGGCTCTATCATAATCACCACGCAACTTTTTCGGCACACTGGACATAAAACAAATGCGCCCCTGATCGGTTTCCTGTTTATAGACCTGCCAGTCCTTAAAGCTTTTTAATTCTTCTGTATTGGCCATGGCTGGCGGCATCATAAGCATAATGCCAAGAAAACACGCTATTAAGCCTGCAAAACGCTGATAACCCATTCCTGATTTACTCCGCTTTTTTTCAGTA
>JAYOMZ010000049.1:0-3384 GCA_038121125.1 Alphaproteobacteria bacterium
AAAAAGGATAAACTGGCCAAAAGGATAAATCCAAAAGGAGGAGGCCTATCCCGATGGACAGCCAAACTGACCGTTAAGGTGCGTATGATTTATTAGAAAAATCTAATACCCCTGTTCTTTTGTTTGAGGACAGGGAGCGTTTCGATGTTTGTGGCAAGAAGTGTCCAGCAGGGTTTTTCCATCTTTTCCATTGTTCTTTTATTTTCCCTTTCTGGCTGTATTGGCGGCGGCGGAGGTGGCGGGGGTGGCCAGGTGCAATTTAGCGGGGCAGGCAGTGAATATGCCGCCCAGCCGGGCCTGCAACAGGTTTCGGCCTCTGCTGCCTTTGGGGCAGGCTATAGCGGGCGCAATATCCGTGTCAGGGTTGTGGATTCGGGCATTGATGGTCGGCATTCGGAATTTTCCGGCCGTGTTCATGCCGGCGGTGACTGGCAAAGTGCCTCGGATGGCCGGATTGATTTGCACGGGCAAGGCACCCATGTTGCCGCTATTCTGGCAGGGGCAAAGGACGGGGTGGGTATGCACGGGTTGCTGGCAGGACATTCGAATAAGGAAATTGCCCGTGCCCATGGCCTGAGCAAGGTAACGATAAAACATCATTTGAAAAGTCTGCGTGCCAAGCTGGGGGCGCGTAACCGCACCCATGCGGTCTGCCGGGCGATAGAGCTGGGGATTGCAGAAGAAACCCTGCCGGCTGCCTCCTGATCTTCGCGCGAAAAGATTATCTGCTGATAACAGGCCTCTGAAAGAAACAGACATAAAAAACAGGCGATAAAAAAGGGAAGCTGCGCCTCCCTTTTTATCGGGGTAAAACCGCTGCAAAATTATTTGGCGCGGTTTTGCCTATTTTCAATCAGGTCGTCCACAACAGACGGGTCGGCTAGTGTGGAGGTATCGCCCAGCTCGGCAAAATCATCTGCGGCAATTTTACGTAAAATACGCCGCATGATTTTACCAGATCGTGTCTTTGGCAGGCCAGGCGCCCATTGCAACAGATCCGGGCTGGCGATAGGGCCAATTTCACTGCGCACCCATTGCCGTAATTCTTTATACAATTCTTCATCGGGTGTCTCGCCGGCATTCAAGGTGACATAGGCATAAATGCCCTGACCCTTAATATCATGCGGATAGCCCACAATGGCTGCTTCTGCCACTTTTGGATGGGCGACCAGAGCAGATTCAATTTCGGCTGTACCCATGCGGTGGCCAGATACATTCAGCACATCATCTACCCGGCCAGTGATCCAGTAATAGCCATCTTCATCGCGGCGCACCCCGTCACCGGAAAAATACCGACCTTCAAAAGTCGAAAAATAGGTATCGATAAAGCGTTGATGATCGCCATAGACACTGCGCATCTGGCCTGGCCAGGAGCGGTTGATACATAAGTTCCCCTCGCCTGCGCCTTCGATAATATTATTCTCGCCATCGACCAGAACAGGTTCGATGCCGAAGAAAGGCAGCGTGGCTGAACCCGGCTTGGTGGTGGTCGCCCCGGGAAGAGGGGTGATTAATATGCCGCCTGTTTCGGTTTGCCACCAGGTATCGACAATCGGGCAGCGCGCTTCGCCTACCACTTCATGATACCACATCCAGGCTTCGGGATTAATTGGCTCACCCACCGACCCCAACAGGCGCAAAGAGCTTTTATCCCATTTTTTAACCGGCCCGTCGCCTTCGCGCATCAGCGCACGAATAGCCGTCGGCGCAGTATAGAAAATCGAGACTTTGTGTTTTTCGACCACTTGCCAGAACCGGCCGGAATCAGGATAGGTTGGCACCCCTTCAAACATCAAGGTGGTTGCCCCGTTGGCCAGCGGGCCATACAGGATATAGCTATGTCCGGTTACCCAGCCCACATCGGCTGTACACCAGTAAATATCGCCATCCTGATAATCAAAGACATAATGATGGGTCATAGAGGCATAGACCATATAGCCGCCGGTGGTATGCAATACCCCTTTGGGCTTGCCGGTCGAGCCGGAGGTATACAGGATGAACATCGGATCTTCGGCATTCATTTCTTCTGGCGGGCAGTCTGGCGAAGCAGCTGCCAGCGCATCATGATACCAGATATCGCGCCCTTCTTCCCAGCTAACAGATGCGCCTGTGCGGCGAATAACAAAGCAGGTGGTGCAATCCGGGCAGCTTTGCAGGGCTTTGTCTGTATTGGCCTTTAGCGGGATAGCCCGGCCGCCGCGCACCCCTTCATCGGCGGTGATCACGCAATTTGACTGGCAATCCTGAATACGTCCGGCCAGCGCATCCGGGGAAAATCCGCCAAACACCACCGAATGAATAGCCCCGATACGTGTACAGGCCAGCATCGCCACAGCCGCCTCTGGTACCATCGGCATATAGATAGTGACCCTGTCACCTTTTTTAATGCCTCTGGCCTTTAATGCATTGGCAAAGCGGCAGACTTCCTCATGCAACTCTTTATAGGTGATATGTTTGGCTACATCCGGCTCATCCCCTTCCCAGATGATCGCGGTTTGGTCGCCGCGTGTGGCCAAATGCCTGTCGAGACAATTGGCGGACGCATTTAGTGTGCCATCTGCATACCATTTAATATGCACATCCGGCTTGTCATAGCTGACATCTGAAATCTGGCTATAGGGTGTAATCCAGTCAATGCGCTTGCCATGCTCTGCCCAAAACCCGTCATTATCCTCTAGCGAGCGGGCATAGCCAGCCTCATATCCTGCTTTGTCGATATTAGCCTTGCCGGCCATTTCCTTTGCTGGTGCAAATGTTTTATATTCGCTCATAGGTAAACCCCCTCCCCAAAAATTCCTAATCCTGCTATCGTAGCGGCCTGTTATCCAAAGGTGATAAAAGGCCTGGCTATGATAATAGATGTTTCTTTTTTAGCCTTGTTTGCCGAAAATGAAAAGATGTGCCGTTTTATGACCAGCTAATTCGCCTGTATTTATTACAAGGGCATATTTTGGCGATATTCAGCTTCCAGATTTTCGGCTTCCTCAATACTATCGATAGATAAAATCTGTTTAATGATATCCAGGCCAAACCCGGCGCGTGCCAGTCTAGCCATCTGTTTTTGATAGGCTTCAGGGCTTGGCTCGTGCTCTTTTCCATAACAGCCAAGCCGTTTTTTACGGATATGAATAAGGGCAGCCAGCCATTCTGCCCGGGCATACCCCTCGCGGTGGGCATTCAGGCTGTTTTGTGCCATTTCGCGGTCAATTCCTGCCTGCAGCAATTTTTGGGTGATCTGGCGTTCTGACCGGCCGGCATTTCGCCCGGCCCGGATACGGCTATCGATAAAATTCTGATCATCTATATAGCCAAATTTCTGGCATTCTGCGATTACCGCCTCAATGGCTTCTTCAATATCCTCTGGCTCGGCTGTTTCCAGTTTTC
>JAYOMZ010000050.1:0-3108 GCA_038121125.1 Alphaproteobacteria bacterium
ATATATCGCCAGCTATCATAGCGGCTGGTAAAGGCCGCTGGCTGGTCTGCCCCAAACCATTTTAATTCGACCCCGCGCGCCGCACATCTGGCCAGAAAATCGGGAATATCACTGGCTGAAACAGCTTTCAGCTTGAATTGTATGGATGAGCCTACATAAAATTCAGCCTGCTTACGTGGCGGAATTTCAATACCGTCTATTTTTTCCAGCGTAGCAAACAGCGTATCATAAAGCTGATTCCATCTATCAATATTCCTGTCCAGATGCGGCATCTGGCTGCGAATAATCGTGGCGCGCAAATTATCCATCCGACAGGAAAAATTGGCACTCTCCAGCTTTATTTTTTCGAACACTTCATCAGGCGGCAAGGTGCCATGCCGACCATACAGCATATAAGAGCCGGAATGCACAATCGCCCGGGCGGCCATTTCATCATCATCTGTGGTAAGAAACCCGCCCTCGCCTGAATTCATATGCTTATAGGTCTGGGTCGAAAAAGCGGCCACATCGCCAAAATTTCCCGAACGTTTATTTTGCCATTTCGCCCCCATCGTATGGGCGCAATCCTCAACAACCTTTATATGATGGGCGCGCGCAATCGCCATCAATGCCTCCATATCGGCAATATGGCCGCGCATATGTGACAGCAACAATGTTTTTGCCCCGCTGCGCTGTGCCATCTCGTCCAGATGCGATAGATCGATATGATAATCTGCATCAATTTCCACCAGTACAGGCTCTGCCCCAACCGCATGGATAGCCCCGGGAACAGGGGCAAGCGTATAGGCATTTGCCAGCACCTTATCGCCCGGCCTTACCCCGCATACCCGCAAGCCAAGCTGTATCGCCTGCCCGCCCGAGGCAGTTGCCACGCAATAGCGCGCGCCCTGCCATTTGGCATATTCCTGCTCCAGCAGGCTGACTTCGGATATTTCATCGCCAGCTACATTATAGCGATGCAAGCGCCCATGCCTTAAAATCTCCAGGGCTTGCTGGATACCGGCTTCGGGAATGGGTTCTTGCTGGGTAAAGGGCTTGGTAAAGGTAAGCATAATTTTTTATCTCTTAATGACGCGCGCAGAAAAACATTTTACGCTAACAAGCAGAACGGAAACAACAGCAAGCGGTCAAGAGGTAATTCAATGACAGATGCGTTAAAAACAGGCTTTTTCTGGCATGAGAAATGTTTCTGGCATGGGGCAGGAAATTACGCCTTTTTGCTTCCTGTTGGCGGTCTGGTAGAGCCCACCAGCACAGGCTTTCTGCCAGAAGCCCCGGAAACCAAACGCCGCATGAAAAACCTGATTGAGGTGACCGGATTACTGGCAGAGCTGGACAGCCAAAGCCCGAACAGGCTGGCCAGCATAGATGAGTTAGCCCTTGTCCATCCAAAGAGCTATCTGGATGATTTTAAGGCGCTATCGGATGACAAGGGCGGTATTCTTGGCTTGCGCACGCCTTTCGGGCCAGGCGGTTTCGAGATTGCCAGCCTCTCTACCGGGCTGGTCATAGATGCGCTTTTTTCGGTTCTGGACGGAAGGCATAAAAATGCCTATGCCCTGTCGCGCCCGCCTGGCCATCACTGCCTGCCAGATTATCCAAATGGCTTTTGTCTGTTCAATAATATCGCGGTCGCTGTACAAGCTGCCAGAAAGGCTGGCAAGGCCGAGCGCGTGGCGATTGTTGATTGGGACGTGCATCACGGCAATGGCACAGAGCATATTTTTTATGATGATCCGAATGTTCTGACCATTTCCATCCATCAAGAACGCAACTATCCCGTTGATAGCGGCGATGCAGGCGATACAGGCGGACAGAACGCCCCTTTATCCAATATGAATATCCCGTTGATACCGGGCGGTGGAAGTAGCGCCTATCAATATGCTTTCAAGCGGCTGGTGCTGCCAAAACTGCGCGCCTTTAACCCCGATATCGTGATGGTTGCCTGCGGCTTTGATGCCTCGGGGGTTGATCCGCTCTCACGGATGCTTTTGGGGGCAGCTGATTTTGCCCTGCTGACACAAATGCTGATGGAATTTACCGGTGGCAAGCTGGTGATGGCCCATGAAGGGGGCTATTCTGAAACCCATGTCCCCTTTTGCGGTCATGCGGTGTTGCAAACCATGAGCGGGGCGGCCATCACCGCCGATGATCCCCTGGGCGCGCGCATTATTGGCCAGCAGCCAGACCCGCGTTTTAACCAGCTGCAGGACGAGATATTAAAAGAGATTGCCGATTTGCATCACCTGTCCTGAACAGCAGAGGCTCTCAGTCGCGCGACAGGCGGTATAGCCCGCCATTTACCTCGTCACTCAACAGCAAGATGGCGCCATCTTCAGCGACCATGACATCGCGTATGCGGCCGATTTTCTGTTTGAGTATCACCTGTTCCGAGGCGGGTTTTTCGCCATCCAGACGCAGATGATACAGGCTGCGGAATTTAAGAGAGCCAACCAAAAGCCCGCCTTTCAGCTCGGGAAACATATCCTTGTCATAAAAAGCCATGCCGGACGGGGCGATAGAGGGGATCCACACCCAGACAGGATCGGCAAACCCTTCTGCCTGTGTTAGCCCCTCTCCTACTTTGCCGCCATAATATTCGCGCCCATGGCTGACTATTGGCCAGCCATAATTTGCCCCGGCCTGTAAAATATTAATCTCATCCCCGCCTTTGGGGCCATGCTCATGCAGCCATATCTCGCCAGTGCGCGGATGACGTGCCATGCCTTGCGGGTTGCGATGGCCTTTGCTGAACACCCCTTTTGGCCAATTATCACCGCTGGCCGGGGCAAGGCTTCCATCTCTGGCAAGCCGAATAACTGCCCCTGAATACAGGGCGTTATCCTGGGCTGTGTCCCGCTCACCGCGCTCGCCAAGGCCAAGATAGATAAAATCACCAGCCAGCACTATTCGGCATCCGAAATGATGGCCGGAAGTGGATAAAAAATTAGAGGTAAAAAGCACCTTTCCGCCTCGCAAGGCATTCCCTCTTAGCTCTGCCTTATAAAGCGCCGTGGCCGCCTTGCCGCCTGGCATCGGGCGGCTATAGCACATATAGACCGTGCTGTTCTCCATCACAACATCCAGCAATCCCCCCTGCCTTTTGGC
>JAYOMZ010000051.1:0-2508 GCA_038121125.1 Alphaproteobacteria bacterium
GGATAAATTATCGGAAACCATTTCCCGTGCCTTTTGCGATGCACAGACCCCGACCAAAGGGCCGGTGATTATCTCTGTCATGGAAGATATGCTATGTGCAGAGAGCAATATCGCAAATTTCCCTGTTTTAAAGCCGCCTGTTTGCGGGGTGGATGCGCGCCATGTCCAACAGGTCATAGAGGCGATAGAACAGGCTGAACGCCCCCTGATTATTGCCGGCGGCGGCTTTGATGCGCCAGAGGCACGTCCCGCCCTGAAAGCCTTTGCAGAAGCCTATCAGATACCGGTTGCGACCACTTTCAAACATCAGCAGATTTTCGATAATCGTTCGGATTTATTTGCCGGCCATCTGGGCTTTAAAATACCGCCCGCTCATCTGAGTTGTTTGCAAAAACATGATTTGCTGATTGCGCTTGGAACGCGCCTTGGCGATACTCCTACGCAAAATTACCAGTTGCCGCGCCTGCCAAACCCGGATGCGCCCATCATTCATATAACAGAGGATGCTCAGGTTATTGGCCGGGTCTTTCCAACCCATCTGGGGATTGTCAGCCATCCGGCAGATTTCTGTCATGCGCTGGCCAAACATACCCCGCAAAAGCTGGACGCCCGGGCAGGCTGGGTGAAGGAAATCAAGGATTTCATGCGGGAATTTCGCAGCTATACGCCAAAAACGCCCGGGGACGGGATGGATTTTTCCTATGTGGTGGACGCACTTTCTGCCCAGCTTGGCGATGAGGTTATTCTGACGATGGATTCAGGGAATTTTTCATCCTGGGTGCATTTATTATGGCCCTTTAGCGGGCGCGAGCAGGTGCTGGCAGCCATAGGCGGGGCGATGGGTCTCGGCTTGCCAGCCGGTATTGCTGCTGCCCTTCGCGCACCGGAAAAGCCTGTTATCTCCTTTGTCGGGGATGGCGGGATTATGATGACAGGTAATGAGCTGAGCGTCGCAGTTGCCCGGCAAGCGCCCGTCAAGCTGGTCATCGCCAATAATCACAGCTTTGGGACTATTCGCCTGCATCAGGAAAAAGCCTATCCTGAACGGGTGTCTTCTACCGATCTTTTTAATCCTGATTTTACCGCCTGGGCGCGCTCATTCGGGGCATGGGCAGAAACTCTGGACAGGCCGGAAAATGCCAGCGATGCTGTTGCGCGGTTTCTGGCACAAAAAGGCCCTGCTGTCCTGAATGTTCTGACCAGTACAGAATTGGTGTCGGCCTTTATTTCGGTCGCACAAATCAGAAAGATGCAGACTTCAGGATAAAAATCGGCCTCAGCCTTGCGCGTCCTTCTGGCTGGCCAGAAATCTTTCTACTTCTTCGCGGGTCGGCATGGAAGAGGCAGCACCCGGGCGTGTGACCGCTATCGCAGAAGTCGCACAGCCAAAATGAACCGCCTGAATATCGCTTTGCCCTTCTGCCAGTGCGGTAGCCAGCGCCCCGTTAAACGCATCCCCTGCCCCGGTGGTTTCCACTACATAACCGGCATGATAGGCCGGTACCAGCCCATGGCCATATAAATAGGCCCCTTGTTCGCCCATAGTGATAATCGGGGTAGATACCCCTTTTTGTGCCAGCGCATTAGCGGCTTTTTCTGCTTCTTCTATGGTGCGTACCGGCAAGCCGGTCAGGGCTTCGGTTTCTGTCTCATTCGGGGTTATATAATCGCATAGCCCGAAGATTTCTTCTCGCAGGCTGGCAGCAGGGGCAGGGTTCAAAATGGTGATTTTGCCATGTTGCCTTGCCAGTTTCAGCCCTTCCAATGCTACCTCGACCGGCTGTTCCAGCTGGGTCATAAATATCCGGCTCTCAGCAATAAGGGCTTTGTTCTGATGCAGAATATCGGGGGTGATTTTTCCGGCTGCCCCGGGGGCAATGATAATGGCATTATCCCCGCTTTTTGTATCGATAAAGATAAAGGCAGCGCCTGTCGCATTTTCATCATCCTCGATAATTGCGGGTTTCACCTGCGCGTCCTGCCATGTTTTCAATGCCAGTTTGGCAAAATCATCCTTGCCCAGACGGGTGATAAAGCTTACATCGCCGCCCAGCTTGCCCGCCGCGACCGACTGATTAGAGCCCTTGCCGCCCGGCCCAAGTACAAAGCTGTCCCCTAAAAGGGTCTCTCCCATTTTTGGCAAGCGCGCTGCCCGAAAAGAAGTATCTGCAACAAATACTCCCAAAATAACGATCTGTCCCATTGTTGCTCCTTTGCCCGCTATCTTGTGCTGGTCGGGATGCTAGCCATCCGATATCTCACAGACAAAATTATCATCTGCAGGGTTTCTCGCCTATCAAAAAGATGGGCTGGTCGAAAGATAGCCAGAAGATAGCCGGCAAATCAGCGCACTGAAAAATGAGTTCTTGATCCTTGTGCAGGGTCAGCGTCATATCATCCTTCCTGATTTTTCCCGTCTATTGCGGGAAACAGGCGGGATTTTCTGCCAGCTGCGCCAGACTGATTGTCTCGATTTTACGATTTTGCCTGAATTTTCTGGGTGCGTTT
>JAYOMZ010000052.1:0-2199 GCA_038121125.1 Alphaproteobacteria bacterium
AGGCTTTCACTTCCGGGATATGTACACCCATCTTTCACCCCTCCTATTTTCAGCCAGACCCTGTAGAGCATATATTGTCAGATTAGGTTATAAAAGTTTTGTAAATAACAGGTCAAACAGATTTGCCAGTTTATCGCTGGCAGACCCTATTAGCGATCAAATAAACAGGCCTGTATCAGCGGTTCCAGATTTTTGATCCGCCCCTGTATCGCTTTTAGCAAATGCCGCTCGGACGGGCTTAACCCCTCTACAGCTATTTTTGAGCTGGGGGCAAGGCCGGCCGAGATATCTTTTATCTGCTGGCGCAACAGTAATTTCAGGCTGAATTTTATATCTTCTGAAAATTGTCCGATTTCAGCTGGCAATGTACCGGTTTTTAGCAAGGCCTCTGCCCGTGCCGCACTATTTTGTGCCTCTATCCCGCGCGAGATTGCCAATACCCGCAAGGTTTCTATCAAGGGCAACAGAATATGCAGCTTTATATGAAAGCGGCCATTATCGGTTTTCAGACCGCCAAACAGGGTCATGCCCGCTTGCGCCCCGCCTGTATTACGTGCCAGCAATTTTAAAAAACCGCGATTGGCCGCTGCCCTTTCTGTCATCATCCGGCGCAAGCGACCCGCCAATTGCACATCGCCATGTACCAGAGCAAAATCAAAGAAAATATCCACATTCAGCAAATCTTGCGGGCGTGACTTGCCTATCCAGCTTTTTATCGCTTCCTGCCAGCCTTTTAGCGAGCGACACCATTCCGGCTGGCTGGACATCACCTTGCCCGGGCAATAGGGAATACCGGCACTATCCAGCATATCTGCGATAAGCTGGCCACATTCTTCAAACCAGCTTTGATGCAAGGCGGCTTGCTGCGGGCTATCGGCTGTATCGGCATAGATAATAGCGTGATCCTGATCAGCGGCCAGCAGGCTTTCGCCCCGGCCTGCAGAACCCAAAACCAGAACCGCATAATCACATGGGGGCGGGCGGCCCTGGTCTGTCAGCATCTGTTCTGCCAATATCGCTGCCCGGCGCAAGCTGGAGCGATATTCCCCGCTAATAACAGACGCAATTTCATCGCCGCGCACCCCGTCTGCCAAAAGCGAGCTGGCCAGCAGCGGCAATTCCTGTAATGCACTGCGCATATCCTCAGCAGAAATGGCGGTGGATAATTTATCGCCTATCACCACTGCCTGGGTCAGGCGTTGGCGGGTTAGTTCGCGCAAAGAAAGCCAGCCGGTTAACGCCCCGTTTTCATCCACCACCCCCAGATGGCGGATATCATGATGGCCTATGCGCCCCAGCCCGACATGCATAAAATCCTGTTCTCTGACCGTGATAACAGGTGCAGACATCATCGCGCCCAGCTGAATATTTCGTGCCGTTGCAACTTCGGATAATGGCAGTGCAACCGCATGAACCACATCGCGTTCCGAGACAATGCCTTCAATTTTATCCGCACTGTTGCCAACAAACACACAATCCAGCTTTGCCGATTTCATTCTTTCTGCTGCTTGCAATACCGTTGTTTCAGCTGGCAAAATCACCGGATTATGCAGCATAATTTCATGGATGCGATGCTGATAGGGAAACGGGTCAATACGTGCCAGAGACCGCAAGGGCTCGGCCTGCTGGTTAAGAGCGGCTACATCCACCCATCCGGCATTGGCCTGCAGCAGGCGCGTCTGATCCAGCTCGCCTACCGCCCGCCAGGCATCGCCCAGAGTGGTAACAGATTTTTCTTTCAGATCTGGCAACATCGCCTGAAATATTCCGGCGCTCATCACCGCATCCCCAAGGGCTGTATGACGGTTCGCTTGCGAGATATTATAATGCTGAGCGAGTGCTTCAAGATCGCTTATCATCAGCATGGCCTGGCTGCCAAGGGCGATAGTGGCAAGCTGGCGAATACATAAAGCGCCCGTCCATTCCCATTCCAGACCATGACGATTGGCCTCAGCTTGCAGAACCGCCAAATCAAAGCCGATATTATAGCCGATTAAAACCCTGTTTGCCGCAAGGCCGCGCAGGCTTGAGAAAACCGCTGCCAAATTAGGTGCCTGTGCCACCATCGCATCATCAATATGATGAATAGCGGTAGTTGAGGCAGGAATAGGAATGCCGGGATTTACCAGCTGGTCAAACTGGACAACACTATCAAAGGGGTCAACCGCCCCTATCTGGACAATGCGATCGGTCTTTGGT
>JAYOMZ010000053.1:0-1668 GCA_038121125.1 Alphaproteobacteria bacterium
AGATGGGGTCTTGCCGGATGGGGCCAGAAAGCGATCCAACCGCTGTGGTGGATACCGATTTAAAGGTTTATGGGCTGCAAGGGCTGCGGGTGGTGGATGCTTCTATCATGCCGACCATGCTATCTTCCAATCTCAATGCCGGGGCATTGATGATCGGCGAAAAAGGGGCGGCCCATATTCTGGGCAAAAAACTGCCTGCCGCCGAAGGGGTCAGCGCGCATTGATTTCATCAGACTAAAATTGTCTGAAAACGTGTGTCTACCAAAAGCCTTATAGCTGTATTTGAAACAGCATTGGGCATTTGACTTTCAGCGCATCTGGATTAAGGCTATCACGAAGAGCAGATCAGATAACGACAAAGAGGTATGCTATGAGCAATCAGGCCATTTATCCATCCTTAAAAGATCGCAATGTTTTGATAACAGGCGGGGCGGCCGGTATCGGGGCTAGCCTGACATCCGCCTTTATCGCGCAAGGGGCGCGGGTTGGCTTTCTGGATTATGACGGGGAAGCTGCCAGCGCACTGATGGCTGAAATAGACAGCCCCGACTTGCATTTTGAACATTGTGACTTGCGCGATATAGCCGCTTTGAGGGCATCGATAAAAAAAATCAGTGCCAGGCTGGGCCCGATTACCATTCTGATTAATAATGCAGCACGGGATGACCGTCATTCTATCGAAAGTGTGACCCCGGAATATTGGGATGAACGTATCGCAACCAATATCAAACATCAGTTTTTTGCTGCACAGGCGGTTATGGATGAAATGGCACAGGCAGGGGGCGGCGCGATCGTGAATATGGGCTCTACCAGCTGGATTATCGGCCAGGGTGGTATGCCCTGCTATACGACCGCGAAATCTGCAGTTCAGGGACTGACCAGAGGGCTGGCACGCGATCTGGGCGCAAAAAATATCCGGGTAAATTCGGTTATTCCGGGCTGGATTATGACCCAGCGCCAGATCGATATGTGGCTGACAGAAGAAAGCGAAAAAGAGCTGATGCAACGCCAATGTATTAAGCGCAAGCTGGTGCCAGACGATATTGCCCGTTTTGTTCTGTTTATGGCATCTGATGAGGCAGGCGCCTGTTCTAATCAAAGTTATATTGTAGATGGCGGATGGGTGTGATGACCGTTAAACTTGCCTTATTGGGGGCTGGCCGAATTGGCCAGGCACATAGCCGGGCGATTGCCCAGACACCGGGCGCCGAGCTGGTCGCGGTTTCAGATGTGAATATAGACGCAGCCTCTGCTATCGCAGGCCAGCATGGCTGTGCGACAGCCAGCCTGGATGCGATTGCAAACGATCCGAATATTGACGGGGTGTTGATCTGTACCCCGACGGATTTGCACGCTGAACAGATTGAAAAATTTGTGACCGCCGGCAAAGCGGTATTTTGCGAAAAGCCCATTGATTTGGATAGTGCGCGTGTCAAGGCTTGTCTGGAAGTTGTAAATGCCCATCAGGGTTTTTTGATGATCGGGTTTAACCGGCGTTTTGATCCTCATTTTAATGCCCTGTATCAGGCCATTCAGGCCGGCCAGATCGGCACGTCTGAAATGGTGGTTATCACCTCGCGCGATCCCGCCCCGCCGCCGGCTGCCTATATCCGGAAATCAGGCGGTATTTTTCGTGATATGACTATCCATGATTTTGATATGGCGGTG
>JAYOMZ010000054.1:0-1517 GCA_038121125.1 Alphaproteobacteria bacterium
TTGCATAATACCTATTATGTGATTGCCCACTTCCATTATGTGCTGTCTCTGGGGGCGGTATTTGGTCTGTTTGCCGGTTTCTATTACTGGTTCTCCAAGATGACCGGCTTTGAATATCACGAAGGGCTGGCCAAAATGCATTTCTGGATCACCTTTATCGGCGTGAACCTGACCTTTTTCCCAATGCACTTTTTGGGTCTGGCCGGGATGCCGCGTCGTTATATCGACTATCCGGATGCCTTTGCCGGCTGGAACTATGTGGCCTCTATCGGCTCTTATATCAGCGCCTTTGGCACATTGATCTTCCTTGTGCTGATTGCCGAAGCCTTTATCAGCCGCAGAAAGGCAGCCGACAACCCATGGGGTGAAGGGGCAACAACCCTGGAATGGCAGGTATCTTCACCGCCGCCATATCACACCTTTGATGCGTTGCCGAAGGTAAAATAGGGCTGGTATCAGACAGCGAACAGGATTGCCGTTATTATGACACAGCAAATCATACAGGCCGAACAACAACTGGCTGTTGCAGATAATCCTGCAACAGTCGGTGCGTTTTTCCAGCTGATGAAGCCGCGTGTTATGAGCCTGGTAATTTTTACCGGCTTTGCCGGTATGTTCCTGGCACCAGGTGAAATGCATCCCGTCCTGGCAGCGATTGCGCTATTTGCGATTGCCGCAGGGGCAGGGGCATCAGGTGCGATAAATCAATGGTATGACCGCGATATTGACGCGGTCATGACCCGTACACGCGGCCGGCCTATCCCGGCTGGCCAGGTTGTGCCTGCCGAAGCGCTGTCTCTGGGGATTGTTATCTCCATCTTGTCGGTATTGCTTCTCAGCCTGAGCAGTAATCTGCTGGCAGGGGGCTTGCTGGCCTTTACTATCTTTTTCTATGCGGTGATTTACACGGTATGGCTAAAGCGCAGCACGGCTCAGAATATTGTTATCGGCGGGGCAGCAGGGGCTTTGCCGCCAATGGTCGGCTGGGCAGCGGTTACAGGCAGCATTTCAATAGAATCCATTGCGCTTTTTGCCCTTATTTTTGTCTGGACGCCGCCACATTTCTGGGCGCTGGCGCTGGTCAAAAATGATGAATACAAGCAAGCCAATATACCGATGCTGCCGGTGGTGGCAGGGCCAAAAGAAACCCGCAAGCAAATCTTAATCTATGCGCTTATCCTCGCGCCCACCGGCCTTGTGCCTTATGCGCTGTCTATGGCCAGCCTTTTTTATCTGGTGGTGGCAGCGGTAATGGGCGCAATTTTTGTCTGGCTTTCCTTTTCTTTATATAAAAAGCCAAGCGACAAGGCAGCCTGGAAGCTGTTTAAATTCTCGATCTTTTATTTGTTTATTTTATTCGCAGCCCTTATCGCAGACAGGCTGATGGCCACGCTGCTGTTCGGGGCGGGCAGTTTTATTGGATAATCAGCAGATGACGCAAGCACAGCCAAAGACAGGCAAGGAAATGCAGCAGATGCGGCGCAAGCGCAATTTCTGGGTGCTTGGCCTTATTTTCG